>NZ_JBNCKO010000001.1:590825-694149 GCF_049841595.1 Micromonospora sp. DT228
ACCGTGCCCGGCGGAGGGATCAAGCCTGACCGCCCGGAGCCGGGCACGGTCGGCCCCATCCCCAAAGCTCAACCCCACCGAACCGGGATCTCCAAAGGCGGCTCACCCTCGCCGGCCCAGAAGATGGTGCCGGTCGCGTCGACCACCACCACACGCGGTGTCCGGGCCAGGCCCCAGGTGATCGCCTCGGCCGGGTCGTCCCAGCTCGGGGCCTCCTCCAGCACCCCGGTCTCGGCGCCGACGTCGTCTCCGGCCGACCGCTCCCAGTACGCGGTCCAGACCTGCTGCCCGGCCGACATGTCCGGGTGTACGAAGACGGTGCCGCGCCCGCGCCAGGCGGCCAGCCGCTCCGGCACCACAGGCACCGGCGTCTCCCCGGTGACGGCTTCCAGGTCCTCCACACCGAAGGCGTGCGGCAGCAACTCGGCCATCCGCAGCGGGCGGGTCTTGCTCTCGATCAGGCACTCCGGCCCGCCGTGCTCCCAGAGGAGTTGCCGGCAACGACCACACGGCATCAGCGGCTCACCGGTCGCGTCGACGCAGGACAGCGCCACGAGTCGACCCCCGCCGGTGGCGTGCAGGCTGGAGACCACCCCGCACTCGGCGCAGAGAGTCACCCCGTACGCCGCGTTCTCCACGTTGCAGCCGACCACCACGCGGCCGTCGTCGACAAGCGCGGCCGCGCCGACGGGGAACGTGGAGTACGGCGCGTACGCGTGCCGCATCGCCTCGGTTGCGGCGGCGCGCAGCCGCGCCCAGTCAATGTCGGTCATGCCACCATTCTGCCCAAGGAGCCCAGGTCAGAAGCGAGCAGGGCCGGCTGCACGGGCACCCTTCGGAAACTCGGCCGCGCCACCGCACCCGCTTCGATGATCAGGTGATGAAAAGTAGGTCAGAGTCGCCCCTGACACCTACTTTCCATCACCTGATCATGGGACGAGGTGGCCGACAACCTGCCCAACGTCGTGCTCGTGCTCGCTGGCGGCCTTTCTTGCGTCTGCACAGCCGTATTCACGATGCGCCACGTCTGGGCGTACTCCTGGAAGGGGCTGGATGGACGCGGGCCGTGCCCGGCGGGGAGGCCCGCCGGGCACGGCCCAGGCGTCAGCCCTTGATGTACGGCTTGCCGTCGGCGGCCGGTGCCCGGACCCGACCGACCAGGCCGGCGACCGCCAGGATGGTGGCCAGGTAGGGCAGCATGGCCAGGAACTGGCTGGGGATCGAGCTGCTGATCGCGCCCAGGTAGGTGGCGAGTTGGTCGGCGAACCCGAAGAAGAGCGCGGCGAGCAGCGCACCCGTCGGGTTCCATCGGCCGAAGATCAGTGCGGCAAGCGCGATGAAGCCCTTACCGCCGATCATGTTCTTGGTGAACGAGTAGAGCGCCAGCGTGTAGGACGCGCCGCCGATGCCGGCCACCACCCCGGCCAGCAGCACGTTGCGGTAGCGCACCCGCAGCACCTTGACGCCGAGCGTGTCGGCGGCGATCGGGTGTTCGCCCACCGAACGGGTCCGCAGCCCCCACCGGGTCCGGAACAACCCGATGTGGATCACCAGGACCAGCAGTAGGCCGAGGTAGAGGAAGATGTTGCCGCGGAACAGCGCCGGCCCGAGCACCGGGATGTCCTTCAGCAGCGGGATCTCCCAGTTGCTGAACCGGGGCGCGCTGTTGTATTTCGCCGCGTCGGTCTGCATCAGCCGCTCGTAGAGGAACCCGGTGACGCCTACCGCGAGCAGGTTCAGCACGATGCCCATGACGACCTGGTCGACCAGGTAGCGGATGGCGAACACGGCCAGCAGCAGCGAGATGAACGCGCCGCCGATGGCGGCGGCGACCAGACCCACCCAGACGTTGCCCGAGATGCTGCCGAAGAGCGCGCCGCTGAAGGCGCCCATCAGCAACTGGCCCTCGATGGCCACGTTGACCACGCCGGATCGTTCGCAGAGCACACCGGCGAGCGCGCCGAAGATCAGCGGCAGGGCCAGGATGAACGTGCCCCGGATGATGTTGACGAGCGGCATGAAATTCTGCCCGGCCGGCGCGGCGGAGACCTGCCAGCAGAGGAACGACAGCACGAAGCCGACGAGCCCCACCCCGAGCACGGGGAGGAACCATCGTTTCGGCACTCCGGCGAGCAGGGCCGCACCGGCGGCGATGGTGATGATCCCGAACAGGATCGCCCCGATCGTGCCGTTGATCTCCAGTGCGGCGCCAGCCGCGTCGTCGCTGAGCGTGAACCGGGCCTGCTGGTCGGTGGCGAGCGCGCCGAAGAGCACCGCGGCCAGCAGGCCGAGCCCCAGCAGGGTGAGGCCGACCTTTCGGCTCCGGGTCCAGAAGCCCTCGTCGACAGGGGCGACGGCGATGTCGGGGACAGCCATGGTGGACATGAGTTACCAGCCCTTCGCCAGGCTCGTCTGCAACCGGGCGGCGCGCGCGGCCCGGAGCTGGAAGATCGCCTTCACCAGGGCCGGCGCGGCGATGAAGATGACGATCAGCGCCTGCAGCACGGTCACCAGCTCGAGCGAGATCCCGGAGTACGACTGCATCCGGTTGCCACCGGCCTGCAGCGCCCCGAACAGCAACGCGGCGAGCAGCACCCCCCAGGGCTTCACCCGCCCCAGCAGGGCCACCAGGATGCCGTCGAAGCCGATCTGCGCGACCACGAGCGGGGTCAACGCGCTGGCGGTCGAGCCGAGCACCATGTTCGAGCCGCCGAGGCCCGCCAGGATGCCGGCGAAGACCATGATCAGGATGTACGTCCGCGTCACGCTGATGCCCGCGGTGCGGGCGGCGTCCGGGTTGGCGCCGACCGCGCGCAGCTCGAAGCCGAGCGTCGAGCGGTTCAGCAGCCAGGCCACCGCCCAGGTGGCCAGCACGGCGAGCAGGATGCCGGCGTGCACCCGCAGGTTGTCGCCGAGCAGTCGGGGCAGCTGGGCGGAGGTGTCCACCGCCTTGCTGATCGCGTCGGTACGGGTCGGGTCCTGCACGCCGTTCTGCACGATCAACCAGGTCAGGAAGTACGTGGCGACGTAGTTGAGCATGATCGTGTTGATCACCTCGTGCGCGCCGGCGCGGGCCTTGAGGATGCCGGGGATGAAACCCCAGATCGCCCCGCCCAGCGCGCCGGCCAGCACCGCCACCAGGAGGTGCAGGCCGGGCGGCAGGGGCAGCAGGAAGCCTGCCAGGGCCGCCATGATCACGCCGATGGTGGCCTGACCCTGGGCGCCGATGTTGAACAGGCCGCCCCGGAAGGCCAGCGCCACCGACAGGCCGGTGAAGACGAGCGGCGCGGCGTAGGTGAGCGTTTCGGAGATCGGCGCGAGCACTGCCTGCCAGCTACCGGTGCCGTCCGCCCAGGCGGCGAACGCCTCGGGGTCGAAGACCGAGCCCTTGAACAGGTTCGCGTACGCCTCGCTGACAAGGGTCCAGCTGGAGTTGATCGCGTCGGACGGTCGGGAGGTGATGTACGAGTAGGTGGACAGCACCGTCGGATCAGAAACGATCATCAGCACCGCGCCGACCACGATCGCCAACACCAGCGACAGCAGGGTCACCGTGAAGGTGTTCGCCGCCCAGAGGTTGTCCATGAACAACCGACCCAGACTCGGCTTCTGCTGCGGCGCCGGGCTGCCTGGCTTCGTCGCCGTCTCGGCACGCTCGGTGTTGCCGAGCGTGTTCTGCGCGGCCTGCGCCTCGCTCGCCGGCTCCTTGTCCGGCGAGCCGGACTGCGGGTTGGGGGGGTTGGTCATGCCTCGTCCTCGCTCGCGGAGCCCGCGTCGCGCGCCGGGCTCCCGTCTGCACCGCCGGGCTTGCCGGCGGCCGGTGGCGCGCCGGGCTTGCCGGCAGCCGGTGGCGCGCCGGGCTTGCCGGCAGCCGGTGGCGCGCCGGCCTCGTGGGCCACGTCCGGGCTGATGCCGGCCATCAACAGGCCGATCTCCTCACGCGGGGTGTCCGGGCCGACGATGCCGATGATCCGACCGCGGTACATCACCGCGATCCGGTCGGCCAGCCCGATCACCTCGTCGAGTTCGCTGGAGACCACCATGACGGCGGTGCCGATGTCCCGCTCGCGGATGATCTGGCTGTGGATGAACTCGATCGACCCGACGTCGACGCCACGGGTCGGCTGGGCGGCGATGAAGAGCTTCAGCGGCCGGGACAGCTCCCGGGCCACGATCACCTTCTGCTGGTTGCCGCCGGAGAGGGTGCCCACCGCCGCGTCGGCCGATGAGGTGCGGACGTCGAACTGCTCGATCCGCTCCTTCGCCGAGGCGGCGATCGCGTCCGGCTTCAGCGCGAGCCCGGCGCCGAACGGCGGTCGGTCGTAGATGTCCAGCACCAGGTTCTCCGCGACGCTGAACTCCTTGACCAGGCCGTCCACGCTGCGGTCCTCGGGCACGTAGCCGACGCCCGCCCGGAGCACCTTCTTGGGCTTCCAGCCGTCGATCCGGTCGCCGACCAGGCTGACCGTGCCGGCGAGCACCGGCCGCAGGCCCATGATCGCCTCGATCAGTTCGGTCTGACCGTTGCCCTGTACGCCCGCCACGCCGAGCACCTCACCGGCGCGCACGGTCAGGTCCACCCCGTCGACCGCGCGGATCTGCCGGTCGTCGTCGACGACGAGCCCGGCCACCTCCAGCACGGGCTCACCGGGAGTGGCCGGGGCCTTGTCCACCGTCAGCCGGACGTTGCGCCCGACCATCAGGGCCGCCAGCTCGTCCCGGCTGGCCTCCGGCGACGCGGTGCCCACGGTCTTTCCGCGTCGGATCACCGTGATCCGGTCGGCGATGGCCTTGACCTCGCCCAGTTTGTGGGTGATGAAGACGATCGACTTGCCGGCCGCCTTGAGCGACCGCATGACCGTCAGCAGTTCCTCGGTCTCCTGCGGGGTGAGCACGGCGGTCGGCTCGTCCAGGATGAGCAGGTCGACGTCGCGGGTGAGCGCCTTGACGATCTCGACGCGCTGCTGGATGCCGACCGGCAGGTCCTCGATCACCGCGTCCGGGTCGACCCGCAGGTTGTAGCGCTCGGACACCTCGGTGACCTCGCGCCGGGCGCGACGCCGGTCCAGGAAGCCGGCGATGCCGCCCCGGGTCTGCTCGGCGCCGAGCATGATGTTTTCGGCGACGGTGAACACCGGCACCAGCATGAAGTGCTGGTGCACCATGCCGATCCCGGCGTCGATCGCGTCGGACGGGCCCTTCAGCTTCAACGGCTTGCCGTCGACCAGGATCTCGCCCTCGTCGGGCTGGTAGAGCCCGTAGAGCACGTTCATCAGTGTCGACTTGCCCGCGCCGTTCTCGCCGAGCAGGGCGTGAATCTCTCCAGGCTCCACCGTCAGGTCGATGTGGTCGTTGGCGACCAGATCACCGAACCGCTTGGTGATGCCGCGCAGTTCGAGTCTCAGCGCAACCTCCTGGAGTGCGAGCGATGGTGCAGCCTAGCTGCCGTCTACCCGACCGGAGCGGCCTGGTTGACGTGGTGCGCGATCGGCCGCTCCGACCCCACGGTCACCCGCGGGGCCAGAGCGGCCGGTCGGTCGTACCTGTCCCCCGCCGACCCCCCGATGATCTCACCGGAGGGGCCGGCCGGTTGTCACTTGGTCGGCTGGGCCTTCGAGGTGACGGTGATGGTGCCGGCGGCGATGTCGGCCTTGATCTTGTCGATCTCCGCCTTCAGCTCGGCCGGGACCTTGCTGTCGAAGTCGTGGTACGGGGCGAGCGAGACACCGGTGTTGGCCAGGGTGCCGACGAAGCCCGGCTTGGCCGGCAGCTTGTCACCGCCGGCGGCCTTGACCACGGCCTCCTTGACGGCTTCCGGGATGTTCTTGACGACCGTGGTGATGATCGCCGAGCAGTCCGGGGTGCTCTGGCAGCCGTCGACGTCCACCCAGATGGTGCTGTACTTGCCGCCCGAGGCCTTGGCCGCGGCGGTGGTGCCGAGGCCGGAGCCGCCGGCGACCGGCATGATGATGTCCGCACCCTGGGCGACCAGCGCGTCGGAGACCTTCTTGCCCTCGTCCTGCTTGGCGAAGTCGTTGGTGAAGGAACCCTTCTGGGTCTCCTTGTTCCAACCCAGCGCCTGGACGCTCTTCTTCTTGGTGGTGTTGAAGTACGCCACGCCGTCGACGAAGCCGTCCATGAAGATGGTGACCGGCGGGATCGGCAGGGCGCCGTAGGTGGCGACCTTGCCGCTCTTGGTCATCCCGGCGGCCAGGTAACCGGCCTGGAACGCGGCCTGGGCGGTGTCGAACTGCATCGGGTAGACGTTGGCGTCACCCGGGTTCGCGTCGACGATGCCGAACTCCTGGTTGGGGTTCGCCTTGGCGATCTTCGAGGTGGCGTTGGCCATCAGGCCACCGACCGCCAGGATGAAGTCACACTTCTGGTTGACGTACTGCGTCAGGTTCGGCTCGTAGTCGGCCTCCGCCTTCGACGCGACGAACTTGATGTCGATGTTGTCGTTGGCGGCCTTGGCGTCCTTCAGACCCTGCCAGGCCGAGGCGTTGAACGACTTGTCGTCGATGCCGCCGACGTCGGTCACCATGCAGGCGCTGAACTTCTTGGCGCCACTGCCGGCGTTGTTGTCATCCTTGGGGGCCTCGCCACAAGCGGCGGCGGTGAGCGCGAGCCCACCCACCGCGACGATCGAGGCGATCCGCATCCCACGCACCGAGCGCAAGACGTCTCCTTCCCATTGCTCACCGCGCCTAGTGCGGTGGCAGCCCATCAGCCGACCTGCGGTGTGCCGCCGGCTGTCCCACGTTACGGACGGGAGCGTACGCCCGCGCCCACCCACCGGCCGACAATCGTGCACGACTGTTGAGCGCCTGTTACCCGGGTGTAACCCTTGCGTGGGGCACGTCACTCCTGGTGCTGGTAACGGCGTGTCCAGGCGTCCGTAACGTCCGTTTCCCGGGGGCGGCGGCCCCCCTCGGACGTTACCGCCAAAAGACCGCGACCGCCGCGTTGACCAGGGTCAGACCGACTATCGCGAGGAAATGACCGCGATTTACCACGTCCCGCTTCCGCGAGAAGAAGACCATGACGAAGATCAGCAACGCGATGACCAACTTCGTCACAAGTTTCGCGAGTGCCGGCTCGTCGCCGTCGCGCAGCGGCGCGGAGAGGCCGAGCCCGGTCAGCAACTGGATCACCGCCCCCCAGAGCATCGCCGGGTTGATCCGCAGCCGGCCACTGATGTATTGGGCGATCGAGCCGCCGAGCAGCAGGGCGAAGCCGATCAGATGGACATAGAGGAGGATGAGTCGCAGCGCTTCCACGTCGCTCATCCTCCCCCATCAACGACACTTTGTAGTAGGGGGACCAACCGGTCGGCGCGTCGGCGCCCCTCGGCGCTGCCGCCGGCTCCGGCCGCGAGTCGTGTCGGCGAGCCAGGGAAGCCGCAGCCGGCAACTTATTGCCGGAATTGCAATGGTTTGCAGGGCGCCTCGCAAGAACTTGCCGGTGGGCTAAAGTGCCGCCATGCGCGCTCGACTGTCCGACATCGCCCAGCAGGCCGGAGTCAGCGAGGCCACGGTGTCGCGGGTGCTCAACGACCGCCCCGGCGTGGCAGCGGAAACCCGGCAGGCCGTCCTCACCGCACTTGACGTGCTCGGCTACGAGCGCCCGGCCCGGCTGCGCAAGCGCAGCGCCGGACTGGTCGGCCTTGTGGTGCCGGAGCTGGACAACCCGATCTTCCCGGCCTTCGCCCAGGTCATCGAGTCGACCCTGGCGCAGAGCGGGTTCACCCCGGTGCTCTGCACCCAGACCGCCGGCGGCGTGACCGAGGACGAGTACGTGGAGATGCTGCTGGACCGGCAGGTCTCCGGCATCGTCTTCGTCTCCGGTCTGCACGCCGACACCGCCGCCAACCACGACCGCTACCGGGCGCTGATCGCCCGACCGCTGCCGATCGTGATGATCAATGGACACGTGCCGGACGTCGCCGCCCCCTTCGTCTCCTGTGACGACCGGGAGGCCGCCGAGCTGGCCGTCGCCCACCTGGTCGCGCTCGGGCACCGACGGATCGGCCTGATCACCGGCCCGGACCGGTTCGTTCCGGTACGGCGCAAGGTGGCCGGCTGGCGCTCCGCGATGACCCGACTCGCGGGTGTCGCGGAGGCCAACCTCGACCCACTCGCCGAGCTGTCGCTGTTCGGTGTGGAGGGTGGCGAGGCGGCGGCCGGGCGACTGCTCGACCGCGGTGTCACGGGCGTGGTCTGTGGTTCCGACCTGATGGCGCTCGGCGCGATCCGGGCGGCCCGCCAACGCGGCCTCCGCGTGCCCGCCGACGTCTCCGTGGTCGGCTACGACGACTCGCCGCTGATGGCCTTCACCGACCCGCCGCTGACCACCGTGCGGCAGCCGGTCGCCGCGATGGCGGTGGCCGCCGTCCGCGCGCTGGTGGACGAGATCAACGGGTACGGCGCTCCGCACTCGGAGTACCTGTTCCGCCCGGAGCTGGTGGTGCGCGGCTCCACCGCCGTCGTGCCGAGCGCCGCACGTCTGCCTTACGCAAGATCTGCTTGACTCTTGCAGCTGCCGGGCGGCATATTGCTCCGATGATCAGCACCGCCACCCCACCCCGCACCGATGATCACAACTGGTGGCGCTCCGCGGTCGTCTACCAGGTGTACGTCCGCAGCTTCGCCGACAGCGACGGCGACGGCACCGGCGATCTCCAGGGCATCCGGCAACGCCTGCCGTACCTGCGCGACCTCGGGGTGGACGCGCTCTGGCTGACACCCTTCTACACCTCCCCGATGATCGACGGCGGGTACGACGTCGCCGACTACCGGGACGTCGACCCGATGTTCGGCACCCTCGCGGACTTCGACGCGATGATCGGCGACGCGCACGCCCTCGGTCTGCGGATCATCGTCGACCTGGTGCCCAACCACACCTCCCACGCACACACGTGGTTCACCGCCGCGCTCGCCGCCGGCCCCGGCTCGCCGGAGCGGGCCCGCTACCTCTTCGCCGAGGGCCAGGGCACCCACGGCGAGCTGCCCCCGAACGACTGGGAGAGCATCTTCGGAGGCCCCGCCTGGACCCGGGTCGCGGACGGCCAGTGGTACCTGCACCTCTTCGACCCCGCGCAACCGGACCTGAACTGGCGGCACCCGGAGGTCCGCGCCGAGTTCGAGGACGTGCTGCGGTTCTGGCTGGACCGGGGCGTGGACGGATTCCGCATCGACGTGGCGCACGGCATGATCAAGGCCGAGGGGCTGCCGGACGTCGGCTTCAGCACGACGACCACCGGCCAGCGCCAGGTCGAACTGCTCGGCAAGGGCCGGCTCCCCTACTTCGACCAGGACGAGGTGCACGAGATCTACCGCGCCTGGCGACCCATCCTGGACAGCTACCCCGGGGGTCGGATGGCGGTCGCCGAGGCGTGGGCCGAGACGCCCCAGCGCCTCGCGCGCTACATCGGCCCGGACGAGTTGCACCAGGCGTTCAGCTTCGACTTCCTCGACGCCACCTGGTCGGCCGACTCGTTCCGCAAGGTGATCGACACGGCTCTGGCCGAGGCGAGCGTCGTCGGGGCGCCGACCACCTGGGTACTGTCCAACCACGACAAGCAGCGGCACGTCACCCGTTACGGCGACGGCGTCGAAGGGCTGCGCCGGGCCCGCGCCGCCAGCCTGCTGATGCTCGCCCTGCCCGGCTGCGCCTACCTCTACCAGGGCGAGGAACTGGGCCTGCCGGAGGTCCTCGACCTTCCGGACGAGCTGCGCCAGGACCCGGCGTTCCCGCGCACCGGCGAGAGCCGCGACGGCTGCCGGGTGCCCATCCCGTGGAGCGGCGAGCTGGCCCCGTACGGCTTCGGCCCGGCCGGCAGCGAGCTGAGCTGGCTGCCCACCCCGGCAACCTGGCGGGCCCTGTCCGTCACCGCGCAGACCGGCGTGCCCGACTCGACGCTGGAGCTGTACCGGACCGCACTACGGATCCGGCACCAGCACCCGGCGCTGGCCGACGAGACCGGCGGGATCACCTGGCTGGAGAGCGAGCCGGGCGTGCTGGCCTTCGCCCGCAACGCCGGCGACACCGCACTGACCTGCGTGGTCAACCTCAGCGGCGTCCCGGTCCCGATCGACGGGTACGGTCTGCCGCTCGTCGCCAGCGACGCGCTCACCGGGCCGGACGCCGGCCGGTTGCTGCCCGTTGACGCGGCTGTCTGGTTACAACGGCGCTGAGCGGGTAACAACCTCTCGACCTGGTCGTTCGTTGTGCCCCGCGCCGACGGGCGGCTGGGCTACCGGCCCCTTGTGGTGGGGGGTGAGGTGTCACCGGCGCCACGCGGAGTCCGCTCCGCGTGGCGCCGGTGTCCGTGTGCCGCCGTTCTGCGTGGTGCCGCCGTTCTGCGTGCTGGACGGCCCGCCGACCCGCTGACGCCCGCCGGGATCACTTCGCGGTGAGCAGCGCCGCGATCCGGGTGAGGCCGGCGCGTACCTCGGCCTCGTCCGGCGGCTCGGCGGGCGCGCCGTGGCCAGCCTCGTCGGCGGCGGCGTCCAACTCCTCGTCGATCACGTCCTCGAAGTCGCCGTACAGATCGGCCCCCTCGACCTGGCGGGCCTCGTCCTCGGCGGCGACCTGGGCGGCGGCGATCTCGCTGCGGATCTCGTCGGCGGACAGCGCCGGCAGCAGCGGCTCCACCACCGCCATCAGTTGCTCCTCGGCCACCACCGCCTCGGCCAGCGCCAACGCGTGCGGCCGCTCGTACGGCCCGCAGACCACCGGTTCCCACTCGTCGAGGTCACCGAGCGGACCGAAGGTGATGATCCAGGGCAGCCCGAGGAGCGGCGAGTCGGCCGGCAGGTCAAGTGTCATGAGTGCGCCCACCGGCTCATCATGGTCCGCCAACGCGAGCGCCGACGGCTTTCGGCTCAGTTTTCCCCTGTCCGGTGGCGGACCTGCGGCGGTCAGCCGGGGCGGACGGCATCCAGGGCGGCGCGGACCAGCGCGAGCGCGGTGGCCGGCGGTACGCCGAGCCGCGCCGCCTCGGCCGCGTAGCCGGCCGCCGCCCGCTGGAGCCGATCGACGGCGTCGTCCCGGCCGGGGGCGACGAAGGTGCCGTTGCGCCCGCGGGTCTCCAGCAGCCCGGCGGCCTCCAACTCCCGGTACGCCCGAGCCACCGTGTTCGCGGCCAGACCCAGGTCGGCGGCGAGCTGCCGGACGGTGGGCAGTCGGCACCCGACCGGCAGTCGACCGTCGCCGATCAGCTCGGCGAGTTGCCCCCTGACCTGCTCGTACGGGGGCACCGACGAGTCCGGGTCGACCGAGATCAGCATCCGCACACCTTCCGTCCTCAACTCGCGCCACCTGGCGTGCCGGGATCGGTGTCGTCGTCCACCACGCCCGCCGGGGCGGCGGCCTCGGCCAGGTCCACCACCCGCCCGTTCCTGCTGGTGGCGAGGAGCGCGGCACCGAACAGCACAAGTTGGTTGAGCAGATAGAGGTAGAGCAGCAGACCGACGGCACCGGCCACCACCGTGTACGCCGGATTGCGCTCGGTACGCACCACGTAGTACCGCCCCACCGTGTTCAGCAGGGTGATGCCGACCGCCACCAGCAGCACCACCGGACGCAGCCGGGACCGGCTCATCCGCAGCCGGGGCACCGCGAGGAGCAACGCGGTGGCGAGGACCGCGTTGACGAGCACGCTGAGCACCGCACTGATCGTGGTGAGACCGACCGACCCGGTGCTGCGCAACAGGAAACGCAGCAACGACTCCAGCGCGTCCACCGCCGCGACCGAGAGGCCGAGCAGCACGAAGATGCCGATCATCACGCCCAGGTCGACCAACCGCCGGATCACCAGATTTCCCGGCTGCTGGTTGAGGTGGTACATCAGCCGCTGCGAGGACCGGATGGCCTCCACCCAGCCGATCCCGGTGAAGACCAGGATGACCAGGCCGACCACACCGACCGTGCCGCTGGAGTTGGCGATCTGCTCGGCGTCCAGGAAAGGCAGGTTCTCCTTGAGGAAGTCGGCTGCCGCGGCGCTGACGTCGTCGTTGTCCTCCAGGATCGCGCCGAAGATGGAGAACGCGACAAGGGCGAGGGCGAACACCGCGAAGAAGCCGTAGTAGGCGATCGCGGCGGCCAGCCGCCCGGCCAGCACCTCCCCGTACAGGGCGCCGGCACGCCACACGTGATCGAAGAGCCCCGACCGGCGGCGCGCGGTGCTCACCCAGCGGTCGATGCCCGCTTCGATCCAGCCGATCACGTTCACGCGATCATCCTCGCCGATCTCCCACCGCCGTAGTGGCAACCGGCTTCCGATGCGCACCGACCGGCGCGTCGCCGACGGTTCAGATGCCGAGGCGGAAGTCCCGACGCGGCTGCCACCGGGCCTCCCCGCTGTGCGAGAAGAGAGTGAACGCGTCGACCTCGAACATCGCGGAGAAGTCGGCCAGATCCTCGTACACCCGGTCCAGGGTCTCCGGTGCCACGTCCTGCGCCACGGTGACGTGCGGATGGTACGGGAAGCGGGCCTTGCGGTGAAGGTCCGGCGTCGCGGTGATGGCGGCGGCCAGCAACTCACACTCGCTGATGCCGGCGGCCACCGCGACGAACACGACCTGGGTGACCGGACGGAACGTGCCGGTGCCCCGCAGGTGCAGCGCGAACGGCAGGTGCGTGGCGGCGACGTCGGCCAGATGCCGCTCGACGGCGGGCAGGCTGGCCGACCGGATCTCGGTGGGCCCGAGTAACGTCACGTGCGCGGGCACCGCGAGCGGGTCGCCGGCCTCGACCCGCCGCCGGGTGAGCTGGGCACCCCAGGGCTCGGGAATGTCCACAGCGATGCCGATCTGGATGGTGTCGCCGGTCGGCGGCACCCCGCCACTGCGATCCACGCTTCGCGCCGCCCCTCCGGCCACCGACCCGTCCACCTGTCCCGCGGAGCTACTCGCCGCGCACGGGCGGGAAGAAACCGACCCGCTCGTACGTGGACCGCAGGGTTGCCGCCGCCACCGCGCGGGCCTTCTCCGCGCCGGCGGCGAGCAGCTTGTCCAACTGTGCCGGGTCGTCGAGGTAGGCGCGGGTGCGTTCCTGGACCGGACGGACGAACTCCGCCACCACCTCGGCCAGCTCCTTTTTCAGGTCGCCGTAGCCGCGGCCCGCGAACGCGGCCACCAACTCGTCGATCCCGCGGCCACTGAGCGCCGAGTAGATGGTCAGCAGATTGGACACACCCGGCTTCGTCTCGGCGTCGAAGACGATCTCCCGACCGGTGTCCGTCACCGCCGACCGGATCTTCTTCGCGGATCGGGCCGGATCCTCCAGC
The DNA here is from genome assembly GCF_049841595.1 of Micromonospora sp. DT228. Lineage (NCBI taxonomy): Bacteria > Bacillati > Actinomycetota > Actinomycetes > Micromonosporales > Micromonosporaceae > Micromonospora > Micromonospora sp. DT228. Next base: position 604,117 of record NZ_JBNCKO010000001.1, read on the forward strand.
AGGTCGATGATGCCGGCCGGCGAGGACGACGACTTGGACATCTTCGCCGTCGGGTCCTGAAGGTCAGTGATCTTCGCGGTGTCCTTGACGATGTGCGGCGCAGGCACCGTGAACGTCGGGCCGAACAGCGAGTTGAACCGCTGGGCCAGATCCCGGGACAGCTCCAGGTGCTGGCGCTGGTCCTCGCCGACCGGCACCGCGTTGGCCTGGTAGAGCAGGATGTCGGCGGCCTGCAGGACCGGGTAGGTGAACAGCCCTACGCTGGCCCGCTCGTTGCCCTGCTTCTGCGACTTGTCCTTGAACTGGGTCATCCGGCTGGCCTCGCCGAAGCCGGTGATGCAGCCGAGCACCCAGGCCAGCTGCGGGTGCTCGGGCACCTGCGACTGCACGAACAGGGTGCTGCGGTCCGGGTCGAGCCCGACCGCGAAGAGCTGGGCGGCGGCCACCCGCGTCCGCTGCCGCAACAGCGCCGGGTCGTGCCCCGCGGTGATGGCGTGCAGGTCCACCACGCAGTAGAACGCGTCGTGGGTGTCCTGCAACGCCACCCAGTGCCGCACCGCACCCAGATAGTTGCCGAGATGGAACGAGTCGGCCGTCGGCTGGATGCCGGAGAAGACGCGGGGACGGGCGGGAACGTCGGACATGGCGATAATTCTGTCAGCAAGCAAGCGGGTCCGTCATGACGGGCCGGCGGGTCGGCCACGGCCCGCCGGTGTCGGGGTGCTGACCTCGGGTGGCGCGCCCGGACCAACCCGGCGCGTCGGCCCGGCCGGCGACCCACGGCGCTGCCCGGCCACCGTCTCCCGCGCCGGCCCGACACCGTGCTCGCGGCGCTGCCCGGTGTCCTGCTCGCGGCGCTGCCCGGTGTCCTGCTCGCGGCGCTGCCCGGTGTCCTGCTCGCGGCGCTGGTCCGGCACGCGGACGGCGGAGACCGCGAGCCGCGCCACCCGACGGCCGTCCAGCGCGAGGACCCGCAGTAGCCAGCCCTCCGGGGGGTCGGCCGGATCCGGCCCGCCGACGTCGGCCGGCTCGCTGGGCACCGGCACCTCGTCGCCGGTCACCGGAAGCCGACCCAGCGCGGCCATCACGAACCCGCCGACCGTCTCGTACGGCCCGGCGGGCAGCGCCACCCCGGTCCGTTCGGCGAAGTCGGCGAGGTTGAGGCGGCCGTCCACCACGGCCGGCAGGCCGGCGTGCACCGGGTCCGGCGGGTTGTCGTACTCGTCGCGGATCTCGCCGATCAACTCCTCGATGAGGTCCTCCAGCGTGACGATGCCGGCGGTGCCGCCGTACTCGTCGACCACCACCGCCAGGTGCTGGCCCTCCCGGCGCATCTCGGTCAGCGCGGGTAACACCCGTTTGCTTCCGGGAAGTCGCTTCACCTCCCGCGCCAGTTCGCCGACGGTGGCACACGGATCGGCGTCCGGGCGCAGCAGCACGTCCCGGAGGTGCACGAAGCCGACCACGTCGTCGTGGGTGCCGTCGGTGACCGGGTAGCGGGTGTGCGTCTCGGCGCGGACCAGCCGGGCAGCCTCGGTGATGGTGAGCCGCGCCGGGAGGAAGACGACCTCGGTACGCGGCATCATCACCTCGCGGATCAGGCTGGCGCCGGCCACCAGGACCTCGTCGATGATCCGCCGCTCGTCCGGGTCGAGCAGCGTGTTCGCCGCGACCAGGTCCCGCAACTCGGCCTCGGTGATGCGCTCCCGGCCGGCCGCCGGCCCGGCTCCGAGCAGGTCGGTGACGAGTCGGGAGGCGCCGTCGGCGGTGCGGACCAGCACGCGGGCGACGGCTCGGGCGAGCGGCCCGGGGTCGCGGCGGGGTCGCACCCGCACGTGTCGCCGGAGCCCGCTACGGGCCGCTTCCCGCATGACAGAGATGGTAGACACCGTTTGCTCGCCGCACCGGGGATCGGGCGGAGCGTACCCCGCATGTTCGGCTCTGTTTAATCATGAGAGTTTATGATGGAATGAGGTTGGCGGTGCCGTCGGTACGGGCACCGGCCGCCACCCTAGGGTGATCAGCGAAGGCCACGTCCCGGGCGGGCCAGGCAGGAGGCAAACGACGTGAAACTGCTCGTCACCGGGGGCGCCGGCTTCATCGGCAGCGTAGTGACCCGGATGCTGCTCGACGCGGGTCACCAGGTGGTCGTCCTCGACGACCTGCGCACCGGGCACCGCGAGTCGCTCGCCCCGGACGCGACCCACGTCGAGGCGTCCATCCACGACGCCGCCCGCGTCCTCACCCCCGACGCCGGCTTCGACGGGGTGCTGCACTTCGCGGCCCTGATCGCCGCCGGCGAGTCGATGGTCAAGCCGGAGCTGTACTGGCAGAACAACACGGTCGGCACGCTCGCCCTGATCGACGCGGTCCGGGCCGCCGGGGTGCCCCGCATGGTCTTCTCCTCCACCGCGGCCGTCTACGGCAACCCCACCCAACTGCCGATTCCGGAGACCGCGGTCAAGGCGCCCACAAACACGTACGGCGCCACGAAGCTCGCCGCCGACATGGCGCTCACCTCCGAGACGATCGCGCACGGGCTGGCCGCCGTGTCGCTGCGCTACTTCAACGTGGCGGGCGCCCATCTCGACGGCGACGTCGCGCTCGGCGAACGGCACGACCCGGAGACACACCTGATCCCGATCGCGCTTGAGGTCGCCGCCGGCCGGCGGGAGAAGCTCCAGCTCTTCGGCGACGACTACCCCACTCTGGACGGCACCTGCGTCCGCGACTACATCCACGTCGCCGACCTGGCCCGCGCGCACCTGCTGGCGCTGGACGCGGCCACCAGCGGCCAACACCGGATCTACAACCTGGGCAACGGCAACGGCTTCACCAACCGCCAGGTCGCCGACGTGGTCCGCGAGGTCACCGGGCACCACCTGCCCGTCGAGGTGGCCCCGCGCCGCGAGGGTGACCCGGCCGAGTTGGTCGCCTCCTCCGCGTTGGCCCGCGACGAGCTGGGCTGGGTGCCGCAGAAGCCGACCCTGCACGACATGGTCGGCGACGCCTGGGCCTTCTACCGCACGCACATCCTGGAGCAGCAGCCGTGACCGACCCCACGCGTGCCGTCGCCGACCGGGCCGCCGCCGGCTTCACCACGCGGTACGGCGGCCAGGCCGCCGGCCGCTGGGCGGCTCCCGGCCGGGTCAACCTGATCGGCGAGCACACCGACTACAACGAAGGGTTCGTGCTGCCCTTCGCGCTGCCGTTGCGGACCGTCGTCGCCGCCGACCGGCAGGACGCGGAGCAGTGGACGGTCTGGTCCGAGCTGTCCGACGAGACGATCACCTTCGGGGCGGACGACGTCGCCGAGGCCGGCCGGGTGACCGGCTGGGGCGCGTACGTCGCAGGGGTGGTCTGGGCGCTGCGCGAGGCCGGCCATCCGGTCCCGGGCGCACGGCTGGCGATCGCCTCCGACGTGCCGCTGGGCTCCGGGCTCTCCTCCTCGGCCGCGTTGGAGTCGGCCGTGCTGGCTGCCCTGCTCGACCTGGGTGGGCTGGAGTTGCCCGCGGAGCTCCAGCCCCGGCTGGCGCAGCGGGCGGAGAACGTCTACGTGGGCGCCCCGACGGGGATCATGGATCAGTCCGCGGTGATCCGCTGCCGTGCCGGGCACGCCCTCTTCCTGGACTGCCGCGACGAGTCGGTCGAGCAGATCCCGTTCGACCTGGACGCCGCCGGTCTGGCGGTGCTTGTCATCGACAGTCGGGCGCCGCACCGGCACGCCGACGGTGAGTACGCGGCCCGCCGCCGCTCCTGCGAGGCCGGGGCCGCCGCGCTCGGCGTCGCCGCGCTGCGGGACGTGGGTGTCGACCAGCTCGACACCGCGCTGGCCCAGCTCGACGACGAGGAGACTCGGCGACGGGTCCGGCACGTGGTCACCGAGGACCAACGCGTACTGGACACGGTGGCGCTGCTGCGCGCGGCCCGGGTCCGCGACATCGGCCCGCTGCTCACCGCGTCGCACGTCTCCATGCGCGACGACTTCGAGATCACCGTGCCGGAGATCGACACGGCGGTCGAGGCGGCGTTGGCGGCCGGCGCGCTCGGCGCCCGGATGACCGGCGGCGGCTTCGGCGGCTGCGTCCTGGCCCTGATCGAGGTCGACCGCGCCGACGAGACCGCCGCCGCCGTCGAGGCCGCCTACGCCGAGCGAGGCTTCACGGCCCCCGGCACCCTGACGGTCCTCCCCTCTCCCGGCGCCACCCGCCTGTCCTGACCACCCACCCCGTCGGGGTGAACGTGCTCGAACATGGAAGTAGTGGCCTCACCCGTTGGGCGAGGCCACTACTTCGTGGATCGAGCGCGATCTTGCCGGCGGCGGGCGCGGGCGGGCGGTGGGCCGGGCGTCGGGTCAGGTGGCCTCGACGATCATGGCGGCGCCCACCGTGCGGTTCGTGGCTTCGTCGATGATGACGAAGCCTCCGGTGGTGCGGTTGCGGCGGTACTCGTCGGCGAGCAGCGGCACCGTCGTCCGCAGCCGCACCCGGCCGATCTCGTTGAGCCGCAGCTCGTCGGCCGACTCGTCGCGGTGCAGCGAGTTGATGTCCAACCGGTAGTGCAACCCCCGCACGATCGCCCGTGCCGACCGGGTGGTGTGCTTGATCGCGTAGCGACCGCCGACCCGCAGCGGGGCCGTCTCGTCCATCCAGCAGACCATCGCCTCGATGTCCTGGGCCACCGCCGGCGCGTTGTTCGGCCGGCAGATCAGGTCACCCCGGGAGATGTCGATCTCGTCGGCCAGCCGTACCGTCACCGACATCGGCGGGAACGCCTCCGGCACCGGCCCGTCGGCGGTCTCCACGGCGGAGATCCGACTGGTGAAGCCGGACGGCAACACCATCACCTCGTCGCCCGGCTTGAGCACCCCGGAGGCCACCTGACCGGCGTAGCCGCGGTAGTCGGTGACAGTGGTGGACTGCGGCCGGATCACGTACTGCACCGGGAACCGGACGTCGACCAGGTTGCGGTCGCTCGCGATGTGCACCCGCTCCAGGTGGTGCAGCAGCGACGGGCCCTCGTACCAGGGCATGTTCTCCGAGCGGGCGACGATGTTGTCGCCGCGCAGCGCGGAGATCGGCACCACTGTCAGGTCCGGTGCGTCGAGCTTCGCGGCGAACGCGGTGAACTCGTCGGCGATCTGCTCGTAGACCTCCTGCGACCAGTCCACCAGGTCCATCTTGTTGACACAGAGGACCAGGTGCGGCACCCGCAGCAGCGAGCACAGGAACGCGTGCCGGCGGGACTGCTCGACCAGGCCCTTGCGCGCGTCCACCAGGATCAACGCGAGGTCGGCGGTGGACGCCCCGGTGACCATGTTGCGGGTGTACTGGATGTGCCCGGGGGTGTCGGCGATGATGAACTTGCGGCGCGGGGTGGCGAAGTACCGGTACGCCACGTCGATGGTGATGCCCTGCTCCCGCTCGGCCCGCAGACCGTCGGTGAGCAGTGCCAGGTTCGTGTACTCGTCACCGCGGGCCGCGCTGACCGCCTCCACCGCGGCCAACTGGTCGGTGAAGAGCGACTTGGTGTCGTAGAGCAGCCGGCCGATAAGTGTCGACTTGCCGTCGTCCACGCTGCCGGCCGTGGCGAAGCGCAGCAGGTCCATCGCCCGCGCCTCGGCGGCCGGGGCCATGATCTCGGTACTCATCAGAAGTAGCCCTCCCGCTTGCGGTCCTCCATGGCGGCCTCGCTGACCCGGTCGTCACCACGGGTGGCGCCGCGCTCGGTGATCCGGGTGGCCGCCACCTCCTCGATGACCTTCTCCACGGTGTCCGCGTCGGAGCGGACCGCCGCGGTGCAGGAGGCGTCGCCGACGGTGCGGTAGCGCACCTGCGCCTTGAACCGCTCCTCACCCGCGCGGGGGCGGAAGAACTCGTTCACCGCGTAGACCATGCCGTCCCGCTCGATCACCTCGCGCTCGTGCGCGTAGTAGATCGAGGGCAGCGGGATGTGTTCCCGGGCGATGTAGTGCCAGACGTCCAGCTCGGTCCAGTTGGACAGCGGGAAGATCCGGATCGACTCGCCCGGGTGGTGGCGGCCGTTGTAGAGCGACCACAACTCCGGCCGCTGGTTCTTCGGGTCCCACTGGCCGAACTCGTCGCGGAAGCTGAACACCCGCTCCTTGGCCCGCGCCTTCTCCTCGTCACGGCGCGCGCCGCCGAACAGCGCGTCGAAGCGGTGTTTCTCCACCGCGTCCAGCAGCACCGGCGTCTGAATCCGGTTGCGCATCCCGTCGCCGGACTCCCGGACCATGCCGCTGGCCAGCGCCTCCGGCACGCTCGCGACCACGAGTTGCAACCCCAGCTCGGCGACCCGCTGGTCGCGGTATTCCAGCACCTCGGGGAAGTTGTGCCCGGTGTCGACGTGCATGACGGGGAAGGGAATGCTGGCCGGGGCGAACGCCTTCTGCGCCAACCGCAGCATGACGATCGAATCCTTGCCGCCGGAGAAGAGCAGCACCGGGCGTTCCATCTCGGCGACCACCTCGCGCATCACGAAGATGCTCTCCGCCTCCAGGGCGTCCAGGTGGGAGACCCGGTAGGCGGCGGGGGTTGTCATGACACCGGCTCGATTCGCTCGCTCATCCGATTTCCAGACCTTTCCGGTCGGACATGTCAAGAAAGTGCGCTCAGGCTACCCGGAATGTCTTTGCAACGCTGCAAGCAACCGGCTGGCGAGATCCTTGCGACAGACCAGCAGGTCCGGCAGGCGCGGATCCGCCTCGTTGTATTTCAGCGCAGATCCATCGATCCGGGAAGCGTGCAGTCCGGTGGCCGTCGCCACAGCCACCGGGGCCGCCGAGTCCCACTCGTACTGCCCACCGGCGTGGATGTACGCGTCCACCTCGCCGGTGACCACGGCGGCGATCTTCGCGCCGGCCGAGCCCATCGGCACCAGATGCGCGCCGACGTCCTCGGCCAGGTCGGTCAGGAAGACGGGCGGTCGGCTCCGGCTGGCCGCCAGGCGGATCTTCCGCACGCCGGCCGTCGCGGCCTCCACCGTCATCGGCGGGTACGCCGGCGGGTAGTCCGTGCCCAGCACCCGGTGCTGCGCCGGCAGCCCCACCGCCCCGGCGACCAGCCCGTGTGGGCTCGGCGCGCTGCGCGCCCAGAGCGCCACGTGCACCGCCCAGTCCGAGCGGCCCTCCTCGGAAAACTCGCGGGTGCCGTCCAGCGGATCGATGATCCACACTCGGTCCGAGGTCAACCGCGACACCGCCCCGGCGTTCACCTCCGCCGCCCAGGCCAACCGCGACCCCTCGTCCTCCTCGGAGAGCACCGCGTCGCCGGGCCGCCACTTCGCCAACTCCGTGCGGATCAGGTCGTGCGACACCTTGTCCCCGGCCGACTTCAGCGCGCCGCCGTCCGCGAAGCCCATCTCGGCGCGCAGGTCGAGCAGCGCCTGCCCGGCCCGGGACGCCAACCATCGGGCGAACGCGCCGTCGATCATCGGAGGACTGGTCATCTGCCCGCTCCTGTCGCCTCGCCGCGACCCGTGCCCGCACGGACCGATTCGCCGCGACCACGTCGCCGATCGCGGCACGCCGAAAGGCGCAGACTACCGGCCAACCGTTTCCGATCCGGTACGCCTCGCCCGGCTCAGCCCCCGTGGTAGAGGTTCTGCGTCGGCTCCACGCCCTTGACGATCACCGACTCCACCACGTCAGCAGCCCGGTCGACAAGGAAATCCACTTCCTTGCGCTCTGCCGTGCCGAAATCCGACAGCACGTAATCCGCCGGATCCTGCCGCCCCGGCGGTCGGCCGACGCCGAACCGGACCCGGGCGTAGTCCTTCGTGCCCAACGACTTCGACATCGAGCGCAGGCCGTTGTGCCCGCCCTCGCCGCCGCCGAACTTGATCCGCACCTGGCCGAAGTCGATGTCCAGCTCGTCGTGCACCGCGATCACCTGGCCCGTCGGCACCTTGTAGAACTGGGCCAGGGAGGCCACCGGCCCACCGGAGAGGTTCATGTACGTCAGTGGCTTCGCCAGCACCAGCTTCGGCCCACCGAATCCCAGTCGCGCCTCGGCCACCTCGGCCACCGCCCGCTTGTGCCTGCCGAACCGCGCGCCCAGTCGCCCGGCCAGCAGGTCGACCACCATGAACCCGACGTTGTGCCGGTTCCCGGCGTACTCCCGACCCGGGTTGCCCAGGCCGACCACCAGCCACGGCCCCGCCACCTCGTCCGTCACGACCCGTCCCTTTCGACGCTCATCCCACCCGATACGCCGACAGGCGCCCCCGAACGTCCGGGAGCGCCTGTCGCAAAGTTCGAACCGATCAGGCCTCGGTACGCGCCTCGGTGGTCTCGCCGCCCTCGGTGGTGTCCGCGCCCTCGGAGCCCTCGGTCGTCTCGCCAACCTCGGCCTCAGCCTCGTCGGTGGCCACCTCGACCTCGGGCAGCGTCGCCTCAAGCTGCTCGGCGGTGGGGGCAGCGGTCACCGATGCGACGGTCAGCTCCGAATCGGCGACCAGCTCGACGCCGGACGGCAGCTCGACGTCGGCGGCGGTCACCTGGCTGCCCGCCTCCAGGCCCTCGATCGACGCCTCGAGGTGGTCCGGAACCTTTGTGGCGTCGGCGGTCACCGAGAGGGTGTCGTGGTCGTGCACGATCAGGGTGTCCCGGGCGGCCTCGCCGGTCAGCTGCACCGGAACGTCGACGGTGACCTTCTCGCCCCGGCGGACCAGGATCAGGTCGACGTGCTCGAAGGTGTCCCGGATCGGGTCCCGCTGGATCGCCTTCGGCAGCGCCAGCACCTGGGTGCCGTCGGTGATGTCGATCGCGAAGAGCTGGTTGGCACCGCCCTTGCGGATCGCGGCGGCGAACTCCCGCGACGGCAGCGCGATGTGCTTGGGCTTCTCGCCGTGGCCGTAAAGCACGGCGGGCACCAAGCCGGCCCGGCGGGTACGGCGGGCACCACCCTTGCCGAACTCGGTGCGGGGCTCGGCGCTGATCTTTACCTCGGACACGGGGAAACTCCTGATGCTTTTCGCTGCGGCGGCTTGTCGTCTGGCGGTGCTGGGGCGAGGGGCTCGCTGGGGCTCATGCGTCATGAACGACTGCCCGGAGCACCGCGTCGATGACGGTGCCTCCGTGCGGCGCTTTTCAGCGGCCCGCCGGGCACCCTCGCCGTGGCAACCGCACCAGTCTACCCGAGCTGTTTCCAGGGTTTCCGGCAGTCCCCGGTCACGGCTCCAAGCCGTCGCGCCGACGGTGTTCCCGCCAGCGCACCAGCCCCGTTTCCCCCAGTTTGTCAGTCCGGAGACCCACCGGCGTGTCGACTGGCGGAAACGGGGCTCAAGCCGCGCTCACTTCAGGCCGCGCTCAGCTCAGGCCGCGCTCAGCTCAGGCCGCGCTCAGCTCAGGCCGCGCTCAGCTCAGGCCGCCGAAGAGGGTGGTCACCGAGCCGTCGTCGAAGACCTCCCGGATCGCCCGCGCCAGCAGCGGCGCGATCGACAGCACGGTGAGCTTGTCCAGCTGCTTCTCCGGCGGGAGCGGCAACGTGTTCGTCACCACGATCTCGCTGATCGAGCTGTTCTTCAGGCGCTCAGTCGCCGGATCGGACAGCAGCGCGTGGGTGGACGCGACAACGATCTCCGCCGCTCCCGACTCCTTGAGGATGTCCGCGGCCTTGGCGATCGTGCCACCGGTGTCGATCATGTCGTCGACGATCAGACAGACCCGGCCCTCCACCTCGCCGACCACCCGGTTGGCCACGACCTGGTTCGGCTTCATCGGGTCACGGGTCTTGTGGATGAACGCCAGCGGGCAACCGCCCAGCCGGTCGGTCCACCGCTCGGCCACCCGTACCCGGCCGGAATCCGGTGCCACCACTGTCATCGGCCGGCCGGCGTACTTGTGCTCCACGTACTCGGCCAGGATGTCCATGGCGAAGAGGTGGTCCACCGGGCCGTCGAAGAAGCCCTGGATCTGCGCGGTGTGCAGGTCGACGGTGAGGATGCGGTTCGCGCCGGCGGTCTTCAACAGGTCCGCCACGAGACGGGCCGAGATCGGCTCCCGACCGCGGTGCTTCTTGTCCTGTCGCGCGTACGGGTAGAACGGCAGCACCACGGTGATCCGCTTGGCCGACCCCCGCTTCAGCGCGTCCACCATGATCAGGGTCTCCATGACCCAGGTGTTCACCCCGTGCGTGACGGACTGCACCACGAAGGCGTCCGATCCACGCACCGAGTCCCTGAACCGTACGAAGATCTCGCCGTTGGCGAACTCGTAGGCGTCGGCCGGGGTCGGCGCGACGCCGAGCACCTCACCGATCTCCTTGGCCAACTCCGGAAAGCCACGTCCGGAAAAGAGCATCAGGCTTTTGCGGTTTTCGGCGACGATGCTGCCCATGGGCCCGTCTGCTCCCGTTATGTCGGCGGTACCCGACCCGGTGGTGGTGGGTCGGGGACTATTCGGTTGCAGTATCTCCCGCGCCGGATGTGCCGCCCACCGTCTCGGCCACGCCGTGCATTGCCTCACTGTCGCTTGCGGCGCCGGCCACCTCCGACGCACCCTTCGCGTCGCCGGCCCGCTGCGCGCCCTTCGCGTCGCCGGCCCGCTGCGCGGCCTCGGCCGCCGGCGTACCGGCCCGCCGCTTCACCACCCAGCCCTCGATGTTGCGCTGGCGTGCCCGGGCGACACCCATCGCGCCCGCCGGCACGTCGTCCACGATCACCGAGCCGGCCGCCGTGTACGCGCCGTCGCCCACCTCGACCGGCGCCACGAACATGTTGTCCGCGCCCGTCCGGGCGTGACTGCCGATCACCGTGCGGTGCTTGTTGACCCCGTCGTAGTTCACGAAGATCGACGCCGCACCGATGTTGGTCTGCTCGCCGATTGTCGCGTCACCCACGTAGGTCAGGTGCGGCACCTTCGAGCCGGCGCCGATCTCGGAGTTCTTCACCTCGACGAACGTGCCGACCTTCGCCTTGGCGGCGAGCCGCGCGGCGGGCCGCAGATACGCGTACGGCCCGACGCTGGCGCCCGCGCCGACCTCGGCGCCGACGGCGTGACTGCGGACCACTGACGCGCCGGGGCCGACGATCGTGTCGACAAGCGTGACGTCCGGCCCGACCGACGCTCCCGCGCCGACCACCGTCGCGCCGCGCAACTGGGTGTTCTGGTCGATCACCGCGTCGCGGTCCAGCGCCACCGTCACGTCGATCCAGGTGGTCACGGGGTCGAGCAGGCTCACCCCGGTACGCATCCACGCCTCGTTGACCCGGTCGCGCAGCAGCCGGCGCAGCGCCGCCAACTCCACCCGGTCGTTGCAGCCCAGCGTCTCGACGTGGTCGACGGCCATGTGCACGGCGACCGGCTCACCCGCGGAACGGAGCAGGCCGAAGACGTCGGTCAGGTACTCCTCGCCCTGGTCGTTGTCGGTGGAGAGCTTGCCCAGCGCCTCGCGCAGCCGCACCGCGTCGAACGCGTAGATGCCGGCGTTGATCTCTCGGATCGCGCGCTGCGTCGCGTCGGCGTCGCGCTCCTCGACGATCCGCTCCAGGCGGCCGTCGGCGTCCCGGACGATCCGCCCGAGCCCGGTCGGGTCGGGCACCTCGGCGGCCAGCACGGTGGCGGCCGCAGCCGCCTCCTCGTGCGCCGTCACGAGCGCGCCGACCGTCTCGGGACGCAGCAGCGGCACGTCCCCGTTGATCACCACAACCGTCCCGGCGCCGTCCGGGACGGCGTCCAGCGCGATCCGCACGGCGTGTCCCGTGCCGAGCTGTTCGGCCTGGAGCACGGGCGTGCTCTCGGGTGCGATCTCGGTCAGGTGCCCCCGAACCTGGTCGGCGCCGTGCCCCACCACGACGACGGTCCGGTCCGCGGCCAACGGCGCGGCGGCGCTCAGCACGTGACCGAGCAGCGTCCGACCGAGCAGGGGGTGCAGCACCTTGGGCAGTGTCGACTTCATCCGCTTGCCCTCACCGGCGGCGAGCACGACGACGGTACGAAGGTGGGGCTGGGGCACGACGTGGCTCCCGTCGGGACGGTGGACACTTCCGCGGCCATGCTAACCGCGAGGCCCGGCACCTCTCCCTCTTACCCCCACCCCAGCCGAAAACGGACGTAGGTGGGCAGCTCGGCCGCCAGGGTTCGAACCTGAAATACGGGTACCAAAGACCCGGGTGTTGCCAATTACACCACGGCCGATCAGCGACGCGAGGACGTCGCGCGGGTGACGAATACCCGCCGCTACACCTTAGCGCCCCCGCCGCCGGAGGCCATCGCTCATCCCCGCCCCGCAAGCACTGATCAACTCCGCCCCCACCGCGCCCGAGGCATCCCAGCGCCGGACTCCCGCCTGCCACCACCCCGGTGATCATGGAGTTATCGCCCGACACGCCGACAACCCGCGCGGACAACTCCATGATCAACGCGTGCGGCGGGGTGGGGGTGGGTGGGGGACCTGACCCGCCTTCTGCAGGGCATCCCACCTGGGACTCTGGTCGGCTTCGTGAGGAGGTTTCGAAACTTCCCCGTGCGATCTACGGTGCCGTAAGTTACGGTGACGTAGGCGTAGCTTTGTGGTCCTCCCCCGTCCCCCTGCGAGGTCTCATGTCCACCACCCTGCTCGATCCGAACCCGGCCGCCAGCGGTCCCAAACCACTCACCGACGGCAGTCAGGCCACCGGCATCCTGGCCGCCCTCTGGGCCTTCGTGGTGATCCCCTTCGTCGCCCTGCTGGTCGCCGTGCCGGTGGCCTGGGGTGGCTGGCTGGGCTGGAGCGACGTGGTCATCGGCCTGGTCTGGTACGTCGTCTCCGGGCTCGGCATCACCGTCGGCTTCCACCGCTACTTCACGCACGGCTCCTTCAAGGCCAAGCGCTGGCTGCGCGTGACGCTGGCGGTCGCCGGGTCACTCGCGGTGCAGGGCGAGATCATCCAGTGGGTCGCCGACCACAGGCGCCACCACGCGTTCTCCGACCTGGAGGGTGACCCCCACTCCCCCTGGCGCTTCGGCACCAGCTTCTGGGCGTTGACCCGAGGCCTGTTCCACGCGCACGTGGGCTGGCTGTTCCGCCGAGAGCTGTCCAACCGGGAGCGTTTCGCCCCGGACCTCATCGCCGACCGGGACATCAGTCGGGTCGACCGGCTCTTCCCCGTGCTGGTGGTCATCTCACTGCTCGGCCCGGCGCTGATCGGCGGCCTGGTGACCTGGTCCTGGCAGGGTGCGCTCACCGCGTTCTTCTGGGCCGGGCTGGTCCGGATCGGCCTGCTGCACCACGTCACCTGGGCGATCAACTCGGTCTGCCACGTCTACGGCGAGCGTCCGTTCGCGATGCGCCAGGGCGACCGCGCGTCGAACTTCTGGCCGCTGGCGATCCTGTCGTTCGGCGAGAGCTGGCACAACCTGCACCACGCCGACCCGACCAGCGCCCGGCACGGCGTGCTGCGCGGTCAGGTGGACATCTCGGCGCGGGTGATCTGGTTGTTCGAGAAGACCGGCGCGGCGACGCAGGTGCGCTGGCCAAAGCCGGAACGCCTCGCCGCCAAGCTGGTGAAGCCTGTCGCACCCCACTAGGGCGTGTGTCAAAGCCCCTGGCCGGCCTGCGGCGGGCCCAGACGACGACCGGCCGCGTTGGAGATTGGTCCGGATACAACACCGGTATCCGGACCAATCTCCGCCTTGCCGGACCGCCGCCTGGACTCCGCCTCGGCTCGACCGAGGACTTTGACACACGCCCTAAAAGCGGGCGGTACGCCGGGGAGCCGCCTGGCAGGATGGCCGGATGATCGAGCCACGCGGGGGACCGGACGGTTCGGCAGACGGGGGCCGGGCCCGATCCGGGTACGGTCGGACGGGCGGCAGAGCGGTCGGACCGCCGGCCAGTGAGGCGACGACGTGAACGGGCACAGCGGAGGCACCATTCCACGGCAGGGCGTCACCGAGCGCCAGCGAGGCGGCGACATGCCTGAGGTCAGTGACGGTGACGGTGTCGGCGGCCGGCGGGTGACACCGTCGGTCCCGGCGCCCAAACCCAAACCCACCTCCCGAATCCGCATGTCGGCGGCTCAGCGACGCGAGCAGTTGATCGCGACCGGTCGGCAACTCTTCGCCGAGCGCGGTTTCGACGCCACCTCCATCGAGGAGGTGGCGGCCCGCGCGAAGGTCTCCAAGCCTGTCGTCTACGAGCACTTCGGCGGCAAGGAAGGGCTCTACGCGGTGGTGGTGGACCGGGAGGTCCGGGCCCTGCTGGACCGGATCACCACGGCGTTGACCGCCGGGCACCCGCGGGAGTTGCTGGAGCAGGCGGCGCTGGCCCTGCTGACCTACATCGAGGAGGAGACCAGCGGTTTCCGGGTGCTGGTCCGCGAGTCGCCGCTGATGTCCGGCACGGCCAACTTCAGCAGCGTGATGAACGACGTCGCACACCAGGTCGAGCACATCCTGGGCGCCGAGTTCAAGAGCCGGGGGTACGACCCGAAGCTTGCCGAGCTGTACTCGCAGGCGCTTGTCGGCATGGTGGCACTGACCGGCCGCTGGTGGCTGGAGGTGCGCAAGCCGCGCAAGGAGACGGTGGCGGCGCACCTCGTCAACCTGGCCTGGAACGGGCTGTCGCACCTGGAGGCGAAGCCGACGTTGATCACCGCCCGGCGTTCCTGACCGTTCGTCAGCCGCGGTGCACGTCGGCCACCGGGTGTTTGCGGTTCGCCAGCTCCGCCTCGGCGTGTTCCGCCGGGCCGACCTTGTCGTACAGGCCGGTGCCGAGCAGGATCAGGCCGAACAGCATCGACACGACCACTGTCGACATCGAGAAGTTGAGGAAGTTCGCCCCGGTCTGCAGCACCGACATCATCAGGATGCTGGTCACCAGGAACACCACACCGGCCGTGAGGTTCATGTAGTGGCCGAGGTTCGTGCGGCGGGACGCCCCGATGATCAGGACGACGCCGAAGACCACCGAGGCGAGTGAGAAGGCCAGGTTGGTCCGCAGGCCGAGGGCCCAGGTGCTGCTTCGGTCGAAGAGTGGGTCGCCGATCGTCTCGGCAACGCCCCAGACGCCGAACACCAGGATGTAGACGCCGATCAAACCGGAGAGGACCCGGTAGAGCGGCCGTGCCGGATGGTTGACCGGAAAGTGCGGCATGCCCAACCCCCTGATTGACCGGTTTCAGGAGGATTGTCGCCCAGGTAAGAGCCAACTGTCCGAAGAACCGGAAAGCCGAAGGGGTCCGCCGAATGGCAGGACCAGGTCAGGTTTTCGCCGGAGCCCGAGCTGCGCAGGGATCAAGCCTGACCGCCCGGAGCAGCTCGGGCTCCGGCGAAAACCACAACCGCGACCAAACTCGGGCTCCGGCGAAAACCACAACCGCGACCAAAAGCAAACTCAGAGAACGAGCCGAGCCTTCTGGAAAGCCTCCGCCTCGTCCTCCGACCCGACCTTGCCGTACATCCCGACCATGAGCAGCAGCAGGGCGACGGTCATCACGACGATGACGGTGACGATGCTGAAGTTGAGGACGTTGGCGTCGGTCCGGATGAAGGCGAGGCTGGCCAGGCTGATCACCATCAGGGCGTACGACAGCCACTGGTTGATCGCCACGTCGATGTTGCGGCCGAGCGCGGTGCCGACCAGCACGACGATCCCGAGCAGCACGCTGATCAGCGAGAAGCCGAGGTTCGTGCCCTGACCGAGGACCCGGGTGTCGTCCTGGGCGAGGATCTCGTTGCCGGTGCTCGCGATGATGCCGAGCACGCCGAAGACCACCAGGTACAGACCGGTCAGCCCGCCGATCGCCCGGTAGATCGGCCGCGCGGGGTGGTTGACGGGGGTGTGGGCCATGTCTGAGTCTCCAACGCCGTGGGGTAGGTGTCGCCGACGATTGTCCCGCATGTGGCGGTGTGACGCCGCACACGGCCCCCGGGCCCGTGCGTCCGGCCCGGTCAGCTCTCCGGAAGCTCTTCGGCGAGCGTCATCCAGGTCTCCTCGATCCGCTCCCGCTCGGCGCGCAGATCCTTGAGCTGAGCGTCCAGGTCGGCGACCCGCGCATAGTCGGTGGCGTCCGCCGCGAGCTGGTCGAGCAGGGTGGTCTCGCGCTGGTCGAGCTTGCCGAGCTGCCGTTCCAGTCGGGTCAACTCCTTGCGGGCCTGGCGGACCTCGGCGGCGGACATGCCGCCTCCCGATGCAGCGGCGGGCGCGGAGGACGAGGTGACGCCCGCCCGGGGGAAGCCGGCCCGCTCCGCGGTCCGGGCGAGGTACTCGTCGACACCGCCCGGCAGGTGCACCAGCCGGCCGTCGCCGAACATCCCGTACGCGGTGTCGGTGACCCGCTCGATGAGGTAGCGGTCGTGGCTCGCCACGATGATCGTGCCGGGCCACGAGTCGAGCAGGTCCTCCAGCGCGGCGAGGGTGTCGGTGTCCAGGTCGTTCGTGGGCTCGTCGAAGAGCAGGACATTGGGCTCGCCGGCGAGCAACCGCAGCATCTGCAACCGGCGGCGCTCCCCACCGGAGAGGTCACTGACCGGGGTCCAGAGCCGGCGGTCGTCGAAGCCGAACACCTCGGCGAGCTGCGCGGCGGACACCTCCCGGTCGCCGAGCTGCACCCGACGGGCGACCTCCTCGACGGCTTCGAGCACCCGCAGGTGCCCGGGCAGCTCGGTGAGCTCCTGCGACAGGAACGCCGGCCGCACCGTCGAGCCGGTGCCGAGGCGACCACCGTCGGGGCGGGTGATGCCGGCGAGCATCCGCAGCAGCGTGGTCTTGCCGGCGCCGTTGGCACCGAGGATGGCGATCCGGTCACCCGGGCCGACCAGCCAGGTGACGTCGCGCAGGATCTCCTTCGGGCCGGCGTGCAGCTCGACGTTCTCCAGGTCGTACACCTGCTTGCCGAGCCGGGAGGTGGCCATGCGCTGCAGGGACATGGTGTCGCGCGCCGGTGGCACGTCGGCGATCAGCGCGTTCGCGGCGTCGATGCGGAACTGGGGCTTGGAGGTCCGGGCCGGCGGCCCACGGCGCAGCCAGGCAATCTCCTTGCGGAGCAGGTTCTGCCGGCGGGCCTCGGTCGCGGCGGCGACGCGGTCACGCTCGGCGCGGGCGAGGGTCCAGGCGGCGAAACCACCCTCGTAGGCGCGGACGGTCTGGTCGGCGACCTCCCAGGTGTAGGTGCAGACCGCGTCCAGGAACCACCTGTCGTGGGTGACCACGACCAGCGAGCCCTTGCGCCCCACCAGGTGCCGGGCCAGCCAGTCGACACCGCCGACGTCGAGGTGGTTTGTGGGCTCGTCGAGAATGAGCAGGTCGGAGTCGCGGACGAGCAGCGCGGCGAGAGCCACCCGCCGCCGTTCGCCACCGGACATCGGGCCGACCGGCTGGTCGAGGCCGAGGTGCGGCATGCCGAGGCCGTCGAGGATGCCCCGGACACCGGCGTCGCCGGCCCACTCGTGCTCGGCGCCCATGCCCTCGTTGAGCCAGGCGGTGCCGAGCACGACATCCCGGACGGTGGCGTCGGGCGCGAGGGTGAGCTGCTGCGGCAGCCAGAGCACACGGAGGTCACGGCGGTGGGTCACCCGGCCGTCGTCGGGGTCCTCCTGCTTGGTGAGAAGGCGCAGCAGGGTGGACTTCCCGGCGCCGTTGAGGCCGACCACGCCGATCCGGTCGGCGTCGTCCAGGCCGAGCGAGACGTCCGTGAGCAGCCGCCCTGCCGCGCCATACCCCTTGGACACCCGGTCCAGATTGACGATGTTCGCCACGATCCACCCTTCATGATCAAGGCGTCCGGGTGCCGGCGGGCACCTGGACGCCTGACCCAAGGGTACGCGGACGCCCGCGCTGCCCGCGCCGCGCGGGGACGCGCGTCAGCCGACGCGGGCGCCGGCGACCGGACCGTGCGCGACCCGCGCCTGGCGGCACACGCCGGCAGCGGTCAGCTCGGCGGCGATCCGCTCCGCGTCGGCCGCGCCGGTGGCGAGGAACACGCAGGTCGGCCCGGATCCGGAGACGATGCCGGTGAGCGCACCGGCCGCCTCACCGGCCTTGAGCGTGTCGGCGAGCGCCGGGCGCATGGCCAGCGCGGCGTCCTGGAGGTCGTTGCCGAGCGTCCGGGCCAGCACCCGGGGGTCGCGCTGGCGCAGCGCGCCCAGCAGCCCGTCGGTGCTGCCCAACGGGGCACCGGCGGCGCCGGTGTCGCGGAGCCGATCCAACTCCCGGTACGCGGCCGGGGTGGACAGGCCGACGTCGGCGATCGCCACCACCCAGTGCCAGGAGGTGGGGCGGACCAGCACCGGGCTGATCGCCTCGCCCCGGCCGGTGCCCAGCGCGGTGCCGCCGTAGATCAGGAACGGCACGTCGGAGCCCAGGTCTGCGGCGATCCCGGCCAACTCGTCGCGGGACAGCCCGGTGCCCCAGAGCGCGTCGCAGGCCACCAGGGCGGCAGCCGCGTCGGCGCTGCCGCCGGCCAGCCCTCCGGCGAGCGGGATCTGCTTGCGCAGGTGCAGTCGGGCGTGCGGCAGCACCCCGGCGTACCCGGCGAGAGCGTGCGCGGCGCGGATCACCAGGTTGCTGTCGTCGAGCGCCAGCTCACCGGTGCCCTCGCCCTCCATGGTCAGGGCGAGCGTGTCGCCCCGGCGGGCCGTCAACTCGTCGTAGATCGAGATGGCGTGGTAGACGGTGTTCAACTCGTGGTAGCCGTCGCGGCGCAGCGGGCCCACCCCGAGGTGCAGGTTGACCTTCGCGGGCACCCGGACCTTCACCGGCCCGATGGCCCCACGCCGCTCGTCCTCGCCGTCCGGTCGCCAGGCCTCGGTCACGGGGTGATGTCCCGCACGCGCAGGCGGATGTCGAACGGCTTGGCCACGATCAGCTCCTCGGCAGAGTCGGCGGCCAGCTCGTAGCGGCCGTCGACCAGGTCGTACGCGTACACGTGCACCGGATTCTGCTCGATCCGCCAGTAGTGCGGAATCCCGGCATCGGCGTAGTCGGCCGGCTTCTCCAGCCGGTCCCGCCGTCGGGTGCCGGGCGAGACAACCTCGACGGCCAGCATGACCTGCTCAGCATCGAAGTAGTGGCTGGTGCCAACGAGAGGGCGGCGCAACAGCACCACGTCCGGCTCAAGGGTGTTGCGGTGGCTGATCGCCACTCCGATGGCGGTAGCTGGCGACAGATCCAGCGGGGCGTGCTGTCGCAGCCACATCCAGAGCAGGCTGCTGATGTTCTGGTGGTCATAGGTGGGGGAAGGGACCACGACGAGGACTCCGTCACGTAGCTCGACGCGGGGGGCATCGTCGGGCAGGGCCAGCACGTCCTCGATGGTGTGGTTGGCCAGTCGCTGCCGGACGGGATCCGGACCCCATATCCCCTGGGCGGTGGGCTCGATCGGCTGCGCGGTCACTCGTACACCTCCTCGGCGGGCACGGCGTCAGCCTACTTCGCGGTACGCGTACCGGCCGGAGCCGACGCGGCGATGGCGGCGAACTGCTCGACGGTCAGCGACTCTCCCCGGGCGCCGGGGTCGACGCCGGCCGCGGTGAGGGCGGCGGCGGCCCGGTCCGGGCCGCCGGCCCAGCCGGCCAGGGCGGCGCGCAGCGTCTTGCGGCGCTGCGCGAACGCCGCGTCGACAACGGCGAAGACCTGCTCCCGGGGTACGTCGGCGCGCGGCGGTTGGCGGCAGCTGAAGGCGACCAGACCGGAGTCGACGTTCGGCACCGGCCAGAACACGTTCGGCGGCACCTTGCCGGCACCTCGGGCCTGGGCGTACCAGGCGAGCTTTACCGACGGGATGCCGTACACCTTGGAGCCGGGGCCGGCGACCAGCCGGTCGGCGACCTCCTTCTGCACCATCACCAGCCCGTGCCGCAGGGTGGGCAGCACGGCGAGCAGGTGCAGCACCACGGGCACCGCCACGTTGTAGGGCAGGTTCGCCACCAGCGCGGTCGGCGGCGGGTCGGCCAGCTCGGCGGCGTCGACGCGCAGCGCGTCGGCCCGGTGCACGGTGAGCCGGCCGGCGTCCGCGCCGGCGTGCCGGGCGACGGTCTCCGGCAGCGCCCCGGCGAGCACCGGGTCGATCTCGACGGCGTGCACGTGCCCGGCGACCGGCAGCAGCCCCAGGGTCAGCGAGCCGAGCCCGGGGCCGACCTCCAGGGCCACGTCGTCGGGGGTCAGCCCGGCGGCGGTGACGATCCGGCGGACGGTGTTCGGGTCGTGCACGAAGTTCTGGCCCAGCTTCTTGGTGGGCGCGACGCCCAGCCGGGCGGCAAGTTCCCGGATCTCCGCCGGGCCGAGGAGACCGGTCATGGCTGGCAGCGTACCGACGGGGTCGGCGCCGACCGGCGGGCCGGGCTCACCACGGGCCGAAGGCCCGGTCGCCGGTGGCGGAGATGGCCGCGCACACCTCGTCCAGGTCGCTGCCGGTGGTCGCGGCGAGCGCGCGGACGGTGACCGGGATCAGGTACGAGGCGTTCGGCCGTCCCCGGTGCGGCGTCGGCGTGAGGTACGGGGCGTCGGTCTCCACCAGCAACTGGTCCAGCGGGGTGAGCGCGGCGGCCTCGCGCAGCGCGGTGGCGCTGCCGAAGGTGACGGTGCCGGCGAAGCTGAGCAGGTAGCCGCGGCGGACGCACTCGCGGGCGAACTCGGCGTCGCCGGAGAAGCAGTGCAGCACGACCGTGTCCGGAGCACCCTCGTCGTCGAGGATTCGCAGCACGTCGGCGTGGGCGTCCCGGTCGTGGATGACGAGCGCCTTGTCGTACCGCTTGGCGATGGCGATGTGCGCCCGGAAGCTGGCCTCCTGCGCGGCACGCCCCTCGTCACCGGTCCGGAAGAAGTCCATGCCGGTCTCGCCGATCCCCCGGACCCGGTCGCGGGCGGCGAGGGACTCGATCTCCCGCAGCGCCTCGTCGAGGTCGTCGAGGCGAGGCGCCTCGTTGGGGTGCAGCGCCACGGTGGCCAGCACGGCGGGATATGTGTCGGCGGTGTCCGCGCCCCACCGCGAGGAGGCGACGTCGACCCCCACCTGGACCAGCCGGTCCACGCCGACCGTGGTGGCCAACGCGATCGCCACGGCAACCGGGTCGTCGGCCGGCCCACCGCCGGGGACGCCGGCCTCGCTGACCGTGATGTCCAGGTGGGTGTGGCTGTCCAGTACCGGCCGGGGCAGCGGCTCGGGGGCGGGTGGAAACTCTCCGGCCCGCCGGGCGGCACGCTCTCGACGGGATTCAGTGGGCTCGCTCATCAGCGACAGCATCACACACCGGGCCTGTCCATCTGCCCGCCACCTGACGTTCACCCCGGCTACGCCGCGCGACTCTACCGTCGCCGCGTGAGCGAGCGTAGCGAGGCGGTGGCGTGAGCGAGCGCAGCGAGCGAACCGAACCGGGGGAGGTGGCAGCATGAGCATCACACCCCACGCGAGCGGCGCGGCCGACGAACGCACCGGGCTGCGCGTGGCGTTCGGCGGGGGTGTCTACC
This sequence comes from Micromonospora sp. DT228, assembly GCF_049841595.1. Lineage (NCBI taxonomy): Bacteria > Bacillati > Actinomycetota > Actinomycetes > Micromonosporales > Micromonosporaceae > Micromonospora > Micromonospora sp. DT228. Next base: position 625,524 of record NZ_JBNCKO010000001.1, read on the forward strand.
CGGCCGAGGAGATCGCCCGGGGCGCCGCGTACGAGCTGTTCAGCGCCGACGAGGTGGCCGGCTTCGAGTGGGCGCCCCGACCGGGCAGTGCGCTGCCGTGGCACCGGTTCGTGCACGTCAGCGAGGTGACCGCGGTGCACGGGGCCACGGAGCCGGCCGACGAGCCGGAGACGCCGCTGATGGTGCCGGCGCACCGCGAGCGGGGTTGGGCGTACCTGCACCAGCTCAGCCAGCAGCCGGCCGCCGCGGCGGACCCGACGCTGACGATGGCACGCGCGTCGGCGGTGGTCCGGCGGGGCACCCGAATGGTGAAGGTGCTCTCTGCCCAGCAGCTCGCCGGGTACCTACGTGGCTGGTTGCCGCACGGCTTCTGTTACCGCGAGCATGACGTGGCGCATCTGCGGACGCCGGCGACGACGACGGTGCTGCGTACCGACGGGGAGGTCAGCAGGGACGGTCCGGAGGTGGCGTACGCGTTGCGCTGGCGGGCGTCCGACCCGGGTGACTACGACGTGCCCGTGGGCGAGGCACACCGCGGCCTGACCGCGCTGGGATCCCGCGACCGGCTCGGCGCGCCGGTGCTGGGCACGGGCTTCGTGCCGAGCAACGGTCAGCTCATCCCGGAGTTCGTCACCCGCGACTTCGCCGACCTGCCGATGCCGGCGAACGCCGCCCTGATCGCCTACCCGGCGGAGGGGGTGGAGGTGGTGCTCTACACCTACCAGGCCGAGCAGCGCGGGTGGCTGCGGATGGTGGGCCCGCAGTGGCGACACCTGTTGGCCGCGGTGCCGGGCCTCTCCCCGGACCAGGAGTACGTGCCGAACGCCGACGCGCCGCGCTCCACCCAGCTTGTCGGCTGGTACGGCGACACCGAGTACGAGGCGGTGGCCGACCTGCCCGGCGGGTTCCGGGTGCTGGCGATGACCCGGGCGGCCCGTTACCCGGTGAGCGCGGTGGCCCGCCGGGTCCGGTTCGCTCAGTGGCGGGGCGTGCCGTGCCTGGTGCTGCGGGAGGAGGCCGGCTGGTTGCGGGTGCGGCTGCGCTACCCGAACCCGGACGCGGTGGTCACGACCGGCGCGCAGTGCCACGAACGGGGGGTCTACGAGGCGTGGGCGCCGGGTGCCGAGGTGACCGACGACCAGGTGATGGACGCCCGGTACGCGATGTGACGGTCCCGGGCGGCAGGATGCCCTGCCGCCCGGGGCGTCGGGCGTTCAGTCGGCCAGCCGGGCCAACTCCTCGTCGACGATCGACGGGTCGAGCTTGCGGAATACCGGCTTCGGCGTGGCCAACGGTCGGCCCGCCTCGATCGACACGGACTCCCAGCGCGCGCCGACCGTGTAGTCCCCGGTCAGCACCGGGTACGCCGGACCGCCGTCCAGGTCGTCGACCTGCTCGATGACGGGCATCGGCGCGTGCACGCCGGTGCCACCGAGCAGCTCGTGCACCTGCTGGGCGGAGTGCGGCAGGAACGGGGTGAGCAGCGTGTTGGCGTCGCTGATCACCTGCAGGGCGACGTGCAGGATGGTGCCCATCCGGGGCTTGTCCGCCTCGGCCTTGAGCTTCCAGGGCGCCTGCTCGGAGAGGTACTTGTTGGCCTCGGCGACCACCTTCATGGCCTCGCCGATGGCCTGCTTCTGCCGGTGCCGGCCGATCAGGTCGCCGACTCCCGCGAAGCCGGCGCGGGCCACCGCGAGCAGCGCCTCGTCAGCCTCGGTGAGCCCGTCCGGGTCGACCGGCGGGATCGCCCCGAAGTTCTTCGCCGCCATCGACACGCACCTGTTGACCAGGTTGCCCCAGCCGGCGACCAGCTCGTCGTTGTTGCGGCGGAGGAACTCGGCCCAGGTGAAGTCGGTGTCGTTGCTCTCCGGGCCGGCGGCGGCGATGAAGTAGCGCAGCGCGTCGGCGTCGTAGCGCTCCAGGAAGTCGCGAACGTAGATGACCACCTTGCGGGACGAGGAGAACTTGCGCCCCTCCATGGTCAGGTATTCGCTGGAGACCACCTCGGTGGGCAGGTTGAGCCGGCCCAGCTCGCCCGGCTCACCGTCGCGGGAGCCCTCGCCGGAGTATCCGGAGAGCAGCGCCGGCCAGATCACCGAGTGGAAGACGATGTTGTCCTTGCCCATGAAGTAGTAGGAGCGGGAGTCCTTGCCCTCCGCGTCGGTCGACCACCACTTGCGCCACGCCTGCGGGTCGCCGGAGCGGCGGGCCCACTCGATGGAGGCGGACAGGTAGCCGATCACCGCGTCGAACCAGACGTAGATCCGCTTGTCGGACCGGTCCCGCCAGCCGTCCAGCGGGATCGGCACGCCCCACTCCAGGTCCCGGGTGATCGCCCGGGGCTGGAGGTCGTCGAGCAGGTTGCGGGAGAAGCGCAGCACGTTGGGCCGCCACCCGTCCCGGGTGTCCAGCCACTGCCGCAGCACCTCGGCCAGGGCCGGCAGGTCCAGGAAGAAGTGCTCGGTCTCGACGAACTTCGGGGTCTCCCCGTTGATCCGCGACTTCGGGTCGATCAGGTCGATCGGGTCGAGCTGGTTGCCGCAGTTGTCGCACTGGTCGCCGCGCGCGCTGTCGTACCCGCAGATCGGACAGGTGCCCTCGATGTAGCGGTCGGGCAGGGTGCGCCCGGTGGACGGCGAGATCGCGCCCATGGTGGTCTTCGGCACGATGTAGCCGTTGCGGTACATCCCCTCGAACAGCTCCTGCACCACCGCGTAGTGATTGCGGGTGGTGGTGCGGGTGAACAGGTCGTAGGAGAGGCCGAGGCCGTGCAGGTCCTCGACGATCACCCTGTTGTACCTGTCGGCCAGCTCGCGCGGGGTCACCCCGTCGGCGTCGGCCTGCACCTGGATCGGGGTGCCGTGCTCGTCGGTGCCGGAGACCATGAGCACGTCGTGGCCGGCCATCCGCATGTACCGGGCGAAGACGTCGGAGGGAACGCCGAAACCGGAGACGTGGCCGATGTGGCGGGGGCCGTTGGCGTACGGCCAGGCCACTGCCGCGAGAACGTGACTCATGAGCAGCAAGCCTAGTGACCCGGCCGGGGTGACCGCGAACCAATAGGGGGTGCCGGGCCGGCGGACCGGACCGACCACCCGCCCAATGGTCCGATTTGTCGCCGACACGCGGCTCAACTGCCCGATCCGCCCTCCCGAGCGGTGTGCAATGAACCTCGTGACTGGCAGACGAGCGGCACGGGACCGCGAGGACCGTCCCACCGGCCCGACGGCCGGCGGCGACCCCGACCCGGCCGCCCCCCGCGACGCCGGGGTCGCGCCCCAGCCCCGGCCGTTGCCCGGCGTCGACCCGGGTTTCGCGCCGCGACCGAGCCCGGCCCCACGACCGGGCTCTGCCGCCGACCGGCCGGCGGACCAGCGGCCCCCGCCGTCCGGACGGGCGGTCGCGCCGAGGCGCGACGACCCCGCGAGTCTCGCCGCCGCACCGGCCCGGCCCACCCCCGTCCGTCCGACCCCGGCGCCCACACCCAGCCCGGCCCGACCCGGCCCGCCGGTCCCGCCGGTCGGCGCGGAGGCCGTCGAGGTGGAGCCGACGACCGGGGCGCCGGTGGACGCGGTGCCGAGTCGGGTGCCCGTCCGGCAGCAGAGCGGCAGGCAGCGGGGCCACCGGCCCGGCGGTGACCAACCGGACGACGACGGCGCCTTCTGGGCGCCGATCGAGCAGGTGCACTGGGACGGCACCCCGGTCCGGGAGGACCCGTCGCCGGAGCGCGACCGCGGCTCACGAGCGGCAGGGCGCCGCGTTCCGAGCCGTGCCGTCCCACCTCCGGATCCCCTGCCCGGGCTCGCCGCGCTCGTGGCGCTGGCCCTGGTCACGGCCTTCTTCGCCTGGGTCAGCGCCGTCCCGTTCTGGCTGGCGGTCGGGCACGCGCGGGCAGGCACCGTGGTGATCGCCGAGTGCACCGGCAGCGGGCTCACCCAGCGGTGCCGAGGGATTTTCACGGCGCAGGACGGGCGGTTCGTCGCGCACGGGGTACGGGTCAGCGGCGTGCCCGCCGGCGCGGACGCGACCGGCACACCGCTACCGGCGCGGATGACCGGCCCCGACGGCGGCACCGCGTACGCGGACACCGGGGTGGTTCAGCACCTGCGCTGGCTGCCCGGCCTGCTTGTGGTGCTGGGCTGCGTCGCCGGCATCGTGCGGTGGACCGGGTCGGCCCGGCTGCCCGGTCGCCGGCACCGCCGTTGGGCCGTGGCGGTCGCCGTCACCGGCCCGGTGCTGATCACCGTCGGCTTCCTGGCCGCCGCCTGGTGAACCCGCCGTCCGGTGCGCGGCAGCGCGGCTCCGGTCAGCTGTGCACGATCGTGTAGACGTCCCGGCGGCGCAGCGCGTACTCGGTGGCGACGTCGGTGATGGCGTCGCGGCGGGACCTGCCGCCGGCCTCCCGCTCGGCGACCGCCGCGCGCAGGGTGTCGTCGTCGGGGCGCTCCGGGGCGGTCACCGGCGCCCCGGCCACCACCAGGGTGATCTCGCCGCGCGGGTCGCCCTCGGCGGCCCACCTGGCCAACTCGCCGAGGGGACGCCGGAGCACCTCCTCGTAGGTCTTGGTGAGCTCGCGGCAGAGCGCGGCCGGACGGTCCGCGCCGAACGTGTCGGCCAGGTCGGTGAGCGCCGCGCCGATCCGGTGCGGGGCCTCGAAGAAGACGAGCGTGCGCTCTTCGGCGGCGAGGGCGCGCAGCCGGGATCGGCGGGCGCCGGGGGTGCGGGGCAGGAAGCCCTCGAAGCAGAACCTGTCGCAGGGCAGCCCGGACACCGCCAGGGCGGTGGTGACGGCGCTCGGGCCGGGAGCGACGGTGACCGGCGCCCCGACGTCCAACGCGGCCCGGACCAGCCGGTAGCCGGGGTCGGAGACGCTCGGCATCCCCCCGTCGGTGACCAGGGCCACCACGTACCCGCCGAGGATGACCTCGACCAGCTCGGGCGTACGCCGCTCCTCGTTGCCCTCGAAGTAGGAGACGATGCGACCGCCGACGGTGATGTCGAGATCGCGGGCCAGTCGGGTGAGCCGGCGGGTGTCCTCGGCCGCGACGACGTCGGCAGTGCTCAGCACCTCCCGGAGTCGGGCCGAGGCGTCGGCGGGGTTGCCGAGCGGGGCACCGAGCAGGATCAGGCGCCCAGCTTCGGACATTTCACCCACGAATTCGTCTCCTTCATCGACAGCGAGTACCGGTATCGGGGACGACGGGCGCCACCGAGCACCTTGGCAGCCTACGATCGCCGGGTGACGAGTGCGTCGACTGCGCAGAGCCCGAGCGCCGATCCTGCCAAGATGGTCGAGGTGACGGGCGAGCCCAGCCCCAACCAGGAGCCGACGGCGCCGCCCGCCGGTGCGGGCGGCGCGCCCGCCCAGATCCGACGACGGTTCGCCACCGTCGACAGCCAACTGGACCGGTTCTCCTGGGCGGCCACGGCTGTGGTCGTGGCCATCGCGGCGATCCTGCGCTTCGTCGGTCTCTCCGACATCAAGGGCAAGATCTTCGACGAGACGTACTACGCCAAGGACGGCTACGGGCTGATCAGCCGGGGCGTCGAATGGAACTACAAGGACAACGGCCCGTCGTACGTCGTGCACCCGCCGCTGGGCAAGTGGCTGATCGGCCTCGGCGAGTGGGCCTTCGGCTATCAGGACGCCGACTCGAAGGTCTCGGTCCCCGGGCACCTGATGACCACCGCGCCGGAGTTCGGCTGGCGGTTCTCGGCGGCCGTGATCGGCACGCTGTCGGTGTTGCTGCTGGTGCGCATCGGTCGGCGGATGTTCCACTCGACGGTGCTCGGCTGCGCCGCCGGCCTGCTGCTCGCCCTGGACGGCTTCCACCTGGTGCTGTCCCGGGCGGCCCTGCTCGACATCTTCCTGCTCTTCTTCGTGCTGGCCGCGTTCGGCGCGCTGGTGCTCGATCGGGACGCCCGCCGTCGCCGCTGGGCGCGGGCCCTGGACGACGGGCTCGACCCGAGTCAGCCGGGTCGGGCCGGCCGACCGCCGACCGGTTGGCGCACCTGGCCGTGGTGGCGGCTGGCCGCCGGGGTGCTGATCGGCTGCGCCTGCGCGGTGAAGTGGAGCGCACTGTATTTCGTCCCGGCCTTCGCGCTGCTCGTCGTCCTCTGGGAGGTCGGCGTCCGCCGCTCGGCGGGGGCCCGCCGGCCCTGGCGGGACGCCCTGCTCGACGAGCTGCCCTGGCTGCTGCTGGCCGGCGTGCTCATGATCGGCACCTATGTCGCCACCTGGTCGGGTTGGCTGATCACCGATGACGGCTACTACCGGCTCGCGTCCGCCTACCCCGCCGCCCACCTCAGTGACCGCCCGGTGGTCGGCCCGCTGATCAACCTCTTCGAGTACCACAAGGCGGCGTACGGCTTCCATGCCCAGCTCGACGATGCGCACAAGTACCAGTCGTGGCCGTGGCAGTGGCTGCTGCTCGGTCGCCCGGTGGCGTTCCACTGGGCCGGCGACGGCACGAACTGGGCCTCGGAGATCCTGCTGCTGGGCACTCCGCTGCTCTGGTGGTCGTTCCTGCCCGCCCTGGCGGCGCTGGCCTGGCTGGGCGTGGCCCGTCGCGACTGGCGGGCCGGCGCGATCCTGCTCACCGTGGCCGCCGGGCTGCTGCCGTGGTTCTGGTTCGCCCTCGACGGCCGGACGATGTTCTCGTTCTACGCCGCTCCGGCGCTGCCCTTCCTGGTGCTGGCGGTGGTGTACGTGCTCGGCGCGCTGATCGCCCCCGCCGGGAGTGAGGTGGGCACGGTGGCGCCGCTGGTGCCCGGCGACCCGAGTTACGAGCGCCGGTTCGTGGGCGGCATCGCGGCCGGGGCGTACGTGCTGCTGGTGGCGCTCTGCTTCGCGTACTTCTATCCGATCTTCGTCGGCAAGAGCATCGCGTACTCGGACTGGTTGTCCCGAATGTGGCTCGACGGCCGGTGGATATAAGCACCGACAGGCGACGCGCCGCACAGCGCGACGGAGAAGGGCCCGCACGCCGAAGCGTGCGGGCCCTTCTGACATAGACGCGCGCCCCGATCGCCTGCCACGGGGGAAGCGGGCGATTGGGGCGCGCATGAAGAGCTTAACCACCGTGCACCACCGGCACAACGGGTCAACTTAAGTCAGATTTCCGACCGATGGCGACCGAACCGATGCTTGCCATCGAGCAGTTGACCGAGGGTGACCTGGCGTGGACCCAGCGCGCGAAGGCGGCCGACCAGCGGTGCTTGTCGACTCGGCCGGGGACGGCAGGCCGGAAAACCCGCACCAACCCCAGTGATCATCCAAAGTGGATCTCACTACACTGCGGGCCGTGATCAACTTCAAACGATCGGCGGCTGTCCTTCTCGGACTGTTGGCGACCACCGCGCTGGCCGGGCCGGTCCCGGCGCAGGCCGACGAGGAGCAGGTGCCCGAGCCTCCCCGGGTCGAGCTCGTACTCGACGTCAGCGGCTCCATGCGCGCCGCCGACATCGACGGACGCAGCCGGATCTCGGTCGCCCAGCAGGCCTTCAACGAGGTGGTGGACGCCCTGCCGGAGGACACCCAGCTCGGCATCCGGGTGCTCGGCGCGACCTACCGCGGCAAGGACAAGAAGGTCGGCTGCCAGGACACCCAGCAGATCGTCCCGGTCGGTCCGGTGGACCGCGCCGCGGCCAAGGCCGCGGTGGCGACGCTGCGACCGACCGGGTTCACACCTGTCGGCCTCGCACTGCGCTCGGCCGCACAGGACCTGGGCACCGGGGCCACCACCCGACGGATCGTGCTGATCACCGACGGGGAGGACACCTGCGCCCCGCCGGACCCGTGCGAGGTGGCCCGCGAACTGGCCGCCCAGGGCACGAGCCTGGTCGTCGACACCCTCGGCCTGGCCCCCGACGAGAAGGTCCGCCGGCAACTGCTCTGCATCGCCAGCGCGACCGGCGGCACCTACACCGCCGCTCAGAGCGCCGAGGAGCTGACCGGCCGGATCAAGCAGCTCGTCGAGCGGGCCGGCGCCACAAACACCCGGGCACCGACAGTCGTCGGCGGCGCGAACGCCTGCGCCTCGGCGCCACTGCTCGCCCCCGGCGTCTACGCCGACCGGGAGGCGTTCTCCGAGCACCGCTACTACCGGGTGCCGGTACGCCCCGGGCAGGAGCTGCGGGCGTCGGTGAGCATGGCGCTGGACCGAGCGGTCAACCGGGACTACGGGGTGCTGCTGCGGGCCACCGCGGCGGACGGCCGGGAACTGGTCCGGGGCGCGGACGCCGGCAGCGGGCGAGCCGACGTGCTCTCCGCCGGGCTTCGCTGGTCGGCCACCGCCGACGACGAGGACGCACCGAGAGCCGAGGAGAGCGCCAACCCGGTCGTCGAGCCCACCACCGTCTGCCTGGTGGTGAGCAACTCGTTCGCCCCGCGACCCGGCACCGCGGCGACTCCGGGCATGCCCGTGGAGTTGACCATCGACGTGGTCGCCGCCGCGCCCACGCCGAACGGACCGGACCTCGGCCGGGGCTGGGTCCTGCTCGCCCTGCTCACCATCGCCGGGCTGCTCACCGGCCTGCTCGTCGGCCTGCTCAGCCGCTGGTGGGTCGCCACCTGGAGGGAGAACTGATGCGTACCCCACTGTCGCGTTCGCTGGCGGCGCTGCTCGCCGCCGGCGGGGCCGCGCTGCTCCCGGCCGCGGCCGTCGCCGCGCCGAGCCCCTCCCCCGGAGCCACGCCGGTGAACCGGGCCGGCACGTCGTTCCTCGGCGCTACCCCGATCGCCGCCGGACAACCGGTGCGGGTGGACGCCTCGATCGGCGACCACCTCTACTGGTCGTTCCCGGCGACCGCCGGTCAGGTGCAGGAGATCAGCGCCACCGTCACCTTCCCGAAGGGGCGCAGCGGCGCATCCACCTGGACGGTCGACGTCTTCGACGGGCTGCGTCGGCGTCAGGCGTGCACGGCGGGAGCGCAGACCCCGACCGTGGACGCCGCGGCGACGAACGTTGCGCTCGGCTGCACGCTGCGCGAGGTACGGCCATGGGCCGAGCCCTGGTCGGCCGACCCGCTGCCCGGCACGTACGTCGTCCGGCTCTCGGTGATCGACCTGCCGGAGCCGGATCTGGGCGCGCCGATCGACGTGGACCTGCTGGTCGGCACGACCGCCGATCGGGGCGCCTCGGCCGACGACGGCGAGTTGGCCGCACCGCTGGTGCCGAACACCAAGGCGGGCACGGTGCTCACCGCCGTACCGCCGGACGGGCCGGATGCCGACGACGAGAGCGACCCGCTCGCGGACTGGTTGCCGGACCTCGGCTCGCGTTGGGTCTGGACCGGAATCGGCGGCGTGCTCGCCGCGGTGGCCGGCGTGCTGGGTTTCACGGTGACCCGGCGGCCCCGGCGCCGCTGAACGACGCCCGGCCCCGCTGGTGGCCCCGCCCGACGGTGGGGCCACCAGCGGTTCAGCCGCGTCGAGGGCCGCGGGGCAGCCAGCCGATGAACCGGTCCTGGAGAGACATCCCCGGGGCGGTACGCAGATCCTCCGTGGCGGCGGCGAGGCAGGAACCCAGATAGACGCTGAGCATTGCCCGGTCACTGCCGTACTCGGCCAACAACCGGCTGCGTTTCGTCGCACACGGCCACTCGTCACCGCACGAGACGCAGCTCCAGCAGGGGGTCTTCGGGGCGTGATCATCGGCTCGCACCCCCGACCGTTCGGCACTGTCGGTCATCGCACGTCCTTCCAGATGTCCACGGGTCTGGCCAGCAGCGGTGCCCGGCCAGGGTTCGATGGTGGTCCCCCCGGAGCCATCAGAGAGGGCGATGCGCGGCCCTCCGGTGTTACATCCTTGCGGTACCTTCTCCGGTTGTGGGAGTCGGAAATTTGACTGTTGACCCGATGCGCCATTCCTACCGACGGGTAATCCAGCGCGATGCGTGACCTGTTGCCGGCGACGGTCGCCGTCGCCGTCGCCCGGCCCGACGACTGGGTCGGCGAGCTGCTCGCCGCCGAGCGGGCGTGCCTCAGCGAACGGGCCGTGCAGACCCGTCGGAGGGACTTCACCGCCGGGCGGGTCTGCGCCCGCCGGGCACTGACCGAGCTTGGCCTGCCACCCACCGCCGTGCCGGCCGCCGCCGACCGCGCGCCGGTCTGGCCGGCGGGGGTGGTCGGCAGCATCACGCACACCGACGGCTACTGCGCCGCCGCGGCGGCGCACGCGACCGACATCCGGTCCGTCGGCATGGATGCCGAGCAGCACCGCGAGATAAGCCCGGGAGTACGCCGACTCGTGCTGCTGCCCGAGGAGGAGGCCGACGTGGCACGGTTGCCCGGCGACATCCTCTGGCCGATCGTGCTGTTCAGTGCCAAGGAGACCGTCTACAAGGTCTGGCATCCGGTCGTCGGGAGTTGGTTGGATTTCCACGACGCCCGGCTCGACATCGATCCGGACGCGGGCACGTTCACGGCCCGGATCGCGCCGGCCCGCGTGGACGAGGCGGGTGTCGACGACCCGCCGGCATCGATAAGCGGCCGTTTCGTGGTCGCCGACGGGTTGGTCCGCACCGCCGCCGTGCTGCCGCTTCGCTGACCTGCGAGGTCACCCACCGCGGCGGGTGGGCGGACAGTCCATGGTGGCGCGCCGCCGGGCCGTCTCCGTCCAGGCTGGCCGGAGGGGCGCACCGTCGGCGCCGGTCGGCACGGTCCGGCGCGACGGCCGGGCCATCGGCCACGCACGGTAGCGTCGATGGAGTTCTCGAACCGCACGTACCGAGGCGTCAAGGAGTACGGTGACCCACCCCCAGCCCTCCGTCGGGCCGCACCATCGCCAGCAGCCGAACGCGGCGCCTACCCATCCGTTCGCGGCGACACCGCAGCCACCGTTCTCGGGCGCCGCGTACCCGACGGCTGGCGGCGCGTTCCCGGTGACGGGCATGCCGGGTTATCCGCTCGTCCCACCCGCGACCGAGCGGACGAACACCGCCAAGACGACCGCCGTGGTCGTCGCGGTCAGCGCGGCGGTGCTCACCCTGCTCTGCTGTGCGGGCGGCATCGTGGCGGTCGTCATCGGCACCAACCGGCCCGACCACACAAGCGCAAACGCGATCGGAGCCACCGGCTCCTGGACCTCGTAACGCCCCCGTAGCCGCACGCGAAGCGGGCGAGCATCCGTTTCGGATGCTCGCCCGCCTCAGTGACGAACAGGTGCCGTTGCCGGCCGGGTCAGCAGCCCGTCCAGCGCACCGGGGTGAGTCGCTCCCCGTTGCGGAACCCGACGATGGTGCCGGTGTCGGAGATGGAGCGTGCGCCGACGCCAACCCCGTCGCCGCCTCCCGGCAGCACCCGGGAGGTGGTACCGCGCGCGACCCGGTCGCCGCCCACCACGACGCCCTTGGCGTTGACGTCATCCGACAACGGCAACTGCTGGTCGAGCGTCGTGTACGAGCCGTCCCGGAGGTTCCACCGCACCTTGACCCAGCCGCTGCCGACCAGGTCGACATGGCCGATCGCCCAGCGACCCGCCGCCGCGTCGACATGGGCCACCTCGGCGCCGGGAACCGTGAGTGCGTCGTAACGGCCGCTCGGCCGGCGGACCCAACTGGTCCAGGACCCAAAGTCACCGGCGGTGACGACGATGGTCCCGTTGTCAGTGATTCCGGTCGGCTGGGCATTGGCCGGGGCGTCGAGCACCTCGACCGTGCCCGGCCGCGCCGCCGGCCAGCGCACCGCGAAGAACTCCCCGGTGTCGATGTCACTACCGAGGCCGACGATGTCGCCGGCCTTGTTGATGGCGGTGACGGAGAGGCCGTAGGCGGACGGCACCAGTGGCAGTTGCTCGATCCTGCCGTCGCGGTACCGCCACGGCTGGCCGCTGTTGCCCCAGCCGTTGCCGATCGCGACGCCGTCCGCGTTGACGTCGACCGGGGTCGCCATGCTCGGCGCCTCGACCTCGGTGAGCCGATTCCGGTCCCAGAACAGCAGCAGGTACTGGTTGCCGCTTTCCGTCTTGCGCAGCCCGTCGCCGGCGATGTAGCGGCCGGACGGGTCGATGACGGACGCGTCGGCCCGATAGGTGTCGGTCGGGTACGGCAGCGTGCTGATCGTGCAGGCGCCGAGGGCGGTGCTCCTCGGCGCGGCGGTCGCCGGTGCGGAGACAGCGACGCCGAGAGCGGTGGTCAGCAGGCCGGCGGCCGTGATGCCGGCCAGCGTGCGTCGAGCGGTGTGAGTCATCTTCACTCCCCGTGTGAGCCCGGCTGATCCCGGGCGCCGATTACTACTTGAGGCACCCTTGAGCGGGCCGGCCGGTTGCGGCGTGTCGGAGAAGAGACAACAGCAAAATCGGGCTGGCCTACGGTGCCCACGGCTGGGGAGCGGCCACGACCGCTGCGTACCGAAGCTTCGATGGCCCGGACACACCTCGGCCAGGGGATTTGGTGCCGCCGCTGTCACCCGGGCACCTCTCGCCGGATTCGGGCCGTACGCGGCGACTGGTGGCGGGACACTCCTCTTTGTACGGCTTGTCGCACCGGCCGGTTGTGACAATCGATCCGTGCCGTAATGAGCTGACAGTAACCGCCGGGCAACCGCCCGTGCGGCTGTCACGCTTCAGAGAGGAACGGGGATGCAAGGATCCTGGCGTAAGGCGGCACTCGCAGCCGCCCTGTCGATCGTCGGTGTGTCGGGCGGGATGGCCCTGGCGGCACCCGCACAGGCGCAGACCGTGGAATCCGGTTCGGTCTCCTTCAGCGGCGACCCCGGTGACTACATCACCGGCGGCGGCTCCTACTCGTACTCCACCGACGACAGCGACCAACTCACGGCGGACAGCCCACGCGACAACAGCCGCGTGACGGTCAGCATCAGCGGTTACAACGGCGACCAGTGGTCCCTCACCTTCGACGCGCCCGGCAGCGCCGCGCTGGTTCCCGGCACCTACGAGACGACGAACCGATACCCGTACAACGGGGCCGGCCCCGGCCTCGACCTGTCCGGCAACGGGCGGGGCTGTGACGATGCGACCGGCACCTTCACGATCAGCAACGCGGTGTTCGGCTTCAACGGCTACGTGCAGACCTTGGACGCCACCTTCGAGCAGTACTGCAACGGCGCGACCGCGGCTGCTCGCGGCGAGGTGCACATCGCCAACCCGCCGCCGCCCGAGCGGCTGGAGCTCGCCCTCGCCGTGGCGACCGACGGCATCGCCCACCGGGTGAACGGCAACGCGGTCCTGCACGGCACGGTGACCTGCAACAAGCCCGTCTCGGTGTCGCTGGACGGCACGGTCACCCAGATCGTCAGGAAGGTGATTGTTCGTGGCAGCTTCTCCACCGGAGTGACCTGCACCCCGGGCAGCCCGACCCCGTGGACGGCCGCGGCCGTCCCGACCGGCACCACCCCGTTCGGCAAGGGTCTGGCCGAGGCCATCACCCGGGCCATCGGCTACGACACCCCGTACGACGAGTACGTCTTCGTGACCGACACCTCGACCGTCCGGCTCACCCGCTCCTGACCCGTCCGGCCTGGCGGCCGGGCACGACCCGGCCGCCAGGCGCTACGGTTGCCGGGTCCGCGACGGAAACACGACGAAAGATGTCACCGATGGCTGCCAACCCCGTGCGCGCCGCGCCTCGTCCGGCGGTCACCACGGCGCACCAGTCACCGTCCTCACTGGACTACTACCTGGTCCTGCCTCGACCCGACGACACCGACCCGACCAGCGCGGTCGCGGGGCTCGTCGTCGAGGAGTTCACCCGGGAACGCGACCACGTCAGCACGGGTCTGGACAGCGCGGGCTGGACGCCGGCCGCCGGCTGGTGGAGTTCCGCGGCCCTCAGCCGAAGCATCCGCACCGTCCCGGACATGGTGGCGCGGGTGGTTCCCACCTCTCGCGCCGAGGCCGAGGGGCACTACCGCACCCTCGGTGGCGGGCAACTGCCCGACGACACGGTGCTGCGCTCGTACTTCCTCGTCCACCAGCCGATCGCGACCGCCGCGCCGCTGCGGCTCGGCCCCGCACAGCCGCCGGCCGGGTGGCACGAGCGGCGCGTCTACCGCGTCCTCTTCGCCAAGGACCTCCACCCGGACCAGGTGACGAGCCTCCGAGCGTGCTGGCGTACGCCTGTCGACGCCACGAGCGCATCAGCCGCGAGCGGTCACCTGGAAAAGGGCGGCGACCGGTTCAGCTGGGAGCTACGGCGGGTCGGCCACACCCGCGCCTGGGCCCTCGACGTGACAGTCCTGCTGGGCGCTGCCGCCGACGACGCGGTGGGTTCGACCCTCTCCGACCTGACGACAGTCCTGCGACGGCACGGTCTGATACCCGTGACGACCGAGCGGTTCAGTTAGCTGTCGCGCGGTCCGGCCGAGCGTCGCCCCTGCTCGGGCCGCTGCGCCGCGTCGTACCGCCACAGTTGCGGCACCGCCCGGACGATGCCTGCCACGGACAGGATGGTCAGCACTCCTCCCACGGAAATCGCCAAGCGCGGTCCCCACGCCGCGCCCGTCACGCCGTGCAGGAGATTGCCGACCTGTGGGCCGCCCATCGTGACGACGATCATCGAGCCCTCGATCCTGCCGCGCAGCGTGTCGTCGGTACTCGCCTGGCTGATGGCCCGCCGAAACATGCTGAGCACGAAGTTCACGCCACCGCCCACCAGCAGCGCCGCGACGGCGAACCACAGCTGGGGCGCGAGCCCCAGCAGGACGACTGTCACACCCCAGGCGGCAGCGGCGGACACCATCAGCACGCCGTGCCGCCGCGCACGGGTGAACACACCCGACACCATCCCGACCGCGAACACACCTGCCGGGTAGCTGGCGTACAGCACCCCGAGCGCGAACCCACCCCCGGCCGGGCCGCCGAACTCGCGCTGGGCAAGCTCCGGGTAGAGCGCCCACGGCGCCCCGAACACCATCGCCGCCAGGTCCACGCCGATCAGCCCCACCAGCAGCGGCCGGGAGAAGAGATACCGGAAGCCGTCCAGCAGTTGGCCAACCGTCGACCGACGCGGCGCGGCCCTCGCGCCGACCGCGACAGGTGTCGGTGTCGGTGTCGGTGTCGGCGTCGGCGTCGGCGCCGGCGCCGGCGATCGCGGTGGGAGCCGGGGCAGTCGGAACGCCGACCACAGGACGACCACCAGCGCCAGCGCGTCCAACAGGTACAACGCACCGAGTCCCAGCACCGGGATCAGCACCCCGGCCAGCAGCGGGCCCACGATCGACCCGGTATACCGGACCAGCGAGCTCAATCCGTTCGCGGCGGCCAGCAGATCGGCCGGCACCACGCGCGGCACCGCCGCCCCCATCGTCACCATGACCGCGCCGTAGCTGAGGCCCTGGCAGGCGACAAGTCCCATCAACACCGGCACCGACCGCAGGTCCAGTGCCGCCTGCGCCCACAGCCCCGCGTACGTCAGAGCCAGGCACCCGTGTGCGACGAGTAGCAGCCGACGCCGGTCCGTGACGTCGGCGAGGGCGCCACACCACAACGCCGAGACCACGAGCGCGACCAGCGACACCGCCGCCGAGACGCCAACAGACGTGGACGAGCCGGTCAACGTGAACAGTTGCGTGGGGATGGCGAGCACACCGAACGACCCACCCACCGCGGCGATCAACGACGCGACCCACAGCCGCCGGTACGCGGGGATGGCCAGTGGACGCCGGTCCACCAGATACGCGCCCGGTCTGCGTCCCCCGACGCTGGTGGTTGCCGCCGTCGTCGTCGGCGCTCCCATGCCCTGACCTCCAGTCGGCTCACGCCGGCTGTGCCCGGCACCGACGATGCTGGGGCTTGACCCAGGGGCAAGGTCCAGCACGACAGGGGGACCGGCTACTCGATCGCCGCAGGCCGCCTCGACAGCATCCACGCCACGTAGGGGTGGTCAAGCCGACCGATGTTATGACCGACGCTAGATGACGGGCTGCACCGCGCCGCCACGGACAAGGCGACGGCAGACCTCGGCCCGGCTCGCACTGGCGCCGTCGCGCCAGCGGCGAGCGCCCCGGTCAGCCTGTTTGTGGGCCGGCAACCTGCCACAAGGCACTGACCGGCAATGCGCGGAGCCTGGCGCCGAACGGCAGTGTCGAGGTCCCGGTGTAGAGGACGATGCCGGCGATGAAGTCGTCGCCGAGGCGGTCGGCGAGTCGACGTAACCCGCGGAAATCGTCAGGTCCGACGGTTGTGGCTGCCTTGATCTGAATCCCGACCACATGCCCGGATCTGTTCTCGAGCACCGCGTCGACCTCATACCTACTCTGGTCGCGGTAGTGGAAGAGGTCGGCAGACTGCTCCGACCAGGTGAGCTGGCGGGACAGCTCGGACAAGACAAATGATTCGAGCAGTGCGCCGAACGATGCGCCCGGCCGGAGCAGTGCGCGAGCGTCGGTCGCGATCTAGTTGGCGGCGATGCCCGAGTCGACAAAGATCAGTTTCGGCGCGGCAGTTGGACGGGTGCCAAGATTTCGGGACCAACCGGGGATCCGCTTGATGAGGAAGATCTCTTCCAGTGCCTGGAAGTATCGTGCGATCGTCGGGCGACTCAGTCCGAGGGCGGATTCGAGGGCGTTGGCGGCGATGATGGTCGCCGATCTGGCGGCGAGTAGGCGCACCAGTTTGCGCAGCTCGCCCTTGTGCTGGATGTCGGACAGTTGTCGCACATCGCGATCGATGAGCGCTTGGACATACGCGTCGAGGAACCGTTGGCGGCGCCGCGGGTCGGCACGGTTCGTGGCCTCGGGCAGGCCGCCTCGCACGATCCTGGCCGCGTATTCGGCGCGGGTCACGTCCGACTCGTGTCGCAGTTCGGGCCCGAGTGCGAAGACGGCGTCGACGAACCCGTCCGGTTCGCCGCCGAGTTCACCTTGAGAGAACGGCCAGAGCTCGACGGTTTCCATCCGGCCGGGCAGCGCGTCCGGGGCAGCCACCATGCCGAACAGCCGTGATGAGCCGGTGAGCAGATAGCGGCCGGGCCGATTGTCCTCGTCAACGGCCGTCTTGATCGCCAGCAGCAGTTCCGGTGCGCGCTGGATCTCGTCGATCACCAGCAGTTCGGAGGAGTCCACGAAACCCACCGGGTCGGCGATCGCCGCGGCTCGGTCCTGCGCCCGGTCGAGATCGCGGCGCTCGGCGAGCCTGTCGCCCGCGACGATGCGAACCAGGGTGCTCTTGCCTACTTGGCGTGCTCCGTTGATCAGCACGACCCGGGTGTCAGCAAGTGCTGCGTCGACCTGCGCTGCGGCGTGGCGGGGGATCAAGTGCGGTGGGGGCACGAGTCGTGATAGCCGGCGGGGTTTCGATTTGCGAGCAGGTCCGCTTTCGATCCGCGGCTGGACGATGTTCGGTACGCGAGCCTGTGGCGTTCGGTATGCGGCGGCAGACCGAGGAACATCGCCGGACCGCCACCTGGCTCGGCCGCACACTCGTCCGCCAACTGATCTGCGACACCTCCGCGCGCTGATCGCGGCAAACGAGGGCGGTCGGTATAGAGGTGTCATACCTGTCGGCAGTATGTACGGTGTCGATTAGGTGATCCGTCAACGTCGGTAATCTACCGAGGGGACAAGTACCAATGACTGGGAGCGGCGGAGTCCGGCCGCGGGTCCTCGTCACTGGGGCGACCGAGGTCGTCGGCCGGGCTGCCATTGATTGCCTTCTCGACGTTGGTGTCCGAACACGGGCGCTCGTGCCGCCGACGGAAGCGGCTGGTGTGCCCGACGCGGTCGATGTGGCGTTCGGCGATCTCACCGCCCCCGAGTCGCTTGATGCGGCTCTGGTCGAAATCGACGCGATGCTGCTTATGCCTACTGGTGCACCAAATCGCGAAGTTCTCGAGCGAATCAGGACCGCCGGACTCCGGCGGATCATCGTGCTGTCCTCGGCCTCCGCACCGTGGGAACGGGCCCAGCCTCGCGCTAGTCGCCACTTCCTCGCGTGGGAGCAGGCGGTGGAGGCAACAGGCCTGGGCTGGACGCACATTCGGCCGGCAGGGCTCATGGCCGCCTCGTGGCAGTGGGCTGAGGACATTCGTAGTGACAGCGTGGTGCGGGAGGGTTTCCCCACCGCCCGGTATCCGTACGTGCACGAGTGGGACGTGGCCGCGGTCGCGGTCGCCGCCCTCCTAGACCAACGCCACGACGGCGCCCGGTACCTGACCACCGGCCCGGCCGCGATCAGCGCTGCCGACCGGGTTCGTGATCTGGCGGAGGCGATCGGCCGACCGCTGCGGCTCGAACAACTCAGTGAGGATCAGGCCATCGCACGGTGGAGGGCCTTGGGTTACGACGAGGACTCCATAGAGATTCAACTCATCGTGTCGCGTGATCAGGTTGACAAGCCTCCTCGCCCCAAACGCACTGTGGAGAAGGTGCTCGGCCGACCCGCCTTGCCGTTTTCGCAATGGGCCATCGACCACGCCGAGGACTTTCAGTAGGGACTTCAAACCAGCGATACCTCCATGCTCGTCCAGCGATTCATGGCGCACGTGAGCAGGTGCTCATCGACAGATCCGCACATCCCGAGGGCACTGATGCGCCCTAGCTTCATCGCGCGGTTCCGCATCACTTGGCGCAGATGTGTCGCGCATCAGCTGTCGGATCACACTCTGATGGGCGAAACGAGGGCACCTTCCACTCTCTGCGGCACTACTTCGCTACCACCTGATCACCTCGGGTGCCGATCCCATCGACGTGCACAACGCGCTTCGGCACTCCAGCCTGCGGATCACGCTGGAAACCTGCGTCCACTGGTGGCCGAAGAAGGACCGCCGCCGCAACATCATCAGCGGGGCTCTGCGCGACGCGAGCGCCAAACGAAAACGGGGCCCGAAGGCCCCGAGTTCTCGCTGATCTGTGCCGGATCTGTGCCCGCCGATCTTGGTCGGCGGGTTTCCCCAGGTAAACCGTCGTGCTGGTGGAGCTGAGGGGATTTGAACCCCTGACCCCCTCGATGCGAACGAGGTGCGCTACCAGTCTGCGCCACAGCCCCCCGCCGGCGAACCGGCTTCGGTCCCACCCGGCTAACACCGGGCGGGCCGGCAGCAAGGCTAACAGGTCGCCGGCCCGTACCGCGAATCCGCCCCCGGTACAGCGCTCCACCGAGCCCGGAGATCCACTCGGCTTCCGGGAAACCGGGGCATCCGGGACGCCTCGACACCCCACCTTCCGGGAACCCGAGTCGATCAAGCGCCGGTCGGCCCCCCGGCCGAGACGCAGGCACGAGACGCCCGGCCGAGACGCCGGCACGAGGCGCCCGGCCGAGCCGCCGGTCAGCACGCGGTTACGCGCCTCGGCCGGCCTCGTAGGGGCGGCCGCGTAGCCCGCCGGCCCGTCGGTACGAGACCGAGCCCCCGTTGACCGCCGCCGGGAGGTCGCCAGGGCGGTCCAGGCCCATGGCGGCTCGGCGTACCCCCTCGCGCTGGGCGGCCAGGCGGCGCTGCGCCTCCCGACGGGCCGCGGCGCGGCGGGCCTGTTCCCGGCGCACCTCGGCCTGCCGGGCGGCCAGCCAGGCGGCCTCGCGGGCGCGGGCGCGGCGGCGACGACGTCCCGCGAGGGCGCGACCGCGAAGGTGGACGACGTACACGGCCAGGAGCAGGAAGGTGACCGCGAAGCCGATCCAGAAGCCGGGGCTGGCGAACAGCACGCCGATCAGCTCGACGACGTTGAGCAGCAGTAGGGCGGCGAGCACCCGGCGACGCCGGTACACGGCCGGGGTGTGCTGACGGCGCGACGGCGGGCGGCGACGGGACCGCTTCGGTGCGGGTGGCACCGCGCGCAGGCGACCGGAGCGGCGGCCGGCCGGAGGCGCGGAGACCGGCGCGGTCAACGCTCCGGTAGTCGCATCCGCGCTGAGCGTGACGACGAGTGAGCGCGGTGGGTGGACCGGCCGCCGTCCCGGGACAGTACGGCGTCGCCGGCGGCGCTGGAGCACCCGCGCCGTCGACTGCGCCCGCTCCGCCACCAGCCGCTCGGTGGCGTCGTACCGGCGAACCAACGCCGGGGCCAGGGCGAGCAGGCCGGCGGCGGCGAGGACGGCGAGGAGCACCGAGGTCGGCACCCTCACCCCTCCCGTCACCGAATTCGGAGCAACCGCCACCCCACCGCAGGATCTTCCACCGATCGCGCCTAGGTGCGTGGATCGTCCGGCCGGAGAGCGCTCGCCGCAACTTGCAGTTACTTGAGGTTACGGCGCGCCGACCAGGAAGCCGTCGCGCCGCGCCGATCCCGTCCGTGGGACAGCCTCTCAGCGGGCGGAGGCGCGTACCCGGTGCCACCGGGCCAGCAGACCGCCCTCGGCGGCGATCTCCTCACTCGTCAGCGCGTATCCGATGTGGTCACGCCACGCGCCGTCGATGTGCATGTAGCGCACGTGGTACGACTCCTCGCGGAAACCCAACTTCTCCACCACCCGCCGCGACGGCCGGTTCTCCGGACGGATGTTGACCTCCACCCGGTGCAGCCCACCCGGGCCGAACGCGTGGTCCACGGCGAGGGCGAGCGCCGTCGGGATCACGCCCTGGCCGGCGACCCGGGCGTCCACCCAGTAGCCGACGTAGCCGGAGCAGAGTGCCCGTCGCACGATGCTGCCCACGTTGATGTGCCCGACCAGCCGGTCCCGGTCGGCCTCGCGCAGGCAGACCGCGAAGGGCATGCCGTCACCCTCGCGGGCCGAGCGCCGCTGGTCACGCAGCACCCAGCGGAACGCGGCAGGCGAGTTCAGGTCGTCCCAACCGCCGGGCAACGACGACTCCCAGGGCGCCAACCAGGCACGGTTGGCCCGCCGGATCTCCGACCACGGCGCCGCGTCGGAGCGTCGGTAGGGCCGCAACAACACCGGGCCGTCCGCCAGCTCCACCGGCCAGCCCGGTGCCCGCGGGGGTCCGAAGAGACTCACCCCTACAGTCTCCCGCGCGCGGCGGTGACGCGCGCAAGTGGACCCGCCAGGACCCGCCAACCGTCCGACCGGGACACCGTCACCGGCGGCGGTCCAGCAACAGGACATCCACGGTGGACCCGGCCGCGGCGGTGTTGACCCGCTCACCGAGCACGAGCAGACCGTTCGCCTCGGCCAGCCCGGAGAGGGTGAACGGCCCACCGCTGAGCGGCTGCACCGTGTATCCGCCCCCGCGCCGCTCGGCGACGTGCGCCGGCCGGAACTCGCGCAACCCCGCCGGGGACGACACGGTCTCCAGCAGGTGCGCCCGCACGCTGGGGCGGAAGACCGGCTCGGCGCCGGCGAGCAGTTGGATGGCGGGACGGGCCAGCACCTCGAACCCGATCAACGCGGCACCCGGGTCGCCGGGCAGGCAGACCACCGGCACCTCCTCGGCGCCGACCGTGCCGAACCCGAGCGCGGTGCCGGGATAGAGCGCCACGTCGGTGAACGTGACCGGCCCGACCCGGCCACCCTCGCGGCGGGACAGGATTCGGCGCACCATGTCTCCGGGGCCGGTGCCGGTGCCCCCGGTGGTGATGATGAGGTCGGCGCGCAGGGTCTGGTCCTCCAGCAGCCCGCGCAGCCCCTCCGGGTCGTCGTCGCAGATCCCCACCCGGTACGCGAGTGCGCCCACCTCGGCCGCCGCGGCGGTCAGCGCGTGCGAGTTGGCGTCCACCACCTGCCCCGGCTGACTGCCCCGACCCACGTCGACAAGTTCGTCGCCGGTGGCCACGATGACCACCCGCGGGCTGGGCCGGACCACCACGTGCCCGATGCCGGTGGCGGCGAAGACCGCGACCAGGGCCGGGGAGACGTACGTGCCGGCGCGGGCGAGCAGGGTGCCGGCGGGCAGTTCCGCACCGGCGCGGCGGACCCCGTACCCCCGCTTGGGGGTGCGGAAGATCTCCACCGCGGCCATGCCCTGGTCGGTCCACTCCACCGGGACCACCACGTCGGCGGCGACCGGCAGCGGCGCCCCGGCGGCCACCGAGAAGCACGAGCCCGGGGTGAGTCGCACCGGCCGCCAGCTCGCCGCCCCCAGATCGCCGACGACGTTGAGCCGGATAGTCCGCCCGCCGGGCGTGCCGGAGGGGGCCGGGACGTAGCTCGGGCCCCGGCCCCCTCCGGAAATGTCCTCCCAGCGGGCCGCGTAGCCGTCCACGGCCGCCTGGTCGAAGGCCGGGAAGGCGTGCGGCGCGACGACGTCCTCGGCGAGGACGTTGCCGTGCGCCTGGGTGAGGTCGAGGTCGAGTGGCGGCAGCGCGCGCAACCTGCGCAGCACGCTGCCCAGGTAGTCGGCGAGCGGCGTCAACTCGTTCGCGGCCGCCTCGGCGTCGGCCGTCGCGGTCATGTACCAGATCCGCCTGCCGCGTCGGCCTTGACGAAGTCGGCCAGCCAGGAGCGGAACTCGGCGCCCAGATCCTCGCGCTCGGCGGCGATCTGCACCACCGTCTGGAGGTAGCCCAGCGGCATGCCGGTGTCGTAACGGGTGCCCCGGTAGACGATCGCGTGCACCGGAGTGCCCTCGGTACGCAGCAGCTCCATCGCGTCGGTCAACTGGATCTCGCCGCCACTGCCCGGCTTGGTCCGCCGGATCGCGTCGAAGATCTTGCCCGGCAGCACGTACCGGCCGAGCACCGCGAGGTTGCTCGGAGCGTCCTCGGGCTGCGGCTTCTCCACCATCCCGGTCACCTTGACGACCTCACCGATGTCGGTCAGCTCCGCCTCGGCGGGTTCGACGGAGGCGATGCCGTACCGCTTGGTCTCGGACTGGTCGACCTCGAAGAAGGCGAGCACCACACCGCCGGTGCGGGCCTGCAGCTCCAGCATCGCCGGCAGCAGCGGCTCCGACGGCTTGACGAACTCGTCGCCGAGCAGCACCGCGAAGGGCTGGTCGCCGACGTGCGACTCGGCGTACCCGATGGCGTGGCCGAGCCCGAGCTGCTCGGGCTGCCGCACGGTGTAGATCTCGGCCAGCTCGCTGGGCCGACGCACGGCGGCCAACCGCTCGGAGTCGCCCTTCTCCTCCAACCTGGTCTCCAGGTCCGGGCGACGGTCGAAGTGGTCCACCATCGATGTCTTACCCCGACCGGTGATCAGCAACACGTCACCGATGCCGGCCTGGGTGGCCTCTTCGACGATGTACTGCAGAACCGGCCGGTCCACCACCGGCAGCAACTCCTTGGGCACCGCCTTGGTGGCTGGCAGGAACCGGGTGGCCAGTCCGGCGGCCGGGATGACGGCCTTGACCGCCAGGGGACGGCCGGTTGCGGCGGCCGCCGATGAGGGGTTCGCTGAGTGCTCCGACATGCCGCGAGACTATCGGCCACGGCTCTGCCGCGGCGGGTGTGGCCCAGAAGACGCGCCGCCACCCGGCCCCGGCCGGGCGGCATCCGGGCCGGCGCGGGCCGCATCAGCGTCGATGCCCGCCGGGTCGTCGGTCGGATCCGGCCGTGCGTGCGGCGGCAACCCGTCCGGTACGCCCACCGCCGGCCCCGACCGGGCGGGCCCGCCCGGCTCCCGGTTGACAGGCACGGGCTGGCCGGCGCGCGGCAGCCCGTCGGGTGGGCTCACGGCACCCGCGAGCACCGGTATCTCCCGGGTGGCCACGTCCGGGCGTACCTCGGCGACGCGGTAGGTGTCGCGGCCGGCGGCCTTGGCCGCGTAGAGCGCGTCGTCGGCGGCCTCCAGCACCTCCCGCCCGGTGCTGCCGTTGTCCGGATAGACGGCGATGCCCACCGACACCGTCACCAGCACCGGCCCGGCGTACGCCTCGACGGCGATCGGCGTCTCGCGGACCGCCGCGCCGAGCCGCTCGGCCACGATCGCCGCGCCCCGCGCGTCGGTCTCCGGCAGCAGCAGCACGAACTCCTCACCGCCCTGCCGGAACGCGAGGTCGACCTCACGGATCTCGCCACGCACCCGCCTGGCGAACTCGGCGAGCACGGTGTCCCCGGCAGCGTGCCCGTACGTGTCGTTGACGTCCTTGAACCGGTCGAGGTCCAGGGCGAGGACGCTGAGCATCCGCCCGAAGCGGCTGGCCCGTTCCACCTCACGCCGGATCGACTCGCGCAGGTAGCGGTAGTTCCACAGCCCGGTGAGCGGGTCGGTGAGGGAGAGCCGTTGGGCCTCCTCGTGCACCCGGACGTTGTCGACCGCCACCGCCGCGTGGCCGGCGAAGGTGCGCAGGGTGGCCAGGTCGTCGTCGTCGAACTCGTCGGCGCCCAGGCGGTCGTAGAGAGCCAGCACGCCGAGCGCCGCCGCCGAGCCGGCCTCGTCGGTCGGGCCGGAGGATCCGCTGAGGGTGGCCGCGGTCGAGCCCGGGGTGGCGAACGGGACCGCGACATACGTGCGGCAGCGCGGCTCGATGGACGGGGTGTCGGTCGGCTCCGCCCTGCCCCGCTGTGGCTCCCCGGTGGCGGCGACGGCGCCGACCACGCCGACCCCGACCGGCACCCGGAGCGTCGACGGCCCGTCCGCGTCCGCCTCCGGCCAGCGCCCGTCCAACCCCTCGGTGCACTGTGCGACGAGCATCCCGCCGGTCTCCACGAGCAGCACGGCGCCAGCACGCGCGCCGGTGGCGCCGATGGCGCTGTGCAGGATCACCCGCAGGATGCGTTGCAGGTCGTGCGTGCTGGCGAGGGTGTCGCCGAGCACCGCGAGGTGACCGCGGAGCTGGTCGCGGTTGCTGGTCAGCGCCGCGACGTAGGCCCCGGTCTCCCGGGTCATCCGGTTGAACGCGGCGGCCAGGCGGCCCAACTCGTCGCGGCTGCGGACCGGGACCCGGGCGGTCAGGTCGCCGTGAGCCACCCGGTCGACCGCGCCGGCCAACTCCATCAGCGGTCGGGTGGTCATCCGGGCCAGCCGCCAGGCGGTCAGCACGGCGAGCAAGGCGGCCACCACGACCACCCCGACCAACGTGGCGTGCAGCCCCGCCGGGCGCTCACTGGGCACGGAGACCACGAGCGGCAGTGGCTGCGCGTCGGACGGCCCGATCCTGCGCACGTACCGGCCCTGGCTGGTCTCGGTCACCCGCTCACCGTTGACGGCGCTGGCGGCGGCCAGCACCGCGTCGCGTACCTCGCGGGATTCGGTCGTGTGGGTGACCCGGGCGGCGCTGGCTCCGCCGTCGAGCAGGGTGACCGCCACCCCGGTCACCGCCGCCAGCCGGGCCACGAAGGCCGGGTCGACAAGGTGCGCGGCGGTCACCGTGCCCAGCGGCGCGCCGGCACGGTCGTGCAGGTCGACGTGGGCGGCGAGCGCGCGGACGGGGCTTGTCGCATCCGTGGTCGGGCCGCCGGAGCAGTCCCGCCACGGGGTCGACGGCGCACCGGGCGAGACATAGGTGACCTCGCCGTGCACATCGGTGATCAGCACCGCGGCGACCAGGCCCCGGCCGATCAGTTGGGCGGCGGCGACGGCCGGATCGGCACTGAGGGCCACCACGTCGGCGGTGGCGCGGAGCTGCTGGCAGAGCGCGTCGACCGAGGTCCGCACGGTGGACGCCGCCACCGCCAGGCGCTCGGTGGAGCGGCTGCGGTCGACGGCGCTGACGGTGGAGGCGACGAAGAGCGCGCCGAGCAGGACCGGGCCGAGCACCACCACGAGGAAGGCTGCCGTCAACCGTCCGCGTAGCGTCACTCGGTCCCCCCGGAAGTTCCGCCTCCGTTGCTTGCGATGCTGACACAGTGCAACCGCGAGTGAGGCGTTGCGTCAGGAGTGTTGCGTGGCGGAATTTTCTGATGAAGCGGAAGTGACCCGTGGGGCCAAGCGGGACGCCCGCGTCGAGCTGCTCACCCGCCGCCGGGCACTGAGCGGCCCCACCCGGGCCGCCGCCGCCGGGCGCGTGCAGGCCGAGCTGGTCACACTTGTCCGCCGGCTGCGCCCGCGCCGGATGACGGCGTACGTGCCGGTCGGCTCCGAACCGGGCGGCGCGGACCTGCCGGAGGTGCTGCGAGCTGCCCTTGCGGCCGACGCCGAGCTGCTGTTGCCGGTCCTCCTCCCCGACCTGGATCTGGACTGGGCGGCGTATACCGGGCCCGGGGCCTTGATCGCCGCCGGTCGGGGTATCCGAGAGCCGGACGGTGTCCGTCTCGGGGTGGCCGCGGTGGCGGGGGCGGACCTGGTGCTCGTACCGGCTCTCGCGGTCGACCGCCTCGGTCGGCGGCTGGGACGCGGCGGCGGGTCGTACGACCGGGCCCTCGCCCGGGTGCCCGAGGCGACGCTGACGGTGGTGCCCCTGCACGACGGCGAGCTGGTCGAGGCGCTGCCGGCGGAGCCGCACGACCGTCGTGTCCGCGCGGTCGTCACCCCCGCCGGCGGGGTGCGTACGCTTGACGCCGGCCCGGGTACGCCGCATGATGTCGCGCCCCACACGTCCGCTGGACGAACCCGGGGCGAATGACGCACCATTGGCACTCGAATACGTCGAGTGCCAACTGGCTGAGCCCAGATCCGGAGGAGAACGTGCCCACGTACCAGTACGCCTGCACCACGTGCGGTCACCAGCTCGAGGCGGTGCAATCCTTCTCTGACGAGCCGCTGACCGAGTGCCCGGCGTGTCAGGGGCGGCTGCGCAAGGTCTTCAACTCGGTCGGCATCGTCTTCAAGGGTTCGGGCTTCTACCGCACCGACTCGCGGGCGTCCGGCTCCGAGGTGTCGGCCGGCGGCACAAGCGGCAAGCCGGGGAAGTCCGACTCGTCGTCCTCGGGTGCGGACTCCGGGTCGTCGGGCTCGTCCTCGTCGTCGGGCTCGTCGTCGTCGGGGTCGTCCTCCGGGTCGTCGGGCTCGTCCGGGTCGGGGTCGTCCGGGTCGGGGTCGTCCGGGTCGGGGTCGTCCTCGTCCGGCGGGTCGAGCGGCGGCAAGGCACCGGCGGCCAGCTCCGCGTCCTGATCCGCCAGCGCCGACTCGCTCGGCGACCGGTGATCCCCTCGAATTCACGGAAGTCGGCCTGTCCAGCTTGACCGGACACCCCGACCTCCGTGATCCCGAGTCGATCAGCAGACCACGCGGCTCGGCCCGTCCCTCGCCTAGCAGATCGGGCGGGCATTCGGACGTTGTCCACAGGCCGTCCGGTTATCCACAGGCGCCGGCGAACGGCCGACCGACCAGAGCGAGCGCCGCCTAGTCTGCCGCCCACGGGTCGTCACCAGGACACCCGTGGGCGGGAGGCGACAGGCGATGGGCGATCCAGACTCCGCGCGGGCGTTGCGTCCGCTGCGCCGACCCACCCTGCCCGGCCGGCCCACCCTGCTCCGGGCCGGTCTGGTCGCCGCCCTGCTCGGCCTGGCCGCCACCGTCCTCCACACTCCGACCGGCTGCCCGCCGCCCGCCGCGCCGACGCCGCCCGCCGCGGGGCCGACGGGAGCCGCACCCACGTCCGGACCGGCCGCCGCAGGGCCGACGGGAGCCGTCGCCACGTCCGGACCGGCCGCCGACGGCAGCCCGCTCACCCCCGGCAGACCGGACGACGGCGAGGCAGGCCGCACCGCCACAGGCGCATCGGCCGGCCCACCACCATCGAGAGCCACCACCGGGGGCGGCACGGCGGGTCCACTGCCGCTGCCGAGCGGCGCTGTCGGGGTGCCGGTCCGGTTGGCCGAGCCGGCCGCCCTGGCGGTGGTCCGTCCAGGAGCCCGGGTCGATCTGCTCGCCGCGGCGCCGGGCGGGGTGGGCACGGAAGCGGCGTTACTCGCGCCCGCCGCGCTGGTGCTCGACGTGCTGGGCGCCGACACGACCGACGGGTCCTCGGCGCTCTACCTCGCGCTCCGCCCGGACCAGGCGAAACGCACCGTCGGGCTGCCGGAGGGCACCCGCTTCGCGATCGTCGTACGCGACTGAACAGCGACGGGAGCCGGCCGCGCGCGGCGTCAGTCCCAGTGCGGAGGGCGTTCGGCGAGCAACCAGTCGTCGTTGCCACGCGCCCGCTCGCCCCAGCCCCGGTCGGTGTCGTCGGAGGTCTGCTCGGGCAGCACCACGAAGTCTTCGCTCAGGTCGACGGTGCGGTCGTCGTCGGGCGCGGCCTGGGTGCCGGGGTCCATGGTGCTCACGAGCGGCAAGACTAGCGCAGCGGACGGGCTGCGGACCGGTCACCGACGGCGGCGCGTCACGCAGAAGCGGACGGGCCGCCGGCCGCGTTGGTAGCGTCGGACGGCGTGACGACCCCCAGCGGTGGCAGCACCCCGGACGACTACTGGCGACGGCCCGACACCGGTGACGAATCGGTGGCGCACCGGCCCTCCGCCCCGTCCACGAACACCCCCGCGAGCGGCTATGCCGGCCCGCCGCCGAGCGTGCCGCCGCCGACCGGTTGGCGTCCGCCCGTCCATCTGCGGCCGGCACCGCCACGACGGCTGCCGCCGCAGGACATGGCCGAGCTGGACGTGGCCGAGCAGCGCTCGCAGCGGGTCACCTACGGCTTCGGGGTGGCGGCCGGCGTGGTGCTCGTGGTCGTGGTCTGCCTGCTCTGCTCGCGAATCATCTTCTGACGAGCGGGTCAGAGGGTGGTGCCCCAGACGGCCTCGGCGCCGCTGTGGCCGGTCAGGTAGACGTAGACCAGGGCGGCGATGGACAGCGCCACGACCGCCACCGCCAGCACGGGGGTGACAAGCGCCGGCAGCCGCGGCACCCGGGGATGCCCACTTGTCGCCACCAGCAGCAGGATGGCCGCGATCCCGAGCGGCACCACGATCCGGAACAGGATGTCGCCGTAGCGGGAGTGGTCGAAGATCTGGTCGAGGATCGGTCCCTGGAAACCCCGGGCGACAAGCGCGTCGGTGAACACCTCGCCCGACTTGACGGCCACGAACGCGGTCACCGGCGCCGCCACGGCGAGGAGGCCCAGGGCCCAGTCCAGCCGGTGCCGCCACCGTGGCAGCCCCACGTACGCCATGGCCAGCACCGCCAGCAGCGGCACGAACACGACGACCGCGTGGACCACCAGGACGTGTCCCGGCAGACCGAGGATCTCCTCGAACATCGAACCCTCCAGGTGGATCATGGTCAGGAGAGGGCCAGCGTACGGTCCGCCGGCCGTCCCGAGGCTCTCGACCGGTCACACGCGCGCCGCGTCGATCGGGTTCACCGTCGCGGGCCGTGGACCCGATCTTGTCATCGGCTGTGTCGGTGACCACCCGGACCTGGCGACGGTTGTCGATGCTGGTCGCGCGTGCTGTCATTGGCTCATGTCCGCTGCCGAGGAGCTGCTGCGATCGAAGGGCCTGCGTGTCACGCGGCCCCGCCTCGCGGTGCTCGACGTGCTGGCCGGCGGCGGCCACCTGGAGGTCGACGAGATCAGCCGGCGTGTCCGGGAACGCCTCGACTCGGTCTCCACCCAGGCGGTGTACGACGTGCTGGGCGCGTTGTCCCGGGCCGGATTGTCCCGCCGGATCGAGCCGGCCGGCGGCCCCGCCCGCTACGAGGCACGTGTCGGCGACAACCACCATCACGTGGTCTGCCGGGGCTGCGGCGAGATCGCCGACATCGACTGCGCGGTGGGCAGCGCACCGTGTCTGGAGCCCAACGTGTCGCACGGGTTCGAGGTGGACGAGGCGGAGGTGACCTTCTGGGGTCTCTGCCCGGGCTGCCGGGCGCGCCGCTCCGCCGACGTGTGACCCGGCGGCATCGACGGGACGTGTCCGACGCGGTCGGCCCACGCGTGGCACTCTTGGGCGGTGGACTCCGATGACCTCGGCCTCTTCGGTCCAGGTTCGGTCACGTGGAAGGTGCACGAGGAGCCGATCCTGATCGTCGCCGGCCTGCGCTCGCTCTATCTCCAGGCGTTGCACCCCAGGGCGATGGCCGGGGTCGCACAGAACAGCAACTACCGCACCGACGCCTGGGGCCGCCTGCTCCGCACGGCCACCTACGTCGCGACCACCGTCTACGGGACCACGGCCGAGGCGGAGGCGGCCGGAGCCCGGCTCCGCCGGCTGCACGACCGGCTGCGGGCCACCGACCCGCACACCGGCGAGGAGTTCCGGATCGACGAGCCGGACCTGCTGCGCTGGGTGCATGTCACCGAGGTCGAGTCGTTCCTCAGCACGGCTCGGCGGGCCGGTCTGCCGCTCACCGACGACGAGGTGGACGGCTACTACACCGAGCAGCGTCGCTCGGCGGCCCTGGTCGGTCTGGATCCGGCCACCGTGCCGGGCACCGCGGCCGAGGTCGCCGACTACTACCGCGCCGTACGGCCGCAGTTGCGGATGACCAGGGAGGCCGCCGAGACGGCGCTCTTCCTCACCGCCCCGCCGCTGCCGTGGAAGCTCAGCCTGCCGGCCCGGTTGGGGCTCACCCTCGGCCCGCCACGGTGGGCGTACCTGGGGATCGCCGGCACCGCCTTCGCGCTGCTGCCGGCCTGGGCGCACCGGATGTACGGCGGGCTCGGTCTGCCCACCACCGCGGTGTCGGCGGACCTGAGCGTGCGCGCGCTGCGGCTCGCGTTCGCCGCCGTGCCCCGTCGCTATCTGGAGGGGCCGTTGATCCAGGCAGCCAAGGAGCGGGCCGCGCGGCACGCCGCCACCCCGCTGGCCGGCTGACCCGGCCGCCGCCACCGGAGGTCAGCCGTCGGCGTGCCGCTCCATGGCCGCCCACGGCTCCTTGCCGGGCACCTGCGCCCCGGTCGGGCAGTGCCGCCGGAAGTCACACCACCCACAGCGCGGGCCGGGTGCCACCGGGAACGTCTCGTCCGCGTCGGCGCCGTCCGCGACCGCCCGTTCGGCGGCCATGATGTCGCGGGCCGTCTCCTCCGCGCGGGTCAACTGCCGGGCCAGCGATTCGACTGTGTGGTCGTGGCCGGCGACCGTGCCGGTCGGCAGGTGGTGCAGCTCCACCCGGCGGCACGGCCGGCGGAACACCCGCTCGGCCGCGTACGCGTAGAGCGCCAACGCCTGTGAGCCCCGGGCGTCGTCGGCGTCCAGCCCGGTGCGACCGGTCTTGTAGTCGACGATGACCAGCTCGGGCCCGTCCGGCCCGGGACGCGAGTCGATCCGGTCGGCGCGACCGTTGAAGGCCAGCACTGCGGTCTTGACCGCCACCACCCGCTCCACGCCGAGCGGGTCGGAGTCGGCCTCAAGCGTTTCGACGTACGCCTCCAACCAGCCCAACGCCCGCCGGTAGGCGGCCCGCTCCTGCTCGTCGTCGCGGTAACCCTCGCGGACCCAGGTGCCCTTGAGCAGGGTGGCCAGGGCTTCGGGGCGACGCCGGTCGGCGGGCAGCGCATACCAGTTTTTCAGGGCGGTGTGCACGCTGGCGCCGAGCGAGTTGTGCGCCCAGGGCGGGCCCTTGGGCGGGGCCGGCCGGTCGACGTAGGAGTAGCGGTAGCGGCGCGGGCAGTCCGCGTACGCGCCGAGTCTGCTCGGTGTGCAGACGAACAGGCGCTCCGGCATGCCTTCGAAGCCAAGCTGCTCGGCATCGCCGGCGCGCTGTCGGGGAGCCCGGCCACCGGCCGCCGGCCGTCCCGCTGAGGAGGATCGTCGCACGCCTGCGATCCTGCCACCCACCACCGACACCTGGCGTACGCCGGTCAGGTCATGTTGACGTACTGCGTGACGAAGGCGAACACCGCGTCGGCGATGAGCTGGACGGCGATCGCGGCCAGCAGCAGGCCGGCGATCCTGGTCAGCACCTCGATGCCACCCGGCCGGAGGATCTTCACGATGCCGCCGGAGAAGCGGAGGACGATCCAGACCGCGAGCATCACGGCGAGGATCGCCACGGCGATGGCCGTGAAGTCGCCCCACCCGTCGGCCTGTTGGACGAAGAGCATTGTCGCCACGATGGCGCCCGGACCGGCCAGCAGCGGGGTGCCGAGCGGCACCAGGGCGATGTTCGAGGTGGCGTCCGAGCTCGGGCCGTCGGTCTTCCCGGTGAGCAGCTCCAGGGCGACGAGCACGAGCAGCAGCCCACCGGCCGCCTGCAACGCCGGCAGGTCGACGTGCAGATAGTCCAGCAGAGTCTGCCCCGCCACCGCGAAGACCACGATCACGCCCAACGCCAGCGTGACGGCCTGCCAGGCGGCCCGGTTGCGGTCACGGG
The DNA here is from genome assembly GCF_049841595.1 of Micromonospora sp. DT228. Classification (NCBI taxonomy): domain Bacteria; kingdom Bacillati; phylum Actinomycetota; class Actinomycetes; order Micromonosporales; family Micromonosporaceae; genus Micromonospora; species Micromonospora sp. DT228. The sequence continues at coordinate 657,449 of NZ_JBNCKO010000001.1, forward strand.
CGGGCAGCGGGCCGGTCAACGCCAGGAAGATCGGCATCATGCCCGGCGGGTCAGTGATCACCAGCAGGGTCACGAAAACCTCGCCGAACAGCTTCAGATCCACGTGATCAACCTAGCCGCGCCGCAGTGGGCAAAATACCCGGATCACCCCGAAGCGACCTCGGTCACCCCGGCGGCCACGATCCGCTCGTACGCGTCGACGCTCGTGCTGAAGGCACCGAGCTTGACGGTCTTGTGGGTGCCGTGGAAGTCCGAGGAGCCGGTGACGAACAGGCCCGACTCGGCGGCGAGCGTCCGCACGTGTTCCCGTTCGGCCGGGCTGTGGTCCTCGTGGTCGGCCTCGAGCCCGGCCAGCCCCGCGACGGCCAGTTCGGCGATCAACTCGTCGGGCACCACCCGACCGCGTCGAGTGGCCCGGGGGTGGGCGAAGACCGGCACGCCGCCGGCCGACCGGACCAGGTGGATCGCCCGGAACACGTCGATGTCGTCCTTGGGCAGCCGGTAGCGTTCGCCCAGCCAGTCCGGGCCGAACGCCTCCCGGGTGCTGCCGACGAGGCCGGCCCGGATCAACGCCTGCGCGATGTGCGGGCGGCCCACGGTGCCCCCGTCGGCACCGGCCAGGATGTCCGGCCAGCTCACGTCGACGCCGTCGGCACGCAGCAGCCCGACGATCCGTTCGCCGCGCTCCTCCCGGGCGGCCCGCACCCGGCCCAGCTCGGCGACCAGTTCCGGGTGGTCCGGGTCGAACAGGTACGCGAGCAGGTGCAGCGGCACCGCCGGCCGGGTCCCGGACCATCGACAGGACAGCTCCGCCCCCCGGATCAGGCGTAGTCCCGGCGGCAGCGCCCGAACGGCCGGCGCCCAGCCGGCGGTGGTGTCGTGGTCGGTGATCGCCAGCACGTCGAGTCCCGCCTCGGCGGCGGCCCGTACCAGCTCGGCCGGGGGCAGCGTGCCGTCGCTCGCCGTCGAGTGGGTGTGCAGGTCGATGCGCGGGGCGGCGCCGGTACGCGAGGTCACCGCCCGACGCTACCGAGGAACAACCGAGCCCGACTCACGGAGGTCACCCCGACCGCGTGGCTCAGAGGCCGGCCACCAGGACCGGCCGGTCCCCGGCCGGCACGCCGGAAACCGCGGCCGGGCTTGCGGGTTGGCCGGCCCGCACCCGGTGGACGTCGACCTGGACCAGTTCGCCGGCGGCGTCGAGGTAGGAGGCGTGGGAGGCGTCGGTCCAGACGACCGCGCCGGTCATCGGTGGCCCGGCCGAAACGGCGGTCGGGCTCGACTTGAGCCGCCGCAGGTCGATCAGCAGTGCCCGACTGGCCTTGCCGATCCGCCCGTTCACCAGCAGCCACCGCCCGTCAGCGGAGATGCCGCCGACGCCGTCCTGGCTGAGGTCCGGTCCGCAACCGGTCTCGACCGGGCTCAGGTGACGGGCCGGGTCGAGCACCGCCAGGCAGGTCCCGCCCGAATCGGTGGAGATCTGCCCGACGAGCCGCCCGTCGGGCAGCCCTCCGTAGAAGTTGAGGGTTTCCTGGTCGACGGCCTCGGTCAACGGCCCCGCGCCGGGCCGCCAGAGGGCGTGGCCGGCGTCCGCCGGGTCGGGTCGGACCAGCACGCTGTCGCCGACGAACCGGACGGGCACCGCGCCGGCGGGCGCCGGGGTACGCGCCGCACCGATGAGCTGACCGCCGACCACACCCGCCACCAGCAGATCGTTGCCGTCCCGCCAGGCGACCTGACGGCTGTCCGGGGCCAGGACGATCGGACCCGCCCCGGCCAGCAGCACCTGCGCCAGGCCGTCGTTCTGCAGCACGCGCAGGGAGCGGCCCGAGTTGGTCTGCGTACTGATCACCAGCCAACCGCCGCCGCCGGGCAGGAGCTGGGCGTGTTCGGCCGCCCCGACGTCGGGCAGCACCAGCCGTCGTCCGTCGGCGCCGACCAGAGTCTCGGTCCCGAGCAGCGTCGCCGACGGTCCGGGCGAGGGATCGGCTCCGGGAACGCTCGCCGTCGGGATCGGCCGACCGGACGGGTCCGGGTCACCGATCACCACGATGGGCGTCCCGTCGCGTCCGGTCTCGGCACCGAGCTGTGCCATGCCGGCGCTGAGCACGACGGTGACGACCGCCCCGACGGCGAGACCGGCCGCGGTACGCCGACGCCGGATCCGGTTCGCGCGGCGGATGGCCTGGCCCGCCGGGTCGACGCCCAGCGGGCGGGCAACGGCGACCTGGTGCGAGAGGGTCTCCCGCACCGCACCTTCCAGTTCGTCAGGCCGCACCTGATAAGAACGCCGCGGGCCGTCCGTCAGGTTGTCGGGCCGGCCTGGCAATGCGCTCACTGCTGCTCCCCGGGGCCGGTGCCGACGGGCACGGGCGCCGGGGCGGAGGGGAGCACAACCTGCGGGCCGATCGGCTGCGGCGCGGCCGGGCGGGGGGCGGCCGGGCGTGGCACGGGTCGGCCGGACGCCTGCCGACCTCTGAGCGTGGCGGCGGCACCGGCGGCCGGGACCGCTCCGGTCGGGACGCCCGAGCCGCCGGACCGGGCGGCACCGGCAGTAGCCGCCCCGCCGGCAGTAGCCGCCCCGCCGGCAGTAGCCGCCCCGCCGGCAGTGGCCGGCCGACCGGCAGCGCCGGCAGTGGCCGCCCGACCGGCAGCGCCGGCTGCGGCGGTCAGGTCCGGTGCGGCGGCGCCCATTCGACGGCGCAGCGTGGCCAGTGCCCGGGACGCCTGGCTCTTCACCGTGCCCGGTGAGATGTTCAGCATCGCGGCGGTCTGCGCCTCCGACATGTCCTCGTAGTAGCGCAGCACCAGCACCGCCCGCTGCCGGGTGGGCAACTCCCGCAGGTGCCGCCAGAGCAGGTCCCGGTCGAGTTGCTGCGCGATCTCGTCGACACCGGCCCGTTCCGGCAGCACCTCGGTGGGGCGTTCACCGTGCCAGCGTCGCCGCCACCAACTGGTCGACGTGTTGACCATCACACGTCGCGCGTACGACTCGACGGCCTCGATCCCTCCGAGCCGCTTCCATGCGAGGTACGTCTTGGTCAGCGCGGTCTGGAGCAGATCCTCGGCGGTGGCCCAGTCTCCGGTGAGCAGATATGCGGTGCGCAGGAGCGCGGCGGAGCGGGCCGCGACGAACTCGCGGAACTGCTCCTCCAACGGGTCCCTGCTCCCCACCGCCCACCTCCACGCCCCAGCCGTCCTGGCAGAGTGCCACGTCAGAGGCGTTCCGGTCCACGGCGAAAGGTGCGCTCTTGCTCCGATGTTCGGTCGGAAACCTTCACGCCCCGTCGTCGGCCTTGGCCTCGTCGGCCTCCTTGCCGAGCCGTGCCTCGACTGCCTGCGGCTCGTACATCTCCTCGACCACACGCAGGTAGAGCTCGTTCGGGTTGGGCAGGTTCTTGACCTCGCGGAGCGCCTGCTCCTGGCCGGCGGACTCCAGCACGAAGGTGCCGTAGTTGAGGGCACGCCCCGTCGGCGTCTGCTCGTACTTCATGTCGGTGACCCGGACCAGTGGCATCATCGCCACCTTGCGGGTGACGATGCCGTTGACCACCATGACCCGCTTGTTGGTCAGGATGAAACGGTCATACCACCAGTCGGCGACCTTCCACGCCACCCACCCCATGACGGCGAACCAGAGCAGCACGGCGATGGTGGTCAACACGCCCACGTCGTTGCCGGCGAGGAAGCCGGAGAGGTAGCCGAGCACGAAGGTCGCCGCGACGCCGATGAGAAGCGGGTTGGTGAGGTGGATCCAGTGCCGCTTCCACTCACCCCGGTAGCGCTCGGTGGGGAAGAGGTAGCGGGCGACAAGTGAGCTGGGCTCGTCCTCCAGGGGCAGCACCCGCCGAGGAGTCGCGCCTGTCGCGTCGGCGCGCAACCCGGCCAGCTCGTCCTCGGAGATCTGCGGCTGCTGGTAGCCGGCCTCCGGGTCACGCATCCACGTTCGACCCGAACGACCCTGGCCGGCATAGCCGGGCCCGTCGCCATAGCCGACGTCGTCCGAAAGGGACGGACCGTCGGACAGGCCGGGACCGGCCCCGTAGTCCGGGCCGTCATCAGGCCCGACCCGTGGGATCGGCTCGGTGTCTCGCTCGCGACGTTCCCGGTCGGGGTCGTCCGGGTCGAAGGGTGGACCGGAAGGGCTGCCCATCGGCGGTTAAGCGACGAGGCTGGTGAAGAAGTCGCCGAACCCCTGGGCGATATCCATGATCCCGCCGCCGAGCGACTTGAACACGTCCGCCGCAGAGTTTGGCCGGTAGGCGACGAAGAAGATCAAGAATGCGATTCCGGCCCAGGTGAGGACCTTCTTGACCATGGCGGGCCATCCTCTCGCGCGGCGCCGGGTCCCATTACCGCAGCGGCACCCAGAGTATCAGTGTGGTGTCGTACAGTGAAGATCTGCGTCCGTTCTCCGTCAATCCGGAAGGCTTGTCAAGCCCTGCCGGGTAGGTACGGAGACGGTGCGCCGTACACGAGCTCGGGCGGAGTCCACTCGGTCAGGTCGTGCAACACGACGTCTTCCGCGAGGAGATGACCCGCACTCGCCGGCCAGGCTATCGCATGGAGCCACATTCCCCGAGCTTCGCCGGCGTACGCGCTTCGATCCATCGGAGAATTAACCAACCACAGTGGAGTCGGATGCCCGCCGACGCGGATTTTGGCCTGGCCCACATGGTCGGGGTGGCCCGGCCCCGGGTCGGTCAGCGCGCCGGCCAACTGCGGTCCCGGATCCGGGCCGGCGAGTCCGGCGAGGCGGGTGCCCAGGCCGACGCCCGGCTCCTCGGCCACGAAGACCAGATCCGCCGGGCCACCGCCGAGTGGCGCCGGGCCCGCGCAGGCCACCGCGGTCGCCCGCACGCCCGTCCGCTCGTCCCCGGCGTACGCCACGCCGGTGAGCGTCCAGCCGGCCGGCAGCGGCCACGGGCACCACAACGGCGTCACCGGCGGGTCCGTGGTCGCGGTGATCCGCTCCACCACGCTCGCCACGATCTCCGCTCCGATGTGCTCGGGCACGTGCAGCGGCGGCACCGGGCCGCACCGCAGGCACCTGGAGTCGGTGTGCATCAGATCCGGCGCCCGTACCGGGCTCCCGCATCTCGGACAACTCACCGCGACACTCACATCTCCACCGTCGTCCCCCATCGGCGGCACGTCAAGCCGGAACGTCCGATTCGGCACCCGGGCGTGACTCAGTCCGGCGGCGCGCCGGCGTGGGCACGAATCCAGGCGTGCATCGCGATACCGCTGGCCACGCCCGCGTTGATCGACCTCGTCGAGCCGTACTGGGCGATGGAGTAGAGCTGGTCGCACGCGGCGCGAGCCGGCGCGGAGAGGCCGGGTCCCTCCTGGCCGAACAGCAGCACACAGTTCCGGGGCAGGGTGCCGGTCTCCAGTGGGAGCGAGCCGGGCAGGTTGTCGATGCCGTACACCGGCAGCCGCCGCTCGGCCGCCCAGGCGACGAACTCCTCGATGGTCTCGTGGTGCCGCACGTGTTGGTACCGATCGGTCACCATGGCGCCGCGCCGGTTCCACCGGCGCCGCCCGACGATGTGCACCTCGGCGGCGTTGAACGCGTTGGCGTTGCGGACCACGGTGCCGATGTTGAAGTCGTGCTGCCAGTTCTCGATCGCGACGTGGAAGCCGTGCCGGTGCCGGTCCAGGTCGGCCACGATCGCCTCGTGCCGCCAGTAGCGGTAGCGGTCGACGACGTTTCGCCGGTCCCCCTCCGCCAGCAACTGCGGGTCGTAACGACTGTCGTCCGGCGGGTCCCCCGGCCAGGGGCCCACGCCCACCTCAGGCTGGTCGTCGGTCACGGTCATCAGAGGGTACGGACCGACCCCGCCAGCCGCATAGTCAGCCCAGCCCGAGCGCGGCACCGAGTCGGTCCAGGAAGCGCCGGTCCGCCGGGGTTGCGGGTTGGTCCGCCCGGCGTTCGCCGGGGCCGGGCACCGCGCGGCAGACCCGGGCCGCGACCGACTGCACCCACTGGCGGTACGCGGCCGAGTCCGCGGGGTCGGCGCGCCGCCCGAGGACCCGGCCCGCCGTCCGACAGGCGGCGAGCACGTCCACCAGATCGGTGCGGCGTTCGGCGGGCGGCGAGGTGCCGTCGTGGCGGGCGTAGATGGCCGCGACCACCGCACGCACCAGGTCGCTGTCCGAGGCTCGGCCCGCGGCCACCGCATCCAGGCCGGCCAGACCCGCCCTGACCCCCCGTTCCGGGCGACCGGGGTCGGGGGCCGTGGTGGCCACGAGAACCCGGCCCGGCAGGCTGACGAGCAGGTCCCACTCGGCGGCGGAGTAGACAGCTGTGGTCAGGGGCGCGGCTCGACGGCCGGCAGAGGGCGGCTCTCCGGCGACGGAGTGGCTCATCGGAACCTCCGGCGTCAGCATATGTCCCAGGCGACCCGGACAACGCCCCTTCACCGCAGAACCCGCTGCCGGGTGAGGCGGTCCGGCGTGCGACAGCCCTCGGCCCGGCGCGCCGCTCAGCGTGGCTCGGGGAAGCTGGGCCGCTCCGGATCCACGCCCTCGGGGACTGTGGCGGCCGCGTACTCCCGCTTGGGAACCATGACCTTGCGCCGGAAGACGCAGACCATCGTGCCGTCCTGGTTGTAGCCGCGGGTCTCCACCGACACCACGCCCCGGTCGGGCTTGGAACCGGACTCACGCTTGTCCAGCACCGTGGTCTCGCCGTAGATGGTGTCGCCGTGGAAGGTCGGCGCGACGTGCCGCAGCGACTCGACCTCAAGGTTGGCGATCGCCTTCCCGCTCACGTCCGGCACCGACATGCCGAGCAGGAGGGAGTAGATGTAGTTGCCGACCACGACGTTGCGCGCGAACTGGCTGGATGTCGCGGCGTAGTGCGCGTCCAGGTGCAGCGGGTGGTGGTTCATGGTGAGCAGGCAGAAGAGGTGGTCGTCGTACTCGGTCACGGTCTTGCCCGGCCAGTGCCGGTAGACCGCGCCGACCTCGAACTCCTCGTAGTAGCGGCCGAACTGCATCCTGGTCCCCTTCGACGGGCGGCGATGGAGTTCGGCACAGCATGCCTTACCGATGGTTAAGGAAACCGACCGGGAGCGGCAGTGGCGGAAATGTCACGCCTGTCACTCAACCGGGGGGAGACGCAATGAGCGGCGGGGCCCTCCCCGGCACCCGCCGCCCACGCTCTGATGGGGAGAATTCTGCCCCACGGAAGGGTGGATCCGACAGAGATCGAGGTCACATTTATCTTTTTGTAACACTACTCTCGGTAACGGAGCGGAGGTTGATCGGCGATCTTCGCAGGCCGGATACCTCCTTGTCAGGCACCAAGTTACCGATTCGTAGTGCGCGATCGGGTGGATCTCCCTGGAACCGCTCCCATCACCGCAGGTCACGCAAGTGCGTCATGCATTTGCGTTCCGCAGATCGAGATGAACAGACGTGGGTCGATGACGCTCGGCACCCCCCGGCAGGCTGTGCACGTTTCGGGTCCGACCGCCCGGGAATTCGATACGGTCAGCCCTGGTTCTACGGGACGCAGACAAACCGCGGTGATCGGAGAGTGCAATGGCAACCGTTGAGCTGACCTCGACGAACTTCGACGAGGTGACCGGCAACGACGGCATCGTCCTGGTCGACTTCTGGGCCGACTGGTGTGGTCCGTGCAAGCGGTTCGCCCCGGTCTACGAGCGCTCCTCGGAGAAGCACCAGAACATCGTCTTCGGCAAGGTCGACACCGAGGCTCAGCAGGAGCTGGGCGCGAAGTTCGACATCCGGTCGATCCCGACGATCATGGCGATCCGCGACGGTGTGATCGTCTTCTCCCAGCCGGGCGCCCTTCCGGAGTCCGCCCTGGAAAACCTGATCGAGCAGGTCGAGGCACTGGACATGGACGACGTCCGTAAGCAGCTCGCCGAGCACAACCACTGAGTCGTCTCCACGACGGCATCCGATGGCCGGGCCCGACGCGGGCCCGGCCTTCGTCGTACCCCCTCCGTGATCACCTTCCTGGGCAGGCCCAACTGACCGTCGGAGGGACCCGAGGCGGCCGGTACATCCCGTATCGTCACGACCTGATGGAGACCCTGACCACCCGCGGGCGCGTGACCCGGCTGGGCGCGACCGCACTCGTTGGCGTCCTGCTGCTTGTCGGCACCTTCTGGGGCAGCGACGACGACTTTCCGTTCGGCCCGTTCCGGATGTACTCCACCTCCAACCCGCCGAACGCGCCGGCGCCGGACACCCGGGTCGAGGGGGTGACCGGCACGGGCGCCGTGGTCGACCTCGACCAGGACGCGACAGGCATCCGCCGGGCCGAGATCGAGGGGCAGCAGGACCGGTACGCCGCCGACCCGACGCTGCTCGCCGAGGTCGCCGACGCGTACGCCGAACGCCACCCGGATGCCGCCGCGCTCGTCGAGATCCGCATCGTCATCCGCCGGCACGGCATCCGCGCGGGCCGACCGACCGGCAGGCACACCGACGAGACAGTGGTCCGCTGGCAGGCCCCCCGATGAGCCGCTGGCTGACCGAGGCCGTCCCGCGCGGTCGCATCGCTGCGTTCCGGACCGTGATCTACCTCTTCGTCGCCGCCGACCTGGTGCTCTTCACCCCCTGGGTGCGCACCCGGGTCAGCGTGCCCGGCGACCTGTACCAGCCGCTGCTGGTCGGCCGCCTGCTCCCCCTACCGACGCCGACCCCGGCGCTGGTGGCGGTCATCTTCTGGTCGCTGCTGCTGCTCGCGCTCCTCGCCGCGACCGGGCGTGCGCCCCGACTGCTCGGCTGGGCGGTCTGCGCGCTGTACCTGGAGTGGATGATCATCGCGATGAGCTACGGGAAGGTCGACCACGACCGGTTCGGGTTGCTCGTCGCGCTTGCCGTCCTTCCCACCGCCGGTCGAGCCCGACACGGCGACACCACCCGCACCGAGGCCGGCGGGTGGGCCCTGCGCGTCACCCAACTCGCGGTGATCTGCACGTACTTCCTGGCCGCCTGGGCCAAGCTGCGCTTCGGCGGCCTGGACTGGCTGACCGGCTCGGTGCTGGCCCGCGCGATCATCAGGCGCGGCACCGACCTGGCCGACCTCATCGCCCAGGTGCCGTACCTGCTGATCGTCGCCCAGTTCGGCATCGTCGCCTTCGAACTGTTCAGCCCGCTGGTGTTCCTGCTGCCGGCCCGCTGGCGGCTGGCCATGGTCGGCTTCTTCTACTCGTTCCACGTGGTCACCATCGCGACCATCACCATCTCGTTCGCGCCGCACCTGGCCGCGATGACCAGCTTCCTGCCGCTGGAGCGGGTCCGCCCGCTGGTGTGGGCGCGCCGGACCATCGGCCGTGGCACCCCCGCACCGACCTCGGCGGATGTCGACACACTGCCTGCTCAGGACCCGGTCGGCGCGGGCGCAGACCCAGCGCCACCCAGCGATCAGGCCTCGGTCGTCGGACGTCCCGCCGGGCCGTAGAGCCGTTCGCGGGCCTCCTGCGGCAGCGAGCACGCCGCCGTGCCGCCCGGCAGGCGGTGCCGGTTGCGCGCCACCCAGCGGTACACCGGCCACGCCGCCGCACGCACCGGTGGAAACCGCAGGCCCGCCCCGGCCATCCGCCAGACCGGGCCGCTGTCGGCGAGCAGCTTCGCGATGGCATCCGGGCCGGCGGCACGTACGCCGTCCGCCCCGACCCACTGCACGGCCTCATCGCACTGGGCCACGGTGAGGCCGAGCGCGTCCAGGTCGGAGAACTGCCAGGGCACCACCCGCGCGCCCGTGGGAATCCGGCGAGCGATGAACTCGGCGCACTGCGTACAGAACGCGCAGTCCCCGTCGTAGACGAAGGTCGACGTCTCCATGCCGTCCATCCTCCTCTCTCCGACCACCCGAACGACCACGGGTGTACGGCGGGTCACTTGCACTCCACTCGTACGCGTGTTCGAATAGTGGCCATGCGCTGGGACAACCTCACCGCTCCCCCGGTCGAGGGAGACCCCGAGCGGGCAGCGCCAGCGACGCCACCCCTGCCGCTGGCGCTGCCCGGCGCCATCGCCCGCACCTTCGACACTCCCGAGTTCGCCGGGATGACCTTCTACGAGGTGCAGGCCAAGTCGATCCTCAACCGGGTGCCCGGGCAGTCCCGCGTCCCGTTCGAGTGGACGATCAACCCATATAGGGGCTGCTCTCATGCCTGCCGCTATTGTTTCGCGAGAAATACTCATACTTATCTCGATCTTGACGCCGGTGCGGACTTCGACCGGCAGGTGATCGTCAAGGTCAACGCCGGTGAGCTGGTCCGGCGCGAGTTGGCCGCGCCACGCTGGCGGGGCGCGCACGTGGCGATGGGCACCAACGTCGATTGCTACCAGCGCGCCGAGGGGCGCTACCGGCTAATGCCGCAGATCATCGCGGCCCTGCGGGATTTCGCCAACCCGTTCTCGATCCTCACCAAGGGCACGCTGATCCTGCGGGACCTGCCCCTGCTGCGGCAGGCCGCCGACGTCACCACCGTGGGCATCTCCTTCTCGGTGGGGTTCGTCGACGAGCAGCTCTGGCGCACCGTCGAGCCGGGCACACCGCATCCACGCCGCCGGCTGGACGCGGTCCGGGCGCTCACCGACGCCGGCTTCTCCGTCGGGGTGCTGATGGCCCCGATCCTGCCCGGCCTCAGCGACAGCGACGAGTCGATCGACGCCACCGTGTCCGCGATCGCCACCGCCGGCGCGACAAGCGTGACCGCACTGCCCCTGCACCTGCGCTCCGGGGCCCGGGAGTGGTACGCGCACTGGCTCGCCCGGGAGCATCCGCATCTCGTGCCCCGCTATCGCGAGCTCTACCGGGCCGGCGCGTACGCCCCGCAGGCCTACCAACGGGAGCTGACCGCCCGGGTGCGGATCGCGTCCCGCAGGCACGGGCTGCACCGGGGCGAACGAGGCGACAATCGCAGCCTGCCCGAGCCACCCGCACCGCCAGCCACCGAACAGCTGACGCTGCTCTAAGGCCTGTTTCATGAGGGCGGTCGAGCCGAGGCGGAGTCCGGCCAGTTCTCATGAAACAGGCCTTAGCCCGGGGCGGAGCTAGAGTCGGCGGGTGCGTACCGCTTCGCAGATCCTCGCCGACTCCGCCGTGATCGCCGTCGTGGGCGCGTCCCGCGACCCGTCGAAGGCCGCGCACGGCGTGCCGTTGCAGATGCAGCGGTACGGCTGGCGCATCATCCCGGTCAACCCGACGGCCGACGAACTGTTCGGGGAACGGGCGTACAAGTCGCTTGCCGACATCCCGCACCCGGTCGACCTGGTGGACGTGTTCCGGCCGGCGGCCGACGCCGTGCAGGTGGTCCGGGACGCGGCGGCAATCGGCGCCCCGGCGGTCTGGCTGCAACTGGGCATCGTCTCGGCCGAGGCGCGGCGGATCGCCGACGAGGCCGGCATGGACTACGTCGAGGACCGCTGCCTCATCGTCGAACGCGCCGCCGCCAACCTGACCCGCCTCACCTAACCCACCCCACCCCTCCCCGCTCCGCTCCCGCTCCCGCTCCGCCCCGCGGGCGTTGATCATGATGTTATTGCCACGACACGCCGATGGGAGTGGCAATAACATCATGATCAACGGGGCGAGACGGGGCGGGGCGGGGCGGGGGTGGGTTTGGCGGGGTGGGGTCGTACCGTGCGGGTGTGTCTTTGTCGCTGCGTCGCGTGCCTTCGCGGCACGACGGGCTCTGGCCTCGTCGGTTGCTGGCACTGACCGTCGCGGCGCTGGTGGTGTGGGCGGTGGCCGGCGCGTTGATCCGGGTGCCGCGGGAGGACTCCGCCTCGATGAGCATGGCCGTCTGGCTGGGCCTCGGCGTTCGCTGGCTGACCGGACGGTGGTGGCCGCCGCGGGACGGTCACCTGCGCTGGCGGGAGCGGGTCGCCGGCCTGGACGCGGTCGAACCCGGCCTGGTGGCCCGCCGTTCGCTCGCCGGCTGGGTTGATCTGGCGGCAGAGTGGTTCATGCTGCTCGTGGTCGCGGTAGCCCTGCTGCTCAGCCTGCCTGAGCAGGGCCGGTGGGTCGACGTCGTCCGGCCGATTCTCGCCGTCGGTGTCGCGGCCTGGTTGGGTCGGACGGTGTACGCGCAGGTGCGGTTCACGGGTCAGCTCGCGTTGACGCCCAGCGCCATCCGGCACGGCCGGCAGGTTCTCGAGTGGACGAACATCGACCGGGTCAGCCCGCATCGGCGCGACGGTCGGCTCAACGGTGTCCGGTTGCGGCCCGCGGTCTGGCGGTCGCTGCAACCTGCCCCGGTGGTCGGCGGCAGGGACACGGCGGTGCCGGAGGATCGGCTGATCGCCGCGATCGAGAAGTACCGGTGCCGGCCTCAGGACCTGGCCGGCGGATCAGAGCTTGTACTCCTTGAGTAGACCCCGGGAGATGATCGTCTTCTGGATCTCCGAGGTGCCCTCGCCGATGAGCAGGAACGGGGCCTCCCGCATCAGCCGCTCGATCTCGTACTCCTTGGAGTAGCCGTAGCCGCCGTGGATGCGGAACGCCTCCTGGACGACCTCGGCGCAGTATTCGGAGGCGAGCAGCTTGGCCATTCCGGCCTCGACGTCGTTGCGCTGGCCGGCGTCCTTGAGTCGGGCCGCGTTGACCATGAGGGCGTGCGCGGCCTCGATCTTCGTGCCCATCTCGGCGAGCTTGAAGGCGATCGCCTGGTGCTTGGCGAGCGGCTGGCCGAACGTCTTGCGCTGCTGGGCGTAGCTGACCGCCAGCTCGAAGGCGCGGATGGAGATGCCGCAGGCGCGGGCGGCCACGTTGACCCGGCCCACCTCGATGCCGTCCATCATCTGATAGAAGCCCCGGCCCACCTGGTCGGCGCCGCCGAGGATGGCGGAGTCGGGCACGGTCACCCCGTCGAGGATCATCTCGGTGGTCTCGACGCCCTTGTAGCCCATCTTTTCGATCTTGCCGGGGATGGTGAGGCCCGGGGCGGTCTCGCCGAAGCCCGGCTCCTTCTCGAGCAGGAAGGTGCTCATGTTGCCGTACACGGAGTCGGCGCCGGTGTCGGTCTTGACCAGGGTGGCCACCACCGAGGAGTACGCCCCGTTGGTGAGCCACATCTTCTGCCCGTTGAGCACGTAGTTGTCGCCGTCGCGCACCGCGCGGGACGTGATCGCGGAGACGTCGGAGCCGGTCTCCGGCTCGGACATGGAGAACGCGCCGCGCACCTCGCCGGTGGCCATTCTCGGCAACAGCCGGGCCTTCTGCTCGGTCGAGCCGTGCTGGGAGATCAGGTACGCCACGATGAAGTGGGTGTTGACGATGCCGGAGATCGACATCCAGCCCCGGGACAGTTGCTCCACCACGAGCGCGTAGGTGAGCAGCGACTCGCCCAGCCCACCGTGTTCCTCGTCGATGGTCAGGCCGAAAAGCCCCATCTCGCGCATGCCGTCGAGGATGTCCGTGGGGTACTCGTCGGCGTGCTCCAGCCGCTGCGCGTGCGGGATGATCTCCTTGTCGGCGAAGTCCCGAACGGTCTCCAGGATCGACGTCTGCACATCGGTCAGGCCGGGCGTCTGGGCGAGTCGGGCCATCTCAGCCTCCGGGGATCCGCGCACTACTCGTGGGTAACTGAACGCTGGGTCAGTATCGGCCTCCCGGGCCGACGAGGCCAAGGTGACCAGTCCACACAACCGCTGTGAAAAGGTTCACCGCTGCGGGTAGCGTCCGGCAAGAGGGACTTTTCCGGCACCGGCAGGAGGAGGACAAGCGCGTGAGCCACCCGCCGCCGTCGGGACCACCAGCAGACGAGCAACCGCCGTCACCCTACGAGCCACCCCGGGACCAGTCGCCCTACGCGCCACCGCCGGCCGGCCAGCCGCCGTACGCGCCCCAGCCCGACCAGCCGGCGTTCGAGCTGCCGTCGGACCGTTCACCGTACGGACCACCGGCGGACGAACCATCGCCGTACGGGCAGCAGCAGGGGCCGCACCAGTCGGGACACTGGACGCAGCAGCCGGCGTATCCCCCGCAGGGCCCCTACGCCCAGTACGGCCCGCCGCCGTCCGGACCGGGCCGGGCCACGAACGTGCTGGCGATCCTGTCGCTGGTCTTCGCCTTCGTGTTTCCACCGGCCGGCGCCGTGCTCGGCCACCTGGCGAAGCGGCAGATCCGCACCAGCGGCGAGGAAGGCGACCAGCTCGCCACCTGGGGGCTGATCCTCGGGTACGTGTTCACCGGACTCACCGTGCTGGCCTGCTGTGGCTGGCTGGCCCTGGTGGCCCTCGGCAACACCGGCGACAGCGGGAGCTACTGACCCGCCGCGCCGGTCAGCGGAATCGGGCCTCGCGGACGCTGTTGCCGCCGTCCACCACGAGCATCTGACCGGTGATGTACGAGGCGGCCGGCGAGCAGAGGAAGCTGATCGCGGCGGCGACCTCGTCCGGAGTGCCCGGTCGACCGACCGGGGTGCCCAGCCCCTGCTTGATCTCGGCCATCGTGGACGCCGCGGTGTAGATGGTGCCGGGCGCCACCGCGTTGACCGTCACCCCGTCCGCGATCATCTCCATGGCCAGCGCCCGGGTCAGCCCGACGACCCCGGCCTTCGCCGCGGCGTACGCGGCCTCGGTGGGCAGGGCGTTGACCGGGCCGGCGGTGGCCGACAGGTTGACGATCCGGCCCCAGCCCCGCTCGGCCATCCCCCCGATGAACGCCCGACTGCACAGGAACGCGGTGGACAGGTTGCGGTCGATCTCGCCGCGCCACTCGTCGTAGGTCAGCTGCGCGACCGGCCGCAGCACGCCCTGGCTGGCTCGACTGGCCAGGCCGGCGTTGTTGACAAGCACCTCGACGTCGCCCAACTGCTCGGCGACCGCGTCGGCCAGCGCGCCGACCTCGGACTCGTCGGTGAGGTCCGCGACGAAGCCGGTCACCCCCAACTCGGTCGCCCGCTCGTGGATGCGCCGGGTGGTGGAGACGATGGCCACGCGCGCGCCCAGGTCGGCGAGCCGCCGGGCGGTGGCGTACCCGATGCCGTCCGGGCTGCCCGCCCCGGTCACCAGGGCGACCCGCCCGTCGAGGCGCATGGTCACCGGGTCGGCGAGCGCGACCGGCTCGTCCGGGCCGGGGCTGCCCGCGGGCGTGGCCGCGCGGGCACGCCGGGCCCCACCCGGGCGGCTGACGTCCCGTCTGGGTCGGCTGCCGGAACGGTCCGCGGCGCGCGCGTCGAATGCCATGCCAGGATCCTGCCCGTTAGGACCGGTCCGAGCAACGCGGCACCCGGTAGTGGGGGCGTCGGGTTTGGGTTGTGCTGGCTACCCTGACAGCGCATCCCGACCTGACGGAGAGAGCTCGCATGACCAACCCCCCTCCGCCCGGCAACTGGTCCGACCCCACCTGGTCGGCCCAGCCGTCGAGCCCCGCACCGGATCCGACCCTCGTGGCCGGTCAGCCGGTGCCCGCCCAACCCGGCCCGGTCGACCCGTACGCGCCGGTCGACCCCTACGCGCCGGTCGATCCGTACGCCGGGGGGCAACCGCTGAAGGGCCAGCCGATGCCCGGTTACGCCCCGCCCGGCTACCCGCCGCCCGGCTATCCACCGCAGTACCCCGGCTACGGCTACCCACAGAAGACCAACGGGATGGCGATCGCGGCGCTTGTGCTCGCGCTCGTCGGCATCGCGTCCTGCATCACCGCGCCGGTCGGCGCGATCCTCGGGCACGTGGCGCAGAAACAGATCCGGCTCAGCGGCGAGGGCGGCGCGGGGATGGCGAAGGCCGCCATCATCGTCGGCTGGATCCTCACCGGGCTGCTCGGGCTGTTGATCCTCTTCTACGTGGGCGCGATCATCTTCGCGATCGCGAACAGCGACAACAGCAGCAGCACCAACAGCTACTGACCGACGGGCGGGGTCGGCGCACCGCCGACTGTCGGGCCGGACCGACAGTCGGCGGCGGTCGTCCCGGCCCGAGGTGTCACTCGGCCGGTGGGGTGAACGACGAGGTACGGCTCATCCCGGCGGCCCGGCCCTTGGCGGCGATCACGAGCGCCATCTTGCGGGAGGCCTCGTCGATCATCTCGTCGCCGAGCATCACCGCGCCCAGCTTGCCGCCGGCCTCCGAGGTGTAGTGCTCGTACGCGTCGAGGATCAGCTCGGCGTGGTCGTAGTCGGCCTGCGCCGGCTGGTAGACCTCGTTCGCGGCGTCGATCTGACCCGGGTGCAGCACCCACTTGCCGTCGAAGCCCAGCGCGGCCGAGCGCTTGGCCACCGCGCGGAACCCGTCGACGTCCCGGATCTGCAGGAAGGGGCCGTCGATGGCCTGCAGGTCGTGCATCCGCGCGGCCATCAGGATCCGCATCAGGATGTAGTGGTACGGGTCGCCCGGATAGTCCGGGATCAGGCCGCCGACCACCATCGACCGCATGTTTATCGATGCCATGAAGTCGGCCGGGCCGAAGATGATGGTCTCCACGCGCGGCGAGGCGGCGGCGATCGCGTCCACGTTGACCAGACCGGCGGCGTTCTCGATCTGCGCCTCGATGCCGATCCGGCCGACCTCCAGGCCGAGCGTCTTCTCGATCTGGGTGAGCAGCAGGTCCAGCCAGTGCACCTGCTCGGCGGTCTGCACCTTCGGCAGCATGACGCAGTCCAGGTTCGCGCCGGCGCCCTCGACGACCTCGATGACGTCCCGGTAGGTCCACGGGGTGGTCAGGTCGTTGACCCGGACGACCCGGGTCTTGCCGGCCCAGTCGCCCTCGTTGAGCGCGGCCACGATGTTCTTGCGCGCGTCCGGCTTGGCCAGTGGCGCGACGGCGTCCTCCAGGTCCAGGAAGACCTGGTCGGCAGGCAGCCCCTGCGCCTTGCCGAGCATCTTGACACTCGAACCCGGCACGGCGAGGCACGACCTACGGGGACGACCGACTGCGGCCATGGATGCGCTCCTTCCAGCGTCCGGCGGGCCTGCCGACGCCACCCGCGGAAAACTTAACGATCCCAAAGGGCGTTGTGACGCCACGGTAACCTCGCGCCATGACCGGGGTGAATGGACCTGTGGAAGATCTCACTGGGCGTCGACTGGTGGTGGTGACCGGGGCCAGTTCCGGCATCGGCCTGGCCGCCGCCGTGCACCTGGCCTGCCGCGGTGACCAGGTGGTGCTGGTCGGGCGGGACCCGGCCCGCCTACAGGCCGCCGCCGAGCGGGTACGGGAGACCTCGGGCGCGCGTCCGGAGCTGTTCCGGGCCGACTTCGCCAGCCTCGACGACGTGCGCCGACTGGCCGAGCAACTCCGGGCCGCGTACGACCGGATCGACGTGCTCGCCAACAACGCCGGCGCGATCGCGTTGCAACCACTGAGCACCGTCGACGGCTTCGAGATGTCGATCCAGGCCAACCACCTGGCCCCGTTCCTGCTCACCAATCTGCTCGCCGACCGGCTGGGCCGGATCGTGGTGACCGCCTCCGGCGCACACCGCTTCGGCAGCCTCGACCCGGGCGACCTGAACGCCCCGCTGCGCGGTTACCGCCCGCTGGGCGCGTACGGCACCAGCAAGCAGGCGAACATCCTGTTCACCGCCGAGGCGGCGCGGCGCTGGCCGGCCATTCCCGCGTACAGCTTCCACCCGGGGGTGGTCCGCACCCGGTTCGCGAACGACAGCAGGATCGTGGCGTTCGGCATGCGGGTCATGCCGTTCCGCAGCCCGGAGAAGGCCGCCGAAACCCTTCTGTGGTTGGCCAACCAGGACCGTGCCCGGCTGGTGGACGGGGCCTACTACATCGACCGCCGGGTGCGTCGCCCGTACCGGAAAGCAGCTGATCCACAAAAGGCCGCCAGGCTGTGGGAGGCGAGCGCCAAGGCCGTCGGTCTCGACTAACGTGGCCGGCATGCTGACACTCGTCGCGCTCGTCGAGTTTCCCGTCGGGGGCGAGGACGCCGGGCGGCGGTACGAGAACGCCGTGTTGGCCCTGCTCGGGCGGCACGGCGGCCGCCTGGAACGCCGGTTGCGCGGCACCGACGGGCAGACCGAGGTGCACGTGATCACCTTCGAGGATCGGGCCGGCTACGAGTCCCTCCTCGCCGACCCGGACCGGGCCGCGCTGCGCGCCGCCCTCGGCGACACCGCCCCGGCCACCCGGGTCATCGAGGTGCACGAGGTCTGACCTTCGGCGGCGGCGGTCGCCCCGGCGTTCGGCGCCAGAGCCTCGACCGAGACGAGCCACCGATTTTCCGGCAATCTTGGACACTTTCCGCCCAGCTAACGGGAAGTGTCCAAGATTGCCTCAGCAACACGCGCCCTCGAAGGTGCGGACCTGCGCCTTTCCTCACTTCAGCATGCGTGGGGGGTGAGAACAAGACTTGATCTTGCAGCGGTCGACGACGAACATCGAGGCATGGATTTCGATGCGACCGCCACCGCGCGCCAGGCCCTCTGGATCGGCGGTGGGCAATGGGCCGGCAAGTCGACAGTCGCCGTCAACCTGGCCCTACGGTTCGGTCTGACCGCGTACCTCTACGATCGGCACGACGCCCGGGGGCACGACGACCGGCGCATCGCCGACCGGGTCCGGCGCGGCGAGCCGCCGGCCGGCCCGGATCCGGAAACGACCTGGGTCCGCACCGAACCAACCCGAATGGCTGCCGAGACACTGGCAGGTTTTCCCCGCCGCTTCGCGTGGGTGCTCGACGACCTCAGCGCACTGGTGCCCGCCCGCCGGGTGGTCGCCGAAGGCTGGGGGCTGCGACCGGAGTTGGTGGCGCCGATCGTCGAATCGGTACGGCAGCTGGTGGTGCTGGTGCCCACTGCCGAGTTCCGCGCCCGGCAGATCGCCCGACTGCCACGTGCCAGCGTCGCCGTAGCGGGGGTCAGTGACCCCGAGCGGGCCCTCCGTAACAGGTGGGCAAGGGACGAAATGGTGGCAGCGGACTCGGTGGCGCAGGCTGAGCGGCTGGGCGTCCGGGTTGTCCAGGTGGACGGCGGCCTCGACGCTGATCAGCTGACCGACCTGGTCGCGGATCACTTCGCCGCGTACCTGTAGAGGCCGTCAGTCGTGCAGCGGGGTCGGGTCGGTCGGCAGCGCGGTCGGCGCGACCCGGCGAGCGGCCCGACCACCGCCGAGCACCACCACCGCCACACCGACCAGCAGCAGCGCCATCCCGACCAGCGCGTACGGGCGGGGTAGCTGACCCAGCCAGGCCCAGCCGAGCAGGGCCGCGCCGGGGGCTTCCAGCAGGATCAGCACGCTCACAGTGGTCGCCGAGATCTTGCGCAGGGCGTAGTTGAACATCGAGTGCCCGAGCAACTGGGCGCCGGCCACCAGGGCCAGGATGGCCAGCCAGGTTCGCCCGTCGAACCCGGTCAGTCGTACGCCGCCGACCAGGCACACAAGCAGCAGGATCAGCGCGCAGATCCCGTAGCAGATGGTGGTGTAGGTGGTGGTGCTGATGCTGGCACGGGCCCGCTCGCCGAAGGCGGTGTAGCCGGCCGCGAACACGCCCCCGGTCAGCGCCAGCACGTCACCGAGGACGGCCGTGCCGGAGACGCCCACGTCCGTCCCGGTGGTGATCGCCGCGCCGCCGACCGCCACCGCGATGCCGATCCACACGACCCGGGGCAACCGACGCCCCTGGACGCGGGCGATCAGCCCCTGCCAGACCGGTTGCGTGGCGACCAGCGCCGTGGACGTGGCGACCGAGGTGAGCTGGGCGCTCGGCACCCAGGTGGCGAAGTGCCCGGCGAGGGCGACCCCGGCCAGGACGCAGAACAGGCCCTCGCGTCGCCCCGCCCCCACGGTCAGCCTGCGGAACTCGGCGCGGCGCCGGGCCAGCGAGAAAGGGCTCAGCACGGCCACCGCGAGCAGGTTGCGCCAGAACGCGATGGCGAGCGCGGGAGCGGCCGCGTACGCGATCAGCGGCGCGGACGACGACACGGCGACCACGGCCAGGCCGACCGCGCCGGTGGTCAGCAGGTCCGGGGACGGACGGTGTGGAGGTGGGGACACGGGACGTAATCCTCACACGTATGACGGACAACACGGACCGTCATCGCTCCGTTACGATCACGCGGGTCCCGCCGGCGACCCCCGACCGCCCGGAGGCGTCCCCATGCCCAGCTACCAGGCGGTGTTGTTCGACTTCTTCGGCACCCTGACCCGTCCGGTGCAGCGTGGTGTCGCGCATGTCGGCACCGCCGAGTTGCTCGGGTGCCACACCGACACCCTTACCGAGGTGCTGGACCGCACCTACTACGAGCGGGCCACCGGCCGACTCGGCAACGCGGAGGCGACCCTGCGTTGGGTGTGCGCCCAGGCCGGCGTACACCCCAGCGACCACGCGGTGCGGGCCGCCGTGGCGTCCCGGCACCGGGCGGTACGCGCCGACACCTGGCTGCGGGCCGAGGCCGTGCCCGTCCTGGCGGCCCTGCGCCAACGCGGCCTGCGGACCGGCGTGATCAGCGACTGTACGCACGAGTTGCCGGCCTTCCTGCCCCAACTCGCCGTCGCCCCGCTGCTCGACGTGCGGGTCTTCTCGGTGCAGGTGGGGCACTGCAAGCCGGATCCGGTGCTCTACCTGACCGCCTGCCAGCGGCTCGGGCTCGTGCCCGCCGACTGCCTCTATGTCGGTGACGGCGGCAGCCAGGAACTGACCGGCGCCGAGCGGGCCGGGATGACCGCCGTCCGACTCGCCGCGCCGGACCTGGCCACACACCTGGTGTTCAACGCCGACCTGGACTGGCGAGGCCCCACGCTCGCCGCACTGGGTGAGGTGCTCACACTTGTCGACGGCTACGTCGACGTGGTCCCGGCCGGCTGACCCCAGCAGCGACGAGCGGCCCTCTCGCGGGCGGTCGCCGTCAGCGGCGGCGGACCCGGTGCAGGCGGAACGGTTTGCGGGTGGCCCGGACCGCCGGGGTGGCCCGGGGTGGCTCGGTCTGCGCGTCGGCGGGCAGGTCCGTGCCGGCCAGCGGCGTACCGGCCGGGGTGAGTCGGTTCACCGCGCACCCCTCGCTCGCCCAGCGGGCCACCAGGTCGGCGGTCGGACCCGGCGCGTTGAGGCGCTTCGCCGCCACCAGCGGCGCGGCGGTGTCCCACGCCTCGGTGCCCGGCCGCACCCGGCTCACCCGGGCCGGCCAGGTGACGATCCGACCACCGTGATCGCCGCGCAGGGTGACCTGCGCCTCGGTCGCGTCGGCCAGACCCGGCGCGGCCTGCTCACCCGGCCCGGACACCACAAGCAACGCGCCCTCCAACGGGGCGCACCAGAGCGCGAGCGCCGGCCCGCCGGACACGCTGACCCAGCACACGGCGGCCTTCTTCATCGCCTCGTCGACAAGCGGTGTGCTGCCCCCGGGGGCGTCCTCGTCCGTCACACCCGCATCCTCCCCCATCGGCACCTCCGCTCAACCCACGAAGGGCGGGACGGCGATCTCGCCCCGGGCCACCGGCATCACCTGACCGGCGACCGTCGCCCCGACCGCCACCCCGTTCACCGCGGTGACCGTGCAGGCCAGCGCGGACGGGCGGTGCATCTCCACACCCTGACGCACCGCGTACTCCGACAACCCCACGCCGGGCAGCAGCCCGGTCGCCACCAGCCAGACACCGAGGCCGAGCGCCGCCGAGCCGGTCGCCGGGTCCTCCGGGACACCCATCCCCGGCACGAACACCCGGGCGTGCGCGGTTTGCGCGGCGGCGTCCCAGGAGAAGACGCTCACGTGCGACACCCCATACCGCTGCGCCGCCGCCGCGTCCACCCGGGCGCGGGCCACCGACTCCGGACGCACCGGCAGGTACGGGAACTCCAGCCCGCAGCCCGCGACGCGCGGGGCAGGCCCGGCGTGGTCGTCCGCGGTCAACCCGGCGATCTCCAGCAACGGCTCCGGGTCCAACTCCGGGCCGAGGGTCGGGCTGCCACCGGTAAGCGTCGCCCCGGTCGCGGTCACCTCGATCGGCAGCACCCCGGCGTGACACTCCTGGGTGACCTGCCCCACACCGAACATGCCCCGCCGGCTCGCGGTGACCGCCGCGCCGACGCTCGGGTGCCCGGCGAACGGCAACTCCTCGACCGGCGTGAAGATCCTGGCCCGGTAGGTGGCGCCGACCTGGGTGGGAGGCAGCACGAACACGGTCTCGGAGAGGTTGAACTCCAGCGCGAGCGCCTGCATCTGCTCGGTGGCCAGCGCTTCCGCGCCGAACACCACGGCCAGCGGGTTGCCGGCGAAGGGGCGGTCGGTGAAGACGTCCACGATCTCGTAGGCCAAGGTCGACATGTTGATAAACACTAGGCGCTTAGGCTGGTGCCCGTGAGCACGCCGACCCGGGTCTACATCGCCCGTCTCGCCGGAGTCGCCGTCTTCGACCCGAACGGCGATCAGGTGGGGCGGGTTCGCGACGCCGTGGCCCGGCTCCGGGCGACCAAGCGTCCTCCGGAAGTGGTGGGTCTCGTCGCCGAGATGCCGATGCGTCGCCGGATCTTCCTGTCCATCAACAGGATCACCTCCATCGACGCGGACGCGGTCGTGCTCGGCTCCGGCACCCTCAACCTGCGCCGGTTCGAGAAGCGCCCGAACGAGCTGCTGGTCCTCCAGGAACTGCTCGACCGTCGGGTGCAACTCGACCCGGGCGGCCAGCCCGGCGCGGTCGTGGACGTCGCGATGGAGTGCACCAGGGGTGGCGAGTGGACGCTGACCCGTGTCGCCGTACGCGAGCAGACCGGTCGGCTCAGCCGCCGCGGCCACCTGCACCAGGTCGAGTGGGACCGGGTGCGCGGGCTCAGTGGCATCGCCGACAACCGGGGTACGGCGAACCTGCTCGCCGTCCTGGAGGACATGCGCCCCGCCGACCTGGCCAACGCGCTTCAGGACCTGCCCGACGCACGGCGTAACGAGGTCGCTGCCGCGCTTGACGACGAGCGGCTGGCCGACGTGCTCAGCGAGCTGCCGGAGCACGACCAGGTGGAGATCCTCGCCGCACTGGACCGGGAACGGGCCGCGGACGTGCTGGAGGAGATGGACCCGGACGACGCGGCGGACCTACTCAACGAGCTGCCCCCACCGGAGCAGGACGTGCTGCTGGACCTGATGGAGCCGGACGAGGCCGACCCGGTGCGTCAGCTCCTGAAGTACACGCCCGGAACGGCGGGCAGTGTGATGACCTCGGAGCCGGTCATCCTCCCGCCGGACGCCACAGTCGCCGAGGCGCTGGCCCGGATCCGGGAGCCGCAGCTCTCCCCCGCCGTCGCCGCGCAGGTCTTCGTGACCCGGGCGCCACAGAACACCCCGACCGGCCGCTACCTGGGCATGGTGCACTTCCAGGCGCTGCTCCGCGAACCGCCGGCCGACCTGCTGGGCAAGGTGGTGGTCAACGACATCGACCCACTGCGCCCGACCACCCCGCTGCCGGAGATCACCCGTCGGATGGCCACCTACGACCTGGTCGCCATGCCGGTGATCGACCGGAGCAACCGGCTGGTCGGCGCCGTGACGGTGGACGACGTGCTGGACCACTCGCTGCCCCGGGACTGGCGGGACCGCGACGCCCTGGTCGCCCCGGGCACCACCGACGCCACGCTGGACGGCGCGGATGGCTGAGCGGCGGCGCAACGTTCGGCTCGACCAACCGCGCGAGCCCCGGGGCATCAAGCTGCCCCGGTTCGACGCGGAGGCGTTCGGCAGGTGGTCGGAGGGCATCGCCCGGGGCATGGGCACCGCGAACTTCATCGTCGTCATGACGGTGGTGATCGCGATCTGGTTCGTCTGGAACACGTTGGCCCCGGCGGACCTGCGCTTCGACCCGTACACCTTCACGTTCTTGACCCTGGTGTTGTCGTTGCAGGCCAGCTACGCGGCACCGCTGATCCTGTTGGCCCAGAACCGGCAGGCCGACCGGGACCGGGTGGCCCTGGAGGAGGACCGGCGGCGCGCCACCGCGCAGAAGGCGGACACCGAGTACCTGGCCCGGGAGATCGCGGCACTGCGGATCGCGCTGGGTGAGGTGGCGACCCGCGACTTCCTCCGCTCCGAGCTGACCCGGCTGGCCGAGGAGCTGGACGAGGCGGGGCAGCGCCGGCAACGCCTGGAACGCCGCCAGCAGGACCGGGACAGCCGGCAGGAGAAGCGGAGCCACCGGCCGACCGACGGTGTCGGCCTGGACGAACCACGTGACGACCTGGACGGCGACTTCGTGCGGGACGCCCGGCCGGACGGCACCGGGCCGCGCCTGCCGGACAGCTGATCCGTGAGTCATCGATTGGCTCACACCGCCCCGGGCAGCAGCGGCAGCGGATGCCCCGCGACGTAGCATTGCGGGCATGTCAGCACCCGTGAGCACCGTCGAGGACGCGATCCAGGCCGCCCTGGCCACCGTCAACGACCCGGAGATCCGCCGGCCCATCACCGAGTTGGGCATGGTCCGCTCCGCCACGATCGCTGCCAGCGGCGTCGTCCGTGTCGAGCTGCTGCTCACCGTCGCCGGCTGCCCGCTCAAGGACAAGCTGCGTACGGACATCACCACCGCGGTCGCCGCGGTGCCCGGCGTGACCGGCGTGGAGATCGATTTCGGGGTGATGACCCCCGAGCAGCGGCAGTCGTTGCAGTCGCAGCTGCGCGGCGGGGGCGCCACCGAGGAGCCGGTCATCCCGTTCGCACAACCCGGCTCGCGCACCCGGGTCTACGCGGTGGCCAGCGGCAAGGGTGGCGTCGGCAAGTCCAGCGTCACGGTCAACCTGGCGGCGGCGCTCGCCGCGCGCGGGCTCGCCGTCGGCGTGGTCGACGCGGACATCTACGGCCACTCGGTGCCCCGGATGCTCGGCACGGAGGCCCGGCCCACCCGCGTCGAGGACATGATCATGCCGCCGCAGTCGCACGGCGTGAAGGTGATCTCCATCGGCATGTTCACCTCCGGCAACGCCGCCGTGGTGTGGCGCGGCCCGATGCTGCACCGGGCGTTGCAGCAGTTCCTGGCCGACGTCTACTGGGGCGACCTGGACGTGCTCCTGCTCGACCTGCCGCCGGGCACGGGCGACGTGGCCATCTCGCTGGCCCAGCTGCTCCCCAACTCGGAGATCCTGATCGTCACCACCCCGCAGACCGCCGCCGCCGAGGTGGCCGAGCGGGCCGGCGCGATCGCCCTGCAGACCCACCAGCGGGTGGTGGGCGTCATCGAGAACATGTCCTGGCTGGAGCTTCCGGACGGCTCCCGGATGGAGATCTTCGGTGCCGGCGGTGGCACGGCCGTCGCCGAGTCGCTGAGCCGGACCATCGGCGCTCAGGTGCCGCTGCTCGGTCAGATCCCGCTGGACACCCGGGTCCGCGAGGCCGGCGACGCGGGCAACCCGATCGTGCTGGCCGAGCCGGAGTCCCCGGCCGCGCAGGCCCTCGGCGCGGTCGCCGACCGGCTCGCGCTGCGCCGCGAGTCGCTGCTCGGCAAGCCGCTCGGCCTCAAGCCCGCCGGCCGCTGACCACCCGAGCACCGTCAGCCCGTCGGCCGCTGCTGGCCGACGGGCTGAGTCGTGTCGGTGGGTGGCCGCGGCCGGCACAGCCGACGGGGCCGGCGTAGCGGCGCAGCCGCGTAGCGGCGCAGCCGCGTAGCGGCGCAGCCGCGTAGCGGCGCAGCCGCGTGGTCAACTCGGGTTCCCGGAAGTCGGGGCATCCTGGGCCGGTTGAAAGGCCGACTCCCTGGAAACCGAGTCGATCAAGGAAGGTGCCGGGCCGAGCGAGGACCCGGCGAGCGCGGACCAAGCCCGGCGAGCGCGGACCAAGCCAGGCGAGCGCGGACCAAGCCAGGCGAGCGCGGACCAAGCCGGTGGCGGGTTGGTCAGGTGGCGTCGTCGTAGCTGGGGCGGGGCGCCGGGGCGGCGGTGCTGCTGGTGGCCGTACTGCTGGGGGCCGTGCTACTGGTGGCCGTACTGCTGGGGGCGGTGCCGGACCGGGTTCCGTTCGACCGCAGGTCCGCGGCGTTGGCCACGTCCTTCAGCTCGTCGTGCACGCCGCCGACGTCCGCACGCAGGTTGTCGTAGACGCCCTGCAGCGGCTTGCGGATCGCCGCCTCGTCCTCCTCGCTGAGGAGGTGCTTGCGGATGAAGGCCTTCGGGTGCAGGTCTTCCAGCTGGATGTCGGTGCCCAGCTCACGACTGAGGTCACCGGTGGCGTTACGGGCCATGTTGCGCAGGTTGCGCACCAGCCGCAGGCCGTCGTTGATGACTGTCGGCAGCTTGTCACCGAAGATCAACAGCGCCAGGAGCAGCAGCGCACCGATCTCCCACCAGTTCAGGTTGTCGAGCATCCCGCAGGCCTCCTCTCCGCGTCAGCAGCAAGACTACGCACGTCGGACGGCGTCCGGGCAAGGGGTGAGCGATGTTCACTTCGCGTCCGCCGCGAGAGTTACCGAGGTGTTCTGCCGGGTGGAGCCCCGTCGAAACTCGACAGATACCACCGAGCCGGGCGCGAACTTGCGGACCAGCGCGGTCAGGTCTGTCGGCTCGGTCATCGGCCGCCCATTGATCTTGAGGATGACGTCACCGACCTTCAACCCGGCGCTGTCCGCCGGGCCGGATGGCTCCACCTCCGCCAGCCGCAGGCCACCGCCGACGACACCCGCCGGGCCGTCCGCCCGGGCGCCGATCACCGTACGCCGGGCCTTGCCGGTGCCGATGATGTCCTGGGTCACCCGTTTGGCCTGGTTTATCGGGATGGCGAAGGCGAGCCCGATGTTGCCCGCCTCCTGCCCCTCGGCGACAAGTGACTTGATCGTCGAGTTCACGCCGACCACCCGTCCGTCGCCGTCGACCAACGGCCCGCCCGAGTTGCCGTGGTTGACGGCCGCGTCGGTCTGGATGGCCGCGTAGTAGCGGATCGGTCCACCCGGCTCACCGGCCTGCATCGTCCGGTCCAGGGCACTCACGATGCCGGCGGTGACCGTGTTGGCCAGCGACAGCGGCGAGCCGATGGCGAGCACCGGGTCACCGACGGCCAGGGCGTCGGAATCGCCGAACTCCACAGGCCGCAGCCCGCTACGACTCACCTTGATCACCGCGATGTCCGACTCCGGATCCTGACCGACGATTGTCGCCGGCGCGGTGCTGCCGTCGTTGAAGACCACCGAGGCCTTGCCGGCGCCGCCGGCCACCACGTGGTCGTTGGTGATCACATGGCCGTCGGCGGTGGCGACGAAGCCGGAGCCCTCGCTGGTCCCGCCGAGGCTGCTCACCCGGACGGTGACCACGCTGGGCAGGACACGTTCGGCGACCCCGGCCAGCGACTCCGGTTTGCGCTGGGCCAGCGCAGGCGCCTCCGCTGGCGCACCGCCGAGCACCACCCCACCAGCCCCGCCGCGGACCGCGAACGCGTACCCCATCGCCCCACCGAGGGTGCCGGCCAGCAGCGCGGTGAGTACGGGAATGAGCAACAGTTGGCGAAGCGTCGGCCGACCCGGCGCGTCCGGATCGGTGACCGGCTCGGGCTCGGAACCGGCCGCCACGACCCCCGGCACCACCACCGCGGTCGGCGCAGCCGGGTCCCGCCAGGGATCGGCGAGCGCATCCGACCACCAGGGCGACGCTCCGGCGGTGCCGGGCCCACCCGCTACCGGTGCCGGCCAACTCGGCGACGGCCGCAGCGGCACACCCGCCACGGGCGGCGCCTGCGGATAACCGGCGGGCGGTACGCCACCCAGCGGCACCACAGCGGGCGTACCGCCCGGCGGCACCACAGCAGGCGAGTTGCCGGCTCCCGGCATGGTTGGCGATCCCACCGGCGGGACCTCTGCCCCGGGCGGTCGCGCCGGAGCCGGAGTCTCACCGCCCCGGCGCCAGTCCCAACCGTCGGTCACGTCGGTGCCTCCCAGTCCGTCCCCGGATCCCGCGCCGCGTCGCCCGGCCACGGGCCGGTTCGGTCGCGGCTGACGGGATACCGCTTCCAGGATTGCACGGATGCGCGCGGTGGAGTCAGCGGTTGCCCCGGTGATCGCTTCCGGCGGAGGCCCGGCTGCGCCCCCTGGCGGTCGCCTCTACGCTCACAGTGCCCACCCGCCCCCGCACCACGCACCGCCCCCGGAGGTGCCCCATCGCCACGGTCGCCGGTACCGGCAGTTCGACGGCACAGGCTCAGCAGTTCGCCGAGTCGTACGTCACCGAGGATCTCGTCCTGCGCACCGCCCGTAGCCTGGCCCTGGAGGTGGGCCTCGACGCGGTCACCCCCGGCGCGGGAGCGGCGTTGCGGCTGCTGGCCGCCGCCGGCAACGCCCGTGCGGTGGTGGAGATCGGCACCGGCACCGGAGTGAGCGGGGTGTGGTTGCTGCGCGGCATGCGCGCCGACGGTGTGCTCACCACAATCGACGTGGAGGTGGAGCATCAGCGGATCGCCCGGCGGATCTTCGCCGAGGCGGGCTTCGCGGCCGGCCGTACGCGGATCATCACCGGGCGCGCGCTCGACGTGCTGCCCCGGCTCGCCGACGGCGCGTACGACCTGGTCTTCGTGGACGCGGAGGCGACCGGCTTCCATGCCTGCGTGGAAGCCGCACTGCGGCTGTTGCGCCCGGGCGGTGTGCTCGCGCTCAACGGCGTGTTGGCCGGCGGCCGGATCGGCGACCCGGCCGCCCGGGACGCGGAGACGGTGACGGTCCGCGAGACGATCAAAGCGGTCCGGGAGTCGGAGCACTGGATCCCCGCGCTGCTTCCGGTCGGGCACGGGGTGCTCGCCGCGGTGAAGTGCTGACCTGGGCTAGTCGACGCTGGCCAGCCAGCGCAGCAGCCAGCGCACGCCCCAGCCGGTGGCGCCGCGGCTGACCTCGTCCTGGTCGCCGTCCGCCCAGGACGGGGCCGACATGTCCAGGTGCAGCCAGCGGTCCCGTAGTTCGCCGGTGAACTCGCGCAGGTAGAGCGCGGCCAGCACCGAGCCGGCGCCCTGTGCCGGCGCGCTGTAGAGATCGGCGATGTCGCTGCCCAGGTATTCCGCGTAGTCGTTGTGCAGTGGCATCCGCCAGGCCGACTCGCCGGCCGCCTCGGTCGCGGCCAGCACGTCTGCGGCCAGTTGGTCGTTCTCGCTGTACAGGGCGGCGGTGCGCTTGCCCAGCGCCACGGCGTTGGCGCCGGTGAGGGTGGCGAGGTCGAGCAGCAGGTCCGGTTTGAGCTGCTGCACCGCGTACGCCAGGGCGTCGGCGAGGACCAGCCGGCCCTCGGCGTCGGAGTTGGTCGTCTCGCTCGTCGTTCCGCCGTAGTGCCGGATGACGTCGCCGGGGCGGAACGCCGAGCCGCTGACCATGTTCTCGGCGAGCGGGGCGAGCGTGGTGATCCGGACCGGGAGCCGCAGGGCGGCGGCGCCGAGGGTGGCGGCGACGACCGCGGCCGCGCCGGCCATGTCCTTGCGCATCAGCTTCATCGCCGGCACCGGCTTGATCGAGATGCCGCCGGTGTCGAAGGTGATGCCCTTGCCGACCAGCACCACGTGGGTACGCGCGTCGGCGGGGTGCCAGTCCAGCTCGACCAGCCGGGGGCCACTGGCCGAGCCAGCGCCCACGGCGAGGATCCCGCCGAAGCCCTCGGCGGCCAACTCGGCCGGGCCGCGGACCCGCAGTCGCAGGTCCGGCAGGTCGGCCGCGGCGGACGCCACCTGGTCGGCGAACCACTGCGGGGTCTTCACCGAGGACGGGGTGTTGGTCAGGTCACGGGCGAGGTGGGTCATCGCCGCCGTGGTGCGGGCCGTGGCGACCGTGGCCTCGAACGTGGCCGGGTCGGCGAGCAGCAGGTCGACGCCGTCGAGCGTCGGCGTGTCGCCGGCCTCGGTCAGCCGGTACCGGTACGGAGCGAGCAGCAGCCCCTCGGTCAACCCGCGCACCGCGGCCGGGGTCAGGTCGGTCGGCAATGCGACGGTGATATGCGTCTCATTCGCGGCGGAGCGGGCCAGGGCTGCTCCGGCCGTCCGCCAGGCCGCCTCGCCGCCGTCGCCGATGCCGAGCAGCAGGAGCCGGCCGGGGGTACGCCCGGGGCGCAGCTGGGTGTGGATCTCGCCTGCTCGGCCGTTCAGTCGCGCCGCCGACACCAGCGCGGCCGCCTCGTCGGCCGTCTCGTCCGGCGGGGCCGCGGCGGTCGACACGGGCTCGGCCGGGGCGTCATCTCCGGCTGCCGGACCGGCGGGACGGACAGGCAGGACGAGGACGTCGAGCCGGTCGGGCTCGGCGATCAGACGGATGGCGAGCACGCGGAACCGTACCTCCAGGAAAGTGTCGCGGAGCGGAACTCAGGCCGCCTGCCCGCAGTGATGAAGACCCTGAGCCACCGGTACCACCGGTGGCTCAGGGCCGCAGAACGCTCCGGGCGGCGGAAGCCGCCCGGACCACTCCTTACTCAGCCGGCCGCCGCCTTCAACGCGTCACCGAGCGCGTTGGCCTCGTCGGGAGTCATCTCGACGACGAGCCGGCCACCGCCCTCCAGCGGGACCCGCATGACGATGCCCCGCCCCTCCTTGGTGACTTCCAGCGGACCGTCGCCCGTCCGCGGCTTCATCGCCGCCATGTTGTCTCCCCTCAGACCTACACCAGGGTCGGTGGGTTGCCCCACAGCCACTTCGTCACGACCACCCGCAACGGTCGCGGGGGTGTCGACTGACGATTTTCCCTGATGAACACCGCCGGACCCAAACCGGAGCAGCATTGATGTAACAGCATCTAGCTTATCTTGAGAAGGCCTGTCACAATGTGCGGTCATGCAGGCACGGTCGGCACTCTTCGACCTGTACGGCGACCACCTCCGGCCGAGGGGTGGCCGCGCACCGGTTGCTGCCCTGGTCAAGCTGCTGGCGCCGCTGGGAATCGCACCGCCAGCAGTTCGCACCGCCGTGTCCCGGATGGTGCGACAGGGCTGGCTCGAACCGCTCCGGTTGATCTCCGGGCCGGGATATTCGATCACACCGAAAGCCGCCCGGCGACTCGACGAGGCGGCGTCCCGGATCTACCGGACCGGCCGGGTCACCTGGGACGGCCGGTTCGATCTGCTGGTGTTGGAGGCCCCGGGCTCCCGACGGGACCGGCAGCGGCTCGCCTCGAACCTGAGCTTCCTCGGCTACGGCACGCTCGACGAGCAGACCTGGGTCGCCACCCGTCCCGCCGATGACGTCGACCTGATCCTCGCCGAGGCCGGCATCCGGTTCGAGCGGTTCACCGCGTCGCACTTCGCCGGCACCCCCGGCGCGATGGGCGTGGTCCGGCGAGCCTGGAACCTGACCGAGATCGGCCGCGCCTACGAGCAGTTCGTCGCGGACCAGCGCCCACTGCTCTCCGCCGTCACCGTGCGCAGCAGCGACGAGGAGGCGTACGCGACCCGGTTCCGGCTGGTGCACGCGTGGCGTACGTTCCTCTTCCGGGACCCGCAGCTACCCCCGGCGCTGCTGCCCGAACGCTGGCCCGGCACCGCCGCGGCCAGCTTCTTCGACCGGCACGCGGCCCGCCTGCGTCCGGCCGCGGACCGGTACGTCGAACAGTGCCTCGACGCCGGCAACCGCCTCGTCCGACAGAAGGGTCGTTAGACACGTGACCGAGCCGCTGCTGGTCGACCGGACCGACGCCGTCGTCACCCTCACGCTGAACCGGGCGAACGCGATGAACGCGCTCGACGTGGCGCTGAAGGAGGCCCTGCGGGACGCCCTGGCGGAGTTGGAGACCGACAGGTCCTGCCGGGCTGTCGTGCTGGCCGGGGCGGGCGGATCGTTCAGCGCCGGACAGGACCTGCGCGAGCACGTGTCGACCCTGGAAAACTCCGCGAGTGACCCCCTGGGCACCGTGCGGACCCACTACAACCCGATCGCCGCCCGGCTCGCCAACCTGCCCAAGCCGGTGGTCGCCGCGGTCCGTGGCATGGCCGCCGGCGCGGGCGCGTCGCTCGCCTTCCTCGCCGACATCCGCATCGGTGGCCCGACCACCAGCTTCCTGATGGCCTTCGCCAAGGTCGGCCTCGCCGCCGACACCGGCGCCTCCTGGACCCTGCCCCGGCTGGTCGGCCACGCCAAGGCGGTGGAGCTGCTGATGCTGGCCGAGCCCGTACGCGCCGAGGAGGCCTGCCGGATCGGCCTGCTCAACCGCCTGGTGGAGGACGACGAGCTGGTGTTGCCGACCGCACAGGAGCTGGCCGCGCGCCTCGCCGCCGGTCCGACGGTCGCCTACGGGGCGATCAAGCGGCAGCTCTCCATCGCCGACGCCGGCACCCTCGCCGACGCCCTCGCGGCCGAGGCGCAGGCCCAGTCGATCTGCGGCGCCACCGCCGACCACCGGGCGGCCACGTTCGCCTTCGTCGGCAAGCAGAAACCGGTCTTCGAGGGACGCTGAACGCAATTCGCACGCCACCCTTACCGTCCTCGAACACCTGACGCCTAGCGTCGGCGTCCATGAGCGATCGTGAAGCGGTGGCGCACCTGCTGCGCCGGGCCACCTTCGGGCCGACCGCAGACGAGGTGGACGCCGCCGAGCGCGCCGGACCGGCGGCCACCCTGGACAACCTGCTCACCCCCACCCGGGCCGACCGTGGCGCGGCGGCCACCCCGCCGCCGGCGCTGGCCCCGGATCCGTACGCCCAGCTGACCAAGGACTCCACCCGCGAGCAGCGGCAGCAGGCCAACGCGGAGCGGCGCAAGCAGCTCCAGCAGGTCACCGGCTGGTGGCTGGACCGGATGGTGGCCGCCGAGGACGGGCTGACCGAGAAGCTGCTCTTCTTCTGGCACGGGCACTGGGCGACGAGCGCGCAGAAGGTCAAGTCGGCACGTGTGATGCAGGGCCAACTGGACACGCTGCGCCGGCACGGACGCGGGCCACTCGCCCCACTCGTCGCCGCGATGGTGCGCGACCCCGCCCTGATCATCTGGCTGGACGGGCAGAAGAACACCCGCAAGGCGCCGAACGAGAACCTGGCCCGCGAGCTGATGGAGTTGTTCACCCTCGGCATCGGCGCCTACTCCGAGGCCGACGTGAAGGCCGGCGCGCGCGCCCTGACCGGCTGGGTGGTCGACAGGCGTACCGGGGTGGCCCGCTTCGAGGCCAAACGGCACGACCCCGGCGAGAAGACGATCCTCGGGCAGAACGGCCGGTTCGACGCCGAGGCGTACGCCGGGCTGCTGGCCGCCCAACCCGCGGCGGCGACGTTCGTGGCCGGGCGGCTCTGGTTCCGTTACGCCGGCACCGACGTCCCGGCGCCGGAGGGACTGCCCGGAGGGGACACCGTCGCGACCCTGCGGGCGATCTTCTCGGCGCCGGCCTTCGCCCAGACCCGGGGCACGCTTGTCAAACAGCCGGTGGAGTGGCTGGTCGGCGCGCTGCGACAGCTCGGCATCCGACCCTCCGCCCTCCCCGAGCAGCAACACAAACAACTGCTGGCCGGCCTGAACGCGCTGGACCAGGTGCCGCTGCGACCACCGAGCGTCGGCGGCTGGCCGGCCGGAGCCGCCTGGCTGACCACCTCGTCGTTGCAGGCGCGGCTGCGGACGGCCGGGGCGCTCGCCGCCGCGGTGAACCCGGCGGTGCTGACCCGGCTGACCGCCGCGCCCACCGCCGGCCGACCGGACGCGCTGGCGCGACTGCTGGTGGTGGACGGCTGGAGCGCACGTACCCGCGCCGCCCTCACCCCGCTGGCCGGCGAGCCCCGCAAGCTGCTGGCCGCCGGCCTGGTCAGCCCCGAATACACAGTCAGCTGAGCGGAGGAGTCGACATGGACACCCAGACTCGACGCAGGTTCCTGCTGACCAGCGGGGTGGTCGGCGCGGGCGCGCTGGCCGCCGGCGCCGGCGCGTACCGCCTGCGGGACCTGCTGGACACCAGCGGCGACCGTGATCCACAGGCTCGCACGCTGGTGCTGGTGACCCTTTACGGCGGCAACGACGGGCTCAACACGGTCATCCCGTACGCCGATCCGGCCTACCGCGCGGCCCGTCCCGAGCTGGCGTACCCGGACTCCGAGGTGCTGCGGTTGGACGACGGCTTCGGCCTCAACCCGGCACTGGCCGGCCTGCACCGGCGCTGGTCCGACGGCGGGCTGGCGATCGTGCGCGGGGTCGGCTACCCGAAGCCGGACCGCAGTCACTTCCGGTCGATGGACATCTGGCACACCGCGCAGCCGGACCGGCCGGGCAACACCGGTTGGCTGGGCCGTTGGCTGGACTCCGCAGGTGGCGACCCCCGGCTGGCGGTCTCCTTCGAACCGGCGCTGCCGCCGCTGCTGGCCGGGGCGGGCAGCGCGGGCGCCGCCGTGCCGGTGACCGACCGGAAGGCCGCCAAGGGGCTGCCCGCGGAGACACTCACCGCGCTCGCCGCCGCCGAGGCGGGTGAGTCGGCGGCCCGCGGCCGGGCCGCCGCCTGCTTCGCCGACCTGCGGTCGGTGGACGAGATGATCCGCCAGGTACGCGACTCCGCCGACCCGGACGCGGCGGACCCGGACGGCGAGCAGGCGCCCGCGACGGCGACCGGTGGGGCACGCACGCCGCTGGACGCGCAGTTGGACCTGGTCGCGCAGTGCGTCGAGGCGGGAGTGTCCACCCGGGCCTTCTCGGTGTCGCTCGGCGGCTTCGACACGCACGCCGACGAGAAGCAGTTGCAGGCCGTGCTGCTGGGTCAGCTGGACCGGGCGCTGACCGGGTTCGCCGACCGGATGAGTCGCACCGAGGCGGGCCGGAAGGTGGTGGTGGCGGTCTACTCCGAGTTCGGCCGCCGCGTCCGGGCCAACGCCTCGGACGGCACCGACCACGGCACCGCCTCGGACGTCCTGCTGCTGGGCGCCGGCGTACGCGGCGGCTGGCACGGCGCGCCGTCGAGCCTCACCGATCTCGACGACGGCGACCTGAAGTTCACCACCGACTTCCGGGACGTCTACGCCACCCTGCTGGAACGGGTGCTGGACACCGACCCGGGCCCGGTGCTCGCCGACTGGCGGGGACGCCTCGACAAGCTGTTCTAGATGGTCGACGACGACGTGTTCTCGCCGGGACCGGCCGCCCAGGCGGGCACGTTGCCCGCCTGGGCGGCCCAGGATCCGGCCGTACCCGCCGCCGGCGGGATGGCTGTCACCTCAGGTGGGCGGCGAGCGGGATGTTCTGCGCCCTGAGGGCGGTGGCGATCAGGCCGGCGATCTGTCTGGCGCCGGCGGCCTCGAAGTGGGTGTGGTCGTCGCAGAAGAACGCACCGACCGCGCCCGTCGAGTAGTTGCCGTTGTTCGGGCACAGCCTGAGCGTGTTGTAGAGCGCCACGCTCCTCGCGTGCAGGTCGATGACCGGTACGCCGTTCGCGGCGGCCGCAGCCGTCGTCTCGGCGACGAAACCGCGATTGCCGACGGCGGTGCTGCCGCTGCAGGTGATTGCCGCGACCGGGGTGACGAAGATCGGCTTCACGCCTCTGGCTTTGGCAGCCGTCGCCATGACGCCGAGCAGTTCCTTGAATCGGTTGGCGCCGACGTGTCGCGGGCAGGCCGAGTCACCGTCGTTGATGCCGAACTGGATGATCAGATAGTCACCGGACTTGAAGCCGCTGTCGGTGTTCAGCATCGCCGACCACCGGGCGCTGTAGGCGGTCGAGCTGAGCGTGCACTCGCCGGCCGAGTTCTTGGTGGAGGTCACATTGCCCTCGTACAGCCACGTCTGGATGCTGCGACCGCCGACGGCGCTGTTCTGCACGGTGACGTCCGACGTGAGATAGGACGCGAACTGGCTGCCCCAGCCGATCGGACAGGAGCTGGCATTCATCATCGTGGAGTCGCCGGCCATCCACACTTTGATCGGCTCGGGTGCCGGCGACGTGGAAGGGGTCGGCGACGGCGTGCTCGGGCTGGGGCACGGCGTTGCCGTCGGCGTTGGTGTCGACGTCGGTGTTTGCGTTGGCATTGGCGTCGGCGTCGAAGTCGGCGTCGGCGCGGTGGGGGTCGCTGCCGGTGGGCCGGCACACGTGGTGCCGTTGAACGAGAACGACGACGGCACCGGGTTGCTGCCGCTCCACGAGCCGGTGAAGCCGAAGTTGACAGATGCGCCAGAGCCGACGGCACCGTTGTAGCTCACGTTTGTGGCGGTCACCGCCGTGCCGGTGACCGTGACGGCGGCGTTCCACGCCTGCGTCACGCCCTGCCCGGGGGCGAGGCTCCACCCCACGGCCCAGCTGGTCACCGCGTCACCGAGGTTTGTGACGACGACGTCGGCTCCGAAACCGCCGGCCCACTGGCTGGTGACCCGGTAGGCGACACCGCACGCCGGGGTGGCGGCCTGGGCGGTGGCGATGCCGAGCCCGCTGGCCGCGACGGTCAGGGCCGTTGCCGCCAGGACCACGAGACGCGATCGGCGAACCTTCATCGGGTTACTCCTGCCTTGATCGGAGACGCTCGGCATCACGTGGCGACGGTGCACGGGGAGCCGTTGAGGGCGAAACCTGTCGCTCCGCCGAGCGGGCTGTCGGTGACAAATCCGAAGCTCGTCGAACCGGCGGCCGGGATCACCGCGTTCCAGGAGGCGTTCACCGCCGTGGCCGCGGCACCGGACTGGGTGACCGTGGAGTTCCAGGACTGCGTGATCCGCTGGCTGCCGGGCAGGGACCAGGTAAGTGTCCAACCGTCGACCGGGACGGTCGAGGTGTTGCCAAGTGTCACGTCGAACTGGGCGCCCGTACCCCAGTCACCGGTCTTGCGGTAGGTGACCGCGCAGGCCCCGGCCCCAGGAGTGGGCGGCGCAGTCGTGGGCGGCGCAGTCGTGGGCGGCGCAGTCGTGGGCGGCGCAGTCGTGGGCGGCGCAGTCGTGGGCGGCGCAGTCGTG
>NZ_JBNCKO010000001.1:694245-710041 GCF_049841595.1 Micromonospora sp. DT228
CGTGGGGGCCGGGGTCGTGGTCAGTCGTGCGCTGAGGATCGGGGCCAGCCTGTCGGTGATGGCCTGGTGACCCGCGTCGTTGGGGTGCACCGAGTCGCTTAGACCGCCCGACGGCAGCCAGCCGGTGGTGTCCAGGTAGAACACGTCGGCGTCACCCGCCGCGTTGCGTGCCCGCACCGCGGCCTCCGTCTCCGCCGCATAACGACCGATGAACGTCCGCATCGCGAAGAGCTTGGCGTTCGGAAACCTGGCCCGGATCCTCGTGAGAAAGGTCGTGTACGTCGCCTGGAAAGCTGCGGCGCTCACGCCGTGGCTCTTGTCGTTGGTCCCCAGGTTGATCACCACACCGTCGGCCGTGTAGCGGGAGAAGTCCCACTGGTCGGTGCCGGCCTGGCCACCGGACGACATCCAGTAGCGGGTCGTCTGCGCCCAGCATCCATCGGTCGTCTCGGCCAGACACATGCCACCGATCGCGATCTGGGTGTGGTCGTAGCCGAGCCTCTCACCGACCTTGAAGGCGTAGTCCGTCACGGCAAGCTGACTGCTCGTGGCGCCTGCGGTGATCGAGTCACCGACGAACTCGACAAGCTTGGGCCGGGGCGGCGGCTTG
This sequence comes from Micromonospora sp. DT228, assembly GCF_049841595.1. Taxonomy (NCBI): domain Bacteria; kingdom Bacillati; phylum Actinomycetota; class Actinomycetes; order Micromonosporales; family Micromonosporaceae; genus Micromonospora; species Micromonospora sp. DT228. The sequence continues at coordinate 694,856 of NZ_JBNCKO010000001.1, forward strand.
AACGTGCCCGCGCCCGAATCCAGGACCAGCCCCTGGAAGACCGCGTCACCGGTGTAGGAGCCGGCCACCTGCCGGTAACTGACGATCAACGTGTGGTTGCCGGCCGCCAGCGCGGTCGGCGTCAGGTTGATCGTGCCGGAGCCGGTGAAGGACGTGAACGCCCTACCGTCGATGCTGGCCCACAGCTGGATGGTGTTGCGCTGCCGGAGCTTCACCGTTTTGCCGGTGAATCCGACCCGCAGGTACGCGCCGGCCCAGTAGGGCACGTAGGCCGAGGCGTTCGCCTTGTTCCACCGGCCGACGAAGCTGATGTTCGAGTCGGTCGGGGTGCCGTCGCCGACCGCGGCCTGGGCGCTGAGGGCCGGCAGACCTGCGGCGAGCACCCCGGCGGCGACCGCGATGAGGGCCGCGGTACGCGTCCTCGCCAGTGCGTGCCGGAGTGTCCCGAGTCGGGTGCGCGGGCGGACGAGAGGGTGACCGTGTTCGAAGGACCGGATCTTCGTCATCGGATCGGGTTCCAGCCGTCGTTACCCGCCAGGTAGGCGGTGGGGGTGTATTGGGTGGCGGTGGCGGCGCTCAGCTGGGGCCGGTTGGCGTTGATGCCGGCGCCGGCACCGGTGCTGCCGTACTCCGCGAAGCGGGCGGTCCTCCACGAGAAGCCGGACATGTCGGTCCAGGGGTCGGTGCGGATGTGCGCGCCCATCGCGACGCCCCGGTAGAGGACCTGGCCACGGGCGTTGACGTCGCCGCTGGGGTGCCAGGGGCGGCCCAGATAGACGGTCCTGGCGGGAGCGTTGCTGGTCAACGTGGTTGCCCAGAACAGGAAGCCGAACCTGTTGTTGATGTCGGTGGCCGCAGCGGTGACGTAGCCGTTGTTCGACGACGAGCCCCGGGTGAGCGAGTGCACGGTGCCGTTCTGGAAGACCATGGTGCCCCGCCCGAAGATGAAGTCGACGTCGCCCTCTACGTAGGAGTTGCGAACGTAGAGACGCCGGACCGAGCTGACACTTGGTGCGTTGACCAGCAGGGTGTCCTGGTTGCCAAGGATGCGGACGTTGTCGAACTGCACCCGGTCGCCGGAGGTGTTGACGGCGACGGCCTGCTCGGCGTCGAGGGTGTTGGCGGCTTCGTTGAAGTCGTTCGCCATGGTCAGATTCTTGATCGTGGTGTCGTTGGCGTTGACGAAGACCGAGGCACTGCCGGACGTGCCGTACGTACCGCCACCGGGCTTGGTCTGGCCGGCCGCATGCCCTTCGACGATCACCACCTGGGCGGCGGAGCCGCCGGCGCCGGCCAACGTGAGATAGGGCTTGTTGGCGGGGATGGTGACCACGCCCCGGTAGGTGCCGGGTTTGATGGTGATGGTGACCGGAACGCCGTTGTTCGCCGCGACACTGTCGACCGCCGCCTGCACAGTCGTGTAGGTGCCGCTGCCGTCGGCGGCCACAGTGATGGTCGCGGAGGCGGACGCGGCGGAAACCGTCGAGACCGCGGCGGCGAGAGCGCACGCCGTCACCACCGCCACCGAGCGCGCGCGAAGAATCCTGCCGAATGTGGTCATAAGCGTCCTCCGAATCAACGGGGGCCTCAGCCGGCGATCCTGCCGACCGGCAGACGACGACGTAAGTTAACGCTAACATCGATGATTGGAAATATGAACGGAACGAACCGCCCAACCGAACGGTGCTAAGGCCTGTTTCGTAAGAACTGGCCCACCGCCCTTATGAAACAGGCCTCAGTCGTCCTCTTCCGGGTCCTGGTTGGCCTCCGCGCCCAGCACGAACGCCTGCATGGCCAGCTCGTCGTCGGACGGCGAGACGAACGCGGGCAGCTCACGCGGGCCCAACTCCTGCACGTACGACCAGAACAGCCGGACCGCCTCGGCCCGCGTGCCGGCCTCGATCGGCAGGTCGAGGCTGACCAGCCAGGTGCGCCGCGCCGGGGGCGGGCCGAGCTGGTCGGCGAGCGCCCGGAAGGCCGCCGGCTCCAGCGCGGTGACCGGCCCGTCGAGCGTCAGCAGGTCGGCCGGCACCGGCTCGTCGAAGGCCCGCCGGGTGTACGCCACGACGACGGTCTCCGGCTCGACCGGGGACTGCGGGTCGTCCGGGTCTTCGCGGTGACGCTGACCCGGGGCGCGGACCCGACCGAGCGCGACCAGCCGCGGCGGCGCGTCGACAAGCACCGCCACCTGGTCTCCCGGACCCGGGCGGGTGCTGTCGGCCAGCCCGGTCAGCTCCAGCGTGTCGTGGTGCACGAGCCGCTCGGCCTCGTACCGCTCGGCCGGCAGCAGCACGGCCCAGGTGCCCAACCCGTCGGCACGGCCGGATCCCCCGGCCCGGTACGCGGTCTCGGTCGTCATGCCTGCCATCCCATCACGTCGCCGGGGCGAGGGTGACGTGACAGCCGACGATGTGATCGTCGACCATGCCGGTGGCCTGCATCAGCGCGTACGCGGTGGTCGGGCCGACGAACCGGAAGCCGCGCTTCTTGAGCGCCTTGGCCATCGCCGTCGACTCCGCGGTGATCGGCGCCAGCTCGGCGAACGAGGCGGGGCGGGCCGGTCGGGGCTCCGGGGCGAAGGACCAGAGCAGCGCGGACAACCCTTCCGGCACCTCCAGAGCGGCGCGGGCATTGGCGATCGCCGCCTCGATCTTGGCCCGGTTGCGGACGATGCCGGCGTCGGCGAGCAGCCGGGTCACGTCGGCGTCGGAGTATCCGGCGACGGTCGGGATGTGGAACTCGTCGAAGGCCAGCCGGAACGCCGGACGTTTGCGCAGGATGGTCAGCCAGGACAACCCGGACTGGAACGCCTCCAGCGTCATCCGCTCGTAGAGCGCGTCGTCGCCGCGCAGCGGGCGACCCCACTCGGTGTCGTGGTAGATGGCGTAGTCGGGGGTGCTCGACCCCCAGGCGCAGCGAGGCAGCCCGTCGGCACCGATCACCAGGTCAGTCACGTCGTACACGCTAGGGCATCGCTCCGACACCCCATCGCGGTCAGGGCAGCCGGCCCCGCTCGACCAGTCGGGCGAACCTCTTCAGCGCCTGGGTGAGGCCGAGCTTGGCGCCCGGCCAGAGCACCGGCCACGCCAGTCGACCGGCCCGGCCGCCCGGCAGGTGGAACCACTCGTGCCAGACGACCTGGGTGCGGTTTCGGTCCAGTTGGGTGCAGCGCAGCACACCCGGGCCGCGCAGCAGCTGGCCGTAGTGCACCACGCCGATCTCGTACGGTTCGTCGACCCGGACCACCCGCATCTCGTCGCGCAGCACGGCCCGGCCGAGCGCGGTCACCGCCTCGATGCGGCTGCCCTCGCGCCCGTCGCCCTCGACCACGCGCACCCGGGTGAACGGGATCCAGTCGGACTGACGTTCCCAGGCGAGCAGTGCGGCGAAGACCCGCTCGGCGGGAGCGTCGACGATCACGGTGGCGGTGACCTCACCGGCACCGGGTTGGGCGGCCTCACGAAGATCGTCAGCGCCGCCCGTGCCGGTCACGCCGACTCCGACCGCACCGCCGCGCCCTGCTGCCCGGTGCCGTCGGCGGGCGCGCCGTCGGTCTGCTCAGGGTCGGCCGCCGTACCACCGGACGGCACGACGGCCGACGCCACACCGTCGGAATCGGCGGGTGACGAGGTGGCGGCGGGCTCCGGACCCGCGCTTGTCGAGCCGATCGGGGCGGCCCCGGCGTCGGCCGGCGACTTCGCCGCGTCGGACTCGGCCGCGTCGGACTCGGCCGCGTCGGACTGCGCCGTGTCGGCCGCGTCCGCGGTCGTCGCCCTGATGGCGGACTGTTCGCGGGCGTCGCGCAGCACGTCCGCGTCGTCGGTGCGGCCCGCACGCAACGCGGTGACCTCCGCCTCCAGCACGCCGATCAGCTCCGACTTGTAGCCGATGTCGTAGGCGGCACGGCGCATCGCCTGATCGACCTGAGCCATCCGGTACCCGCGCAAGGCGGTGTCGAAACGGACCGCGCCCACGTCGGACTCGCGCAGTGGCCGGGTGCCGGGCAGCGCCACGGCCTGCGAATCCGGCTCGGCGGGCACCAGACCGGGATCACGGCCACTGACCAGCACCGTCACGCCGAATATCACCGCCGCGACCGTCAACGCCACGACCAGGAGGAGCAGAAGCTGACCCATGTACTGATCGTGGCACGGCAGCCGGCCGGGAGCGACCCCGCCACCCGTCCCGATCACGATCCGACGCCGCCCGGAGTCGCGGCCGGACCAGCGACTAGCGTCGGGGTCGGCCGACGCGGCAGCGACGGCAGACTCTCGGGAGGCGGGCATGGCCGGGGCGCTTCGGCTGGGCGGGCGCACGTTCGCCCCCGACGAGCTGGTGGTGATGGCGATCGTCAACCGCACCCCGGACTCGTTCTTCGACCGAGGGGCCACCTACGCCGCCGACAGTGCTCTGCGCGCGGTGGAGCGGGCCGTCGCCGAAGGTGCGGCGATCATCGACATCGGCGGAGTCAAGGCCGGCCCCGGCGCGGAGGTGGACGTCGTCGAGGAGATCCGCCGCACGGTGGACACCATCGCCGCCGTCCGGGCCGCGTTCCCGGGGGTGGTGATCTCGATCGACACCTGGCGCGCCGAGGTGGCGACGGAGGCCGTGGCAGCCGGCGCGGACCTGCTCAACGACACCTGGTCGGGAGCCGACCCGACCCTGGCCCGGGTGGCCGCACGGACCGGCGCGGGCCTGGTCTGCTCGCACGCCGGCGGCCTGGTCCCCCGGACCCGGCCGCACCGGGCCGCCTTCCCCGACGTGGTCACCGACGTGGTCGCGACGGTGACCGGGCTCGCCGAGCGAGCGGTCGCGGCCGGGGTACGCCCCGACGGCATCCTCATCGACCCGGCACACGACTTCGGCAAGAACACCAGGCACTCCCTGGAGATCACCCGCCGACTGGGCGAGCTGACCGACACCGGCTGGCCGGTGCTGGTGGCGCTCTCCAACAAGGACTTCATCGGCGAGTCGCTGGACCTGCCGGTGCCCGAACGACTGGAGGGCACGCTCGCCGCGACGGCGGTCTCGGCCTGGCTGGGCGCCCGGGTTTTCCGGGCTCACCAGGTCGGCCCGACCCGCCGGGTGCTGGACATGGTGGCCTCGATCCGGGGCGACCGCCCACCGTCGGCGACGCGCCGCGGCCTCGCCTGACCGGTCGTCGCCGGGAGCGACCGACAACGGTCGGGCGGACCGGGCCGATCGCCGGAGGTGGCGACGCTCAGGTCCAGCGGAGGATGTTCCTGCGCCAGGCGTAGAGGATGCCGAGCGCGAGCACCGCCACGAACACCGCCATCTCCACCACAGTCACCAGGCCGAAGCCCGGCCGGTCGAAGACCACCGCCCAGGGGAAGAGGAACACCGCCTCGACCGCGAACAGCACGTAGAGGTACGCGTAGACGTAGTAGCGGATCTGCATCTGAGCCCAGTCCGCGCCGACCGGGTCGAGCCCGCACTCGTAGCTGGCCCGCTTGCCCGGCGGGTCAGCCGGACGCGCGGGGCGTAACACCCGGTTGGCCGAGAACGCCGTAACAAAGAACAGAACGCTGGCGAGCAGCAAGAGCCCGAGCGTCGCGTACGAGCCCAGGTATCCGGTCACAGTCGGGAGCCTACCGTCCGCCCGGGAGGGCCGTCCCAAACACGTTACGGATTTGTTTCCAGATGGGACTAGTGCGCCGGGGCAACTGTTACCGACCATTGGACACCCACCCATGCACCGGAGGACAGATGGCCCGCCTGAAGGCATCGCCCGGTACGCGGGCGGAGGGGCGGCACCCCAGGTCCCTGCTGGCGACCTCGCTCGTGCTCGGTCTGCTCGCGGCGCTCGCCGTGGGGCCGGCCTGGGCCAGCGCGGCAACGCCGGAGGCGGGCCCGGTCGTGACGATGACCGACCCGGTCAGCGAACCCGGGGGCGACCCCGGGTCCAGCCCGACGGACGAGCCGCCCCCGACCGAGGAGCCGGGCGGTTCGCCGGCGCCGAGCAACCCGGCGCCGGAGACCACCGCGCCGCCGCCGCAGACGCAGCCGCCGGCACCGGAGACCACCGCGCCGGAGGTGCCGCCGGTACCGAGCAACAACGCGCCCGCGCCGGGCGGAGCACCCACCGCGGCACCCCCGGCCCCTCCGGCGCCCCCGGTGCTGCCGGCGCCCCCGGTCCCGCCGGTCCGCCCGCCCGGCCCGGGTCCGGAGGCGCCGCCGGCGAACCCGCTCGGTGTGCAGGTCACCACCCAGGACGTCACGCTCTCCAAGGCCTACTGGAACGCGGCCAGCACCGCCACCACCCTGCAGGTCACGGTCCACAACACCGGCACGACGGCGCAACGGATCCGCCTCTCGTACACGCTGCCGCTCGGGCTGACCGACGTGGGGACGAAGGGCTGCGCCGCCGCCGGCGGCGGTACGTACCACTGTGGGGCCTGGACGGCCGGAGCCGGCGTCCGGTTCAGCGCTGTGCTCCGCCTGCGGGTCGACGGCACCGCGTGGCAGAAGATGCCCCTCGCCGGCTCCGTCCAGGTCGTCGCGGACGCGCCAGGGGTGCCCGGGGAAGCGGTCGACGACCAGGGCTTCGCGGTGCTCTTCCCGCCCGGCCCCCCGGTGCCCGGGATCACGCTCGCCGCCGACGAGGTCGCCTTCGACATCAGCGGCTCCGCCAGCATCCTCACGCTCCGGCTGGGCAACGCCGGCACGGTGGACGCCGACGGCCGGATCGAGGTCGTCCTGCCGAGCGGGGTGACAGTCCCGACCCCACCGGCCGGCTGCGTGGCGGTCGACCCGACCCGGACCCGCTGCGACGCGGGCACGGTCGCGGCGGGCCGGACCGCCGAGCTGCGGCTGCCGATGGAGGCGACGCCGCAGGCGCAGCGGGAAGCGCCGCTGTCCGGTGCCGTGATCGGCCAACTCGACCCGCGCAGCGGCACGACCCGGCAGGTGCAGATGAGTTTCCGGATCACCGCGGCGGCCGCGCTGGCCACGCCCGTGGTCTCACCGCCCGCGCCGACCGGCTCCCAGGGCGTGCTGCCCGGGGGTGCCGCCGACGACGACGAGGGGATGACCTCGGTGCGGCGTACGGCGATCATCCTGATCGTGGTCTCCGCGCTGCTTGTGGTGTTGGCTCTCACGCTTGCCACCATCTCGCTGCGGCGCCGGTTCGCCGGCCCGGCACCCGAGCCGGCGTCCCACCCCGCCGACTGACCGACGAGCGACCCTTGGACCGCGTGTGTCCGGGGGTCGGCGGAGCGGATCTGTGGTGATCTGAATTACGGCGGCCGGGGCATACGCGCGCAAAAACGGGCAATTCCCAGCCCAGTTCAGTCCCAGTCGGCGGACCTCCGGCGCTGGTTAGGGCTCCCTTAGACGTAGGCTCTCAGATGAGGTACGACAGCGGCCGGGCCAGCCTGGGGCGGTGCGGTGAAACGTTGCGTCGAGGAGGTTCCGTGGCCGGGCAAGGCGAGGTTCTGCGAGCCCCGCAGTCGCGAACGAAGGTGGCAGAGTGACCAAGCAGATCCGTCAACTCGACCGGGTGGTCATCCGGTTCGCCGGTGACTCCGGCGACGGCATGCAGCTGACCGGCGACCGGTTCACCTCGGAGACGGCGCAGCTCGGCAACGACATCTCCACGCTGCCAAACTTCCCCGCCGAGATCCGCGCTCCCGCCGGCACCCTGCCCGGCGTGTCGAGCTTCCAGGTGCACTTCGCCGACTACGACATCCTCACCCCCGGCGACGCGCCGAACGTGCTGGTGGCGATGAACCCGGCGGCTCTCAAGGCCAACCTGGCCGACCTGCCGCGCGGCGCGGACATCATCGTCAACACCGACGAGTTCACCAAGCGCAACCTCGCCAAGGTCGGCTACCAGGCCAGCCCGTTGGACGACGACTCGCTGGCCGGCTACGTCGTGCACCCGGTGGCGCTGACCTCGATGACGGTCGGCGCGCTCGCCGACTACCAGGTGTCCAAGAAGGACGCCGAGCGGTCGAAGAACATGTTCGCCCTCGGCCTGCTCTCCTGGATGTACTCGCGGCCCTACGAGTCGACGCTGCGCTTCCTGGAGCGCAAGTTCGCGTCCCGTCCGGAGCTGGTCGCCGCGAACGTCGCTGCCTTCCGGGCCGGCTGGAACTTCGGCGAGACGACCGAGGACTTCGCGGTCCGCTACGAGGTCAAGCCGGCGAAGATGAAGCCGGGCACCTACCGCAACATCACCGGCAACGCGGCGCTCTCGTTGGGTCTGGTGGCCGCCGGGGTCCGCTCCGGGCTGCCGGTCTTCCTCGGCGCGTACCCGATCACGCCCGCGTCGGACATCCTGCACGAGTTGAGCAAGCACAAGCGCTTCGGCGTCACCACCGTGCAGGCCGAGGACGAGATCGCCGCGGTCGGCGCGGCGCTCGGCGCGTCGTACGGCGGTGCGCTCGGTGTGACCACCACCAGCGGCCCCGGCGTGGCACTCAAGAGCGAGACGATCTCCCTCGCGGTGGCGCTGGAGCTGCCCCTGGTGATCGTGGACGTGCAGCGCGCCGGCCCCTCCACAGGCATGCCGACCAAGACCGAGCAGGCCGACCTCAACATGGCGCTCTACGGTCGGCACGGCGAGGCGCCCGTCGCGGTGATCGCGCCCCGGTCACCGTCGGACTGCTTCTTCGCGGCGCTGGAGGCGGCCCGGATCGCGCTCACCTACCGCACCCCGGTGATCCTGCTGTCCGACAACTACGTCGCCAACGGCTCCGAGCCGTGGCTGCTGCCCGACGTGGAGTCGCTGCCCGACCTGCGGGTCGAGTTCGCCACCGAGCCCAACGGCGAGGACGGCACCACCTTCCTGCCCTACCTGCGTGATCCGGAGACCCTGGCCCGGCCGTGGGCGATCCCCGGCACGGCCGGGCTGGAGCACCGGATCGGCGGCCTGGAAAAGGCCGACAAGACCGGAGACATCTCCTACGACCCGGCCAACCACGATTTCATGGTGCGCACCCGCGCCGCCCGGATCGAGGCGATCGGAGTGCCGGACATCGAGGTGGAGGACCCGGACGGCGACGCCCGGGTGCTGGTCCTCGGCTGGGGCTCGACGTACGGGCCGATCGGCGCGGCGTGCCGGGGGGTGCGCCAGCGCGGGCTGTCCATCGCCCAGGCGCACCTGCGGCACCTGGCCCCGATGCCGGCCAATCTCGGTGCGGTGCTGCGCGCGTACGACAAGGTGGTCATCCCGGAGATGAACCTGGGCCAGCTCGCCCACGTCATCCGGGCCCGCTACCTGGTCGACGCGATCAGCTACAACCAGGTCCGCGGCCTGCCGTTCACGGCCGCCGAGCTGGAGACGACGCTGGAAGAGGTCCTGAAGAATGTCTGAGAAGCCCGTCGCCCTCAAGCTCACCGCGAAGGACTTCAAGTCCGACCAGGAGGTGCGCTGGTGCCCCGGCTGCGGTGACTACGCGATCCTCGCCGCCATCCAGCAGTTCATGCCGGAGCTGAACATCCCCCGCGAGCGGACCGTCTTCGTCTCCGGGATCGGCTGCTCGTCGCGCTTCCCGTACTACATGAACACCTACGGGATGCACTCGATCCACGGCCGCGCCCCGGCGATCGCGACCGGCCTGTCGGTGTCCCGGCCGGACCTGTCCGTCTGGGTGGTCACCGGTGACGGCGACGCGCTCTCCATCGGTGGCAACCACCTGATCCACGCGCTGCGGCGCAACGTCAACCTCAAGATCCTGCTGTTCAACAACCGGATCTACGGTCTGACCAAGGGCCAGTACTCGCCGACGTCCGAGGTCGGCAAGGTCACCAAGTCGACCCCGGCCGGCTCGGCGGACGCCCCGTTCAACCCGCTCTCGCTCGCGCTCGGAGCGGAGGCCAGCTTCGTCGGTCGGACCATCGACTCCGACCGCAAGCACCTCCAGTCGGTGCTGCGGGCCGCCGCCGAGCACGAGGGTTCGGCGTTCGTGGAGATCTACCAGAACTGCAACATCTTCAACGACGGGGCGTTCGAGCAGCTCAAGGACCCGTCCACCCGGGACGACTACCTGATCCGCCTGGAGCACGGCCAGCCGATCACCTTCGGCAATGACGGGCAGTTCTGCGTGGTGCACCCGCCGGGCGGCTTCGGCCTGGAGGTCCGGGAGACCAGCTCGGTCCGCCCGGAGGAGATCGTCGTGCACGACGCCACGGTGGCCGATCCGGCGTACGCCTTCGCGCTGTCCCGGCTGCCCGGCCTGGACCTGCGCAACACCCCGATCGGAGTGTTCCGCTCGGTGGACCGACCGTCCTACGACAGTGTGGTGCAGGGTCAGCTTGCGGCCGCCAAGGCGACGGTCACCGAGACTCCCGAGCAGCAGCTCGCCGGCCTGCTGGCCAGCGGCGACACCTGGACGATCCTCTGATCCGACCGTGTTGACGAGAGCGGCCGTCCCCGATCCGGGGGCGGCCGCTCTCGTCGTACCGGCGCTGCCTCAGCGCTGGGCGGAGGCCGGCGTCCAGAGGTTGTCGATCTCCTTCTCGGTCGCCGTCAGGCTCGCCTCGTGCAGCGGGATCAGCTCGGCCATCGCCGGCACCGAGGGCGCCAGGGTCAACTCGGTGCTGATGAAGCGCGGCTCCAGGCCGGTCATCGACAGGCCGTGCGGGAGCCACTGCTCCGCGTGGTCCCAGCCGTGGCGCGGGGTGCCCTCGCCGTAGCCGCCGCCCCGGGTGGCCAGCACCACGAACTCGCGGCCGCCGAGCAGGCCCTCCTGCGTCGTCGGGTCGTAGGTGAGGCCGGCGACGATCAGGTGGTCGACCCAGGACTTGACGCTGCTGGGCGCGCCGTAGTTGTAGAGCGGCAGGCCGAGCAGCACCACGTCGGCCTGCTTCACCTCGTCGACGAGCCGCTCGCTGAGCTCCCAGGATTCGCGCTGGGCCGGGGTGTGCTGGTCCGGCGGCGTCATCCGGGCCAGGCCGCCCGCCGCGTCGAGGTGCGGCAGCGGTTCCGCGCCGAGGTCCCGGTAGGTCACCGTGCCGTCCGGGTGGGCCGCACGCCACGTGGCGACCGCGCGGGCGGTGAGCCGACGGCTGATCGACCAGTCACCCCGAATGCTTGAGTCGATATGCAGCAGATGCATTATTCCTCCTCCAAGGATCGTCTGTGCAGCACCAACCATTTATAGCAGGCCGATGTTCCATCTGATCGGTAGACTGGGTCACATGTCCGCCCTGCCGCCTGCCCCCTCGGAGCACCGATCGGGTGCGCTCCTGGACCATCTGGCGCGGCGGATGCGACTGCGGTCGGAGTCGGTGCTGGCGCCGCTGGGCCTGCGGCCGCGGCATCTGGTCGCGCTCACGGTGCTGCGGGCCGGCGGCGGCACGAGCCAACAGGCGCTCGCCACCATCCTGGAAATGGACAGCACGAACATCGTCGGGCTGCTCAACGACCTGGAAGCGGAGCAACTCGTCGAGCGCCGCCGCTCCCCCGAGGACCGCCGCCGGCACGTGGTCGAACTCACCGAAGACGGCGCGAAACGCCTCAGCGAGGCCGAATGCGCCCTCGCCGGAGCCGAGGACGAGGTGCTGGGGGCGCTGGCGCCCAGCGAGCGGGAGACGCTCTACGAACTACTCCGGCGCGCCTCCGCCACGACGCCGGTCAGCTGCACCGAGGCGATCTGCGCCGGCGACGAGACCTTCTGAGCCACGCCCCTACCGCCCACCGGCGACGAGAGGGTCAGCCGTCCGACACGACGGTCAGCCGCCCTGAGGCGGGACGATCAGCCCACTCTGCGACCGGACGACCACGCCGTGCGGCCACGGACGGTCAGGCGGTCGTCGCCGACTGCGGACGATCGTCGCGGACGTGCACGAGCATGTCGCCGGTCTCGATCACCGCGCCGGCCCGGTCGGCCAGGGTGACCACCTTGCCCCGCCGCACCAGGGCGATCACCAACGACTCCAGCTCGCGCGGCGAGCGACCCACCTCGTCCCGCTCCGCCGAGCGCATCGCCAGCGCCATGCCCTGACCCGGAGTGAGCAGATCCTCCACCACGTCGATGAGCGGCGGGGCCGAGGTGGACAGGCCGAGCAGCCGACCCGCGGTGGCCGACGAGACGATCACATGGTGCGCGCCACTCTGCTTGAGCAGCGGGGCGTTCTCCGCCTCGCGGGCCGCCGCGATGATGCGGACCTGGCCGGCGGTGAGCTGCCGTACGGTCAACGCGACAAGGACCGACGCGTCGTCACTGTCGGTCGCGATGATCACGGCCTTGGCGTTCTTGACGTGTGCCTCGTTCAGCACCGACGAGCGGGTCGCCGAGCCCTCGATCGCCACCAGACCGGCGGAGGTGGCCTGCCGCAGGGCGGCGGCGCTGCGCTCCACCACCACGATCCGCGACCGGTCCAGGCCGTTCTCCAGCAGGGCGGAGACCGCGCTGCGCCCCTTGGTGCCGTAGCCGCAGATGATGACGTGGTCCTTCACGGCTCTCCTCCACCGCGACAGGCGACGGCCGGTCCGGTACTGCTCGGTCAGAACTTCCAGGGTGGTGCCGACCAGGATGATAAGGAAGATCACTCGGGCCGGGGTGATGAAGAGGACGTTTACCAGTCGGGCCGACGGCGCGGCCGGGGTGATGTCCCCGTAACCGGTGGTCGAGAGAGACACGACCGCGTAGTAGAAGCAGTCGAGCAGGGTGAGGCCGTCCTCGTTGACGTCGCGGTAGCCGTCCCGGCCCAGATAGACGGCGGCGACCACGGCGAAGACCAGGCCCAGCGCGGCGGCGAGCCGAAGGCTCAGCGCGCTCAGTGGGCCCCGGCGCTGCGCGGGAAAATGGATCACCGTCGAACCTGCCCCGCCACCGTCGCCTGCACGAGCACAACATAGCGGGTACGCCGGGCCCGGCACGTCCGGGTTGCGCAGCGGACAACAGGTGTCCCGGGCGGCTGCACCGCTCCTGGGCGCGCGACCGGGAGAGGATGGGTCGGCCCGGAAGGCCGGGGACGGGCATGATGAGGGTGTTCCCGACGACGACCGCGAAAGTGAGGCCGGCATGTCGTTGCTGCGACGAGTCATCGGCGGAGTGCTCCGTCGACTGCGCCAGAGCCAGGGCCGCACGCTGCGCGAGGTGGCCGTCACCGCCGGAGTCTCCGTGCCCTACCTGTCCGAAGTGGAGCGGGGCCGCAAGGAAGCCTCCTCCGAGGTGCTCGCGGCGATCTGCCGGGCGCTCGGCATCCGCCTGTCCGACCTGTTGGAGGAGGCCCGCGACGACCTGCGCCGGGTCGAGCCCCGCATCCCGGCCGCACCACGGGCGCAACTCACCCGGACCGAACGGGCCGAGGTCGCCCGACACGACGCGAGTCAGCACACCCTCCGGACGAGCAGGCCAGTGCTGCACCGGGCGCCCGGGGCGAGCGGCCCGACCCTCTGCGTCGGGGCGATGGCCTCCGCTGGTGGCTCGCGCCCCGGTCCGCGTACCGCCGCTCTGCGGGGTTGCGCGTGGGCCCGGGCGGGCGCGCGGCGGCTGACCGCCGCGTAGGCCGCGCCGGTTCTGCCGTCGGCGGATCTGCCGCCGGCAGAATCACTGGGCCAGCGACCGCCGTCGCCCGCACGCTGAAGGGGCCGGTCCACCGGGCGGTCCCACCGCTCGCCGGCGTGGTGGAAGGCGGCGGCATGATCTCCCACGGGGTACGGATGCTGGACGGTGCACAACCGTCCTTCGGCGACCAGGTGTTCGAGCGGCTGCTGCGGGAACGGATCGTCTTCCTCGGCACCGAGGTGACCGAGGAGTCGGCCAACCAGATCTGTGCGCAGATCCTGCTGCTCGCGGCCGAGGACGGCGATCGGGACATCTTCCTCTACATCAACTCGCCGGGCGGGTCGGTGAGCGCGGGGATGGCGGTCTACGACACGATGCGCTACGTCCGCAACGACGTGGCCACGTTGGCGCTCGGGCTCGCCGGCTCGATGGGGCAGTTCCTGCTCTGTGCGGGCGCCGCCGGCAAGCGGTACGCGCTGCCGCACTCGCGGATCATGATGCACCAGCCGTCCGGTGGAATGGGCGGCACCGCCTCGGACATCACCATTCAGGCCGAGAACATGCTGCACGTGAAGCGGACGATGCAGGAGCTGACTGTCAAGCACAGTGGACGGACTCTCGACGAGATCCAGCAGGACTGGGACCGGGACCGGTGGTTCACCGCCGAACAGGCCCGGGATTACGGCCTCATCGACCAGGTGATCACCCGAGCCCAGCAACTGCCGACGCCGGTCTGATCCGCCCTGGCCTGCTGACGCCGCCACCACTGGCGAAAATCGGGTAGCGGCCGCCTATTAGGGTCACGTCTATGCGCCGACTGATTCCCACCCTATCGATAGCCCTCGCCGTCGCCCTCGTCGGCGGCTGCGGCACCAAGTCCGACGACTCCGCGGCGCGCGGCGCCTCGGCCGCCCCGGCACCGTCCAAACTCGAACCGGTCGCGGCCGTCAAGCAGGGCATGGACCGCAGCCTCGCGGGCACGCTCAGCATGCAAGCCTCCGTCAAGGCCGGCAACCAGTCGATCACCCTCGGCGGAAAGATGGACCCCGTCGCCAAGGCGATCCAGATCAGTGGCAAGGCCCCGGAACCGATCGAGGTCCGGCTGATCGGCAACACCGCCTACATCAAGTCGGAGTCGATGGAGGGCGAGAAGCCCTGGATGAAGATCGACCTCGCCAAGCTCAAGCCGACGAGCACGCTGCGCCAGTCGTTCGACCTCAAGTCGCAGACCGGCCTCGTCGGTGGCACCGTGTCCGCCCAGGAGGTGGGCGGCGGCCGTTACACAGGCGTCGCCGATCTCAACAAGGCCGCCGAGGCCGCCAGCACCGAGGCCGGTATGCGGGAAGGCCTCCAGTCGACCGCCAAGTTGGCGAAGGACCCGACGGCGGTTCCGTTCGAGGCGACCCTCGACGCCGACGGACGCCTCACCGCGCTCTCCTACACCATTGCCACGAAGTCGCTGGGTGACCTCGTCACCGAGATGAAGATGAGCGACTTCGGCAAGCCGGTCACGGTGGAAGCGCCACCCGCCGGTGAGACCGAGGCTGCCGCCGACGAGATGTACGCGTTCCTCTGACCGGCCGAACATCGTCGGCGGCACAGGCGTGGGCGGCGGGGGTGCCCCCGCCCCCCCCCCCGCGGACGCCCCCCACCCCCCCCCCGGGCGCCCCCGGGGCCCCCCGGCCCCGCCCCACACGGAACCAACCCC
>NZ_JBNCKO010000002.1:0-42253 GCF_049841595.1 Micromonospora sp. DT228
CACAGACGATCATGCGGTGGCCGTCCTCATTCCTGCGGGACCCGAGGTCACCTCACGAACGGCGGCTGCCGTACTAGTTAGTGGAGTTCGGGGCGGCGGTCCGGCGGCAGTCGGTGGCTCTCCGCCCCGGCGCCGAAGGCGGCCGGGGCGGCTTGCCGCCGGCCGGCTCACCGCCCGCGCCGCGCGGAGCGTGGCGCCTTGATCCAGAACAGAAGAAATCGGCAGCAATACCGAGACGGCATACCTGCCTGACCGGCAGTTGCACGACAATTCCACAAGCCTGTTCCGCTTACCCGACAACTTGAACTTGCCCAGATGCGGGCGAGCGCTGTCGAGCGGAACCCGGGTAGTATCCAGGGCCTCCCACGAGGACGACGGTTGGGGCTACGGGATGACTGATCTGGGAAAACGCGCCGTGCAGGTCGTCGAGGAACTGGCGGCCACCCTCTTGCGGTTGGACGATGCCTCCCAAGGTGAAGCTGAGTCCGACCTGACCGCGATAGATGTCGAGATAATTCGGGTGCTTGCATCCGATTCGTTCGAACTTTCAGACGCGGCAGAGAAAGTTGTGGCTCGTGCATATAAAAATTGACGCAGAGACGACCCGTGGACTCCGGATCATCGAAGAGATCCCTGACTTCTCAATTTGTAAGATAGAAGGATATAATGGTATCGGCAAGACCAATGCCATAAAACTACTTCGTCTTTGCACGGGTGATCAGCCTTTCGCGGACGACATCCCGGCCTGGCAGACGTTCTGTCGACACCTCGCGTCTGCTCGCGTCGAGGTGACCGGGCTTCACGGGGGTCGGGCAATCGAGATAGATCTCGACCCTAAACGCTGGCCAACGAAACCAGAACCCCTTGGCAATCTATTGGGCTCCGTCAGGATGGACGGAACGCTTGCGCTGGCGACTGACATTCCAGACGTTCTGAGGGTCTCACACATCCTGACGACGGAGACCCCGCTAGACATATTGGCGAGTAGAGTCCTCAAGGCAGAGCGAGACCTGACATCTTGGCTCGAAGACGAGGCGGGACACCGCCAAGAGGGCTTGGACAAGCTTATTGGAGTGATCCAGGAAAGAATAAGCGATTGCTTTCCCTCTCAATTGCCGCAGGAGTTACATGCGGCGGATTCAGCCCGCAAGGCTTTGGATGCCGCGACATTAGACCTCGAAGAAGGGAAAAGGCTCGCGGGCCTCCTAGAGAAGGCTGTTGAGGTTGCCGGTCGCCTGGATCAGGTCCGTGGTCGAGGGCCGGAAATCGATGCCAGACTTCGAGAAATACGGCGGCGCCTCAACGATTTGGATGGCAAGAAGCGAGTCATCGACGAGCAAATTGAAGGCGCAAGCGCTTCGCAGACAGCCAATGAAGCGGCGGAGCGTGAATTTGATTTGGCGCAAAAGCATCTCGTGCGGCAGGATAAATCCCTTCGGCTGGTGCAGACATCTCTAGAAAAAGTAGCAGCCGCCGCGGGTGTGGCGCCGGTGCGGGAGTCTATATCAGAACTTAGGTCGGTCTTGGGTAAGCGTCTAACAGAGATGGGGGATCTTCTTCCTCAAGTAAATGCGACGCCAATGCTCATCTCGGTCTTGACCGACCTTGCAGATCGACTGGAGGACGGGGAGCGCCACGACCTTGCAACGAGCGTTTTGATCGAGGAAACCGAATCGATTCCTGCGATCACCGTGTCGCAATTACGTCGCTTGTGTCAGATTCAAGCGAACAAGCTCGCGCAACGCCGGCCTTCTGCCCAAGCGGAGAAGCTCGAGTCGGATATGGACGGCATTCGCAATCAGCTCGACGCTCTTTCGCAGATGGCTGAGATGTTGGATGAGCTCGATTCAGCGACGGCTAATCTTCACCGAGCTGAGGAACGGCTGCGAAAGGCCGTCGAGGAACTGCCAGAGCAGGCCGCACGTACTGTCGAAGAGCTCGTTGCTACGCGCAACATTCTCGACGAAGAGAGTCGATCGTTGCAAGGTGACGAGGCACGTCTGAGTCAAGCCCTGGACCTCTTGGGCGGAGGGCTCGACGAGGCTGCACTCGCCGCTGAGCTGCACCGACTTTGCCAAGAGGCGCACGTCGACCCTGGACGCGTCCGCGGACGGAGGGAGCGCCATCTCGCCGACGTCGATGAGCTGACTCGCCGCCACATCGCCACACAGCAGCAGTTCGAGAAGGCGAGCCGAACGGCAGAGGCGCGGGCCGCTCAGATCCTCCAAGTCGGTAAGGAACTCGCGACCGATGAGCGGTACGCTTGGCTTCGAGCCGCTCATCAAGATCTCCGCCAGCTTCCTCAACGTGACCGGTTGGGACATGCCGAAGTTCTGGATCTCCTCTCCAGGAAGCTCGCAGTCGCACGAGATCGACTTGAGACTAGCTATCGCGCGACGTCTTCGGTTGCCCAAGCCTTCCAGCGACTTTATGGAATGCTCCGTTCGCCCTCGACAGGGCTGACGCGCAATTCGCGCTGGGACTTGGTTGCGCGGTCATGGCTTGCCGACCAGGTTCGCGGTTGGTTTAATGATGACTTTCTCAGCGCGGCATTGTTCGATGGCGCTAGAGACATTCAGCTGGATTCGTCCAGTCTCACGGTCACTTGGACGGGGGCCAAAGGGCCGAATGAGATTCCGCTCGCAGCGTTCTCTAGTGGACAGCAGGCCTTCGCATACACACACGCCAGGGTCGCCCAGTTGGACCAAGGGCCGGTATCTGAAAATAGGCTCATCGCCTTGGACGAGTTCGGGTCTTACCTCGATGAGGAGCGAATGGGCGCTTTACTCGACTACCTCGCTGCCCGTGCCCTCGCGAACCCGTCTGACCAAATCGTCGTCATCCTCCCCCTCGAAAGAATGCCGAAATTGACACCCGCCTCCAGTGAGCTAGATCGCCAGAAGATTGAAAAGCTCCAACAGCGCGGCTATCTAGCGGAGCCGGTATCGTTGTGACGCCCAAGAGAGAAACTCACCGTTCACTGTTCGGCGTGCCGGCGGTTCTAACCTCCTCAGAGGTTTCGGTACTAACGCGTGATCTCACGCAGTTGTGGGCTCTCACCTATGACTCATTGCCGGGAACCTTGAAGGGCGATAAAGAGCTTTGCCGACGTTTCTTTGATCCGCTTGTGCGGGGCCAGAGCCTTCGAGACAGATTGGCCAAAATTCCACCGACTCCTCAAGACTTGGTCAGGCGCCTCAACAAGCTCGGAAGTCCGTTAGTGACCGACGTGGGCGAGGGCACGATTCTGGTCGGTGTGGAAGGGCGACTCATACTCGAAATCTTAATGCATGAAGATTTGTCGGACGGCCACGTCGTACTGTCGCAATCTGTAACCGGCGCGGCCGAACGTGAGGCGTTGGACCTCTATCGGGAGTGGAGTAGCGGGCGCCTCGTGCAGGTGGTTGAGTTGCGGACGGGCCAAGGCCGCGAGGTTATGCAAGCCATCGCCGTCGGCCTCACGATCTCTATCCTTGTGAACCGCTCGGACTCTCCAGAGCGGGCCGTCCCCCAGTGGGATAATCGGGACCCCGAAGGCGGGTCCCTTAACCGCGCCATATTCGCTGGAGCTGAGCGGTTCGCCGAGTTGGTTTCCGGGAACGGTCGCGGTCGGTCTCAGCAGCAGCAACAGCTAGTAAGTGGTTATGCGTTAACCGAAGCTCGTCGTCGTTTGGCGCATCGAATTGTTATCGATAAGGGGGATCCTGAAAAGAGAAGCCGCCTGTACATTCCTGAGAGGTATCGTGAAGATGTTGTGTCGTTCCTGGGCCGCGACCTCGCCAGACGTCCGAATCTAAACCACGACAGGTTGGCTTCAGCGTTCGATCAACTCGTGGTTGCGTTTAGGGCGTCCGCGGGGGAGTTGGCCTACGAGTCTGTCGCCTTCGACCGGCCAGCGGATACCCATACGCTCCGCAAACGATTGCTCGATGCATTCGATCAATCACGAAATGAACCGCGGCCTCTGCGAGAAGAAATACCCCCGAGGGCTGGCCACCACTCACCCGCGTCGAAGCAAGATTAGCCTTTCCGACAGTTCGAGATTGTGCCGGGCTGCGTTCCCCGACCATCGTTGACCTCTTTTGCGCAATTTGATGTCTTGCTCGACGCTGAATCCGTGTTCGCGCGCTAGCCTGCCGATGATTCCGGGCGTGTCGATATAGACGCCATATGGCGCACTGTCGCCCACCAGCCACACTGCGCTTGAATTGGCCGCCAAGGCTAGAGACAGGTTGGCAAGGATCTGGCTCATTGACGCGAAGTATTCAGGAACGACTCGATCGTACTCCTTGCCTCGCGGTCGCAACATGCGTTGGTCTCGGAGGTCCGCTACCAGTTCTTTGACCTCGTCCGCCACCTTGCCGTGCCTCGCGAGGAAATCCTCCGCCGACCTTGCGCCAATGACGCTACTTTGTTGAGTGGTGGCAGTAACCATGCCTGCACGGACCGTTGAGCACATTTCAGCCCATGTCTTCACTTCTCCCCAAAAATACAGCTCCAAGCGTGTCGCATCGGCATAGTCAAAATTGTTGAGATAGGGCGGAGACGAGACACATCCAGCGGCTGAAGCCGGGGCAATGCTCTCCCAGCTGGAGTGTCGAGTCGAATCTCCGGTCACAATGGTTTGAGTTTGTTTAGAGGCGGACCAGTCCCAGTTTTGTATGTCTTCGGTCATCCACTCAAGCCGCCGCACAAATCGCGATAGAGGATCTGAATGCCTCGGCTTCCGCTGCATCCCGGGGTTTTGGTAAGGCCAACCTACGCGGACAGACGCAACATCTCGTAATGTGCTGAGCAAGGCCCATTTGAGATAAGTGCTCCATGGGCTGCCGCTAGCACATATAGCTTCTCTCATGCTAATAAGCGTTGACAGAACTTCGGAGGTGAAGCACCTCCTTACTAGCTCAGGCAAATCGTCGTGAGGGCCGACAATCGGTGCGGCACGCACCTTTTCCGCCAAGAGGCGTCCTGTTTCTATAAGCATGCTAGGATCGCCCGGCGGCTTCTGGAGCTTGATCGAAGCGAGTTCTGCTATCGCTGGATGCGCCTCGATGCCAATGAACGAGTGGCCTAAACGCCGAGCCGACGTCCCGGTGACCGCGGTGCCTGCAAATGGATCGACTATTAGGCTGCCCTGCTTGAGTCCAAGCTGTTGGAGTAGGAGCGAGACGTAGTCAGACGCGAATCCAGCGGGGTAGCGGAACCACCGGTCAAACGGCTCACTGCTGCTTGTGCCATGACTCCTACCTTTGCCAGAGCCAGGCTCTGGCGGCACGGTGGCGCCAAGGGGTGTCGTCTGCGTGGTTCCCGACCCGTCGGTGGTGTGCTGCACAGCCTATTCCACCACGGCGGTTGGCTGGCTCGCTACAGGCCCCCTGCTGCCTGCAAACTCCGAGCTCGGTGCTGGCGTCAGCATGGCTTGCAGGACGACGTTGCTGGGGTGCCAGCCTGGCTCCCGGTAATACTCCACCAGCTCGGGACGAGGCGCGATGGTACGACTGATCGGACGCGCCGCGGCGTCGTCCAGTTCCGCCAGCCACTCCAGCGTCCTAGCCCTCTGGCCACCGTCGCCTCTTTGGGCATCCGCCGCAAAGTAGTAGGTTGCTACGTCCTGCGCCAGCCCGAGAGACTGTACGTCGACTAGTGAGCGAAGCACCGTCAGCACAAACGTGAGGGGGGTAGCAGCGTACTCAGGGTCACGGTCATCCCAAGGTCCTGCTATCAAGTGCTTCGCCATCAAGGACGCAACATTGGCAGCCCTTTCCGGGTGCTTGGCAGTCCACGCAGGTAGTTGGCTGCTCGGGATTCTGGCAACGTAGTCGATAAATAGTGCGAGATCGTTCGGGTAGGTCTCGGCGAGCGAGAAGAGGGCCCCAAGGTTTTCGACTTCTCCGAACAATAGCCCTTGAATCAGTCGGCCAGCCTGTAGGTGCAGCGGGACATCGCGATTCTCAGGGACCTGGCGTAGCATTTCTTGCAGAGCATCGATCGTTTGGACTCGAAGGCCCACCTCAGGGACAGTGCAGGCCCGCACGAACGGTCGCCAATGAATGAAATCCCCATCGGGGAGCGTTGGAAAAGCTGTGTGCGCTGGCTTCCCAGAGACGAACCACGCAGCAATTCGTCCTAAGCTAAACACGTCAGCCGCTGGCGTGGCAGCGCTAGGATCCACATCAAGCTCCGGCGCGTCGAAACCTGGGGTACCCATGCGGTCGCCAGTCTTCGTCAAGGGCCTCGAAGCGACCTCGGGCGGGTGCTTCACCATTCCCCAGTCGCCGACTAGCCATCGAATGTGGCTGCCTGTTCCTGTCGGCATCCCAAAGATGTTGCCTGGCGATATATCTCTATGGATTAGTCGTCCTTCGTGTGCCACCTTCAGTCCGGCCGCGACGTCCAGCAATATGGTTTCCAGATCATCTTCGGCGAGATCTTTTCGGAGGTCCGCGAGGGAGCCCAGCGCCAAGGGCATTGCATACCAGCTGAACGTGTCGTCATGATCTGAGATTGGCATAACATTTGGGTGAGCCAACCGCTTTTGGGCTTCAATCTCGCGCTTTATTCGGTCTCTCGCTTCGGTGAATTGCTTTGCCCGCTTAAAGGCCACTATCGCTGTGGTTTCGCGATGCTCAGCCCGGAACACCTCCGCGTAGCTCCCTACGCCGAGAGCGCGGATCATCCGGTATCGGTCGCTGGCCGCCACCCGTTGCCCTTCTCCAGCCATCCAGTGGGTTGAGAGGGACTAACGCTACCGGTAGGAAGATAGCGATGGGAACCAGCCAATCCGGCGATTCATCTCCGATTACAGTCGAGCGGCGTAGGCTCGCCCGCAACATGAGGTTATGTCCTACTTCTTACCTGAGGTGTCGAGCTTTTGTCGTCGGAGGCAGATCGCCGCGGGCAGCTTCGGCGTGAGCGCGGCAGCTGTGGCCAGCAGCCCGCAACCTGGACCGTCTACTCTGTCTGGCGTCCAACCGGACCCCAATATCTCGGTGCCGGCCCGCCGCCTTCTCGTCGTATCGCGGCGTCTCCGGGGCATCGTCTGGGCCGCCGTAGCCTTAAGTCAGCCGTTCCAATGACTCCCGAGTGGATCGCGTCAGAATGGTCGCAGCAGTAACGGAGCTGAGCGAGCGCCTGGCCCCGGCCCGGGCCATATTAAGGGCTTATCGAGGCTGCCAACGCCTATACCCCTTTTCGGTTAGAGTGGTCGGTAGGTTCTAACGACTGTTCGGACGGCTCCATTGATTCGGTCGATTCGCTGCTGCTCGATTATAGTTGCCCCGACATTAATGTCGAAGAGGGCTGCGAGGTCGGAGTTGGCGGGGATCTTCCGTTCTCGTGTTTCCGAGTCAGGCCCGTCCAGACCGCTCTCCTGTCGCTTAACGCTCGCGTAGGTGCCGCGTCCATGTTCGGTAGCAACCAGTTCCGCATCCCGCAAGACCGCTATGGCCTGACGAATCGTGCCGCGGGCTGCCTGGAATTCGGCGCTGAGGGCGCTCTCTGCTGGCAGGAGGGCGCCTGGCGGGATGACGCCGCTCTCGATGCGTTCCCTCAGCGTGTCGGCAATGACGCGATAGCGGGGCTCTCCGTAGTGCGGGGTGGGCACGTGCTCACCGTACCTGGCACTTGTCTTACCAAGTGCCAACCAAGTGACCTGTTTCGACGTCTAGACAACTCGTCCACTTGTAGATACGTTTCCTGGTGTGCGGCTGGAGTGATGGCTCGTATCAGGGGTGGTCTCGCGTCGGACCTGGTCGCACCTAATGCGCGGCGTCCTGTCGGACCGGTTGCGGTAGCCGCGCGTACAAGTTGGCTCGGCGATACCCGACCCGTCCGGCGTCGGACGGTGCGCCGTGCCTTCATCCGGGCCGGTGGCCGGCCGCATTCCCCCGTGGCTGGCCACCGGTTCCCGCCTACCTGTGGAGGTGCGATGTCCGGCTCTCATCGTCGACACCATTGGTTCTCGTCCTGGTGGTCTCGGAGGCACCCAACCGCCCGGGGTGCCAGCAGCATCGGTCGGGCGAGTTCTCGCGCGGCTTCTACGACCTCCTCGCCGCGGTGGTCAGCGGGCGTCACCCAGCAATTGCCTGTGCTCCGGTACGCGCCCTTGATGACGCGTGCGCAGCTCTTCCGAAGCAACGGTGGGCGGTGGCGGCGATGAGTCCCACGAACAAGCCGGCTCCCGTCACGAGCCATCCGGACTGGTGCGCCCCGGAGCGCTGCGGCTACCTGGTGCCGCCCGTGATGACGCACATGGCTCGCCGTCATCGCGGCCCCATGCAGCGGGTCGGCGAGAGCCGGGCGGGCGGGCTCGTCGTCACGTACCTCATCAGCAGTGAGGCTCTGGGTGGCCCCATGGTCGGTGTTCACGTGACGTGCCGGGCCGGGAACGCCTGGGCGGAGCTGTCCGTGCCGCAGGCAGCCCAACTGGTCGAGCAACTTCGCGGATCGCTGGCACAGGCCACCGGACAGCAGGGGCCGGCGATGAGTGAGGGCGCTGCCATTCCAGAGGGTCGGGCACCGTCGTCGGTCGCGCCGGTCGTGTGCCCAGTCTGGTGTCGAGGCTGTGGACCGAACGACCCGATGCACCGCGGGCTTCTCTCCACCATCGGACGGGAGCGGACCGGCTGGGTCACTGTCCAACTGATCGTCGACCGGTTCGCACGCCGGGACCTGGCCGTGAAGCTCGATGCGACCCGATACGGCGCGACGCAGACCGTGCTTCTGTCGCCCGCGCAGGTGGACCGGCTCATCGACGAACTGGTGTACGCCCAGCTGGAGATGCTGACACCGGCAGAAGGCGGCGAGCGGGCCGGAGAGACGCGGTGAACGCCAACACCCGTCGAGGCTCAGCCGTTCCTCGTACTCCTGGCCTGCGCCCTGCGCGGCCACCGCGAGCAGCGGTAGCCGTACCGCCGGTTCCTGAGCGGCCCGCCGGCGGGACCACCTGGCAGACGTTGGAACGTCTAGGGGGTACGGTGACCGGTGTGCAAGGCCGGGACTGGCGCCCTCGCTACCTGCAACTCGCGGAAGAGTTGCGGGCGAAGATCGTGAGCGGCGAACTGGCCCCCGGCACCCTGATGCCCAGCGAGACCGAGTTGGCCGACACCTCGGGCCTGTCACGCACAAGCGTCCGCAACGCCATCCGGCAGCTCCGAGAATGGGGTTTGGTCCGCGCGGAGCAGGGGCGCGGCACCTACGTGCGGGCACCCCGGCAGCGGGTACGTCGTCGCAACACCGAGCGGTACCAGTGGGAGAAGGATCGCGTCCTGCTCGACGAGGGCGAGCGGCTGAAGACTGGCGCCACCGAGCACGACACCGGCCTGACCGTCGACGACCTGAAGTTCCACGCCGAGTACTCCCGGGTGGAAGCTGATGCGGAGATGGCTGCGGCCTTACAGGTCGAGCCGGGTACAGCGCTGCTGCGCCGGGTCTATTGGACGTCGTCGCGGCACGAGAACGCGCCGTTGACCGTGTCGTACTCCTATCTGCCGTACGACCTGGTGGCCGCGAACCCTGACCTGCTCGATGCGGGCAAGGAGCCGTGGCCGGGCGGGACGCAGCACCAGCTCTACACGCTTGGCGTCGAGTTGGACCGGATCGACGACGAGATCCGGGCGCGTCCGCCGTCGCCGGATGAGGCGGAGTTGCTGGACATTGACCCGGGCGTTTCTGTGCTCACCGTGCGGAAGACCTCGACCGACACCACGGGCCGGGTCGTTGAGGTCGCCGACGTGGTGATGCCGGGCGACCGCACCGAGCTTGTCTACTCCCACAAACTCCAGCGGTGGAAAACTTGACGCAGCTCGTCTCGGTCATCACCCCGGTCCACGCGCCCAGCATCGAGCACCTGGCTGGCGCCTACGAGTCGTTGGCCAAGCAGGAGATGCCGGACGGTTGGGACTGGGAATGGCTCGTCCAGGAGGACGGGCAGACCGGCGCCCTGGTCGACGCGCTGCCCGACGATCCCCGGATCAGTCTGGGCACCGGCCGTCCCGGTGGGCCTGGTGTTGCCCGTACCCTCGCGCTCTCCCGAGTCTCCGGGCAACTCATCAAGGTCCTGGACGCCGACGACCAGCTGACCCCCGGCGCGCTCGCCCGGGACATCGCCGCGTTCGACGCGCACCCGCAGATCGGCTGGACCACCTCGCGGGTACTCGACTTGCTGCCCGACGGTTCGACCACCGGATGGGACAAGGACCCGGTCGGCGGTCCCATCGACCGCGGCTCGGTCTTGTCGTTCTGGCAGGCCAACGACTACCGGGCGTCGGTGCACCCGGCGACCCTGTGCCTGCGGCGAGATCTCGTCTTCGCCCTGGGCGGCTGGATGGCTCTGCCCGCCTCAGAGGACACAGGTCTCCTGCTCGCCGCCAACGCCGTCACTTCGGGCTACTTCACCCGTGAGTACGGCTTGCTCTACCGCAAGTGGCCCGGTCAGGTCACCAGCCAGGCCGCGCACCGGGAACCAGCCGAGTACCTGGCACGAATGAGGATCATCGAGGCCCGAGCCAACGCGCTGGCCTCGATGATCCCGAACGGCTTCGGCGGCAGCGCTACGGCTTAGCTTCGTGCCCTGGCATCCCGTGGGTACGCCGCCGCTCCTTCATCTCCGCCTCAAAGATGTGCCGCCGACCGCCGGCCAGCTTCTCCCGTGCGTCACGCTCGATCTCCTGGAACGCGGCGTAGTAGCCGTCGTCGAACTCCTCCACGATCTGGAACGTCCACCGACCGGGTAGCACGTTGCGCCCCAACAGCTCGTGCTCGACCCGGTTGGCCGTCTCGTCGTGCCCGGCCTCGCGGAGCAGCTTCACCACCCGGTCAAGGGTGAGATCCGCCCCGCCGACGAGCTGGTGTGCCGAGTACAGGTGTCCCCGCACTCGATGAATCGTCTCCAGCGCCTTGCTCAGCTCTCCGAGGGCTTCGACAGTCGTGTCGTCTACGCCCGTCGGACGTGAGTGCTTTTCATTCACAGATCGGCTGCCGTTGTTCATGGGATCACTGGTTCCCTGCCGGTCTTCGCTCTACACGCATTGGTTCGGGAGGCAACCGCTTCATAAGTCACAGGTTCCCGCGCGCGCGTCGCATCATCAATTTCCGATGGGCCGCTAGCATCACGATGGCACTTCACTGATCACCAACTGGCGGGGCGGTCGTCTTCCTTACCCCGCAGTAGGCGACCAGCGCCTCTCCGATCACTTGGAGATCATTGTTATGCCAAGCAGAAGAAGCCGGGGCCGCAAAAGAGGCGCTCCTGGTGGCCGGCGGAGGTCCCGAACGGCTGGAGTTGGCACGCTGATTGAGCTGGTAGCTCTGATCATCAGAGTGTTGACGCTGGTGGTAGTGGGAACCGATGCCAAAGGTGAGGGGGATGAGCCCTCCGTTTAGGAAGGCCCATCCCTCCTCGGGCGGAGCCTCCGCTTCTCGTCTTGACTGGCCGGGAGCGGGGGCTTCCTCCGTGCCGGCCTTGACGACCGGCAGTAGTGGGGCGGGTTCCAGAACGGTTTCGCTTCGCGTTGAACGTTCAACGCTTGTAAACGTTCCAGACCTAACCTTCGGTGCGTGCCTCAACTTACCCACCGGCTTCCCTAGCAACTTGCTAACACGCCGAATCGCCAGTTGCTATATCCATCGAATATTCCCCACTTAGCAAGTGACGGATGCCGGCTGAGAGCTCAATGAACGGTAGGCCACGGGCGTGGTAGCCGGGCGAGTAGCAGTCGGCGTGGCACCCGGGGCGGAGAACTGGCTCCAGCGGTGACGGACGGCCACCTGGGTGATGGCCTTTGTGGTGAGTCCTCGCCGAACCGCCTGCCGTCTCGGTGAACCGCCGACTTGAAGACATGGTCGGCGCCTCCCGGGAGCACCGCTCCTATCGGAGCCGGATGAGTTTGCTTGCGGGCTTCCTCCGAGCGATCGCTGAGGCGTCCGTCTGCGTCGGAGGCCGGGACGAGGTGAGTCTTCCGGGGAACTTGTTGACTTGTCTGCCAAGTGCCGTCTACCTTGGATCTCAACTTGGCAGACAAGTTAACAAGTTGGAGGTTGAAGCGATGGCTCTGCGTGGCGGCACGAGGTTCGCGGTGCGGTGTGAGGACGTGTTCCCGGCCGGGTGCGCGTTGGTGCCCGAGTCCCTGGGCGAGGTCGAGGACTACGACGAGAAGACCGGTCGGCGTAGCCCGGCGAAAGACAAGCTGACCGGCCAGCGGGTGTGGCAGGTCCGGGTGATGGACCTGGATCCGGAGCTGGGGAAGCGGTCGCGGGAGACGACGGTGAAGATCTCGGCGGACTACCAGCCGGTGCCACCGACGGGTGGCCTGTTCGAGGCGGTGGAGTTCGACGGCATGACCGTCACGCCGTACGTGGGCAACAACGGTCGGATGGCGTATTCGCTGCGGGCGACCGGGATGCGTGCCCCGGCGGGCGTGGCGACGAAGGCGGCGCAGTAGCCGCATCTGGTGGGGGCGGGGCTGTCAGGTCTTGGCGGACGGCAGCCCCGCCCTCTGTCTCTTTCCCCTGCTCTGTCGAGAGAGGTAGTGACATGTCCAAGCGTATGCCTGCCGTCCTGCGGCGGCCCACAGTGGCGGGTGCGCGATGATGCGCCGGCCGCGTGGCGAGGTCGTGATGACCACCGCCGGTGACCTGATGGTGATCCGCCCGCGCCGGCTGGAGCTGCCGGTCTGGCTGATCGCGGTCGGCCTGGTGCTGCGGTGGATGTGGCGGGGCCTGTGGTGGTGCCTTCGCCACCCGGTCGCCGTCGGCCTGGTCGTGGCCGGGGTGAACCTCTACCGCGAGTTCGGCCGTACCGGCGTGATCGTGCCCGTGGTCCTGGCCGCCGCCGTGTCGGCGCTGTGGCGATGGCGGCACGAGTCGTCCTGGTGGACCTGGTGCGCCGGCCCGATCCTCGGCCGGTTCCGTCAGCTCTTCGTCTACCGGCGGGCCTGGCGTGAGGCCATGACGCTGTGCGGCCTGGCCAAGGTGTACGACCATCGCACGGTCCTGCCCGAGCTGCTGCGGGTCCGCTCGGATCAGGCGCTCGACGTGCTGACCATCCGCATGGTCCGCGGCCAGACACCGGAGGAATTCCAAAAGGCAACAGCGAACCTCGCGTACGCCTTCGGCCGGCGGCACGCCCGGGTCTGCTCCGAGCGTCCCGATGACCCGCCGATCCGGTCGGGCTACTGGGCGCTGGTCCTGGGCGCGGTGGACCGGCTGCGGTTCCGCGACCGGCCGTCGGTGGTCTACCTGGTGGTAGTCCGCACGGACGCGCTGCGCACCCTGGTCGACCCGTTCGACGTCCCATCGGTGCCCGACTTCACCGCCCTACCCCTGGCTCGGCGGGAAGACCTGCGGCACTGGTGCCTGCACCTGCTCGCCACACACGTACTCATCGGCGGTGCCACCCGGTCCGGCAAGGGCTCGGTGTTGTGGTCGCTGGTCCGCGTCCTGGCCGGCGGGATCTCCTCCGGGCTGGTCCGGCTCTGGGTGATCGACCCCAAGGGCGGCATGGAGTTCGCCATGGGTCGGCCGCTGTTCGCCCGGTTCGCCTGCAAGTCGTTCGAGGCCATGGCAGATCTGCTCGACGAGGCCGTGACGGTCATGCGGGAGCGGCAGACCCGGCTTGCCGGCGCGGTGCGGGTCCACACTCCGACGCTGGATGACCCCCTGGTCGTGGTCGTCATCGACGAGATGGCGGCACTGACCGCGTACCTCCAAGACGTTGACCTGCGCAAGCGCATCGCCGGCTCGCTCGGGCTGCTGCTGTCGCAGGGTGCCGGCGTCGGCGTCCTGGTGGTGGCCGCGTTGCAGGACCCCCGCAAAGAGGTGCTGCCGTTCCGGGACCTGTTCCCGACCCGGATCGCACTCGGCCTGACCGAGGCCGCCCAAGTCGACCTCGTGTTGGGCGACGGTGCCCGCAACCGGGGTGCCCTCGCCGACCAGATGCCCCGCTGGGCCAAGGGCGTCGGCTACGTGATCCTCGACGGCACCCCCGAACCGGCGCGGGTCCGCTTCTCCTACATCTCCGACGACCACATCCGGGAGCTAGCCGCCGAATACCCGGCACCGGCCGACGCGGCGGACATCCTCGCCCAGGTCGGCCGGGAAACCGCCACCGAACCGGCCCGCCCACCTCTGCCTCGGCAGCGTCGCGGGCCGCTGCTGCCCGACTCGCTGCTGAACATCCTCGACCGGGACACCGACGGGGGTGAGCCGCGGTGACCGCACCGACCGATGGCCGAACCTTCTACCGGCTCCGCGCACCCGGCACCGATGGCGCCACCAGCACGGCGGTGTCCGTGCGCGTCGACCCCGCCCGGCCCGATGCGTACCCGGTCTATCTCGCCGTCGGGGGCGGCCGGCGCCGCATGTACCTGACCCCCGACGAGGCGTGGGCGCTGTGGCGCTGCCTCTCCGAAGCGGTGGCCTCCCTCGGCGAGCCACCCGACCACATCCGTACCCGCGTCGGCCCGGCCCGGAGGTAACCGATGTCCCTCAAGAGCTTCTTCCTCGGCACCCACCGCCTCAAGCCTCTGCACATCGAACTCGACGGTTCCCCGGACCGGCTCGCCGGTGCCCTGCACGGCCTGGCGCACATGGTCAACCGCCGCCGCGACCTCAACGGCCAACAGATCTGCATCACCCTGACCATCCGCGACAACGGCAGCGGCCGATGATCCGCGAACGCGCCGAGTCCGGCGTCCGGGTGCTGATCCTGCTCGCCATCGGCACCATGGCCGGCGCCGCCGCCTTCACCCACGTCCACGACCTCACCGTTGCCCACGGCCAGCCCGACTGGATCGGCTGGGCCAACGCCGTAGCCGTCGAGCTGATGGCCATCTACCTCGGCCTGGAAATCCGCGCCCGCCGCCGCGTCGGTCGACCCGTCGGCCTGGTCGGCGTCCTCCTGATCGCGTTCGCGCTGCTCTCCCTCGCCGCCCAGGTGGCCGAAGCGGAACCGTCCGTCTGGGGCTGGATCGTCGCGGCGGTGCCGTCGCTGGCCTTCCTTGCCCTGGTGAAGGTCGTCCTATCCAGTGAACCCGCCACTCCGCCGGCGTCGGAGCCCGATCAGCCGCAGGGCGATTGGTACGACGAGCCGCAGCCGGTCGAACCCGCGCCGCCGGCTCCGGTGATGCCGCCGGCATCAGCTGCGGTGCTGCCTCCGATCGGTGTCGTCCAGCACAACCGGCCCCAGGTCGTCGGGATCATCCGATGACGGCTCCAACCCTGCCCGGTCTCGAACCCGCCCCGACCCCGGTTGCTCCTCGGCCGGGGTCGCGGGCGGCCCGCATGGCGCTGCCCCGCTCGATCGACGTCCTCAAGGACATCGCCATCGAGTACGGCGTCTGCGTCCGCCCGCTCGCCATGCGCCGCACCGACCTCGACACCGGCCTGACCGAAGTCATCGACCTGCCCTGCGGCGCGACCCGCGAGGACAAGTGCCCGCCGTGCGCCAAGAAGAACCGCCGGCTACGGCAGGCCCAGATCCGCGAGGGCTGGCACCGCGACGACGAGCCGCTACCCGGCCCGGAACCCGCTACAGAGGCGCAGAAGTCCCTGATCCTGTTCCGCGCACACCTGGAGTTCTCCCGCGACGAGGCCGTACGCGCCGCCCAGTGGGACCAGGTGACCGACCTCGACGAGGCAATCCGCGAGGTAGAGGAAGCCATCGCCGCCGAGGGCCTGCGCGGGCGCGTCGGACCACCCCACGCCAGCGGCGACGAGGACCAGGACGACGAACCGGGCCAGCGACGCAAGCGCTCCACCAAACGGCGCCACGACGCCCCCGAACTGCCCCGGCGCAAGGTCGAGCGCCGGACCGTTGGCAAGACCTACACCGCCCCGGACGGCTCCACCTACCAACCGTCGATGTGGCTCACGCTCACCCTCGACTCGTACGGCCCGGTCCGCCCCGATGGCACCCCCGTCAATCCGGCCAGGTACGACTACCGCCGGGCTGCCTGGGACGCTGTGCACTTCCCTCGGCTTCTCGACCGGTTCTGGCAGAACCTTCGGCGGTGCGAGGGCTGGAACGTTCAGTACGCCGGCTGCGTCGAGCCGCAACGCCGTCTCGCCCCGCACGCCCACTTCGCCATCCGGGGCACCATCCCTCGGGACGTGCTCCGCACCGTGACGGCGGCGACCTATCACCAGGTGTGGTGGCCCTCGGTCGACGTCCAGCGCTACACCCTCGACCGGCTCCCGATCTGGGACGAGCAGGCGGCGACATGGGTAGACCCAGACACCCGCGAGCCGCTGACCACCTGGACGGAAGCCCTCGACATCATCGACGACGACCCGGATGCCGAGCCGGTGCACGTCGTCCGCTTCGGCACCCAGGTCGACGCCCGCGGCGTCATGCCCGGCACCGAGGACGCCGAACGGACCATCCGGTACGTCACGAAATACATCACCAAGCACACCGGCGACTGCCACAAGGCGACCACCGACCGGCAACGCAAGCACCTCGACCGGCTCTGGCAGCAACTCCAGCTGACCCCGTGCACCGACCGGTGCGCCAACTGGCTGCTCTACGGCGTCCAGCCCAAGAAGGCACACGCCAAGCTCAAGCCCGGCCGCTGCAAGGGCAAGGTCCACCAGCGCGACACCCTCGGCATCGGCGGCCGGCGCATCCTCATCTCCCGCGACTGGTCCGGCAAGACCCTCGCCGACCACAAGCACGACGCGCGGGCCTGGGTCAGGGCACTGCTCGGCGTCACCACCGACGGCACCCGGCTCATCGACGAGCAGGACGCCACCACCGAACGAGTCCGGCACGCCTGGGAGTTGGCCCGACCCGATGACCCGGACGTCGGCCCGATGACCCACCGACTCATGCGGTCGATCAGCGAACGCGCCCGCTGGCGCTCCGAACTGCTCGCCGCCAAGGACCGGGCCGCGCAGGGGCCCTCAGATCTTTCGGCAACTCAGCACAGCGCACAGCACGACGGGGAGGAAACGCAGTGAACGAGGAGTTGTTGACCGTGCCGGAAGTGCTCGCCGAACTGCGCGTACCGCGCTCGACCTGGTTCTACTGGCGGCAGACCGGCAAGGGACCGCGGGTGATCAAGCTCCCGAACGGGCAGCTGCGGGTCCGTAGGTCGGCGCTCGGTCGGTGGCTCGGCGACCTGGAGCAGGACGCCGCATGAAGAGCTACGAGGTCCAGATCTGGGAGATCGGTAAGCGCGCTGATCGCAAGGCGCGGCCGTGGCGGGTCCGCTGGGCGGTGAGCGGCGAACGCTTCGAGGACATGTTCCGTACCAAGGCCCTGGCGCACTCGTTCCGCGCCGAGCTGGTCCAGGCGGCCAACGCGGGGGAGCCGTTCGACCCGGCCACCGGCCGCCCGGTCTCCGAGGCCAGAACCAAGAACCCCACCACCTGGTACGCGCACAGCCGCGCGTACGTCGAGATGAAGTGGCCTCGGGCGGCGGCCAAGACCCGGCGCTCGATCGTCGAAGCGCTGACCTCGATCACGGTGACCCTGACCCGGCCGGCAAAGCGCGGTCGACCCACTGACGCGCTGCTCCGTGAGGCGCTGTACCTCTACGGGCTCAACCCCCGCCGCTGGTCCGACGAGATCCCGCCCGACCACGCGGCGGCGCTCACCTGGCTGGAAACCGCGTCCCTGCCGGTCGTTGAGCTGGACTCACCCGCGATGGTCCGCCGCGTCCTGGACAGCCTCTGCGTACGCCTCGACGGCAAGCCCGCGGCTGCCTCCACCGTCCAGCGGAAGCGGGCCACCTTCTACAACGTGCTCGGGTACGCCGTCGAGCTGGAGCTGATCGCCTCCAACCCGGTCGACCGGGTCCAGTGGACCGCCCCCGAGGTTGCCCAGTCCATCGACCGGCGGGTGGTGGCGAACCCGGCCCAGGTCGCCACGCTGCTGGAGGCGGTCAAATCTTTCGGCAAACGCGCCGACAAGGTCACCGCGTTCTTCGGTTGCCTCTACTACGCGGGGATGCGTCCCTCGGAAGCCGCGGACCTACGGCGGGAGGACTGCGACCTTGCCGGCCGGTGCGCCGACTGCGGGGCCGACTTCGACGACCTGGCGGCCGTCAAGCCTTCCCGGTCCTGCGGCCACGAGAAGACCGAATATCGCTGGGGCCGCCTGGTGCTCGCCGGCACCTCGCCGCGCGCCGGGTCGCACTGGACCGATGACGGCGGCTCCCACGAGCGGCGTGGACTCAAGCACCGGGGGAGGGCTGAGACTCGTACGGTCCCGATCCCGCCCCGGCTCGTCGAGCTGCTGTGCGCGCACGTCGAGAATCACGGGGTCGGCCCGGACGGCCGGTTCTTCCGCGGCCTGCACGGTGGGCCGCTCTCCGAGTCGGTCTACGACCGGTGGTGGAAGCTCGCCCGGGAGAAGGCGCTGACCGATTCGCAGGTCGCCTCGCCGCTCGTCCGCCGGCCGTACGACCTGCGGCACGCGGCGGCCTCGCTCTGGCTCAATGCCGGCGTCCCACCGACCGAGGTCGCCCGGCGCCTGGGCCACGGCGTCGCCGTCCTGCTCCGGGTCTACGCCAACTGCATCGACGGCGGCGACGACACGATGAACGACAAGATCAGCGACGCCCTCGGATGAGAGCCTGCGCTTCAGTCCTTCTCGGCGGTCGTCGCGTCGCCGAGAAGGCGCCCAGCTTCGGCGACGACGGCCGCGTCAATATCCCTGGTCTCGGTGCTGGTGTGCGGTTGCCAGTCGTGAACGGCGTCTACGAGCTCGTAGGCGTTGTCCAAGGCGATCAGCTCGGCGGCCAGGGGAGTCCCGTCGTGGGAGATGAATCGGTATGCCCAAGAGGTGAGATCACGAGGCGTGACGGCCTGTACGAGCAGTCGCCGGGCCATGAGTCGGAGGGCTTCCTCCTCGCTCTCTCGGCTTCCCTCACCGTAGTAAGTCAGAGAGAGGTCCGACAGCGCGCCTTCGAGCCAACGCCGCAGCTCGTCATTCTCCTCGCCCTTCACCGGCGAGATGCCGGCGAGGATCCGGAGAGTCGGGCTGTCTATGCCCGCGATGAGGCAGTCACAGGCGGCGTCGATCACCTGGGCTGCGGTGCCAGAACCGACGCTCCAGAAGACAGCGGCGTCCTGGAGGCGGGCGAGGGCATCCTGACCGAGCATCGCTACATGATCCGGCAGCGCGCCCCCGCTGTCGCTGGCTTATCCGCGGCTCGTCTGCCGGCCGTGCAACCTGCGGCACGCGGCGGCCTCGCTCTGTCTGGATGCCGGTGTCCCGTCGACCGAGGTAGCCCGGCGCCTGGGCCACGGCGTCGCCGTCCTGCTCCGCGTCTACGCCAACTGCATCGACGGGGGAGACGACGCCATGAACGACAAGATCGGCGACGCGCTTGGATGACCCGGCTGGGTGGACGGGCTATGGCAGAGTCGGGACGTGCGCGTTTCTCGAAGGTTGACCATCGGGGGGCTGGCCGCCCTCCTGGCTGGCGGGTCCTCGGTGTGCATGGTGCTCGCTGCGCCAGGAAGTGCACCCGATCCCTCACAGGTTTGGATGCTTGGCTTGGCTGGGGCGCTCGGTGCACTGGGCGCACAGGCAGCAGCGTCGGCCGGGTCGGGCGAGCTTCTAAAAAAAATCCAGCTTGTCCTGACGGTCCGGACAAGGATCACGTGAAGCTGGCTCGGCGTTGAGGTGGCCTGTTGGGCTACCTCCGGCTGGCGGGCGTGGGCAGATGGTGGGCAGTCAGCCAACCGGCACCCGCCAGGATCAGAGAAGCGGCAGCTCAGCGCGGCTGACTGGTACAAGATCGCTGACGCCCTGTAAATCCGTCGCGAAAGCTTCAGAGGTTCGAATCCTCTACCCGCCACCAGGCAACGACGAGGCCTCTGAACTGCGGAAACGCAAGTCAGGGGCCTTCGTCGTCCCCGGCACGGCTTAGCCCTGGTGAGGTCGTCTTGTCCAGCGATCCCGCCACCCTGCCGGCGTCGGAGCGCGATCAGCCGCAGGGCAATTGGTACGACGAGCACCCGCGCCGTCGGCTCCGGTGATGCCGCCGGCGTCAGTCGCCGTGCTGCCTCCGGTCGGCGTCGTGCAGCCAAACCGACCCAGGCCGTCGGGATCATCCGGTGACGGCCGCCCTCGCCGTCGGCCGGCGGCTACCGGAACTCGTGCACGACCTCGATCAGGCCAACGATGTGCGCGTTGAAGTCGTCCAGCTCCTCGGCCGGCACCCACAGCTCCAGAATGGTCTTTCCGCCTGCTTGGCGGACCGGGTACCGACTCAGGAACTCCGACTCGACCCGGAAGCGGGTCACGTAGCCGACGCCGGACGCGGGCACGTTCCAGTCTCGGGCGATCATCACCGCGTAGTCCTCGTTGAGGACCGGGTAGAAGATCGGCTGATCCGGCAGGCGCGCCGGCCATGCCCGCCATCCGGACTCGCGGACGAGATCCAGCTCTTTCGGTCCGGTTGGGCGCCACAGCACCGTCGTACCGTCATCGCTGTTCATGTCGACCTCGCCGCTCGGATTCCTGGTGAGCCCGGACAGTACCGGCGGACCAGCACCCGGAACCACCGCATTCGACCCGTGGTGGGGGTAGGTCGGTGACCACTGTTGGAGGTTCGTCCGCGAGAAGGCGTTGACCGAATGACAGGCTGCTTAACCGCTCGTCCGACCTGCGCCACCCGGCGCCTGGACCACGGCCTCGCCGTCCTAGTCCGGGTCCACACCAACTGCATCGACGGCGGGAACGACACCAGGAACGACAAGATCGGCGACACCTTCTGTTGATTAGGGTGGACCTATGGGGCCGGGAGACGACGACGGCGCGCGACTGAGCTTGGGAACGCTTGAGCGTGGCCAGGTCGCCGCAGGCGTGGTGGTCCAGATCGAGAACTTCGGGGTGTTCGTGGAGCTTGACGGTGTCACCGGCATGGTGAACTGCCCGGAGCTGTCCTGGAGGCACTTCGATCACCCGACCGATGTCGTGGACCTGGGGGATCGGCTCGCCGTCATGGTGCTGGACGTCGACCTCGACCGCGAGCGGGTGTCGCTGTCACTGAAGGCGTTGCAGCCCGACCCCATGGCCGAGTTCGCCCGGACAGGTCTCGGCGCTGTCCTGGTTGGTGAGGTGACACAGATCGTGCCGTTCGGTGTCCTCGTGGCCGTGGGAGACGGCGTCCATGGGTTGGTCCACAAGTCCGCGCTCGACCACGCTCCTCAACTCGGCGAGCGGTTGTCGGTGGAGGTGGTCGACATCAACCTTGTCCGTCGCCGGGTCCGGCTCCTGCCGAGCAGGCGCGAACCGTCATGAAGCGTCGAGGTTCCGGGTGGGAGACGATCAGAAAGGTTACGAGGACCAGGGACGTCTGTCCGAAGAGCCTGAATTGTCATTTTGGTCCATTGGCTGACGGGCCGCTGCGAGACTGGGCGCGTGCCAGCTCCGCCGGAGCGCCGGCACCGGTCGCCCAGCCCGGCAGGTGGAGAGCATGTCCGACAACGAGATCCGTCCCTTCCGGCTCGACACGCCAGAGGAGGCGATCGCGGACCTGCGCCGCCGGATCACGGCCACCCGCTGGCCAACCCGGGAGCTGGCCTCCGATCGCTCCCAGGGCGTGCAGTTGGCGACGGTCCAGGAGTTGGCCCGCTACTGGGCGACGGATTACGACTGGCGCGCGTGCGAGACGAAGCTGAACGCCCTGCCGCAGTACACCACCTATATCGACGGCGTCGAGATCCACTTCATCCACGTGCGATCGCAGCACGAGGACGCCCTGCCGCTGATCATGACGCACGGCTGGCCGGGCTCGGTCGTGGAGCTGCTCGGGGTCATCGGCCCGCTCACCGATCCGACCGCGCACGGCGGTCGGGCCGAGGACGCCTTCCACCTGGTCCTGCCGTCGCTGCCGGGTTACGGCTTCTCGGGCGAACCGGCCGAGCTGGGCTGGGAGAACGGCCGCATCGCGCGGGCGTGGGCGGAGCTGATGAGTCGCCTCGGTTACCAGCGCTACGTCGCCCAGGGCGGCGATGTGGGTGCCGCCGTCACGGACGCCATGGGCCGTCAGGCGCCCGCGGGGCTGCTCGGCATCCACGTCAACCTGCTGGCCGGTGCGACCGGCATCAAGGACCAACTGCCGGCGGAGTCCGCGCAGGAACGTGCCGCGCACGACGCGCTCAACCTCTTCACGATGGACGGGTTCGGTTACTTCCTCGAGCAGACCACCCGGCCGCAGACGATCGGCTACTCCCTGCTGGACTCACCCATCGGGCTGGCAGCCTGGATGTTCGACCATGACACCGACAGCTACTACAAGATCTCCCGGGCGATCGTCGATGGCGATCCCGCGGGGGGTCTCACCCGGGACACGATCGTCGACAACGTCACGCTGTACTGGCTGACCGGCACCGGCGCCTCGTCCGCGCGGTGGTACTGGGAATTCGGACGGTTCCTGGCGGCGGCCGCCGCGGCCGGCCAGGCCCCGCCGCCGGTTTCGGTTCCGGTCAGCTTCACCACGTTCCCCGGCGAGATCTGGGCTGCCCCGCGTAGCTGGGTGGAGACGGTCTACCCGGACCTCGCGTACTTCAACGAGGCCGACCGCGGCGGCCACTTCGCCGCGTGGGAGGAGCCGGAGACGTTCGCCGCGGAGCTGCGGGCCGCGTTCCGGCCGCTGCGCAGGTCCTGAGCCCGTCCCCGGAGTGGATCGGCGTCCGGGCGATCGGGGCGCCGGGCGCGGTCACCAGATAGCTGACAGTGCCCTGTTGCCGCGACGTAGCGGCGAGTAGTGTGCGTATCCGGGACAGAGGGGCGACAGTTCAATTCAACTGTTACGTCTAGTAGGTGCGCTTTCCCCTGCTAGGTCGTTTCTTGGCCGTGCCACCGTGGGTCGAACAGCAGATGGTCTGGCCGGACGTTGTGCCTGCCCGGCCGAGCGGGTCAGCTCGCAGGTCGGTCGGCCTGATCGCGGGTCGGGAACTTTCCTGGCGGACGTCGCTGTGGCACCATCGTGGAATCTCCATCCCCGCACTGCCCCCCTGCCGACAGGAGTTCCCAATGTCTGGTCGAAACTTTGGCCGGCTGCGTATGGCGTCCCTTACCCTCGCCGCGCTGGCCGTTGGCCTCCTAGGTGCCCAATTTGGCGGCGCCTTCCAGTCCACCTCTGTCGAATGGGGCGCACCCACTGGCCACAGCGTTTCGGTTCCGAGTGGAGCGCAGTCCGCCGTCCTCCGGTGACTCCGGTGCGGCGATGACGTGAGCGATGACAGGGCGGTGCGGTGTCACCTAGGGCTGTCCGACGTCGTACGACCGAACACGCCTGGCTGATCACAGCTCCACTCGCCGGGATGGCGTTGGTGGGATGTCTGGTCATCGCCCTGTCGGTGCCGAGCCACCTGGCGGACTGGCCGATTGCTGTGGCGCTGCTGGTGGTGATGGTCGCTGCCGGGATACCAACGCTCAGCATGGTGGCCCGCCGCCAGGCGGTCGTGGTGACGCTCAGCGAGATCCCGCTGGTGCTCGTGGCGTACTGGTTGTCGCCGCTCCTCGTGGTCGTGGTCGCCACGGCAGCCGAGCTCTTCACCCAGATGCAGCGAGGCTACGCCCCGCCGAAGTTCTGGTTCAACGTCGCCCGGGCGGCGGCCGGCAGCTCGGTGGCCGGCCTGGTGCTGGCCGCTGTGCCGCATCACGAGCGAGTGGGCCCCGCGACCTGGGGCGTGCTCTTCGCCGCCGTCACGGCCAACACGCTCATCAGCCTGGTTGCCGTGGTCGGCGTGATCACGCTCCTGCAGGGCTGGCAGGGCACCCGGGAGACGGTGCGTACGGCCGTCCAGGTCCTGCTGACCATGGTGCTGAACGTGGCGATCGGGCTGATCATCCTCATCGCACTGGCGACGACGTTCTGGTCGAGTCTGCTTCTGCTGGCCCTCGGGGCGGCCGGCTTCGTGCTCTACCGCTCATACTCGCAGTTCATCCGGCAGCACCGCACCCTGGGCGACCTGTATGAGCTGACCCGGGCGATGAGCGAGGCGGGTCAGGCCGGCAACCTGACGGACGTGCTGCTCGGCCGGGTCCGGTCTCTCATGCAGGCGGAGTACGCCACGCTGTGGCTTCCGGCGCAGGGCCGGCACCCCGAAGTCCTGCTGAGCGCGCGCCTCGACGACCGGGGTCTGCTCGACGTCGCCCCGACGCCGCCGGTGTTTCGGGAGAAGACGCGTGATTCGGGTCGGACGGTCGCTCTCGGTCGGGCCTTCGGCGGCGACCCGATGCTGCGGTCCGCGCTCGCCGACTCCAAGGTCAAGGACGTCATCGCGGTGCCGCTGCGTTCCGGGCAGGCGGTGATCGGCACGCTGGAGGTGGTCAACCGGCTCAGCGACGTGGGCCACTTCGCTCCGGCTGACATCCCCATCTTCGAGACCGTGGCGGCGCATGCCGCCGTCGCCCTGGAAAATTCGCGGCTGGTGGACAGGCTTCGGCACGACGCCTACCACGACGCGTTGACCCGGCTGCCCAACCGCCGGCGGATCACCGGCGCGCTCGCGGAGTCCTTCACGATCGCTGCCCCCGGCGAGGTGGTGGCACTGCTGCTCTTCGACGTGGACGGGCTGCGCCAGGTCAACGAGTCCCTCGGGCACGCGGCCGGGGACAAGGTCCTCGCCGAGGTCGCCAGCCGGTTGCGGGCCAGCGCGCCGTCGTCGGCACTGGTGGGCCGGGCCGGCGGGGACGAGTTCCTGGTGACCCTGCGGTTGGAGAGCGCGGAGGCGGCGCTCGAGCTGGCCGCCCAGCTACGTGACCAGATCCGTGACGAGATGGTCTTCGACGCGCTCACCCTCGACGTGAACACCGCCGTCGGGGTGGCCGTGCACCCCGAGCACGGCAGCGACGCGTCGACCCTGCTGCTCAGGGTCGACCTGGCCGCCACGGCGGCCAAGTCGGTGCCGGGCAGCGTGCAGCTGTTCAACCCCGCGCTGGAGTCCCGATCGTTGCGCCGGCTGGGTCTGGCGGGCGACCTGCGCCGCGCACTGGACCAGGACGAGCTGGAGGTCTACTTCCAGCCCAAGGTGACGCTGCGGGATCGGCGTCTGGTCGGTGTCGAGTGCCTGGCCCGGTGGGAGGACCCGACGCATGGCACTGTCGCTCCCGAGGACTTCGTGGCGGTGGCCGAGCACACCGGCCAGTTGAGCCGGCTCACCGAGGTGGTGCTGCGCGAGGGGCTGCGCCGCAGCCGGGACTGGGCGCTGGCCGACCAGCCGCTGCCGATCGCGGTGAACATCGCGGCCCGTACGCTCACCGACCAGCACTTCCCGGACCGGGTCCAGGAGCTGCTGACCGAGTACGGGGTGCCAGCGCAGCGGCTGACCCTGGAGATCACCGAGGCGGGGGTGCTGGACGGCACCGACCGGCCCATCCCGACCCTGCGGCGGCTGCGTGACCTGGGTGTCCGGCTGTCGGTGGACGACTTCGGCACGGGCGACTCGTCGCTGGCGCACCTGCGCCGGCTGCCGGTGCACGAGGTGAAGGTGGACCGCTCCTTCGTGCAGGGCATGGCGACCGACCCGGGGGACCTGGCCATCGTCAACGCCGTGGTGACCCTCTCCCAGCAGTTCGGCCTGGCGGTGGTCGCCGAGGGCGTGGAGTCTGAGCTGACGCTGGAGCTTCTGCAGGACATCGGCTGCGAGATCGGGCAGGGCTTCCTGTTCAGCCGGCCGCTGCCGTACGAGCGGCTGGCCGCCTGGTTCGGTGCCCAGGTCGAGCCGGAATCGATCTCCAACGGGGAGCTGCCGCGCCTTCGCGTCGTGCCCTGACCAGGGCGTAGACGATCACCGGGGATCCGATTTCACCTGTCGAGCCGGGCCGTGTACTCTTACTTCTGCGCGCCCCACGGGGAGTTCGCGCAGGCCCCCTTAGCTCAGTCGGCAGAGCGTCTCCATGGTAAGGAGAAGGTCTACGGTTCGATTCCGTAAGGGGGCTCGAGGGTTCAGCTGGACCCATCGCAGCGGTGTAGCTCAGATGGTAGAGCAAGCGGCTCATAATCGCTGTGTCGCCGGTTCAAGTCCGGCCACCGCTACTCTCGTCTTCCGGGCTCGTTGCCGGTGGTCGTAAGAAAAATGGGCGCTTCCGGCGCCCACTTTGCATGTCCGCGCTGTCAGCGTCTAGGCTGGCGCGTCGTAGTTGTTTCCGTTAGCGAGGAAGGCACTCCGCCGTGGCGAAGGCTACCGATGTCCGGCCGAAGATCACTTTGGCGTGTGTGGAGTGCAAGGAGCGCAACTACATCACGCGCAAGAACCGGCGCAACGACCCCGACCGCATCGAGCTGAAGAAGTTCTGCCCGCGCGACGGTCGGCACACGGTCCACCGCGAGACCCGCTGACCCCGGGCCGGCCTCGTGCCGGCCGGTGTCCAAGCTTTCCAACCGCCGATCTGACCGGTGTGGTGCGGCTCCGCCGCAGCCTGCCGGCCAGGTCGGCGATTGTGCTTTCCGTGTAGGTTCGCGGCATGTCCCTGGACCCTTCCTTCGTCGGCCGGACCTATCCGCCGACCGCCCCCTACCAGGTGGGCCGAGAAAAGATCCGCGAGTTCGCCACCGCCATCGGCGCCACCGACCCGGCCCACCACGACCGGGAGGCCGCGCAGGCGCTCGGTCACCCCGACGTGGTGGCTCCGCCGACCTTCCCGGTGATCGTCACGATGGCCGCGAGCCGACAGATCATCGAGGACCCGGCCCTGGGTATGGACTACAGCCGTGTGGTGCACGGTGACCAGCGGTTCGCGTACACCCGACCGGTGGTCGCCGGCGACGAGCTGGTCTGCGTCAACACCATCGAGGACGTCAGCACCAGGGGTGGGCACGGCTTCCTGACCACGCGCACCGACGTGCACACCGTCGCCGGGGAACCGGTCGTGGCCGTCTGGTCGAAGATCGTCGTACGCGGGGAGGCCTGAGATGGAGTTGTCCGCCAAGACGTTCCAGGTGACCCGCGCGGACCTGGTCCGCTACGCCGGCGCCTCGGGTGATTTCAACCCGATCCACTGGAGCGACAGGTTCGCCACGAACGTGGGTCTGCCCGGGGTGATCGCCCACGGCATGTTCACGATGGCGCTTGTCGGTCGGGCGATCACCGAGTGGGCCGGGTCGCCGGACGCGGTGGTCGAGTACGGCGTGCGTTTCACCCGGCCGGTGGTCGTCCCGGACGATGACCTGGGGGCCGAGATCGAGGTCACCGCGCGGGTCCGTGAGGTGACCGAGGACGGGCTCACCCGCCTCGACGTGACGGCGACCTGTGGGGGCGAGAAGGTGCTCTCACAGGCCCGCGCGACCATCCGGACGACGCGCTGAAGCAGGCCCGCCACGCGAGGCGGAGAGACCGGTTGGGAAAGTCGGGCGGCTACCCGTACACTGGTCCGCCGTGGGGCAAGTGACCCCTGTTCGGTCGTCTGTGACCGGGTGGGGCGAGTGTTGCCGCACAGGGGTGTAGCTCAATTGGCAGAGCAGCGGTCTCCAAAACCGCAGGCTGCAGGTTCAAGTCCTGTCACCCCTGCGCCTCAGGCCTGACCGTTCCCGTGGGTCGCGCCGCCAGCTTGGCGGCGTCCGGCCCGTGGTGGTGGCATCGGCGGGGTGGTTCCGAGGCAATCGGGCCCTCCGGATGATCCACCGGCCGCGGCCCGTCGCGGGACGGTTAGGCCCGGCCGGCGTGACCAGCGCCGCGTACGCCACTCGGCGTGCGACCCGAGATTCCGCGACGGAGGGCGAAGTGGCCGACAACAAGCGGCACGGCGAGGACGCCGGCGACGATCGTCTGGACGACGAGGTCGTCGACGACGTAGCCGACGACGACGCCTCCAGCGCGGACGAGCCGGTTTCCCGGGGAGGCACCGCCACGCGGTCCCGTGCCCGGGCAGAGTCGGCGGACAGCCGGCCGACCACCCGGTCGGAAACGGGTCGGGTGGGCGTGTTCGGCCGCATCGCCCGGTTCTTCCGCGAGGTCGTAGCCGAACTGCGTAAGGTCATCTGGCCGACCCGCAAGGAGTTGCTGACGTACACGGCTGTGGTGGTGACGTTCGTCGCGGTGATGCTGACGATCGTCGGCCTGCTGGACTACGGCTTCGCCAAGGTCGTGCTGTTTGTCTTCGGCAACTCGGACTGACCGGCTGCCTCCAGCCGATAGTGATGGAAGTGAGCGAGCGTGCCTGAGTACGACGAGACCGCCGGACCCGTGGACGAGCAGTCGACGGTCGCGACGGCGGCTGGTGACGAGTCGATTGAGGCCGCCAGCGAGCCGGAGTTCCCCATGACTGAGCCCGAGCCGGACGAGGAGTTCGACCCGGTCGCCGAGTTGAGGCAGAAGCTGCGCTACGCGCCGGGTGACTGGTACGTCGTGCACTCGTACGCCGGTTACGAGAACAAGGTCAAGACCAACCTCGAGACCCGGATCACGAGCCTCGACATGGAGGACTTCATCTACCAGGTCGAGGTGCCGACCCGGGAAGAGGTCGAGGTCAAGAACGGTAAGCGTTCGCAGATCCAGGCCAAGGTCTTCCCGGGCTACATCCTGGTTCGGATGGAGCTGACCGCCGAGTCCTACTCGTGTGTTCGGAACACTCCGGGTGTGACCGGCTTCGTCGGCGCGACCGACCGGGCCGACCGGCCCGCCCCGCTCTCGCTCGACGAGGTGCTGAAGTGGCTGGCGCCGGCCGTCGAGACCGAGCAGAAGAAGTCGAAGCCGGAGATCAAGGTCCTCGACTTCGAGGTGGGCGACTCCGTCACCGTCACCGACGGCGCGT
The DNA here is from genome assembly GCF_049841595.1 of Micromonospora sp. DT228. Classification (NCBI taxonomy): domain Bacteria; kingdom Bacillati; phylum Actinomycetota; class Actinomycetes; order Micromonosporales; family Micromonosporaceae; genus Micromonospora; species Micromonospora sp. DT228. The sequence continues at coordinate 28,715 of NZ_JBNCKO010000002.1, forward strand.
TCGCGTCGCTGCCGGCCACGATCAGCGAGATCAACGCCGACCAGCAGAAGCTCAAGGTGCTGGTGTCGATCTTCGGTCGCGAGACGCCGGTGGAGCTCAACTTCAACCAGGTCGCCAAGATCTGATTGGTCGTCGGCGGCGGGTCCGACCCGCCGCCGACGTCGGCGTACGCCCTCCCGCTCGACCTCGGCGGACGAGTGGGCTGCGGCCTGCGCTACTCTTGAATGTCGCCGCTGTCGCACCGCGCTGACCGTGCGCGCTCCGAGGGCGGCGACAGCCGCATTTTCCCAGCTCCAAGCCCCAGGAAGTGACATGCCTCCGAAGAAGAAGCTCGTCAAGACGTTCACGCTTCAGTTGCCGGCGGGCCAGGCCACGCCGGCGCCGCCGGTCGGCCCCGCGCTCGGCCAGCACGGCGTGAACATCATGGAGTTCTGCAAGTCCTACAACTCGCAGACCGAATCCCAGCGGGGCGACATCGTCCCCGCCGAGATCAGCGTGTACGAGGACCGGTCCTTCACGTTCGTGCTGAAGACCCCGCCCGCCGCCCGGCTGCTGATCAAGGCCGCCGGTGTGCAGAAGGGTTCGGGTGTTCCGCAGGCCGAGAAGGTCGGCTCGGTCAGCCGCGCCCAGCTGCGTGAGATCGCCGAGAAGAAGATGGCCGACCTCAACGCCAACGACCTGGCCCAGGCCGAGAAGATCATCGCCGGCACCGCCCGGTCGATGGGCATCACCGTCAACGACTGACGTCGGCCCAGGCCGTCGACCCGACCGTGGGAGGGCCCGCGCCGAGCGGCCCGCCAGAGACCACAGGAGTAGTAAGCAATGCAGCGCAGCAAGAGCTACCGCAAGGCCGCCGATGTCATCGACCGGTCCAAGCTCTACACCCCCGCCGAGGCCGTGAAGCTGGCCAAGGAGACCACCAACGTCAAGTTCGACGCCACGGTCGAGGTCGCCATGCGCCTCGGCGTCGACCCCCGCAAGGCGGACCAGATGGTCCGCGGCGTGGTCAACCTGCCGCACGGCACCGGTAAGACCGCCCGCGTGATCGTGTTCGCCAGTGGCGCGAAGGCCGAAGAGGCCGCCGCCGCGGGTGCCGACGAGGTGGGCACCGACGAGCTTGTCGCCCGGATCCAGGGTGGTTGGCTCGACTTCGACGCGGCTATCGCCACGCCGGATCAGATGGCCAAGATCGGCCGGATCGCGCGGATCCTGGGCCCGCGCGGTCTCATGCCGAACCCGAAGACCGGCACGGTGACCATGGACGTCACCAAGGCGGTGCAGGACATCAAGGGCGGTAAGATCACCTTCCGGGTGGACAAGCACTCCAACCTGCACCTGATCATCGGCAAGGCCTCCTTCACGGAGAGCCAGCTGGTGGAGAACTACGCTGCGGTGCTCGACGAGGTGCTGCGTGCCAAGCCGTCCGCGGCCAAGGGCAAGTACCTCCGCAAGGTCATCGTGACCTCCACGATGGGCCCGGGTGTTCCGGTTGACCCGAACCTGGTGAAGAACCTCACCGGGGACCCCGCCGACGCCTGAGCCGACAGATCGCTCCACCGGGGCGCCGCCACGACCGTGGCGGCGCCCCGGCGCGTCTAGGGGCTGTTTCATGAGGACTGGCCCGCCTCGGCTCGACCGCCCTCATGAAACAGCCCCTAAGGTGTGGCACCCTCTATCCCATGCGGCTGGAGGATGTCTGGTTGCGGTACCACAGGCGTGGGCCGTGGGTGCTGCGCGGCGTGGACGTGCGGATCGGTCCGGGCGAGGTGGCTGTCGTCCTGGGTCGCAACGGGGTCGGCAAGTCGACTCTGCTCCAGGTGGCCGCGGGGGTGCTGCGGCCCGGCCGGGGCCGGGTCGCCGACCGGCCGGCACGGGTGGGCTGGGTGCCGGAGCGGTTCCCGGCCGACCAGCCGTTCACGGTGACCCACTACCTGACCGGAATGGCCCGGATGGCAGGGCTGGGCGCGGCGGCGGCCGACGAGGCGGTCGGCTCCTGGACCGACCGGCTCGGGTTGTCCGCCTTCCGCTCGGTCCGGCTGCCGGAGCTGTCCAAGGGCACCGCTCAGAAGGTGGGCCTCGCCCAGGCGATGCTGCGACCACCGGGCCTGCTGGTGCTCGACGAGCCGTGGGAGGGGCTGGACGCCACCACCCGCGAGCTGGTTCCCGAGCTGATCTCCGAGGTGCTCGCCGCCGACGGTGCCGTGCTGGTCAGCGACCACCGCGGGGAGACGGTCCGGCTGCCGACCGCGCGCCGCTGGTCGGTGGCCGACGGGGCACTGACCGAGGAGACGTCGGCGGCGGAGGAGACGTTCGCGGTGGTCGAGGTCGCGGTCCCGACCGCGCGGGTCGCCGGCACCGTCGCCCGGTTGCGCGCCGAGGGCCACCACATTCTTCGGGTACGCGCCGACGCCTCCACCACCGCACCGCAGTCCCGACCGACCGAGCCGCCGCAGATGGCCGGTGCTGCCCGACCCGCCGAGCCGCCGTTGACGGCGGCCGGGGAGCCCGAGACCGTCCCCGCGGTCGAGCAGGCAGCGGGGGAGGCCCGGTGATCGCCCTGGTACGGATGCGGCTCGCCGGCTTGCTGCGGACCGGTCGGGCGTTGGCACCCCTGCTCGCCGGCCTCGTCGTGCTCGGCACGCTCTACGGCGGCGGTCGAGCCCAGCCGGACGAGGCGTACGGCGTCTCGGCCGTGGTGCTCTTCCCGGTGCTCGCCTGGCAGACCAAGATCCTTCTCGACGTCGAGCCGGACGTGCAGCGCCGGCTGGCCCAGGTGACAGTCGGGGTGGCGCGCGAGCGGCTTGCCGGATTCGTCGCCGCGGGTGTGGCGGCGTTGGTGGCGGTGGCCGTCGCGCTGATCTTCCCGTGGCTGGTCGGCGGGGTCACCGGTCCGGTGGAGCCGGAGCACCGGTCGATCCCGGTCGGGCTCGCGCTGGGGTTGTGGGCGCACCTGCTCGCCGTACCCGCCGCGGTTGCCCTGGGCGCGTTGGCCAGCCGGGCGTCGGCGGGCGGTGCCGCGTACGGTGTCGCGGTGCTGGCCCTGGGCGGTGTCGGCGCGGTGGTGCTCGGCCTGAGCGACTCGGTGGCGCCCTGGTTGGCGCCGCCGATCATGGCCACCGCGCGCACCACCGCGGGCGACGCGGCCGCCCTCACCCTGCTGGGGCTGACCGGGTGGGCGCTGGCCTGGAGCACGGTGGTAGTCGGCGGCTACCTGTGGCGGCGGCGGGCCCAGGGCTGAGCGGCGCCGGCGTCCGGTGGTGTGGCTCACCAGGCGCGATTTGGCGCTGGTGGCCGCGACGCGTAGTCTTCAACGAGTCATCCGTGTTCTCATGGATGAGGAACCACCCAAAGACCGCTGGTCACCGTGCTCCGGCACGGTCGAAGGTCCCGCGACAACGGGCGACCCGCGTAGGGCGGCAAGCGTAACTCGGCAGTGAGACATGGTCCGCCGACTGTGTTGATCCACCGGCCCTCGCCCCGTGCGCCCTGCGCCGGGGCTTTTTCGTTGTCGTGCTGCCTCCGCTCCCGTTCCGGCTTCGGCCGTGACGGGGACCAGCCTCGAGTAACGAGAGAGGAGGGACATGGCGGACAAGCCAATCCGGGCCGACAAGGCCACGGCCGTCGCTGAGCTGACTGAGAACTTCCGCAGCGCAGGCGCCACCGTGCTGACCGAGTACCGCGGTCTGACGGTTTCCCAGCTCACCCAGCTTCGGCGCACGCTCGGCGCCGAGACCAGTTACACGGTCGCGAAGAACACGCTGGCGAAGCGCGCAGCGACGGACGCGGGCATCACCGGCCTCGACGAGCTGTTCACCGGTCCTACCGCGCTGACTTTCGTTTCGGGCGACGTCGTCGAGGCGGCGAAGGGGCTTCGCGACTTCGCGAAGGCCAACCCGAAGCTCGTCATCAAGGGCGGTGTCTTCGAGGGCAAGGCCATTTCCGCGGCCGAGGTCACGAAGCTCGCCGACCTGGAGTCCCGCGAGGTGCTGCTGGCCAAGCTGGCCGGCGCGATGAAGGGCAACCTGAGCAAGGCCGCGGCCCTGTTCCAGGCCCCGCTGTCGAAGACCGCCCGTCTGGCGGCCGCACTGCAGGACAAGCGCGAGAAGGAGAGCGCCGAGGCGGCCTGAGGCCCCCACGGCGCACCAGTTCTTACTTAACAGAATCAGGAAAGGACGCCAGATATGGCGAAGCTCAGCACCGACGAGCTGCTCGACGCGTTCAAGGAGATGACGCTGATCGAGCTCTCTGAGTTCGTGAAGCAGTTCGAGACGACCTTCGAGGTCACCGCCGCGGCTCCGGTCGCGATCGCGGGCCCGGGTGGCGGCGGCGGCACCGCTGCTCCCGTCGAGGAGGAGCAGGACGAGTTCGACGTCATCCTCGAGGCTGACGGCGGCAAGAAGATCCAGGTCATCAAGGTCGTGCGCGAGCTGACCGGCCTGGGCCTCAAGGAGGCCAAGGACGCGGTTGAGTCCGCGCCGAAGGCCATCCTGGAGAAGGTCAACAAGGAGACCGCCGAGAAGGCGAAGGCCAAGCTCGAGGGTGAGGGCGCCAAGGTCACCCTCAAGTGACCTGAGCTCCACCTGCGCGTACCTGGCTCGTGAGCTGGGACACGATCGCGTCGCGGGGGGGGGGGGGGGGGCCCCCGGGAACCCCCCCCCCGGGGGGGGGTGTGGGGGCGCCCGCCCCCCCCGGAGCGGGCGCCCCCCGGGCGTCTCCGGGGCGGGTCTGCGGCCCATCGTGGGCGGCGGGGGGGGGGTGCACCCCACCCGCACCCCCCCCCGCCGTGTCTGTGGTTACTGGGCCGACCTGCCCCTGAGCTGGGCGCCGACAGTCGCGACTGTCTATCCGAACGCGCTCGGCGGGTCGCCCTTCGGTGGGAAAGAAGGGCCGACCCGGATACCGGCCCTTGACGCGGCCCCAGGCTGCCAGGCACGCTGGCACCAGCAAGACACCGCGCTTGCGACGGCCACGACGTGGGTATGACAGCGGCGGCACCATCGGCCGCGTCGACCTGAGCGGCCCAGTGGGGACGTTGCGTTCTGAGCGGCCCGGCAGACCCCGGTTCACGGGGGCCGAGGCACGTTCCGCAAACGACCTGCGGGGTGGGCTGGACAGCGGTTAGCCTCTCGGCTACACTGCTAGTTTGCGCTGCCTTCCGACTTGACCCCTGCTCGGAAATGTCCGTTTACGGATATTTCTGGTGGGGTCATTGGAGTGCACGCGTACCAGCCGTTCTGCAGCACCGGTCCTCGGAAGGACGCATCTTGGCAGCTTCCCGCCCTGCGAAGACCAGTCGTACGTCGAGCGCATTCGCTCCCCGCCGAGTTTCATTCGGCAGGATCACCGAACACCTCGAGGTCCCCAACCTCCTTGCCATCCAAAACGAGTCCTTCGACTGGCTCGTCGGCAACGAGGCTTGGCAGGGCCGGTCGGCGGACGACCCGCACGCACGCTCGGGTCTCGCGGAGATCCTTGAAGAGATCAGTCCCATTGAGGACTTCTCCGGCACCATGTCACTCTCCTTCTCGGCGCCGCGCTTCGACGAGGTCAAGGCCTCGATCGAGGAGTGCAAGGAGAAGGACCTGACCTACTGCGCTCCGCTCTTCGTGACCGCGGAGTTCACCAACAACACCACTGGCGAGATCAAGAGCCAGACGGTGTTCATGGGTGACTTCCCGATGATGACGCCCAAGGGCACCTTCGTCATCAACGGCACCGAGCGCGTCGTGGTCAGCCAGCTCGTCCGGTCCCCGGGCGTGTACTTCGACAAGCAGCCGGACAAGACCTCCGACCGCGACCTCTCCAGCGTCAAGGTCATCCCGAGTCGGGGTGCCTGGCTGGAGTTCGACATCGACAAGCGCGACACGGTCGGCGTACGCATCGACCGCAAGCGTCGGCAGGCCGTCACGGTCCTGCTCAAGGCCATCGGCTGGTCGGCCGAGCGGATCCGTGAGAAGTTCGGCTGGTCCGAGCTGCTGATGACCACGCTCGAGAAGGACCACATCGCCGGCCAGGACGAGGCCCTGCTAGACATCTACCGCAAGCTGCGCCCTGGCGAGCCGCCGACGCGCGAGAACGCCCAGACCCTGCTCGACAACCTCTTCTTCAACCCGAAGAGGTACGACGTCGCCAAGGTCGGGCGCTACAAGTTCAACAAGAAGCTCGAAGTCGGCGTGCCGATCACCACCGGCACGCTGACCGAGGACGACATCGTCGCCACCGTGGAATACCTGTGCCGGCTGCACGCCGGTGAGGACGGCTACGAGGCCGACGACATCGACCACTTCGGCAACCGGCGCCTGCGCACCGTGGGTGAGCTGATCCAGAACCAGGTCCGAGTCGGCCTGTCCCGGATGGAGCGGGTCGTCCGCGAGCGGATGACCACGCAGGACGTCGAGGCGATCACCCCGCAGACCCTGATCAACATCCGCCCGGTGGTGGCGGCGATCAAGGAGTTCTTCGGGACGTCGCAGCTGTCCCAGTTCATGGACCAGACCAACCCGCTGGCGGGTCTCACCCACCGGCGCCGGCTGAGCGCGCTCGGCCCGGGTGGTCTGTCCCGCGAGCGGGCCGGCTTCGAGGTCCGCGACGTGCACCCGTCCCACTACGGCCGGATGTGCCCGATCGAGACGCCGGAAGGCCCGAACATCGGCCTGATCGGCGCGCTGTCCACCTTCGCCCGGGTCAACCCGTTCGGCTTCATCGAGACGCCGTACCGGAAGGTCGTCGAGGGTCGGGTCACCGACCAGATCGACTACCTGACCGCGGACGAGGAGGACCGGTTCGTCAAGGCGCAGGCCAACGCGCGTCTGAAGGCGGACGGCACGTTCGCCGAGGAGCGGGTGCTCTGCCGTCGTAAGGGCGGCGAGACCGAGGACGTCCTCCCCGGCGCCGTCGACTACATGGACGTCTCGCCCCGGCAGATGACCTCGGTCGCGACCGCCATGATCCCGTTCCTCGAGCACGACGACGCCAACCGGGCACTGATGGGCGCGAACATGCAGCGCCAGGCGGTGCCGCTGGTCAAGGCCGAGGCGCCGCTCGTGGGCACGGGCATGGAATACCGGGCCGCGGTCGACGCTGGCGACGTGGTTGTCGCCGAGGTCGGCGGTGTGATCGAGGATCTCTGCGCCGACTACGTCACCATCCACCAGGATGACGGCCACCGCCGGACGTACCTGCTGCACAAGTTCCGCCGCTCCAACGCCGGCTCCTGCGTCAACCAGAAGCCGGTGGTCTTCGAGGGCGACCGCGTCGAGGCCGGTCAGGTCATCGCCGACGGGCCGTGCACCGACGAGGGCGAGATGGCGCTCGGACGCAACCTGCTGGTGGCGTTCATGTGCTGGGAGGGTCACAACTACGAGGACGCGATCATCCTGTCGCAGCGCCTCGTGCAGCAGGACGTGCTCACCTCGATCCACATCGAGGAGCACGAGGTCGACGCTCGGGACACCAAGCTCGGCCCGGAGGAGATCACCCGCGACATCCCGAACGTCAGCGAGGAAATGCTCGCCGACCTCGACGAGCGCGGCATCATCCGGATCGGTGCCGAGGTCGTCCCCGGCGACATCCTGGTCGGCAAGGTCACGCCCAAGGGTGAGACCGAGCTGACCCCGGAGGAGCGTCTGCTCCGCGCGATCTTCGGTGAGAAGGCGCGTGAGGTTCGGGACACCTCGCTGAAGGTGCCGCACGGCGAGACCGGCACGGTCATCGGTGTGCGCACGTTCTCCCGCGAGGACGGCGACGAGCTGCCGCCGGGTGTCAACGAGCTGGTCCGGGTCTACGTCGCCCAGAAGCGCAAGATCCAGGACGGCGACAAGCTCGCCGGCCGGCACGGCAACAAGGGTGTCATCTCGAAGATCCTGCCGATCGAGGACATGCCGTTCCTTGAGGACGGCACCCCGGTCGACATCGTGCTCAACCCGCTCGGTGTGCCGAGCCGGATGAACATCGGCCAGGTCCTGGAGACCCACCTCGGTTGGGTCGCCAAGACCGGTTGGAAGGTCGAGGGTGACGACGCCGACTGGAAGCGCCAGCTCCGCTCGATCGACGCGCACGAGTCCGTGGGGGACACGAACGTGGCCACCCCGGTCTTCGACGGTGCCCGCGAGGAGGAGATCTCCGGTCTGCTCGAGTCGACCCTGCCCAACCGGGACGGCAAGCAGCTGATCGGCCGCACCGGCAAGGCACAGCTGTTCGACGGTCGTTCCGGCGAGCCGCTGCCGGACCCGATCGCGGTCGGCTACGTCTACATCCTGAAGCTCAACCACCTGGTCGACGACAAGATCCACGCTCGGTCGACCGGCCCGTACTCGATGATCACGCAGCAGCCGCTGGGTGGTAAGGCGCAGTTCGGTGGTCAGCGTTTCGGTGAGATGGAGTGCTGGGCGATGCAGGCGTACGGCGCCGCGTACGCCCTGCAGGAGCTGCTCACGATCAAGTCCGACGACGTGCTCGGCCGCGTGAAGGTCTACGAGGCCATCGTCAAGGGCGAGAACATCCCGGAGCCGGGCATCCCGGAGTCGTTCAAGGTGCTGCTCAAGGAGCTGCAGTCGCTGTGCCTCAACGTCGAGGTGCTGTCCAGCGACGGTGTGGCCCTGGAAATGCGCGAGACCGACGACGAGGTGTTCCGGGCCGCAGAGGAGCTGGGCATCGACCTGTCCCGGCGCGAGCCGAGCTCGGTCGAAGAGGTCTGAGGTGAGCGGTCGGGGGCCGGCTCGCCGGCCCCCGACCCCACCCGAGAATTAGCAGTACAGACGACGACATAGGGGACATAGTGCTCGACGTCAACTTCTTCGACGAGCTGCGCATTGGTCTCGCCACCGCCGACGACATCCGTCAGTGGTCGCACGGCGAGGTCAAGAAGCCTGAGACGATCAACTACCGCACCCTGAAGCCGGAAAAGGACGGGCTCTTCTGCGAGAAGATCTTCGGTCCGCAGCGGGACTGGGAGTGCTACTGCGGTAAGTACAAGCGCGTGCGGTTCAAGGGCATCATCTGTGAGCGCTGCGGCGTCGAGGTGACTCGCTCCAAGGTCCGTCGTGAGCGGATGGGGCACATCGAGCTCGCCGCTCCGGTGACCCACATCTGGTACTTCAAGGGCGTGCCGAGCCGGCTGGGCTACCTGCTGGACCTCGCCCCCAAGGACCTCGAGAAGATCATCTACTTCGCCTCGTACGTCGTGACGAGCGTGGACGCGGAGTCGCGTCACCGTGACCTCTCGACGATCGAGAACGAGATCCTGGCCGAGAAGCGGCAGTCCGAGAACAGCCGCGACTCGGAGATCGAGAAGCGGGCCGCCAAGCTCGAGGCCGACCTGGCCGAGCTGGAGGCCGAGGGTGCCAAGGCGGACGTCCGGCGCAAGGTCAAGGAGGGCGGAGAGCGCGAGATGCGCCAGATCCGCGACCGGGCCCAGCGCGAGATCGACCGCCTGGACGAGGTGCTGGACACCTTCCGCAAGCTGGAGCCGAAGCAGCTTGTCACCGACGAGCTGCTCTACCGCGAGCTGCGCGACCGGTTCGGTGAGTACTTCACCGGTTCCATGGGCGCGGAGGCCATCAAGGCGCTGGTCCAGAACATGGACCTCGACGCCGAGGCCGAGAGCCTGCGGGAGACCATCCGGTCCGGCAAGGGCCAGCGGAAGATCCGGGCGCTCAAGCGGCTCAAGGTCGTCGCGGCGTTCCTGAACACCCGCAACTCGCCGCTCGGCATGGTGCTCGACTGCGTCCCGGTCATCCCGCCGGACCTGCGCCCGATGGTGCAGCTCGACGGTGGCCGGTTCGCGACCTCGGACCTGAACGACCTGTACCGCCGCGTGATCAACCGGAACAACCGCCTCAAGCGACTGATCGACCTCGGCGCACCCGAGATCATCGTCAACAACGAGAAGCGGATGCTCCAGGAGGCCGTCGACGCGCTGTTCGACAACGGCCGTCGCGGCCGGCCGGTCACCGGCCCGGGCAACCGCCCGCTCAAGTCGCTGTCCGACATGCTCAAGGGCAAGCAGGGCCGGTTCCGCCAGAACCTGCTGGGCAAGCGCGTCGACTACTCCGGCCGTTCGGTCATCGTGGTCGGCCCGAAGCTCAAGCTGCACCAGTGCGGTCTGCCCAAGCAGATGGCGCTGGAGCTGTTCAAGCCGTTCGTGATGAAGCGGCTGGTCGACCTCAACCACGCACAGAACATCAAGTCCGCCAAGCGGATGGTCGAGCGTCAGCGCCCGGTCGTGTGGGACGTGCTGGAAGAGGTCATCGGCGAGCACCCGGTGCTGCTGAACCGCGCGCCGACCCTGCACCGCCTGGGCATCCAGGCCTTCGAGCCGCAGCTGGTCGAGGGCAAGGCCATCCAGATCCACCCGCTGGTCTGCACCGCGTTCAACGCCGACTTCGACGGTGACCAGATGGCGGTGCACGTGCCGCTGTCCGCCGAGGCCCAGGCCGAGGCGCGGATCCTGATGCTGTCGTCGAACAACATCCTCAAGCCGGCCGACGGCAAGCCGGTCACCATGCCCACGCAGGACATGGTCATCGGCCTGTACCACCTCACCCACCTCACCGCCGGTGAGAAGGGCGAGGGCCGGGCGTTCAGCTCGGACGCCGAGACGCGAATGGCCTTCGACAACGGCGAGCTGCACCTGCAGGCGCCGGTGAAGATCCGCCTGCGTGGCGTGGTCGGTGTCGACAACGGCGCCGGCGCCGAGGCGTGGACCGCCCCGGAGGGCTGGGTCGAGGGTGACCCGCTGACCGTGGAGACCACGCTGGGCCGGGTGCTGTTCAACGAGACGCTGCCGCAGGGCTACCGCTTCGTGAACTACGAGATCCGCAAGGGTCAGCTCTCCGCGATCGTCAACGACCTCGCCGAGCGTTTCCCCAAGGTGGCGCTGGCCGCCACCCTGGACGGGCTCAAGGAGGCCGGTTTCCACTGGGCCACCTGGTCCGGCGTGACGATCGGCATGGAGGACGTCATCGCTCCGCCGCGTAAGGCGGAGATCCTGGCGAAGTACGAGAAGGAAGCCGACCAGATCGACAAGCAGTACCAGCGTGGTCTGATGACCGCCGAGGAGCGTCGCGGCGAGCTCATCACGATCTGGACCAAGGCGACCAACGAGGTCGCCAAGGAGATGGACACCGCGCTGCCGCAGGAGAACCCACTGTGGAAGATGATCAACTCGGGTGCCCGCGGTAACCTGCTCCAGCTCCGGCAGATCGCCGCGATCCGTGGTCTGGTGGCCAACCCGAAGGGCGAGATCATCCCGCGGCCGATCAAGGCCAGCTACCGGGAGGGTCTGTCCGTGCTGGAGTACTTCATCTCCACGCACGGTGCCCGTAAGGGTCTCGCCGACACCGCGCTGCGGACCGCCGACTCGGGTTACCTGACCCGTCGTCTGGTGGACGTCTCGCAGGACGTCATCATCCGTGAAGAGGACTGCGGCACCGACCGGGCGATCCCGATGCAGATCGGCGAGAAGCTCGACGGCAAGCTCGTCGTCCACACCCACGCCGAGACCAGCGTGCACGCCCGGACCCTGGCCGACGACATCAAGGGGCCGGACGGCACCGTGGTCGCCGAGCGCGGTCAGGACATCAACTCCATCGGGGTCGACAAGATCGTCGCCACCGGCGTGGAGACGGTCCGGGTGCGCAGCGTGCTCACCTGTGAGTCGAAGCTGGGCGTCTGCGCGGCCTGCTACGGCCGGTCGCTGCCGACCGGCAAGTCGGTCGACATCGGCGAGGCGGTCGGCATCATCGCCGCCCAGTCCATCGGTGAGCCCGGTACGCAGCTGACGATGCGTACCTTCCACACCGGTGGTGTCGCGGGTGAGGACATCACCCAGGGTCTGCCGCGTGTGCAGGAAATCTTCGAGGCTCGGGTCCCGAAGGGTAAGGCGCCCATCGCCGACACCCCGGGTCGGATCCGGATCGAGGACGGCGAGCGCTCGCGGAAGATCATCGTGGTGCCGGACGACGGCAGCGAAGAGATCGTCTACGACAAGATCTCGAAGCGCGTCAAGCTCCGTACCCACGACGGCGGTCACGTCGCGGTCGGCGAGAAGCTGACCGAGGGCACCATCGACCCGCACGAGCTTCTGCGGATCATGGGTCCGCGGGCGGTCCAGGTCCACCTGACCAGTGAGGTCCAGGAGGTCTACCGCTCGCAGGGTGTGCTCATCCACGACAAGCACATCGAGATCATCATCCGCCAGATGCTCAAGCGGGTGACGGTCATCGACTCCGGCTCGACCGAGTTCCTGCCGGGCGTGCTTGTCGACCGGGCGCTGTTCGAGTCGGAGAACCGCCGACTCGTCTCGGAGGGCGGCGAGCCCGCCGCCGGTCGTCCGGTGCTGATGGGCATCACCAAGGCCTCGCTGGCCACCGACTCCTGGCTCTCGGCGGCCTCCTTCCAGGAGACCACCCGGGTGCTGACCGACGCTGCGATCAACTCGCGCAGCGACTCGCTGGTCGGCCTCAAGGAGAACGTGATCATCGGAAAGCTCATCCCGGCCGGTACGGGCATCAGCAAGTACCGCAACGTCCGGGTCGAGCCGACCGAGGAGGCCAAGGCCAAGGTCTACTCGATGACCGGGTACCCGGAGACCGACTACGGCTTCGGGCCGGCCAGCGGGCAGGCTGTGCCGCTGGACGACTTCGACTTCGGGTCGTACCGCTAAACACCACGCACACGACGAGGCCCCCGGTATCCGCCGGGGGCCTCGTCGCGTCCGGACCACACACCCCCGGTCCGGGTTCGGCATGATGGGGGGATGACGACCGCACCCGGGCAGGTGTCCGTCGCGCAGCAGGGCCTGCGCCACCCGTTGGACCCGGATCCGGCCCGCGCCACGAAGGCCCGGGCGGTTTTCGCCCTCGGGCTGCTCGGCATGCTGACCGGGTTGTTCATCGGCGGGGTGGTGCCGGCGACGGTGGCGCTGCAACTGGCCCGGCAGGCCCGCCGTGAGGCGTACTCCTCGGGGGGTTTCCTGACCGGCGGCAGCTGGCTGCGCCGGGGGGAGCGGATGGCCTGGACCGGCCTGGTGCTGGTCGCGGTCAGCGTGGTGGCCCTGGTGGTGATCGGCGTGGTGCGGTTGGCCGGCGCGCCGTTTGGTCACGACTACCCGGCGAACATGGACTGAGCGGCCGCGCCCGGCGTTGGCGCCGGCACCTGCGGCGGTAGCCTGGCCGGTGTCCGCCGTGTGGCGTGGCGGCCTTTCGACAGGAGGACCTCGTGACGGATCCGGCGCGGCCCCCTGCGGACGAGCCGGCCGGCCAGCCGGCTCCGGCCGAGCTGCCTCCGTCCGAGCCCGCCCGCTGGGAGCGACCGGCATCGAGCGGCGAGCCGCAGCCACCCGCGTCGACTCCGGGCGCGCCGCACCCCGGCTGGGGTACGACAGGTCCGCCCGGTTCCGGTCAGCCCTACCCGGTCTCCGGGATGCCCACCTCGACACCGCCGGGTTGGGATCAGCCGCAGCCAGGGCCTGTCGCCCCAGACGGGTGGGGTCCGCCGCAGTCCGGACCCGGCGCACCCGGATGGGGTCCGCCGTCGTCT
>NZ_JBNCKO010000002.1:42353-320947 GCF_049841595.1 Micromonospora sp. DT228
GGGCCTGGTGTGCCGCCGGGTTGGGGTCCGCCGTCGTCTGGGCCTGGTGTGCCGCCGGGTTGGGGTCCGCCGTCGTCTGGGCCTGGTGTGCCGCCGGGTTGGGGTCCGCCGTCGTCCGGTCACGCGCCCGCCTGGGCGGGGATGGCGGGCCGTCCGGTTCCGCCACCCGGCGACGCCGAGCATCGGCCGCCGAAACGGGTGGAGGCGGTGCCGGGCACCCCGTTCGGGGTCGTGCACCTGGAGGTGGCCCCGGTCACGTCGGGGCTGGCCATCGGGGCCCTGGTGGCCGGGATCGCGTCGATCCTGGTGTCGTTGCTGGTGATCTGCTTCGGGGTGGCCTTCGCCAACGAGGGCGGGGCCTGGGCCTCCGGGGCTTTCGCCGCGCTCGGGGTGCTGGCCGGCGTGGCGGCGGTCGTCACCGGGCTGCTCGGCCGGCGGCAGATTCGCCGGCCCGTCGCGCCCCCCGCGGTCCGGTTCACGGGCCGAGGGCTCGCGGTGGCCGGAATCAGCTGTGGCGCGGCGGGGGCCCTGATCAGCCTCCTGGGCCTCGGCGTGGCGCTGCTGCTCGCCCTCACCTGAGGCTGGTCACCGTCCGCTCCGGCACCAGACCCGCTCTCCCCGCGCCTGCCGCCGCCCCGGCCCGGGGCCGACGGGTGGTCCCGCGGGGAAGCCGGTACACTTGTGTCGGTAGGTGCCCATCGCGGGCGACGGGGCAGGACGAGATTCGGCCGGCGGGTGTGTGACAGTCGCCGGGCCCTTCCGTTTTGACCTGGGCGGTTGTGGTAGGTACTCTTTCCCCTTGTGCCCGGGCATGCCCGGGCAACTCGTGCGTGCGCTGTTTCCGGCTTCCGGACGGCGGGCACGACAGACCAAAGATCCGGGGCGGGGCGACTCGCGTGCCGGTGACACAAAACCCGATGGCACGCGCAAGCGTCCCCAACGGGGCTGCGGAAAGGCGACACGCCCGACCGCGGGTGCCGGGGCTTCCGTGAGGTGGCCCTGGTCGGAATGTAGGAGAGCCGGTCATCAGGCCGGCTAACGAGCAGACGGCGCGGTCGCGAAAGCGGCCGAAGGGAGCGGAGAAACCCGGTGCCCACGATCCAGCAGCTGGTCCGAAAGGGCCGCCAGGCGAAGACGACCAAGACCAAGACCCCGGCGCTGAAGGGTTCCCCTCAGCGGCGCGGCGTGTGCACCCGCGTGTACACCACCACCCCGAAGAAGCCGAACTCGGCGCTGCGCAAGGTCGCTCGCGTGAAGCTCAGCAGCCAGATCGAGGTGACCGCCTACATCCCCGGCGTCGGTCACAACCTCCAGGAGCACTCGATCGTGCTCGTGCGCGGTGGCCGGGTGAAGGACCTCCCCGGCGTGCGTTACAAGATCGTTCGCGGTTCGCTCGACACCCAGGGTGTCCGTAACCGCAAGCAGGCGCGCAGCCGTTACGGCGCGAAGAAGGAGAAGAGCTGACATGCCGCGTAAGGGACCCGCTCCGCGGCGGCCACTGGTCGCTGACCCGGTGTACAACTCGCCGCTGGTCACCCAGCTGGTGAACAAGATCCTGCTGCGCGGCAAGCGCCAGCTCGCCGAGACCATCGTGTACGCGGCCCTCGAGGGCTGCCGCGAGAAGTCCGGCACCGACCCGGTCGTCACCCTCAAGCGGGCGATGGACAACGTCAAGCCGACCCTCGAGGTGCGCAGCCGTCGTGTCGGTGGCGCCACCTACCAGGTGCCGGTCGAGGTCCGCCCGACCCGGGCGACCACCCTGGGCCTGCGCTGGCTGGTCACCTACTCTCGCGCCCGGCGCGAGAAGACCATGGTCGAGCGGCTCATGAACGAGCTGCTGGACGCGAGCAACGGCCTCGGTGCCGCCGTCAAGCGGCGCGAGGACACGCACAAGATGGCCGAGTCGAACAAGGCCTTCGCGCACTACCGCTGGTAACACCCTGGTTCCGGCGCCTCCGGGCGCCGGAACCGCCACCAGTTGAGTCGAGACGACGATAAGTAGGGATTGAAGTGGCCGCCGCAGACGCGCTCGCCAAGGTACGCAACATCGGCATCATGGCGCACATCGATGCCGGTAAGACCACGACCACCGAGCGAATCCTGTTCTACACCGGCATCACGTACAAGATCGGTGAGGTTCACGAGGGCGCTGCCGTCATGGACTGGATGGAGCAGGAGCAGGAGCGTGGTATCACCATCACCTCCGCTGCTACCAAGTGTGAGTGGAAAGACCACACGATCCAGATCATCGACACGCCCGGTCACGTCGACTTCACGGTCGAGGTCGAGCGGTCGCTGCGGGTCCTGGATGGTGCGGTCGCGGTTTACGACGGTGTCGCCGGCGTGGAGCCGCAGACGGAGAACGTCTGGCGGCAGGCCGACAAGTACAACGTCCCGCGGATGTGCTTCGTCAACAAGCTCGACCGGACCGGCGCCGACTTCTTCCGCTGCGTGCAGATGATGATCGACCGGCTGAACGCCACCCCGCTGGTGCTCCAGATCCCGATCGGGCTCGAGGGTGACCACATCGGTGTCGTCGACCTGATCGGCATGCGCGCGCTCACCTGGCGCGGGGAGACCCAGAAGGGTGAGGACTACGCGGTTGAGGAGATCCCGGCCGAGCTGGCCGACTCCGCGGCCGAGTGGCGCGAGAAGCTGATGGAGACCCTGGCCGACGTCGACGACGCGGTGATGGAGAAGTACCTGGAAGGCGAAGAGATCCCCGTCGAGGAGATCAAGGCCGCCATCCGGCGCTCCACCATCGCCGGCAAGGCCAACCCGGTGCTGTGCGGCTCGGCGTTCAAGAACAAGGGCGTCCAGCCCATGCTCGACGCCGTGGTCGACTTCCTGCCGTCGCCGCTGGACGTTCCGGCGATCGAGGGTACGGCCACCGACGGCGAGACCCCGCTGCTTCGGAAGCCGTCCAACTCGGAGCCCTTCTCCGGCCTGGCCTTCAAGATCCAGACGGACAAGCACCTGGGCAAGCTCACCTACGTGCGGGTCTACTCCGGCACGCTCGATTCCGGTTCCCAGGTGGTCAACTCCACCAAGGACCGCAAGGAGCGGATCGGCAAGATCTACCAGATGCACGCCAACAAGCGGGAAGAGCGTCCGTCGGCGCAGGCCGGCGACATCATCGCCGTCCAGGGTCTCAAGCAGACCACGACCGGCGACACTCTCTCCGACCCGGCGAACCCGGTGATCCTGGAGTCGATGACCTTCCCGGAGCCGGTCATCTCGGTGGCGATCGAGCCGAAGACCAAGTCCGACCAGGAGAAGCTGGGCACCGCGATCCAGCGCCTGGCCGAGGAGGACCCGACCTTCCGCGTCCAGCTGGACGAGGAGACCGGTCAGACGGTCATCTCCGGCATGGGTGAGCTGCACCTGGACATCCTGGTCGACCGGATGCGCCGCGAGTTCAACGTCGAGGCCAACGTCGGCAAGCCGCAGGTGGCGTACCGCGAGACCATCCGCCGCAAGGTGGACAAGGTCGAGTACACCCACAAGAAGCAGACCGGTGGTTCCGGCCAGTACGCCCGCGTGATCGTGAGCGTCGAGCCGCTGCCGCTGGACAACGACTCGCCGACCTACGAGTTCGCGAACGCCGTCAGCGGCGGCCGGATCCCCCGGGAGTTCATCCCGTCGGTGGACGCCGGTGCGCAGGACGCGCTGCAGTACGGCATCCTGGCGGGCTTCCCGCTCGTCGGTGTCAAGCTGACGCTGCTGGACGGCCAGTACCACGAGGTCGACTCGTCGGAAATGGCATTCAAGATCGCCGGCTCGATGGTGATGAAGGATGCGGCCCGCAAGGCCGATCCCGCGTTGCTCGAGCCGATGATGGCCGTTGAAGTCACCACTCCTGAGGAGAACATGGGTGACGTCATCGGTGACCTCAACTCCCGCCGTGGCATCATCCAGGCGATGGAGGAGCGCAGTGGCGCCCGCATCGTCAAGGCTCTGGTGCCGTTGTCGGAGATGTTCGGCTACGTCGGCGACCTGCGGTCGAAGACCCAGGGCCGGGCTAGCTACAGCATGCAGTTCGACTCCTACGCCGAGGTTCCGCAGAGCGTCGCAAAGGAGATCATCGCCAAGGCAACGGGCGAGTAACGCCCTGAGCAGGTGATTCGTGGTTGGTCGCGGGAGGTTCAACCCGCCCGCGGCCACCACGATCGGATCGCGTGAGACCGGGCCTGTAGGCTTCATCGCCGCAGAACCCACAAAGGCTCTCCGACCGTCTGGTCGGAAAGGCTGTCGACAGAGTCCTAAGCGCCGACCGGCGCGCCGGGCGTACGAACCAAGAAGTCCACAGGAGGACACCAGTGGCGAAGGCTAAGTTCGAGCGGACTAAGCCGCACGTCAACATCGGCACCATTGGTCACATCGACCACGGTAAGACGACGCTGACGGCGGCCATCACCAAGGTCCTGCACGACCAGTACCCGGACCTGAACCCCTACACGCCGTTCGACGAGATCGACAAGGCGCCGGAGGAGAAGGCCCGCGGCATCACGATCTCGATCGCGCACGTCGAGTACCAGACCGAGTCGCGGCACTACGCGCACGTCGACTGCCCTGGGCACGCCGACTACATCAAGAACATGATCACCGGTGCCGCGCAGATGGACGGCGCGATCCTGGTGGTCGCGGCGACCGACGGCCCGATGCCGCAGACCCGCGAGCACGTGCTGCTGGCCCGTCAGGTTGGTGTGCCGTACATCGTCGTGGCGCTCAACAAGAGCGACATGGTCGATGACGAGGAGCTCCTGGAGCTCGTCGAGCTCGAGGTCCGTGAGCTGCTCTCCTCGCAGGAGTACCCGGGTGACGACCTGCCGGTCGTTCGGGTTTCGGCGCTGAAGGCCCTCGAGGGTGACCCCGAGTGGACCGGCAAGCTGCTGGACCTGATGACCGCTGTCGACACCTCGATCCCGCAGCCGGAGCGCGAGGTCGACATGCCGTTCCTGATGCCGGTTGAGGACGTCTTCACGATCACCGGTCGTGGCACCGTCGTCACCGGTCGCGTGGAGCGCGGCGTTCTCCTGCCGAACGAGGATGTTGAGCTCGTCGGTATCAAGGAGAAGAGCTTCAAGACCAAGGTCACCGCGATCGAGATGTTCCGGAAGACCCTGGACGACGCCCGCGCAGGCGAGAACGTCGGCCTGCTGCTGCGTGGCACCAAGCGCGACGAGGTCGAGCGCGGCATGGTCGTCGTGAAGCCGGGCTCGAACACCCCGCACACGGAGTTCGAGGCGACGGTCTACATCCTCTCCAAGGAGGAGGGCGGCCGGCACACCCCGTTCTTCCAGAACTACCGTCCGCAGTTCTACTTCCGGACCACGGACGTCACCGGTGTCGTCACCCTCCCCGAGGGCACCGAGATGGTCATGCCGGGTGACAACACGTCCATGTCGGTGAAGCTGATCCAGCCCATCGCCATGGAGGAGAACCTCAAGTTCGCGATCCGCGAGGGTGGCCGTACCGTCGGCGCCGGGTTCGTCACCAAGATCATCAAGTGAACTAGGTAACCCCGATTAGACCCGCCGCCAGTCGTGCGGCATACTAGTCAGGTTGCGTAACGACAGTTCGTCGCCTGTGTTCGGCTTTGCTGAACCTCCGGGTGGCGAGGCAGTCGAGCGTAGGGTGGTTGGCGGCCCAGTCGCCAACCACCCTCGCACGGCGTTCAGGTCGCGGTAATGCGATCGGCGCCTTGACCCACCGCGCGGTCAGCACCACTCCGGAACCACGGGGCGGAGCCCGGCCCGAGGGCGCGACACGCCCGACCGCGGGGGTCGGCGAAGTGGGCCTGTGCCAGCCGGCACAGGCGCCCGCAACACAGCGGCATCGAGAGAAGGAACAGAAGCCACCATGGCGGGACAGAAGATCCGCATCCGGCTCAAGGCCTATGACCACGAGGTCGTCGACTCCTCGGCTCGGAAGATCGTCGAGACGGTGACGCGCACCGGGGCGCAGGTCGCGGGCCCGGTGCCGCTGCCCACGGAGATCAACCGTTTCTGCGTTATCCGCTCGCCGCACAAGTACAAGGACTCGCGCGAGCACTTCGAGATGCGCACGCACAAGCGGCTGATCGACATCATCGACCCGACCCCGAAGACGGTCGACTCGCTCATGCGCCTCGACCTGCCGGCTGGCGTCGACATCGAGATCAAGCTGTAGGGACCGGACAAATGGACAGGCAAGTCAAGGGGATCCTGGGCGCCAAGCTCGGCATGACCCAGGTCTGGGACAACAACCGCGTTGTTCCCGTGACCGTGGTCGAGGCCGGCCCGTGCGTCATCAGCCAGGTTCGTAGCGCCGAGAAGGACGGTTACTCCGCGGTCCAGCTGGCCTACGGCACCATCGACCCGCGCAAGGTCAAGAAGCCGATCAGCGGGCACTACGCCAAGGCGGACGTGGCGCCGCGCCGGCACATCGTCGAGCTGCGCACCACGGACGCGGGGGAATACTCGCTCGGCCAGGAAGTCACTGTCGAGGAGTTCCCGGCCGGCGTCACCATCGACGTCACCGGCAAGACCAAGGGCAAGGGCTTCGCCGGCGCGATGAAGCGGCACGGCTTCCACGGTCTGGGCAGCAGCCACGGTGTCGAGCGCAAGCACCGCTCGCCCGGTTCCATCGGTGCCTGCGCCACCCCGGGTCGTGTCTTCAAGGGCACCCGGATGGCCGGCCGGATGGGTGGCGTTCGCTACACCGTGCAGAACCTGACCGTCCAGGCGGTCGACACCGAGAACAACCTCCTGCTCGTCCGGGGTGCCATTCCTGGCCCCAAGGGCGCGCTGGTTCTGGTCCGTACCGCGGCCAAGATCAAGGTGAAGAAGGGCGGTGCGGCCAAGTGACCACCGTTGACGTGCGCACCGTCGAAGGCACCACCAGCAGCTCCGTCGAGCTGCCGGCGGACATCTTCGACGTGCAGGCCAACGTCGCGCTGATGCACCAGGTCGTGGTGGCCCAGCTCGCGGCGGCCCGACAGGGCACGCACAAGACCAAGACCCGCGCCGAGGTTGCTGGTGGCGGCAAGAAGCCGTACAAGCAGAAGGGCACCGGTCGCGCCCGGCAGGGCTCGATCCGCGCGCCGCAGTTCGCCGGCGGTGGCGTCGTGCACGGTCCCGTGCCGCGCGACTACAGCCAGCGGACCCCGAAGAAGATGAAGGCCGCCGCTCTGCGGGGTGCCCTCTCCGACCGGGCCCGCGCCGGGCAGGTGCACGTCGTCGAGGCGTTCGTCTCGGGCGAGAAGCCGTCGACCAAGGCGGCCCTGGCCACGCTGACCAAGCTCACCGAGGCCCGTCGGGTCCTGGTCGTGCTGAGCAGCACCGACGAGCTGAACTGGGTGTCGCTGCGCAACGAGCCGCGCGTGCACCTGATCGAGTCCGGCCAGCTGAACACGTACGACGTGCTGGTGGCCGACGACGTGGTCTTCACCAAGGACGCCCTGGACGAGTTCCTGGGCGTGCCCGCCGAGACCACCGAGGAGGGTGGCAAGTGAGCACGATCGCCGACCCGCGCGACATCATCGTGGCGCCGGTCGTCTCGGAGAAGAGCTACAGCGAGCTGAACCGGAACTGGTACACCTTCCTGGTGCACCCGGACGCGAACAAGACCGAGATCAAGATCGCTATCCAGCAGATCTTCAACGTCCGCGTCCTGACGGTCAACACGCTCAACCGCCAGGGTAAGCGCAAGCGCACCAAGACCGGCTTCGGTCAGCGCAAGGCGACCAAGCGGGCGATCGTGAAGCTGGCTGACGGTGACCGCATCGAGGCCTTCGGCGGCCCGGTCAGCTGAGGGGTGTAGACAATGGCTATCCGTAAGTACAAGCCGACGACGCCGGGCCGACGTGGCTCGAGTGTCGCTGACTTCGCCGAGATCACCCGGTCCACGCCGGAGAAGTCGCTGCTGGTTCCGCTGCCGAAGAAGGGCGGGCGTAACGCCCACGGCCGGATCACCACGCGGCACCACGGCGGCGGTCACAAGCGCCAGTACCGTCTGATCGACTTCAAGCGGGTCGACAAGGACGGCGTGCCGGCGAAGGTCGCTCACATCGAGTACGACCCGAACCGCACGGCGCGCATCGCGCTGCTGCACTACGCCGACGGCGAGAAGCGGTACATCATCGCGCCGAAGGACCTGAAGCAGGGCGACCGCGTCGAGTCCGGTCCGGGCGCCGACATCAAGCCCGGCAACAACCTGCCGCTGCGCAACATCCCGGTCGGTACCACGATCCACAACGTGGAGCTGCGTCCGGGTGGCGGGGCCAAGTTGGCCCGGTCCGCCGGTGTCGGTATCCAGCTGCTCGGCCGCGAGGGCGCGTACGCGACCCTTCGTATGCCGTCCGGCGAGATCCGGCGGGTGGACGTCCGCTGCCGCGCCAGCGTCGGCGAGATCGGCAACGCCGACCAGTCGAACATCAACTGGGGCAAGGCCGGCCGGATGCGGTGGAAGGGCAAGCGCCCGACCGTCCGTGGTGTCGCCATGAACCCGGTCGACCACCCGCACGGTGGTGGTGAGGGTAAGACCTCCGGTGGTCGCCACCCGGTCAACCCGCAGGGTAAGCCCGAGGGCCGCACCCGCCGTAAGGGCCAGCCGAGTGACCGGCTGATCGTCCGCCGTCGCTACGCCACGCGTAAGCGCGGCTGAGGGAGATAAGACATGCCTCGCAGCCTGAAGAAGGGCCCGTTCGTCGACGACCACCTGCTCAAGAAGGTGGAAGTTCAGAACGACAAGGGCTCCAAGAACGTGATCAAGACCTGGTCGCGGCGTTCGACGATCATCCCCGAGATGCTGGGGCACACGATCGCCGTTCATGACGGACGCAAGCACGTCCCGGTGTTCGTGACCGAGGCGATGGTCGGGCACAAGCTCGGCGAGTTCGCGCTGACCCGCACTTTCAAGGGTCACGAGAAGGACGACCGGAAGAGCCGTCGGCGCTGACGCCGCGGGCATACGGATAGAGGGAACAAGGGGTTACAGCGATGCCAGGAAAGGGCGACGCTCCGGTGCTTCCGGGCGCGCGGGCGGTTGCGCGGCACGTGCGCATCTCGCCGATGAAGGCGCGCCGGGTGGTCAACCTCGTCCGCGGCCTGCCCGCGAAGGAGGCGCTCACGGTGCTGCAGTTCGCGCCGCAGGCTGCGAGCGAGCAGGTGTACAAGGTGCTCGCTAGCGCGATCGCCAACGCGGAGAACAACGAGCGGCTGGACCCCGACGCGCTGCTCGTCAGCGAGGCCTTCGTGGACGAGGGCCCGACGATGAAGCGGTTCCAGCCGCGGGCGCAGGGTCGGGCGTACCGAATCCGCAAGCGCACCTGCCACATCACTGTGGCGGTCGAAGCGGTCGCGCCGGCAGCGCCGAGGAAGGCCGCGGCGAAGAAGGCCGCCCCGGCCACGGAGGCCGCACCGGCCGAAGCGCAGAGCAAGACGGAGGACGCCGAGTAATGGGTCAGAAGGTTCACCCCACTGGGTTCCGGCTCGGCATCTCGACCGACTGGAAGTCCCGCTGGTTCGCGGACAAGCTCTACAAGGACTACATCGGCGAAGATGTCAAGATTCGCCGGATGATGTCCAAGGGCCTCGAGCGTGCCGGCATCTCCAAGGTCGACATCGAGCGCACCCGCGACCGGGTCCGGGTCGACATCCACACCGCCCGGCCGGGCATTGTCATCGGCCGTAAGGGTGCGGAGGCCGACCGGATCCGCGGCGAGCTCGAGAAGCTCACCGGCAAGCAGGTTCAGCTGAACATCATCGAGGTGAAGAACCCCGAGTCGGACGCTCAGCTGGTCGCGCAGGGCGTGGCCGAGCAGTTGTCCAGCCGGGTCAGCTTCCGTCGGGCGATGCGCAAGGCCATGCAGTCGGCGATGAAGAACCCGGTCTGCAAGGGCATCCGGGTTCAGGTCTCGGGCCGCCTCGGCGGCGCCGAGATGAGCCGGACCGAGTTCTACCGTGAGGGCCGGGTTCCGCTGCACACGCTGCGGGCCAACATCGAGTACGGCTTCTTCGAGGCCCGTACCACGTTCGGTCGGATCGGTGTGAAGGTCTGGATCTACAAGGGCGACGCCGTCCCGGGCCGGGAGGCTCCGGCCGAGGCCGGTCCGTCCCGCCCGCGTCGTGGTGAGCGTGGCGACCGTCCCGAGCGTCCGCGTCGTGGTCGGTCGGGTTCGTCCGGCACCACGGCCGGTGGCACCGAGGCCGGGCGGGCTGCTGCGACCACCATCGCGCAGCAGGCCGAGACGCCGAGCGGCGAGCCGGTGGACAGCGCAGCTGTCGCCGCCGCGGCTGCTCCGGCAGAAACGCAGCAGGAGGGCTGACAGATGCTGATGCCGCGCAAGCCCCCGAAGGGCTTCCGCAAGCCGCACCACCCGGACCGCAGTGGCGCGTCCAAGGGTGGTAACCGGGTGGTGTTCGGCGAGTTCGGGATCCAGGCTCTCGAGCCGGCGTACGTGACGAACCGGCAGATCGAGTCGGCACGTATCGCGATGACTCGCCACATCAAGCGTGGTGGCAAGGTCTGGATCACGATCTTCCCGGACCAGGCCCTCACCAAGAAGCCTGCCGAGACCCGGATGGGTTCCGGTAAGGGTTCGCCCGAGTGGTGGGTCGCCAACGTCAAGCCGGGGCGGGTTCTCTTCGAGATGTCCTTCCCCAACGAGCAGACCGCGCGAGAGGCCATGCGTCGCGCGATCCACAAGCTCCCGATGAAGTGCCGCATTGTTACGCGCGAAGTGGGTGAATCCTGATGGCAGCGGGCGTTAAGGCGACCGAGCTGCGTGAGCTCTCCGAAGAGGAGCTGGTCACGAAGCTGCGGGAGGCCAAGGCGGAGCTGTTCAACCTCCGCGTGCAGGCCGCAACCGGGCAGCTGGACAACAACCGGCGGTTGCAGGTCATCCGTCGGGAGATCGCCCGGATCTACACGATCATGCGTGAGCGCGAGCTGGGGCTCTCGGCCGCGCCGACTGAGGTGACTGCATCATGACCGAAGAGACCGCCACCGCCGCCGCGCGGTCGCGCCGCAAGGTCCGCGAGGGCCTGGTGATCAGCGACAAGATGGACAAGACCGTCGTCGTCGAGGTCGAGGACCGGGTTCGGCACGCGCTGTACGGCAAGATCATGCGCCGTACGGCCAAGCTGAAGGTGCACGACGAGCAGAACGCCGCTGGCACCGGTGACCGGGTTCTCATCATGGAGACCCGGCCGCTGAGCGCCACCAAGCGTTGGCGGATCGTGGAGATCCTGGAAAAGGCCAAGTAGCGAAGGCTCGAGCTCGCCCGGCGTTGCGTCGGGCGTAGGTTCCGCCAGGCTCCGGCCGCTACGGCGGCCGGAGAACCGGCAGACATAGGAGATAGACGTGATTCAGCAGGAGTCGCGACTGCGCGTCGCCGACAACACGGGTGCCCGGGAGATCCTGTGCATCCGGGTTCTCGGTGGCTCGGGTCGGCGCTACGCGAGCATCGGCGACGTCATCGTGGCCACGGTCAAGGACGCCATCCCGGGTGCCGGTGTGAAGAAGGGCGACGTCGTCAAGGCGGTCGTCGTTCGCACGGCCAAGGAGAGGCGTCGGCCGGACGGCTCGTACATCCGCTTCGACGAGAACGCCGCCGTCATCATCAAGGACGGCGGGGACCCGCGTGGTACCCGCATCTTCGGCCCGGTGGGCCGGGAGCTGCGGGACAAGCGGTTCATGAAGATTATTTCCCTCGCGCCGGAGGTGTTGTGACCGTGAAGGTCAAGAAGGGCGACACGGTCGTCGTCATCGCCGGCAAGGACAAGGGTGCCAAGGGCAAGGTCATTCAGGCCTACCCGCGGCAGGACAAGGTCCTGGTCGAGGGCGTGAACCGGGTCAAGAAGCACACCCGCATCAGCACCACCCAGCGTGGCGCCAAGACCGGCGGCATCGTCACTCAGGAGGCCCCGATCCACGTCTCGAACGTGCAGGTCCTGGACTCCGACGGCAAGCCGACCCGCGTCGGTTACCGGATCGACGACAACGGCCAGAAGGTCCGCATCGCGCGTAGCACCGGTAAGGACCTGTGATGACCACGGCTACCGAAAAGACCCTGCCGCGCCTCAAGGAGCGGTACCGCAACGAGATCGTGGCCCAGCTGCGCGAGCAGCGCAGCTACGGCAACCCCATGCAGGTGCCGCGGCTGGTCAAGATCGTCGTCAACATGGGTGTCGGCGAGGCTGCTCGCGACGCCAAGCTGATCGACGGCGCGGTCCGCGACCTCGCCACGATCACCGGCCAGAAGCCGCAGGTGCGGCGGGCGACCAAGTCCATCGCGCAGTTCAAGCTGCGTGAGGGCATGCCGATCGGTGCGAAGGTGACCCTTCGCGGCGACCGGATGTGGGAGTTCCTGGACCGGCTGCTGTCCATCTCGCTGCCGCGTATCCGCGACTTCCGCGGTCTGGACGGGCGCAAGCTGGACGGGCACGGCAACTACACGTTCGGTCTGACCGAGCAGTCGGTGTTCCACG
This sequence comes from Micromonospora sp. DT228, assembly GCF_049841595.1. Taxonomy (NCBI): domain Bacteria; kingdom Bacillati; phylum Actinomycetota; class Actinomycetes; order Micromonosporales; family Micromonosporaceae; genus Micromonospora; species Micromonospora sp. DT228. The sequence continues at coordinate 54,827 of NZ_JBNCKO010000002.1, forward strand.
AGATCGACCAGGACCGGATCGATCGCCAGCGGGGCATGGACATCACGGTGGTCACGACCGCCACGACCGACGACGAGGGCCGGGCGCTGCTCAAGCTCCTGGGCTTCCCGTTCAAGGAGAACTGAGATGGCCAAGAAGGCGCTGATCATCAAGGCGGCCGCGAAGCCGAAGTTCTCGGTTCGCGCGTACACCCGCTGCCAGCGGTGCGGGCGTCCGAAGGCGGTCTACCGCAAGTTCGGGCTCTGCCGGGTCTGCATCCGGGAGATGGCTCACCGCGGTGAGCTGCCGGGCGTGTCCAAGGCTTCCTGGTAAGGGCGACCGCGTCCCGGCCGTCGGCCGGGAACTCCTGCACCGATTAGGTATTGCTCTTCGCCGTAGGCCCGGGGCTGATGCCCCGGGAACCCCGGCGAGAAAGGCTGACGAAATCCATGACGATGACCGACCCGATCGCAGACATGCTCACGCGTCTGCGTAACGCCAACCAGGCGTACCACGATCAGGTGAAGATGCCCTACTCCAAGATCAAGGCGAACATCGCCGAGGTCCTGAAGGCCGAGGGTTACATCGCCACCTGGTCGGTCGAGGAGCCCGAGGAGGGTGCCGTCGGCAAGCGACTGGTCGTCGAGCTGAAGTACGGCCAGAACCGCGAGCGGAGCCTGGCCGGCATCAAGCGCGTGTCCAAGCCCGGTCTCCGGGTGTACGCCAAGTCGGACGGGCTCCCGCGGGTGCTCGGTGGGCTGGGCGTGGCGATCATTTCGACGTCCCAGGGGCTGCTGACCGACCGGCAGGCCCGCAAGCGGAGTGTTGGCGGGGAAGTCCTCGCCTTCGTCTGGTAACGGGAGACTGGTAGAAATGTCGCGAATTGGACGTAAGTCGATCCCGGTACCGGCCGGCGTCGACATCACGATCGACGGGCAGACCGTCAAGGTCAAGGGCCCCAAGGGCCAGCTTGAGCACACCCTCGCCGAGCCGATCACGGTCGAGCGGGCCGAGGATGGGCAGCTCAACGTCAACCGGCCGAACGACGAGCGCAAGGCCAAGGAGCTCCACGGCCTGAGCCGTACGCTGGTTGCCAACATGATCGTCGGGGTCACCGAGGGCTACCGCAAGAGCCTGGAGATCGCCGGCACCGGTTACCGGGTCACCGCCAAGGGCTCGGACCTCGAGTTCGCGCTCGGGTTCTCGCACCCGGTGGTCGTTCCCGCCCCGGCGGGCATCACCTTCACGGTGGAGCGGCCGACCCTGTTCCACGTGGCTGGCATCGACAAGCAGCAGGTCGGTGAGGTCGCCGCCAACATCCGGAAGATCCGCCCGCCGGAGCCGTACAAGGGCAAGGGCGTCAAGTACCAGGGCGAGGTCATCCGCCGCAAGGCCGGAAAGGCAGGTAAGAAGTGAGCGCCACGCTGCTCAAGCGCCGCCGCGGTGTCGCCGCCAAGCGCGCCGTTGGGCGTGCGCGTCGACACTTCCGCGTCCGCAAGAACGTCAGCGGTACGTCCGAGCGTCCGCGCCTGGTCGTCACCCGTTCGCTGCGGCACATGGTCGCCCAGATCGTCGACGACACCAAGGGCCACACCCTGGCGTCGGCGTCGACCCTGGACGCCTCGCTGCGCGGTACGGAGGGCGACAAGAGCGCCCTCGCCGGCAAGGTGGGCGCACTGCTCGCCGAGCGGGCCAAGGCCGCCGGCGTCTCCAAGGTCGTCTTCGACCGCGGCGGTAACCGGTACGCGGGGCGAGTCGCCGCGCTTGCCGACGCCGCCCGCGAAGCCGGGCTCGAGTTCTAACAACCCCGTCACGAGAGATAAGGAAGGCTGCTGATGCCAGGTCAACAGCGCCGTGGCGGCGGGTCCGGTGGCAACGAGGGTGGTCGCCGCGACAACCGCCGTGAGGGCGGCCGCGGAAACGCGCCCGTCGAGAAGACCCCGCACCTTGAGCGGGTCGTCGCGATCAACCGCGTCGCCAAGGTCGTGAAGGGTGGTCGTCGCTTCAGCTTCACCGCCCTGGTGATCGTGGGCGACGGCGACGGCACGGTCGGCGTGGGCTACGGAAAGGCCAAGGAGGTGCCCGCGGCCATCGCCAAGGGTGTCGAGGAGGCCAAGAAGCACTTCTTCAAGGTCCCGCGGATCGGTCAGTCGATCCCGCACCCGGTGACGGGTGAGGACGCCGCTGGCGTCGTGCTGCTCAAGCCGGCCTCGGCCGGTACGGGTGTCATCGCCGGTGGTCCGGTGCGCGCCGTGCTGGAGTGCGCCGGGATCCACGACGTGCTCTCGAAGAGCCTCGGCTCGTCGAACCCGATCAACATCGTGCACGCCACCGTGGCGGCCCTGAAGGGGCTTGAGTCCCCCGAGCAGGTCGCGGCGCGTCGTGGTCTGCCGGTGGAGGACGTCGCGCCGGCCGCCATGCTGGCGTCGCGTGCGGGGGTGGCGCGCTGATGGCACGTCTGAAGGTCACCCAGCTCCGGTCCGGTATCGGGACCAAGCACAACCAGCGTGAGTCGCTGCGTTCGCTCGGTCTCAAGCGGATCAACGACGTGGTGGTCAAGGAGGACCGGCCCGAGATCCGCGGCATGATCTTCACTGTGAGCCACCTCGTGAAGGTCGAGGAGGTCGAGTAATGACGATCAAGGTGCATCACCTGCGCCCGGCGCCCGGTTCCAAGACCGCGAAGACCCGTGTGGGTCGCGGTGAGGGTTCCAAGGGCAAGACCGCTGGTCGCGGTACCAAGGGTTCCAAGGCCCGGAAGAACATCTCGGCGGCGTTCGAGGGTGGGCAGATGCCCATCCACATGCGCCTGCCGAAGATGAAGGGCTTCAAGAACAAGTTCAAGGTCGTCTTCCAGGTGGTCAACCTGGACCGACTCGCTGAGCTGTTCCCGAACGGTGGTCAGGTCGGCCCGCTGGAGCTCGTCGAGTCCGGCGCGGTCCGCAAGGGTCACCCGGTCAAGGTCCTCGGCACCGGGGACCTCGGCGGAGTGGCGCTCCAGGTGTCTGCGCACGCGTTCAGTGCGTCGGCCAAGGAGAAGATCGCCGCCGCCGGTGGCTCCGCCACCGAGCTGTAAGGCGTACCGCCCATGGCGCCCGCCCAGTTGTGAGCAACTGGCGGGCGCCATGGTCTGCCTGGGCTCTCACGCGCCCGGTAACATCGGAATCGATTTATGTAGTCGGGCGCATCTGCCCGGACCGGGGTCGGACTGTTAGAGTCCCATCCCAGCCATGGATTGCGGGCACTCGCCCGTGATCCACACCCACCCGCCAGGGTTCACCGGCGGCCCGCCTCGCGCAGGAGGAAGAAGTTGCTGTCCGCCTTTCTCAGTGCGTTCCGTACGCCTGACCTGCGCAAGAAGCTGCTGTTCACAGTAGGCATCATCGCGGTCTACCGGCTGGGTGCGACGCTCCCCAGCCCGGGCGTCTCGTACGGCAACGTGCAGAAGTGCCTCGACTCCATCTCGGGTGACACGACGGGCCCGCTGAATCTGCTCAACCTCTTCTCCGGCGGAGCGCTGCTACAGCTCTCGGTCTTCGCGCTGGGCATCATGCCCTACATCACCGCGTCGATCATCCTGCAGCTGCTGACCGTCGTGATCCCCCGGCTGGAGCAGCTCCGCAAGGAGGGCCAGGCCGGCCAGGCGAAGATCACGCAGTACACGCGCTACCTGACCCTCGGCCTCGGTGTGCTCCAGGCCTCGGCCTTCGTGGCCCTGGCCCGCTCCGGGCAGCTGTTCCAGAACAAGTGCGACCAGTTCCCGATCATCCCGACCGGCACCGGCATCCCGGACTGGCTGACCCTGGCCATCCTGGTGATCACCATGACCGCCGGCACCGGCATGGTCATGTGGCTCGGCGAGCTGATCACCGACCGGGGCGTCGGCAACGGCATGTCCGTTCTGATCTTCACCTCCATCGCGGCCCGGCTGCCCGGTGAGGGTGGGCAGATCCTGTCCGCCAAGGGTTGGGGCAAGTTCACCCTGGTCATCGCGCTGGTCCTGGTGGTCATCACCGCAGTCACCTTCATCGAGCAGTCGCAGCGCCGGATCCCGGTGCAGTACGCCAAGCGGATGATCGGCCGGCGGATGTACGGCGGCACCTCGACCTACATCCCCCTGAAGGTCAACCAGGCGGGTGTGATCCCGGTCATCTTCGGCTCGTCCCTGCTCTACCTGCCGCAGTTGGCCCTGCAGTTCTTCGACCAGAACGATCCGGGCAAGGTCCAGGCGTGGATCCAGAACAACCTGGTCGCTCCGAACAGCCCGATCTACATCTCGGTCTACTTCCTGCTGATCATCTTCTTCACGTACTTCTACGTCTCGATCACGTTCAACCCGACCGAGGTCGCGGACAACATGAAGAAGTACGGCGGGTTCGTGCCGGGCATCCGGCCGGGCAAGCCGACGGCCGACTACCTGGACTTCATCCTCAGCCGGATCACCCTGCCGGGCGCGCTCTACCTCGGCATCGTCTCGATCCTGCCGAACTTCTTCTTCATCTGGCTGGACAGCCAGCAGTACCAGAACTTCCCGTTCGGTGGCACCGCTGTGCTCATCATGGTCGGCGTCGGTCTGGAGACCGTGAAGCAGATCGAGAGCCAACTCATGCAGCGGAACTACGAAGGGTTCCTGCGGTAGATGAGACTCGTTCTGGTTGGCCCGCCGGGTGCGGGTAAGGGCACGCAGGCTGAGTTCGTCGCTGCGCACCTGTCGGTACCCAAGATCTCGACCGGAGACATCTTCCGTTCGAACGTCACCCAGGGCACGCCGCTCGGCGTCGAGGCCAAGCGTTACATGGACGCAGGCGAGCTGGTTCCGGACGAGGTCACCATCAACATGGTCCGGGACCGGCTGGCCGAGCCCGACGCCAGCGAGGGCTTCCTGCTCGACGGCTTCCCGCGGACCACTCCGCAGGCGGCCGCCCTGGACAAGCTCCTCGCCGACCTGGGCACCGCGCTGGATCTGGTCCTGGAGCTGGTGGTCGACGACGACGAGGTGATCCGGCGGCTGTCCGGTCGGCGTACCTGCCGGGGCTGCGGCAAGATCTGGCACGTCGAGTTCGACGCCACCACCCGGCCGGGCATCTGCGACAGGTGCGGCGCCGAGCTGTTCCAGCGCGACGACGACAAGCCCGAGACGATCGCCACCCGGCTTCGTGAGTACAGCGAGAAGACCGCACCCCTGGTCGACTACTACGGCGCTCAGGGCAAGCTGGTCGGGATCGACGCCACCGGTCCGGTGGAGGACGTCACCACCCGGGCCATCGACGCACTGCGGTCGTACGGCGGCTGAGGTCCCGCCGGACCACGGCGGATAGAGTGCGAAGAGCGGGGTACGCGAGACGTGCCCCGCTCTTCGGCAACGAAAGGTAATCGCTCCATGCGTCGTCCCCAGCTGGACATCCAGCTGAAGACCCCTGACCAGATCGAGAAGATGCGCGCCGCCGGTCTGGTGGTCGCCGAGGCGCTCCGCCGGATGCGGGAGGCTGTCGCCCCTGGTGTGAGCACCGCCGATCTGGACGCCATCGCCGAATCGACCATCCGCGAGGCGGGTGGCGTGCCGTCGTTCAAGGGCTACCACGGGTTCCCGGCGTCGATCTGCTCCTCGGTCAACGAGCAGATCGTGCACGCGATCCCGTCGCCGAAGCAGGTGCTTCAGGCCGGTGATCTGATCTCCATCGACTGCGGTGCGGTGCTGGACGGGTGGCACGGCGACTCCGCCATCACCGTCGGGGTCGGCGACGTCGACCCGGCACTGCTGAAGATGGCCGTCGTCGCCGAGGACGCCATGTGGGCCGGCATCGCCGCCGCCGCCCGTGGCGCGGCCAGTGGCAAGGGCCGGCTCACCGACATCTCGCACGCGGTGGAGAGCGCGGTTCGCAAGGGCGGCCGGTACGGCATCGTCGACGGCTACGGCGGGCACGGCATCGGCACCGAGATGCACCAGGATCCGCACGTGCTCAACCACGGCCGGCCGGGCAAGGGCCCACGTCTGGTGCCCGGCATGGCGTTGGCCATCGAGCCGATGATCACGATGGCGTCCCCGCGTACGGTCGAGTTGGCCGACGGCTGGACGGTCGTCACCCGGGACGGCTCGATCGCGGCGCACGTCGAGCACTCGATGGCGCTGCTGCCCGACGGCGTGTGGGTGCTCACGGCCTTCGACGGGGGCCGCGCCCGCCTGGGCGACCTGGTGACCGCCCGCCAACCCGCCGCCTCCACCACCCCCTGACCCCACCCCACCCCACCCCACCCCCTCCCCACGCGTTGATCATGATGTTGTAGTCATGACACGCCGGGAACGGTGGCTATAACGTCATGATCGACCGGGCTCCCGGGTCGGACGGGAGTGGCGCAGCGGTGGCATGCTTGCCGGCATGGACGGGCGCGACGAGATGCGGGCGGCGGACGCGGACCGTGAGGTGGTTGCCGACCGGCTGCGGGTCGCCCTCGGCGAGGGCCGGTTGGACCTGCACGAGTACGACGAGCGGGTGCAGCGGGCCTACGCGGCGCGTACGTACGCCGAGCTGGAGGCCCTGCTCACCGACCTGCCCCCGGTGGCGCCGGCGCAGCGGTCGGGCCTGGCGCTGGCCGCCGGGCAGACCGTGAGCCCGCTGGACGACCAGCGCGGTCCGGCCTCCACCAGGGGCGTCACGGCCCGCTGGTTGGCTGAGGTGTGGTTCCCGTACCTACGGGTGATCGCCATCGTGGTGACCATCTGGGCGGTGACGTCGCTGCTCAGCCAGGATCTGCTCTACTTCTGGCCGGTCTGGGTGGCGGGGCCCTGGGGCGCGGTGCTGGTGATCCGTACGGTCTCCGGGCTGGCCGCGAAGGAGCCCCAGCGTCAGGCCATCAAGCGCCAACGCCGCCGAGAGCGTAAGAAGGCAAAGCGCGCCATCAAGCCAGACGACACCCCACCAACCCCCTGAACCCCATCCCCACCCTGTTGATCATGACGTTATCGCCACCAATCCCGGCGTGTCGCGACAATAACTCCATGATCAACGGGGGTGGGGTTCAGGGGGTGGGCTGGGGTTGGGTGGGGCGGCGCGTGGGTTGGGGGTGGCCGGTTTGGCGGGTGCCCGCAGGCCGGCGTACACTTTCAGATCGGCGCACAGCGTCCACTCCGGCATGCCCACCCTGCGCTTCGGTGGGACCTGGAGCCGCGGCTGGCGCGGTCTTCTGATTCTGATCAGATTTCCGTGTAAGACGTTGTGGGCCGCCCGGAGCAATCGACGTCAGGACAGCGGAGGACATGCCGAAAAAAGACGGAGCCATTGAGATCGAGGGTCGGGTCATCGAGCCCCTGCCGAACGCCATGTTCCGGGTGGAGCTCGCGAACGGCCACAAGGTGTTGGCTCACATCAGCGGCAAGATGCGGCAGCACTACATCCGCATCCTTCCGGAGGACCGGGTCGTCGTCGAACTCTCGCCGTACGACCTGACCCGCGGGCGCATCGTCTACCGCTACAAGTAGTCCTGACGACGGCCGGGAAGTCCCGTGTCCGTCTTCGACGTCCGGCGTCGCGCACCGCGGCCCCGGGCCAGATGGGAAGTAAGGCAACCGTGAAGGTCAAGCCGAGCGTCAAGAGGATCTGCCAGAAGTGCCGGGTTATCCGACGGCACGGCCGGGTCATGGTCATCTGCAGCGACCCGCGCCACAAGCAGCGCCAGGGCTGACTCAGCCCGTCCGGCCGTAACACCGGCCGGGTGGCGTTGGTCCAGGCGGATCCTCAGCGACACACACATCACACATGCTCGTCCCAGCCGCGAGCGGTACGCGAGTCGTACTCCTTCGTGGCTGACCCCCGGTCGGAGGCCGGGGCCCGCTCGGGCAGCGACCGATCCCGGTCGCCGGCGCTCACCGCGTCGGAAAGACGGGACGGCCGGTAGCGGGACGGGACGGGTCCACACCTCCGCCACACATCATGAGGAGTACGCCCGCACATGGCACGTCTAGTCGGCGTGGATCTCCCCCGCGAGAAGCGGATGGAAATCGCGCTCACCTACATCTTCGGGCTCGGTCGCACCCGCGCCCAGGAGACACTCGCCGCTACCGGCATCTCGCCGGACAAGCGCGCTCGGGACCTCACGGACGAGGAGCTCGTGCAGCTCCGCGACCACATTGAGGGCAACTACAAGGTTGAAGGCGACCTGCGCCGCGAGGTCGCCGCTGACATCCGCCGCAAGGTTGAGATCGGCTGCTACGCCGGCATCCGGCACCGCCGGGGCCTGCCCGTGCGTGGCCAGCGGACCAAGACCAACGCACGGACCCGCAAGGGCCCGAAGCGGACCGTCGCCGGCAAGAAGAAGCCCGGCAAGAAGTAGTTCTTGACCGGATGACGGGGTCGGCCGCCGCCGAGGTGGGTCAGGCCGCAACCCAATCCGGAAAGTCAACTAGGAGCGCACAGACTTATGCCACCGAAGGCTCGTGCCGGAGCCGCTGTCAAGAAGGTCCGGCGCAAGGAACGCAAGAACGTCGCCCACGGGCAGGCGCACATCAAGAGCACGTTCAACAACACCATCGTGTCCATCACGGACCCGACCGGTGCGGTCATCTCCTGGGCCTCCGCTGGCCAGGTGGGCTTCAAGGGCTCCCGCAAGTCGACTCCGTTCGCCGCGCAGCTGGCCGCCGAGGCTGCCGCGCGTCGCGCCATGGAGCACGGCATGCGCAAGGTCGACGTGTTCGTCAAGGGCCCCGGCTCCGGCCGGGAAACCGCCATCCGTTCGCTGCAGGCCGTGGGCCTCGAGGTCGGGCAGATCGCCGACGTCACCCCGCAGCCGCACAACGGGTGCCGTCCGCCGAAGCGTCGCCGGGTCTGAGAGGTAGAGAGAGATGGCTCGTTACACCGGTGCAGACTGCCGCCGTTGCCGGCGGGAGAAGATGAAGCTGTTCCTCAAGGGCAGCAAGTGCGATGGTCCGAAGTGCCCGTTCGAGTCCCGGCCGTTCCCGCCCGGGCAGCACGGCCGCGGCCGCACGAAGGAGACGGAGTACCTGCTCCAGCTCCGCGAGAAGCAGAAGGCCCGTCGTGTCTACGGCGTGCTGGAGAAGCAGTTCCGCGGTTACTACGAGGAAGCCGTTGGCAAGCAGGCGAAGACCGGTGAGGTCCTCCTGCAGATCCTCGAGTCGCGGCTGGACAACGTCGTTTACCGGGCCGGCTACGCCCACTCGCGGGACATGGCCCGCCAGTTGGTCAAGCACGGTCACTTCACGGTGAACGGCAAGAAGGTCGACATCCCGTCGTACCGCGTCAAGGAGCACGACATCATCGAGGTTCGGGGCAAGAGCAAGGAGCTCACCCCGTTCATCGTCGCGCAGGCTCAGGCCGGCTCGAAGACGGTTCCGGCGTGGCTTGAGGCCATCCCGAGCCAGATGAAGGTGCTCGTGCACTCCCTCCCGGCCCGGCAGGTCATCGACACGCAGGTCCAGGAACAGCTGATCGTCGAGCTCTACTCCAAGTAGTCCGAGCTCGTTCGGTGGCCCGTCCTTCGGGGCGGGCCACCGGAACAGTTTGTGTCGTGGGCGTCAAATAGCGGGCGCCCCGGAAGAGAAGAGAAAAGATGCTCATCAGCCAGCGACCCTCCCTCTCCGAGGAGTCGATCAACGAGACCCGGTCGCGGTTCGCCATCGAGCCGCTCGAGCCGGGCTTCGGCTACACCCTGGGTAACTCGCTGCGGCGTACGCTGCTGTCGTCGATCCCGGGCGCGGCCGTCACCTCGATCAAGATCGACGGTGTCCTGCACGAGTTCACCACGATCCCCGGTGTCAAGGAGGACGTGGTCGAGCTCGTCATGAACATCAAGGAGCTGTGCGTCAGCTCCGAGCACGACGAGCCGGTCAGCATGTACCTGCGCAAGCAGGGCCCGGGCGACGTGACCGCGGGCGACATCCAGCCGCCGGCCGGCGTCTCGGTGCACAACCCGGATCTCAAGCTCGCCACCCTCAACGGCAAGGGCCGGCTCGACATGGAGCTGACCGTCGAGCGGGGCCGGGGCTACGTGACGGCGGCGCAGAACAAGCAGTCCGGCGCGGAGATCGGCCGGATCCCGGTCGACTCGATCTACTCGCCGGTGCTGAAGGTGACCTACCGCGTCGAGGCGACCCGTGTCGAGCAGCGCACCGACTTCGACCGGCTGATCATCGACGTCGAGACCAAGCCGTCGATGGGTCCGCGTACCGCGCTGGCCTCCGCCGGTTCGACGCTTGTGGAGCTGTTCGGGCTTGCCCGGGAGCTGGACGAGACCGCCGAGGGCATCGACATCGGGCCGTCCCCGCAGGACGCCCAGCTGGCGGCGGACCTGGCCCTGCCGATCGAGGAGCTGGACCTCACCGTCCGCTCCTACAACTGCCTCAAGCGCGAGGGCATCAACTCCGTTGGTGAGCTCATCGGGCGTACCGAGGCCGACCTCCTCGACATTCGCAACTTCGGTCAGAAGTCGATCGACGAGGTCAAGATGAAGCTCGCCGGGATGGGTCTCGGGCTGAAGGACTCGGCTCCGAACTTCGACCCGGCGCACGTCGTGGACACCTTCGGCGAGGCCGACTACGACACCGACGACTACCGCGAGACCGAGCAGCTCTAGTCCGCGCTGCCGCCACAACTGAGGAGCACCAAAAATGCCCACGCCCACCAAGGGCCCCCGCCTCGGCGGCAGCCCCTCGCACGAGCGGCTGATGCTCGCCAACCTGGCGACCGCGCTGTTCCAGCACGGCAAGATCCAGACCACCGAGACGAAGGCCCGGCGGCTGCGCCCGCTGGCCGAGCAGCTCATCACCAAGGCCAAGCGCGGTGACCTCGCCTCGCGGCGGCGGGTGCTGGGTGTCGTCAAGGACAAGGACGTCGTCTACGCCCTGTTCGACCAGATCGCGCCCCGGTACTCCAACCGCCCCGGCGGTTACACCCGGATCGTGAAGACCGGTCCGCGCAAGGGTGACAACGCGCCGATGGCCATCATCGAGCTGGTGGAAGAGCTTCAAGTCGCCGAGCCCAAGGTGAACAAGAAGACCGCCGCCCGCAAGGCCGCGCAGCAGGACAAGGTCGAGGCGCTCGCCCCGGCCGACGAGGCCCCGCAGTCGGCCTCGGCCGACCAGGACTCCGAGGCACCGGTGTCGGCGTCCGGTGACACCGCTGCGGCGCGCGAGGACAGCGACCTCGCCACCGAGGAGAACAAGGCCTGATTTCGGGCGTCGTTCGGGCCCGGCACCCCTCAGGGGTGCCGGGCCCGATCCGTAACTGGAGGTACGAGGTGGACGAGCGGATCCGGCTGCGGCTGGACGTCTCGTACGACGGCACGGGCTTCTCCGGTTGGGCCGCCCAGCCGACCCGGCGCACCGTCGCGGGTGTGCTCGTCGAGACCCTGGACCTGGTCCTCGGTGCCGGCACGGTCACCGGGCTGACGGTCGCCGGGCGAACCGACGCGGGAGTCCACGCCACCGGGCAGGTCTGCCACCTGGACCTGCCTGTCGACGTGTGGCGGCAGCACGAGGGGCGGCTGTTGCGACGCCTGGCCCGGCTGCTCCCCACCGACGTGCGCGTCCGCGCGATGACCGAGGTGCCGGCCGACTTCGACGCCCGGTTCTCGGCGACCTTCCGGCGCTACGAGTACCGGGTGACCGATGCGCCCTTCGGCGCGGAGCCGCTACGCCGGCACGAGGTGCTGGCCTGGCCGAAGCCGCTCGACCTGGCCGCGTTGAACGCCGCCGCGGCCGGCCTGGTCGGCGAGCACGACTTCGCCGCGTACTGCCGGCGCAAGGAGAACGCGACCACGTTGCGCGAGGTGACCAGGCTGGACTGGCGCCGTGATCCGGACGGCATCCTGGTCGCCACCGTGCAGGCCGACGCGTTCTGCCAGGCGATGGTGCGCAGTCTGGTGGGGGCGATGCTGGTGGCCGGGGACGGTCGCCGTCCGGTCGAGTGGCCGGGCAGCCTGCTCACCCGACAGGACCGCTCCAGCGAGGTGACGGTGGCTCCCGCGCGCGGGCTGACCCTGGTCGCCGTCGGCTACCCCGCCGATCCGTCCGAGTACGCCCGCCGGGCCGACCTCACCCGTCGGCTGCGGGTCCCGATCGAGGGCTGAGGGCCGACGGCGCGGCGGGGGCTCACTCCCCGGGCAGGCCGCCGTCGCCGCTGCCGCCCGTGGGTTCCGGCGTCGGTTGGGCGGTGGTGGGTTCCGGTGTCGGCTGGGCGGCGGTGCCGCCGTCGGCCCGCTGTTGCAGGACGCCCCGGCTGAGGTGCAGGTCGATCATGTCGAACAGGATCTCGCGGACCGCGGTGTCGCCAGCCTTGATCGCCGCCCCGTCGGCGCGGACGACAAGCGCGTACGCCAGGTAGTGACCGCGCACCTGCCAGCCGACCCGTGCGGGGGCGCTGGCCAGCACGTCGGTTCCTTCTCCGTCGCCGGCGGTGAGGCCACGGAAGCGGCCCTGCCGTTCGTCGAGGAGTGGGCGGATCCGGTCCCGGGCCCGTTCCGCGCTGGCCCGGTCGGTGAGGTTGAACAACCCGGCGGTGACCAGGTGGGCGCCGTCGGGCGTACGCAGGGTGGCCCGGACGACCTGGTTGCAGCCGAGGAGGGCCAGCAGGTCGGCTACCTCGCCGGTGGCGGCGACGGCGCAGCTTCCGCTGGACTGTGTCTTGAGCACCTGGTAGCTCGGCTGGCCGGAGGTGAGTTTCAGCTCCTTGCCGGGGAAGAGTTCCTTGGCGGTGAGCGGGGCCTGGTCGGATTCCCGGGAGTCGAGGGCGAGCCGTTCCGGCGTGGCGGACGTCGGCGTGGCGTTCGGCTGGTATGTCGGTTCGGCCGCCGGTTGCCCGTCGCGCTCGTCGAGCAGCGCGGCGGCGCCGAGGCCGCAGAGTGCGAGCAGCACCAGGACGGCCGCGCCGCCGATCAGCACCTGCCACAGCCGGCCGCTGCCACGGCGGGCACCGGGCTCCGAGGCGGTGGCAGAGGTGTAGACCTGGCTGCGGGGCGGGGCCTGCGGAATGTCGGCACGGGTCGGCGGTGGTTGCGTCGACGGCAGTGCGAGCTGGTTCGCCCGGGGCAACGACGGCGTGGGGAAGCGTGACGGAGAGGGCCCGGCCGGCGGGGGCGGACCGGCGCCGAACACCGACAGGTCGGACCCGGGCTCCGGGTACTCCTCGAAAGCGTCCTCATCGGACTCGTACCGATACACCATGTCGCCCAGAGTAGGAGCGAATGTCCCTTTAGGGGGTAATATCGGGGAAATGTGCGCGTGGGTCGCGTCATGGTCGGCCCGGGCCGGTGCGAGAATTGCCGGCGTGACCGGCGACCACTACTTCACCGCTCAGCCCGCCAGCGACGCTCCGCCGCGCGAGGTCGAGTTCTCCGTCGCCGACCGCGACTACCGGCTCGTCTCGGCCGGCGGCGTCTTCTCCGCCAGCCGTCTCGACCCGGGCACCGGCGTACTCCTGCGCAAGGCCGAGTTGCCCGCCGCCGACACCGCCGGTGACCTGCTCGACCTCGGCTGCGGGTTCGGCCCGATCGCGTGCGTGCTGGCCGACCTGGCGCCGGCGAGCACGGTCTGGGCGGTCGACGTCAACGCCCGCGCCCGCGAGCTGACCGCGGCCAACGCGGCCCGGGTCGACGCCGCCGACCGGGTCCGGGTTCACGCCCCGGACGAGGTGCCGGCGGACACCCGGTTCGCCCAGATCTGGTCCAACCCGCCCATCCGGATCGGCAAGGACGAGCTGCACGAGCTGCTGCTGCGCTGGCTGCCCCGACTCGCACCGGACGGCGTCGGCTGGCTGGTCGTCGCCCGCCACCTCGGTGGCGACTCGCTGCAACGCTGGCTCACCGAGCAGAGCTGGCAGGTCGAGCGGTACGCCAGCCAGAAGGGCTTCCGGGTGCTGCGGGTCACCCGGTAATTGGATGTCCCTCCGGCCCTCGCTGGGGCAGGATCCCGGCGTGGGATACGTGGATGTGGCAGCGGTCGGGCACATCCTGCCCGACGGTCGGGAACTCTTCGCCGACGTGTCGTTCCGGGTGGGTGAGGGCAGCAAGGTCGCCCTGGTCGGCCCGAACGGCGCGGGAAAGACGACACTGTTGCGGATGGTCGCCGGTGACCTGCCGGTGCGCACCGGCGCGGTCGCCCGGGCCGGTGGCCTCGGCGTGATGCGGCAGTTCATCGGCATGATCGGCGACGAGTCGACGCTCGCCGACCTGGCGCTCTCCCTGGCCCCGCCGCCACTGCGGGCCGCCGGCCGCCGGCTCGGCGAGACCGAGGCTGCCATGCGGGCGGCCGAGGCGCACGGCAAGTTCAGCAACGCCGCGGGCAAGGCCCAGCTGGCGTACGCCGACGCGCTCGGCGCCTGGGGCGAAACCGGTGGGTACGACGCGGAGGTGCTCTTCGACACCGTCGCGACAATCGTGCTCGGTCAGCCCTGGGACGCCGTCCGGGACCGACCGGTGCGTACCCTCTCCGGCGGCCAGCAGAAGCGCTTCGCGTTGGAGTTGCTGCTGCGCGGCCCCGACGAGGTGCTGCTGCTCGACGAGCCGGACAACTTCCTCGACGTGCCCGGCAAACGCTGGCTGGAGGCGCGACTGCGCGAGTCGACCAAGTCGGTGCTCTACGTCTCGCACGACCGGGAGTTGCTGGCCCAGAGCGCCGACCGGGTGGTGGCCGTCGAAGGTGGCAGCGCCTGGGTGCACCCGGGCGGCTTCGCGAGCTGGCACTCCGCGCGGGTGGCCCGGCACGCCCGCCTCGACGAGCTGCGTCGACGCTGGGACGAGGAACACCAGAAACTGCGCGAGCTGATGCTGATGTACAAGCAGAAGGCGGCGTACAACGACGGGTTGGCCTCGCGCTACCAGGCCGCGCAGACCCGGCTGCGTAAGTTCGAGGAGGCCGGGCCGCCGCCCGTACCCCCGAAGGACCAGGACATCCGGATGCGGCTCAGCGGCGGGCGGACCGGCAAGCGCTCGGTCATCTGCGAGCAGCTCGAGCTCGACGGCCTGACCTACCCCTTCGACCTGGAGATCTGGTACGGCGATCGGGTGGCGGTGCTCGGTGCCAACGGCACCGGCAAGTCGCACTTCCTGCGGCTGCTGGCCCGGGGTGGCACCGACCCGGACCCGGCCAACGGGCCGGTCGACGGGGCGGGCGCGCTCGCGCCGGTGGCGCACGACGGCACGGTGCGGCTGGGCGCCCGGGTCCGCCCCGGGCACTTCTCCCAGACCCACGACCGGCCGGAGCTGATGTCGAAGACGCTCGTCGAGATCCTCTGGCGGGGCGACGAGCATCGCACCGGGATGGACCGGCAGGCGGCGATGGGGGTGCTCAGCCGCTACGAGCTGGCCGCGCAGGGCGACCAGCGCTTCGGCACGCTCTCCGGTGGTCAGCAGGCCCGGTTCCTGGTGCTGCTGCTGGAACTGTCCGGGGCGACGCTGCTGCTGCTCGACGAGCCCACCGACAACCTCGACCTGGCCAGCGCGGAGGCACTCGAAGCGGGCCTGAACGCGTTCGAGGGGACGGTCATCGCCGTCACCCACGACCGCTGGTTCACCCGATCCTTCGACCGGTTCGTGCTGTTCCGCGGCGACAGCGAGGTGGTGGAGACCCCGGAACCGGTCTGGGACGTGGGCTGAGCGGTCCCCGGGCCGGCGGCGTCCGGCCGGCATAGGGTGGATCGCGTGACTGAGATGACCTATCGCCGGCTGGGCGACTCCGGGCTCGTGGTGTCCGTGGTCGGCATCGGCTGCAACAACTTCGGCCGGAAGCTCGACCTCGACGGCACGCGCGCCGTGGTGGACGCCGCCCTGGATGCCGGGATCACCCTGTTCGACACCGCCGACATCTACGGCGAGCCGCAGGGCGGCTCCGAGGAACTGCTCGGGCAGGCCCTCAAGGGACGCCGCGACGACGTGGTGGTGGCCACCAAGTTCGGCATGGATATGAACGGCCTCAACGGGCCGGACTTCGGGGCCCGCGGTTCGCGGCGCTACATCGCCCGCGCGGTGGAGGCGTCGCTGCGCCGGCTCGGCACCGACCACATCGACCTCTACCAGATGCACGAGCCCGACCCGGGCACCCCGATCGACGAGACCCTCGCCGCCCTGGACGATCTGGTCCGCGACGGCAAGGTGCGCTACCTGGGCAACTCCAACTTCGCCGGCTGGCAGATCGCCGACGCGGACTGGGTCGCCTCGTCCAACGGCCGGGCCCGCTTCATCAGCGCGCAGAACCACTACAGCCTGCTGGAGCGCTCGGTGGAGACCGAGATCATTCCGGCCTGCGAGCGGTTCGGCCTCGGCATGCTGCCGTTCTTCCCACTCGCCAACGGGCTGCTCACCGGCAAGTACAAGCGCTCGGGTCAGCCGCCGGCCGGCAGTCGGCTGTCCGGCGGTGGCCGGTACGCGGAGCGGCTCGCCGCGGCCGACTGGGACACCATCGAGGCGATCGAGGCGTACGCGGCCGAGCGAGGTCTGAGCATGCTCCAGGTGGCGATCGGTGGGCTGGCCGCCCAGCCGGCGGTGACCTCGGTGATCGCCGGTGCCACCACGCCCGAGCAGGTACGCGCCAACGCCGCCGCCGGCACCTGGGAGCCGAGCGACGAGGACCTGGCGGCGCTGCGCGCCATCCTCTGACCGAGGTGCGGCGCACGCGCTGGCCTGATCCGGGAGGGACGCGTGCGCCGCTCGTGATCCACTCGCGTTCTTTGAAGTCGGGGTGACCTGCGGCCTTGGAAGGCCCGACTTCAAAGAAACCGAGTCGATCACGGGCCGCTTGGGCGCCGACGGGCCGCTCAGGCCGAGTCGATCACGGGCCGCTTGGACCGCGACGGGCCGGGCCGCTTGTCGCGGCCCGGCCCGGTTGTGGCGCTGGTGTGTTCGTCGGTCAGTCGTTCGGCGTGTTGGCGCGGCGGCGGCCGAACAGCATGGCCGCCCCCATCGCCGCGGCGACCAGCACGAGGCCGGCCGCCGCGAACGGCCACCAGCCGGCACCCGCCCCGCCACCGCCGTCGGCCGGCTTGTTGACCGCCACCGGCTTGGGTGCCGGCGGAGACTGCGCGGCACGGGCCTGCACCGTGGCGGTGGCCTTGCCCGGCAGGGGAGCGGGGGAGTCCACCTGCACCTTCCAGGTGCCGGCGCTGAGCACCGGCCCGCTGCTGTAGAAGCCCTGCCCCTCGGGCTGCGGCTCCAACTGCACCGGCCCGACCTTCTGCCCGTCCGGGCCGATGGCGGTGAGCACCAGGCGCACCACCCGGTCCAGCCGCCGACCATCGGTGTAGGTGGCCTGGATGGTGACTCCCTCCGCCCCGTCGCCGGCCACCGTCAGCTTGAGTTTGTCGGCCCGGGCGGCCGCCGGGGCGGCGGAGAGCAGGGTCAGGGCCAGGCCGGCGAACACGGCGGCCAACACCTTGCGGATAACCGTCACGGACATCTCCTCGACTACGAATGAGGGAGGCCCCTCCCCGACGCCGAAGCGTCGGGGAGGGGCCTCGTCGGATCAGAGCTGGCGACCAGGTGCCAGCCGGGTGGCATCGCCACCGAGCCGCCCGGTGCCCTTGACCGGTTCGCCGTCGTTCGCCTTGACGCCGGCCTTGCTGGCCGCGCCGCCGAGACGAACGATCATCGCGTCGGTGTCCCGGACGAGGACGTCCCGGACCTCCGCCTCGGCCACCAGGGTGGCGTCGGCGGCGAGCGTGCGGAACGCGGTCAACTGCTTGATCGCCTTGTTGTCGTTGCCGGCCGCCTCGGCCTGACGGGCCGCGTCGAGCTTCGCCGTCAACTGCTTGTGCGCCTTGGCCGACAGTCGACCCGTCGCCTTGAACCGGTCCAGCAGGTTCTGCATGTCCCGGAACGAGGTGGTGACGAAGAACCGGACCGTCGAGGTGGTCTGGTTGCCCGCCTTGTCGGTCGCGGTCACGGTCAGCTCGTGCAGGCCGAGCGGCAGCTCGTACATGGCCTGCAGGGTGCCGCTGGTGTACGCCTGGCCGTCCAACGTGCCGACCACGGTCGCGATGCCCGAGGTCGGGTCGACGGCCTGCCAGGACACCCGAACGTCCTGGCTGTCTCCGTAGAGCTGGCCGTCGGCGATCCCGGACACCAGCAGCGTCGGCTTGGTGCCGTCGATGCGCAGCACCGCCGACTTGAGCGTCTCGACGTTGCCCGCCTTGTCGGTCGAGCGGAACAACAGCTCGTGCTGCCCGTCACCGGTCACCTCGACCGGCGTCGTGTACGGCGTCCAGGTGCCACCGTCCAGCGACCACTCCACCGTCTTCACGCCGGAACCGGCGTCGGTCGAGGTCAGCACGACCGGGATCGTCCCGTTGTGCCAGCCGGCGTCGTTCGCCGGAGCGAACGTCGCAGTGGTCACCGGCGCGGTGGCGTCGATCTTGGCGGAGACGGTCTTCGTCTCCTCCACGTTGCCGGCCTTGTCGGTCGAGCGGAACCGCAGGGTGTGCTCGCCGTCACCGCTGATGGCCACGGGTGCGGTGTACGCCGTCCAGGCGGTCGCCCCGTCCAGCTGGTACTCCGTACCGGCGAGACCGCTACCGCCAGCCTCGTCGGCGCCGGTGAGCGTGACCGTCACCGGCCCGGTGTACCACCCGTCGGTCGGGGTGCCGGAAACCGCCGCGGTGGTGACCGGCGCGGTCTCGTCGGCCACCTCCGTGCTGAGCCGGAAGTAGTCGAACGAGGCGGTCTTCGACGCCGTCTGGTTGGCGCCGAGGGTGAACAGCCCGACCTTCGGGGTGGCCCCGACCGCGCTGTTGGTAAGTGCCTCCAACGCGGTCCAGGTCGTCCCGTCGGCCGAGTACGACGCGGTGAACGTGTCGCCCGTGCGGGCCAGCCGCAGGTGCCACACCGCCGAGGTCAGGCTGGTGGCCTCGGGCTGCGGGTTCTGCACCACCCCGGCGACCTCGCTGCGGAACTCGATCCGCCGCGTCACCGCCTGGCCGGCCTGGTTGTCCGCGATGAAGTCGAACTTGATGTAGTTGTCGTCGTCCGCCTGCACGAGCAGACCGGCCTGCTGGTACTGCTCGTTCAGCAGGCTGCCGTCGACCTTCGTCTCCAGGGTCCAGTCGCCGGACGGCGCGGTCTGGAGGATGAAGTTCTTCGGCCCGGTGTTGTCGGTGCCGTAGATGTCACCGTTGGGCACGTCGATCCGCAGCGCGCCATCGGCGACCCGGTAACCGGCCGGGTCCTCCCGCGTGATGGCGTCCCACCGGCACTTGTCCAGCGAGCTGCCGGTGAACTCGTCCGACGGGTCGACCGGGCCGGCCGGAGCGTCCGGCGTGACCTGGAACGAGTCGAACGCGGCGTCGACAACCGGCGCCTCGGTGCCTCCGTTGAGGGCGAAGACCCCGATCCGCGGGTTGGTGATGCCGGCGAGCGCGGCCGAACGGCCGACCGGGGTGAAGGTCTGCCCGTCGCCCGAGGCGGACGCGGTCAGGTTCGTCCCGTCGCTGGTGATCCGCAGGTACACGGTGTCACCCGCCGGTGCGTTTGTGGCGTCGGCGGCCTCGTTGCGCGGCGTGGCGGCCGCCTCCCGGATGAACTCCACCCGCCGGCTGCCGTTGTAGAGCAGGTCGACCTTGGCGTAGTTGTCGTCGTCGCCGTACACCAGCAGGCCGGCCTGCTGGTAGTTGGCCGTCACCGGGAGGGTGACCTTCGTGGTCATCTCCCAGGCGCCGGTCGGCGCCGCCTGGAGCACCAGGTTCGTGGCGTCGTTGCGAGCCCCGTAGAGGTCACCCACGCCGGTGGGCAGCCGCAGCGCGCCGCCACTCTGCGAGTAGAGCTGGTTCTCCCGGATCACGCTGGTCCAGCGGGCCTTGTCGAGGCTGTTGCCGTTGAAGTCGTCCGAGCGCGCCCCGAAGCAGGACGTGTCCGGAGCGTCCACCCGCACCGGCACCGTGGCGTACGCCTTGGCGCCCAAGCTGTCGGTCACCGTGAGGGTGGCCGTGAAGGTGCCCGGGTTGGTGTAGGTGTGGCTGGCGTCCAGGGTGGTCGCCGAGCCGCCGTCACCGAAGTCCCAGGCGTACGTCAGCGGGGTGTTGCCCTCGGCGTCGGTGGCCGTGCCGTCGAAGGCGACGGTGACCGGCGCGGTGCCGGTGGCCGGGGTGGCCGTGGCACTGACCGCGGGCGGCGCGTTCTCGGTGACACCGCGGCCGACGAAGTCCATCCAGTTGACGTTGAACAGCGAACCCGTTCCGCCGTTCGGATCGCGGGCCACGAAGAACAGCGAGCCGCTCGCGGCACCGGTGACCGGCGCGCTCACGTCCGTGTACGTCTGCCACGCACCGGTCGACGGCACGACTGCCGTGGCGACCACCGGTCCGTCGACAGCACCCGCGTGGACCTCGATCCGACCGCCTGCGGCGGCCGAGGCGGCCCGGAACCGGATCTCGGTGATGTTTGTCAGGTCCGCCGGAGCGACCGACCACCAGTCACCGTCCTCGATGAACGCGATGCTCTGGCCGCCACCCGCGGTGTCGGCCCCGGCCTCACGCTGCACGCCGGCGTCTCCGCCGCCGGTGCTCACCGGCGTCCGCCCGGTGGCGGTGAAGTACTCGGCCTGCTTCTGCTTGGGCTGCAGGATCTCGATCTGCCGACCGGTGAGCGCACCGGCGCCGCCGGCACCACCCTCGTCGGTGTAGGTGGCCTCGAAGACCGCGAAGACGTTCGCCTCGGCGCCGTGCCCGGAGGCGAGCGACGTCTGGACGGTGCCGGTGCAGCCCGTGTGCTGCTCCAGCGGGTGGGCGTGCTCGTCGTGACCGAGCAGCACCTGGAGGTTCACCTTGGCGCAGTCGATCTCCCCGTCTTCGGGGTCGGTCACCTTGATCGTGTACTTGACCTGGTCGCCCCAGTTGAAGAAGCCACCGTCCGGCGGGAACTCGATGCTCACCGTCGGTGCGGTGTTGCCCACGGTGACCGGCACGTTGGCCACCGCGGTACGGCCCTTCGGGTTGGTCACGGTGAGCTGGGCGGTGTAGTTGCCCGCCGTCGCGTAGGTGTGTGTCGGGTTCGCCTCGGTCGAGGTCTGCCCGTCACCGAAGGCCCAGGCGTAGGTGAGCGCGCCACCGTCCGGGTCCCGGGAGCCGGCGCTGGAGAAGGTGACAGCCAGTGGCGCCGGACCCGAGGTGGGGCTGGCGGACGCCGCCGCGATCGGCGCGCGGTCACCGGCGGTGTAGTCGATCCGGTAGATGCCGGAGTTGTCGTTGTTGCCGCCGAAGCCGCTGCCCCACTCGATCAGGTACAGCGCGCCGTCCGGGCCGAACTCGAAGTCCATCGGCCGGATCATGCTCATCCCGGTGAGCAACTGGTTGATGTCCACAAGCGACTTGCCGTCGGCGGTCACCTGCATCGTGTACATCTTGTTCTGGTTCCACTCGCCGAGCAGCGCCTTGCCGTCGTAGTACGCCGGCCACTTGCGGGTGGAGTTGAGGTTGGCGTCGTACCGGTAGGCCGGGCCGCCCATCGGCGCGCCACCGCCACCGATCTCCGGGTACCGCGCGTCACCGGCGTAGCCGTAGTCGACGGTGGCCGGGACGACAGGTGGGAGGTTTGTCAGGCCGGTGTTGTTCGGCGAGTTGTTCACCGGCGCGGCGCAGTCGAACTTCGCGCCGCTCGGGCCGGACGGGAACGTGTAGTCGTTGTAGGCCTCGTTCGTCCCCGTGCAGTACGGCCAGCCGTAGTTGCCGGGGGTCACGATGTTCCACTCGACCAGACCGCGGGGGCCCCGGTCCGGGTTGTTCGCGTTGGCGTCCGGCCCGTAGTCCCCGACGTACAGCGTGTCGGTCTTCGGGTCGGTGCCGATCCGGAACGGGTTGCGGAAGCCCATCGCGTAGATCTCGGGACGGGTCTTCTCGGTGCCCGCAGCGAAGAGGTTGCCCGTCGGAACGGTGTACGTCCCGTCGTCCTCCGGGTGGATCCGGATCACCTTGCCGCGCAGGTCGTTGGTGTTCGCCGACGTGCGCTGCGAGTCGTAGTCCTGGCGGCCCGGTCGCTCGTCGAGCGGCGAGTACGCGTTCGACTCGAACGGGTTGGTGTTGTCACCGGTGGCCAGGTAGAGGTTGCCGGCGCTGTCGAACGTCATGCTGCCACCGGCGTGGCAGCAGGTGTTGCGCTGCGTGTCGACCCGCAGGACCTGCTTCTCGCTGGCCAGGTCGATGGTGTCGCCGGTCACCGTGAACCGGGACAGCAGGTTGCGCGTGACGTTGTCGTTCGGGGCGTAGTAGAGATACACCCACTTGTTCGTGGCGAAGTCCGGGTCGAGCCGGATGCCGATCAGGCCGTCCTCGTTGCCGGTGAAGACGTCCAGGTCGACGGCGGTGACGGTGTTGCCGGTGTCCGGCTTGATGATCTGCACCCGACCGTCGCGCTCGATGTAGAAGACCCGCCCGTCTCCGGCGATGTCCAGCTCCATCGGGTTGCTGGTGTTGCTGTCCAGGGAGACCTTCTCGAAGTTCGAGGTCTTCGTGGCGCCGCAGTCGGCGTCCTCGACACCGGCCGCGGTCCGGATGCCGCCGAGCAGGTGGGACAGGAACTCGGGCTCGGCGTACGACTCCCGGGTGTGCCCACCGCCGGTGTACCAGGAGCGACCGCCGTCGAAGTCCTGACACCAGGAGGTCGGGTGGTCGGCGCCCATCGCGCCCGCGCCCGGGGTGTAGCTCTTCTCGTCCAGGCTGGCCAGCACGTGCACGTCCGGCCGCGGGTTGGTCTGGAAGTTGTACCACTCGTCGAACCGGGACCAGCGGTCCGGCAGTTCGGCGGTGGACGGGTGGGCGTGGTCCTCCACCTTGACCGTGGCCTGCTGGTTCTGCGGGTGGTTGGCGAAGTACGCGCCGACCAGGTCGCCGTACCAGGCCCAGCTGTACTCGGTGTCCGACGCGGCGTGGATGCCGACGTAACCGCCGCCGGCCTTCACGTAGCGCTCGAACGCCGCCTGCTGCTCGGCGTTGAGGACGTCACCTGTGGTGGAGAGCCAGATCACGGCCTTGTACTTCGCGAGGTTGGTGTCGCTGAACGCGGCGCCGTCCTCGGAGGTGTCCACGGTGAAACCGTTTGTGGCGCCGAGCTGTTGGATGGCGGCGACACCGGTGGGGATGGAGTCGTGCCGGAAGCCGGCGGTCTTGGAGAAGACCAGGACCGAGAAGGGATCGTCGGCGGCCTGCTGGGGCGCCTTCGGCGCCACCTGGGTGACCGGGGTTCCGGCCGCTGCCTCCCGTGGGGGGACCTGTGCGGCGGCCGGCGCTGCCTGCGCGGGCGTGCTGAACAGGGTCGTCGAGGCGAGGGCCAGGGAGATGAGGGTTGCGGTGATTGGTACGCGGGCACGACGAGAACGGGACACGCCGCCTCCTGTGTCGTAGTGACGGAGATCGCGGGAGTCGGCACGCCGAAGGCCGTCCCTGATGGAGCCGGTGGTCACACCGTGCCAAGGTGCCCCCACCGACATTTTGTCGAATCGCTAAACAAATTAATTCGACTGGCTCGATGTCCGGCAAGATGCGAGCGGGTAACGGTTCTGCAACGGCAGGCGACATTCCGAACAGGACCGCATGAACCGCCACACAGATCTAGCTCGATTTGGTGCGTTCCGGCCCACCGGCCGCCGCCGAACCTCGCCTTGGCAGACCGACGGATCTGTCGTACGGTGACACGCAAGTAACCCACGGGAGCCCGGTGTACCGGGCTGAGAGGGGGGCTGACAGCCCCCGACCGTCGAACCTGATCCGGATAATGCCGGCGCAGGGAGGAGAGTTGCCGTGCCGTCCCTGGGGCGACTGCATCTGATCACCGACACCCGACCCGGTCGGGACCCGCTCACCGTGGTCCGGGCTGCCCTCGCGGTGGCCCGCGCCGACCTGGTGGTGCAGGTCCGGGTCGAGGACTCCGCCACCGACCGCGAGGCGTACGACCTGGCCCGGCGGGTGTTGGCGCTCTGCGTGTCGTACGACGCGACCTGCCTGGTCAACGACCGGCTGCACGTGGCGCTTGCGGTGGGAGCGGCCGGCGGGCACATCGGAGCACACGACCTCCCGGTCGCCGCCGCCCGTCGGGTGCTCGGCCCCACCGGCGTGCTGGGAGCAACAGCCCGCGCACCGGAGACAGCGATCGAGGCCGTCGCGGCGGGAGCCGACTACCTGGGCGTCGGCCCCTGCCACCCGACCAGCACCAAGTCCGGCCTGCCGGACCCGATCGGGCCGGCCGGGGTCCGCGCCGTGGCCGACGCCGTCGACGCGCCGGTCATCGCGATCGGTGGCGTGACCGCAGCCCGGGTGCCGGAGCTGCGGGCCGCCGGGGCGTACGGGGTGGCGGTGGTCGGGGCGGTGTCGGCCGCCGCCGACCCGGCGCGGGCGACCGCCACGCTGGTCGAGGCCCTGACGTGCTGACCGGCCGGTCGGAGTCGGCGTCATCGAACGACCGGGCCCGGCCGGACGTGGCGGTGGTCGGTGCCGGGCCGATCGGGCTGGCGATCGCCTGGCGCTGCGCCGCCCGGGGGCTGCGGGTGGTGGTGCACGATCCGGCGCCCGGCTCGGGGGCGTCGGCGGTGGCCGCCGGCATGCTCGCCCCGGTCGCCGAGGCGTACTTCGGTGAGCACCGGCTGACCGAGCTGCTGCTGGCGTCCGCCGCCCGCTGGCCCACGTTCGCCGACGAGCTGGCCGAAGCGGCAGGCGCCGACATCGGCTACCGGACCGAGGGCACCCTGCTGATCGGGTTGACCGCCGACGACCTGGCCGAGGCGCGTCGGCTCTGGGCGTACCAGCAGGGGTTGGGTCTGCCGGTGACCCCGCTGCGCCCCAGCGAGCTGCGCGACCGCGAGCCGGCGCTCGCCCCGCGGGTGCGCGGCGGCGCGCTCGCGCCCACCGACCACCAGGTCGACCCCCGACTGCTGGTGCCGGCGCTGCGCACGGCCGCGCGGCGGGCCGGCGCGGTGCTGGTGCCGCAGGCCGTCGCGAATCTGTCCGACGTGGACGCGCGAATCACTGTGGTCGCCGCCGGCTGCGGGGCCGCCGCGCTCACCGGCCTGCCCGTGCGGCCGGTGAAGGGCCAGATCCTCCGGCTCCGCGCGCCCGGCGGCGTCGCGCCGGGCTTCCGGCACGTGATCCGGGGGTACGCCGACGGTGAACCCGTCTACCTGGTGCCCCGACCCGACGGCGAGGTCGTGCTCGGCGCGACGGTCGAGGAACTGTCGGACACCACTGTCACCGCCGGCGCGGTGCAACGCCTGCTCCGCGCCGGCGTCGACCTGCTGCCCGAGCTGGCCGAGTACGACCTGGTCGAGGCGGTCGCCGGGCTGCGCCCAGGAACCCCGGACAACGCGCCGATCCTCGGGCCGCTGCCCGACCGGCCGGACGTGCTGGCCGCCACCGGTCACCACCGGCACGGCATCGTGCTCACCCCGGTCACCGCCGACCTGATCGCCGACCTGGTGTGCACAGGCGTACCCGATCCGCTGCTCGCGTCCTTCCGGCCGGACCGGTTCGCCGGTGCGGCTGCCGGTGGCGGGCCCGAACCGACGATGAAGGGGGACCAGTGGAGTTGACTGTCAACGGGGCCGGACGAAGCGTCCCGGGTGAGATGTCCGTGGCCGACCTGGTCGGTGCCGTCGCCCCGCAACCGCGTGGGGTGGCCGTCGCCGTCAACGGCGAGGTGGTGCCCCGGGCGGGCTGGGCGACCACGGCGCTGCGCGACGGGGACCGTGTCGAGGTGCTCACCGCGGCGCAGGGCGGGTGAGGAACGTGTCGTTCGAGCTGGGTGGGCGGACGTTCACCTCGCGACTGATCCTCGGCACCGGTGGTGCCGCCAACCTGCACGTGCTGGAGCAGGCGATCCGGGCGTCCGGCACCGAGTTGGTCACCCTGGCCCTGCGCCGGGTGGACACCGCCCCGGGCACGGCTGGCGGGCTGCTGGACCTGCTGGACCGCTGCGGGGTACGGCTGCTGCCCAACACCGCCGGCTGCCACACCGCGACCGAGGCGGTGAAGGTGGCCCGGCTGGCCCGGGACGCGTTCGACACCGACTGGGTCAAGCTGGAGGTGATCGGCGACGAGCGGACCCTGCTGCCCGACGGGGTGGAGTTGCTCCGCGCCGCCGAGGAGCTGGTCGCCGACGGCTTCACCGTGCTGCCGTACACGAGCGACGACCCGGTGCTCGCCCGCCGACTCGCCGACGTGGGTTGTGCCGCGGTGATGCCGGCCGGCTCCCCGATCGGTTCGGGGCTCGGCGTCGCCAACCCGCACCACATCCGGCTCATCCGGCAGGGCGTCGACGTGCCGGTGATCCTCGACGCCGGCATCGGCACCGCCTCCGACGCGGCCCTGGCCATGGAGTTGGGCTGCGACGGTGTGCTGCTGGCCAGCGCGGTGACCCGGGCCGCGGACCCGGTGGCGATGGCCACCGCGATGCGGTACGCGGTCGAGGCGGGGCATCTGGCGGCCGGCGCGGGCCGGATCGAGCGCCGCTTCCACGCGCTCGCCTCCACCCCCGACGAGGGAAGACCCGACCTGTGACCGGGCCGCTGCCGCCGGGAGGCGCGCCGCCGCCGGCAGATCTTGGAAGCAAACCGCTCCTGGAGGGGCCCATTCCTTCCAAGATCTCGTTGAGGACCGTGCCGTCTGGGGTTGTCGTTCTTACCGATCGGCTTGTCGCTCGCGGCGGGCTCGAGCGGGTTGTCGCGGGTGCTGTGGCTGGGGGAGTGCGGTGGGTGGTGCTGCGGGAGAAGGACCTGCCCCGCGTCGAGCGCGCCGCCCTCGCCGTCGCCCTGCGCGCGATCCTCGCCGACGTCGGCGGAACCCTCGTCGTGGCCGGTCCCGACCCGCTCGGCGGCGACGCCGTCCACCTGCCGGCGGCCGGCCCGTACCCGCCGCCGACCCACCGCCTGGTCGGCCGCTCCTGCCATGACGAAACCGAGCTGAACCGCCTGACCACCGAGCACTACGCCACCGTCTCCCCAATCCACCCCACCAAGACGAAGCCCGGCTACGGCCCACCCCTGGACATTGCGGGGCTGGGCAGTCTGGTGCGCGCCAGCCCGGTGCCCCTGCTGGCCCTCGGCGGAGTGGAAACGCCGGACCAGGTAACCGCCTGCGTCCAAGCAGGAGCCGTCGGAGTAGCAGTCCTGGGCGCACTGATGCGAGCCAAAGACCCAACCGAGACAGCCGCGATTTTGGCCAGCGCTTATGTCGAGGCGGTCACCCCAGAGCTGACCCAAACCCGGCGCGGGGTCACCAAGGTCTCCACGCCGCAGCCCTCAACCGCAACCACAGACAACCAACCCCCAACCGCAACCAAGGAGGAGAAGTGACCCCCCACACCATCCTCACCATCGCCGGCTCGGACTCCGGTGGTGGCGCGGGCATCCAGGCCGACCTCAAGGTCTTCGCGGCGCTCGGCGCGTACGGCACGAGCGTCCTCACCGCGGTCACCGCGCAGAACACCAGGGGTGTCGACGCCGTGCTGCCGCTGCCGCCGCGCACGGTCGTCGAGCAGTTGGACAGCGTACTCACGGATTTCAGCGTGCGTGCGGTCAAGACGGGGATGCTCGGCACCGAGGCGGTCGCCGACGCGGTAGCCGAGGCCGCCCGGGACGGCCGGCTGCCGCAGCTCGTCGTCGACCCGGTGCTGGTCGCCACGAGTGGACACCGGCTCGGCGTGGTGGGTGCGGTGGAGCGGCTGCTGCCGTACGCCCGGGTGGCGACACCGAACTGCGCGGAGGCCGCGGCCATCACCGGACGCGGAGTGGACGACGTGGCCGGGATGGTCGTGGCCGCCGAGGCCCTCGGGGCCGGCGGCCCGGAGTACGTCGTGGTCACCGGCGGTGACCTGGACGGCGGCGAGGCGGTCGACGTGTTGCACGGCGGCGGCGAGACCACCCTGCTGCGCGCCCCCCGGGTGGACACCCGGCACACCCACGGCACCGGGTGTTCGTTCTCGGCGGCGATCGCCGTGCGGCTCGCGTTCGGCGATCCGGTGCCGGCGGCGGTGGGGGCCGCGAAGGAGTACGTGCTCCGTGCGCTGACCGGCGCACGGGGTTGGGAGCTGGGCGCGGGGCGTGGACCGCTGGACCACTTCGGTTGGTCCGCTTGATCACCAGGGAGGCTGTCATGCAGGCACGAGGCAAGGTGTACGTCGAGGGTTCACGACCCGATGTCCGGGTGCCGTTCGCGGAGGTGGGGCTGACCGGGGACCTACCACCGGTGCGGCTCTACGACACGTCCGGCCCGGGGTCGGACCCGGAGGTGGGGCTGCCCGCGATGCGCGGACCGTGGATCGCCGAGCGGGGTGACGTGGCGCCGGTGCGGGGCGCGGGTACGCCGCTCGCCGGAGCGGAGGGTCGCCGGCCGACGCAGCTCGCGTACGCGAGGGCCGGTGTGGTGACGCCGGAGATGGAGTTCGTGGCGATCCGGGAGAACGTCGACCCGGAACTGGTCCGGGCCGAGATCGCCGCAGGTCGGGCGGTGTTGCCCCTCAACGTGAACCACCCGGAGTGCGAGCCGGCGATCATCGGTAAGGCGTTCCTGGTCAAGGTGAACGCCAACATCGGCACCTCGGCGGTCAGCTCGTCGGTCGCCGAGGAGGTGGAGAAGCTCACCTGGGCCACCCGCTGGGGCGCGGACACCGTGATGGACCTGTCCACCGGGAAGCGGATCCACGAGACCCGCGAGGCGATCGTGCGGAACTCGCCGGTGCCGATCGGGACGGTGCCGATCTACCAGGCGTTGGAGAAGGTCGGCGGCGACCCGGTGAAGTTGAGCTGGGAGGTGTTCCGGGAGACCGTTATCGAGCAGGCCGAGCAGGGCGTGGACTACATGACTGTGCACGCCGGGGTGCTGTTGCCGTACGTGCCGCTGGCCGTGGATCGGGTCACCGGGATCGTCTCCCGGGGCGGCTCGATCATGGCGGCGTGGTGCCTGGCGCACCACGAGGAGAACTTCCTCTACACCAACTTCGCGGAGCTGTGTGCGCTGCTCGCCCGCTACGACGTGACGTTCTCCCTCGGCGACGGGCTGCGTCCCGGTTCGATCGCCGACGCCAACGACGCGGCGCAGTTCGCCGAGCTGCGCACCCTCGGCGAGCTGACGAAGATCGCCTGGGAGCACGACGTGCAGGTGATGATCGAGGGTCCCGGTCACGTACCCATGCACAAGATCAAGGAGAACGTGGACCTTCAGCAGGAGTGGTGCCACGAGGCGCCCTTCTACACGCTCGGCCCGCTGACCACCGACATCGCACCGGCGTACGACCACATCACCTCGGCGATCGGCGCCGCGATGATCGGCATGTTCGGCACCGCGATGCTCTGCTACGTCACGCCGAAGGAGCACCTCGGCCTGCCGGACCGGGACGACGTGAAGGCGGGCGTGATCGCGTACAAGATCGCGGCCCACGCGGCGGACCTGGCCAAGGGGCACCCCGGCGCACAGGACTGGGACGACGCGTTGTCGAAGGCGCGGTTCGAGTTCCGCTGGGAGGACCAGTTCAACCTCTCGTTGGACCCGGAGACGGCGCGCTCGTACCACGACGCGACGCTGCCTGCCGAGCCCGCGAAGACGGCGCACTTCTGCTCGATGTGTGGCCCGAAGTTCTGCTCCATGAAGATCACCCAGGAGCTCAAGGAGTACGCCGCACGCGGCATGAAGGACAAGTCGGAGGAGTTCGTCACCGGCGGCAGTCGGGTCTACCTGCCGCTGGCCTGACCTGACCCGCACCGAGAGCGGCGAACCCGCCGTCCCGAGATGATCCACTCGAGTTCATTGATAACGCGGTATCCGGGCACCGGAATGCCCCGACCTCCATGAACCCGAGTCGATCATCACTAGACCGACTTTCCTGCGGCGCGGCGGCCCAAGTGCGGAGCGGACCCAACGGCCAAAACGGACGGCTCTTGCGCGGATCTTCGGACTCCGCCCGTCGATCATGGAGTTATTGTCAGGACGCGCCGAGATGGACGGCAATAACCTCATGATCGACGGGCGGGTGGTCCGCCGGCCGTCGTGGTGGTCCGCCGGCCGTGGTGGTGGTGGTGGTGCTGGCCGGTTAGTCGCGGTGGTGCCGGCCGGTGGAGCGGAGCGAGCGTCGGCCGCTCTCCTGTTCCGGCTCGTTGTCCAACACCGGCTTGCCCAGACCAGCGACCCAGTCGACGAACTCCTCGTCCTGGGTCGGCAGGGCCTCCGTCGCGTCTGACGTCTCCGTGCCCTTCTCGTCGCTGCGGGACCTGTTGCGGCGGAACAGACCGCCGAGCCGTCCGCGCCGGGAGGGCTGCTCGGCCACCTTCGCGGAGGTCGGCCCAGCCGGTGTCGCGTCGGTGCTGGCCGGGTCGTCGGTGCTCGCGGGGTCGTCGTTCCTTGCCCGGTCGTCGGTGTTCGCCTGCCCGCCGATGCTGGCCGGGTTGCCGATCCTTGCCCGCTCGCCGGTGTTCGCCCAGTCGGCGGTGCTGGCCGGGTTGCCGGTCCTTGCCCGGTCGTCGGTGTTCACCGGGTCGCCGGTGCTTGTCCGTTCGCCGGTGGTGGTCGGGTTGCCCGTGCCGGTGGGCGCCCCAGCCCTGCCCGGCGCGACCGGCGGCTCGGCCGGGATCGGATGTCTGGTCGGAGCGGCCAACTCGCTGGCCACGATCGGCCCGGTTGTCGCCGGCCGGGTCGAGCTGTCCGGCGACCCGGTCGGGGCGGCACGCCGGGTGGTGTCGAACGCGTTCCAGGTGCCGGCCCGGCTCAGATCCGGCAGCGGCACCCGGTGGCGGGGCTTCGGCGTCTGCCCGGTCGACTCGTCCGGCCCGGTCGGCGGCTCCGCTGCCGTGGCTCCCGACTCGGAGGCCTGCGGCGGCACCGTCCAGGCCGGTGTGACCGTCCAGGCGGACGGCGCTGGCGTCCAGAGGACCGCGTCCGGGTCACTCGCGGCGGCACCGCCCCCGACGGTCCACGCGCTGGCGGCGGGAACACCGTCCCCGGCGGTCGGCGCACCGGCGGCGGAAGCGTCCCCAGCGGTCGGCGCACCGGCGGCGGAGGCGTCCCCGGCGGTCCGCGCGCTGGTGGGAACACTGTCCCCGACGGTCCGCGCACCGGCGGCGGAGGCGTCCCCGGCGGTCCGCGCGCTGGTGGGAACACTGTCCCCGACGGTCGGCGCGCTGGCGGCACTGTCCCTGGCGGGCCGGGCGCTGGTGGGCCGGGCGCTGGTGGTGTCGCCAACCCCGGCGGCAGCCGACTCCCCGGCCGGTCGCGCGGTGGGAGCGGCGCTGACGGCGTCCGGGGTACGCGGTGGATCGACCGCCGCATCCTTGGCGCTGGCCGGAGTAGCCGGCACCCCGGTCGGACCTGTGGTTGTCGGGGTCACGGGGGTTCTCGTCCGACCGGTCCTGCTGGTCGGGGCCGCTGCCCCGGCCGGGGTCGCGGTGGTCGGGGTGGCCCCGGGGGCCGGGCCGGACGTGGTGTCCCGGCTCTCCCTGTCGGGCTCGGTAGCGCCGGCAGCCGGCTCGTCGGTGACCTTCGACCCCGACGTGCTGTCGGCTGGATCGGTGGTGGCGTCGAGCGGGCTGGCCTTCGCCTTACGGGCTCGACGCGGCTTGACCGTCAACGGCGCATCGGCCCTGCCAGGCTCGGCCCCACTCGTGTCGACGGTTGCCGTGCCAGCCGCGCCCGCGTCGACGGCGGTCGCGCCCGCGTCGACGGTTGCCGTCCTGCCCTTGTTCGCGTCGGCGGTTACGGTGCTGGCCGCGCCCGCGTCGGCGGTCGCCGTACTGGCCGCTCCTGCGTCGGCGGCTGCCGTGCTGGCCGCGCCCGTGTCGGCGCTTCCGGTGCTGGTCCCGTCCGTGGTGGTGGCCCTCTTCGCGTCGGTGGCGTTCGCGCCGGCTGTTCCCATGCTGGTGGGGTTCACGGCGGCTGGTTCCGTGCTCGTCGCGCCCGCGTCGGCCGTTTCCGTGCTGGTCGGGCTGGTGGTGACGGTGTCCTTGCGGGTGCTGCGTCCGCCGGACCGCCCACCGCTCGTGCCCGCCGCGCCAGCGGTCGGCCCATCGACTGGGGGAACACCTGTCGGGGTGGCGTCGGTCGGGCTGGTGGCGGCGGTAGCCATCGGGGAGGTGACGTCGTCCCGGCTCGCCGGGGGCGTCCGCCTCCCGGCGGTGAACTCACCTGTCGGATCGGTCCGCCAGGCCGCGGACGTCGCCGGAGCGGCGGGGGTCACACCGTGCTGGCCGCTTGTGGCGTCCGCCGGCCAGTCCCAGTGGGCGGGCACGGTGCGTACGCCATCGGAGCCGCCTGCGGCGCGCGGACCCGAGGTGGCGCCGCTCAGATCGCCGCCGGCTGGCGACCGGGTGGGCTCAAGGCCGGCCGAGGGCGCGGCGGGTCGCTCGGCGGCGTCCGGATCGTTCGCCGTACTCGGCGACGCGGCGTTGGGCAGGGCCGGGCCGGTGGGAAGCGCGTCCAGGATGTCGCTGGGCTCGATCGCCTGCGAATCCGGGGTGCGGGCGCCCGCCGGCCAGCGCAGCAGCGCGGCGGCGGCCGCGCCGAGCGCACCGGCGAGGATCGCGATCAACGAGCCGTAGTACGGAGTGACCTGGTAGCGGTCCACGGAGTCGCCCGGGCCGGCGGTCAGGTAGGCGAACGCCACCAGCACCGGACCGGCCACCCCGGTCGCCCCGCTGATCAGGGGGTCCTGCCCCCGCCAACGCGCCAACCCGGCGGTCGCGGCCCCGGCCAGCAGTGCCACGGTGGGCAGTAGGAGCAGCGCCAGCCGCTGTGCGGTGGAGTCGCTCAGCCAGCTCGGCTCCAGCACACCGAGCCGGACGGTCGGCAGTGGGCCGGTCGTGCCGAGCGACGGCAGGACGGAGATCAGCGCCAACAGCCAGACCACGCCGGCCACGGCCGCCATGTTCCAGCCCAGCTCGGGCCGGAGCAGCACGGCGATCGCAGCGCCCGCTCCGATCACCGCGCCCAGTACGGCGCAGATGCCCACCGCCCAGACCGGGTCGACGGAGACCAGCTCCGCGGCGCGGGCGGGCTGCATGCAGAGCGGGGCGATGACGGTGGCGCCGAGCGCCGCCGCGCCGCCGATCGCCAGCTGCCGGCCGGTGCTTGCCGGCGGAGCATCGCCGCGCGCGAGGCGTCCGGTCAGGACAGCGCCGGCGACGGCGGCGTTCGCGGCGAACCAGCCCACCCAGACGAGCTGGGCCGGCCACTGGTTGACGGTCGTACCGGTGAAGGCGCCGGTCAACCGGACGATGCCGAAACCGTACGCGACGCCGAGCTGGCCGGCCCCGGCCAGCACGCTCACCCCGAGCGCCGTGAGCAGCAGTCTGCCCCAGGTCCGAAAGGCCATGTCCGGCACGTTACGCACCCCGTACACCCGACCGCCACCGGCGCGCCGCGCCGCGCGTCGGCTCGCGTTCGGCGGGTCTACTTGAGTTCGACCAGTCGGGCCAGGTAAGTCGTGTCTCCGACATTTGTGAGCATGTGTACGGCCCCGGGGTCCCGGTAGACCACTCCGCCGGTGGGCTCGTCGGCGTCGATCCGGGTGCCGTCGATCGTCTGCACGACGTTCTTCGCGCCCTCGATCGCCACCACCAGGTACGGGTGGTCATGCCTGTGCAGTGGCTGCCGCTCACCCGGCTCGAGCCGGATGTGCCAGACCCGGACCCGGTCGTTCTCGTACACGATCTCCTGGCCCACCGGCCCGAGTTCGGTTCCGTCGATCACGTCGGTCATCGTTCTCCGTCCAGTTGGGGGAGCACCTCGGCGGCGATCAGCTCAAGGTGGTCGAGGTCTGCGAAGTCGATCAGGCGCAGGTGGACGCGGGTGGCGCCGATCGCGGCGAACTCGCCGATGCGCTGCGCGAGTTGCGCGGGGGAGCCGACCACCGGGTCCTCCGGCGGCAACGCGCTCTTCTCGTGCAGAGGCGCGGCCCGACGCTGGGCCTCGGCGTCGGTGCGGCCGACGGCCACGACGAGCCCGGCGGAGAGCACCAGCGGCGGACGACCGGACTCCGTCCGACCGGTGCGCTCGCACGCCTCACGCACCCGGTCGAACGCTGCGGCGGTGTCCGCCACGGACTTGAACGGCATGTTGAACTCGTCGGCGTACCGGGCGGCCAGCTCGGGGGTGCGCTTGGGGCCGCGCCCACCCACGATGATCGGCGGTCCGGGCACCTGCACCGGCTTGGGCAGGGCCGGCGCGTCCACCAGGCGGTAGTGGTCGCCGCTGAAGCTGTAGGTCTCCCCGACCGGGGTCCGCCACAGCCCGGTGAGCACCTCAAGCTGCTCGGCCAGCCGGTCGAAGCGCTCGCCGACCGGCGGGAACGGGATGCCGTACGAGGTGTGCTCGCGCTCGTACCAGCCGGCGCCGATGCCCAGGTCGACCCGGCCGCCGCTCATCTGGTCGACCTGCGCGACCATCACCGCGAGCGGGCCGGGCAGGCGGAAGGTGGCCGACGTCACCAGAGTGCCGAGTCGGATCCGCTTGGTCTCTCGGGCCAGCGCGGCGAGGGTCAGCCAGGCGTCCGTCGGGCCGGGCAGGCCCGGGTCGGCGCCCATCGACTGGTAGTGGTCGGCGCGGAGGAAGCCCTCGTACCCGCAGGCCTCGACCAGTTGGGCGAACCGGAGCTGCGTGTCGTAGCTGGCGCCGCGGTTCGGTTCGGTGAAGACCGACACCCGCATGTTCATCGTCCTTCCGCGCCGGCGGTCGCCGGCTGGTCGCGTTCCATCAGCAGCTCGTGGAGGTCGGCGCTGACGCGTGCGACATCGGCCAGGTGGGCGTTGCGGCCCAGGGTGCGGGGCCGGGGGATGGTGACGTCCACCACCTTGCGGATCCGGCCCGGGCGGGGGCTCAGCACGACCACCCGGTCGGCGAGCAGCACCGCCTCGTCGATCGAGTGGGTGACGAAGACGATCGTCGGCTTGTTCTCCATGTGGACCCGCTGGAGTTCGCCGGAGAGTTCCTCGCGGGTGAGCGCGTCCAGCGCGGAGAACGGCTCGTCCATCAGCATCACCCGGGGCTCGCCGATCAACGACCGGCACAGCGACACCCGCTGCTGCATGCCGCCGGAGAGCTCGTGCGGCAGCCGCTTCTCGAACCCGGCCAGCCCGGCCACGTCGAGCAGTTGCCGGGCGCGCTCGCGGTGCTTGGCGCGGCTCCAGCCGAAGATCTCCACCGGCAGCAGGACGTTGTCCAGCACGGTGCGCCAGGGCAGCAGCGCCGGCCTCTGGAACAGCATGGCGATGTCCTGGCGGGGACGGGAGATCGGCGTGCCGGCCACGGTGATCTCACCGGCGGTCAGCGGGAGCAGCCCGGCGATCAGGCGCAGCAGTGTGGACTTGCCGCAGCCGGAGCGGCCGAGCACGGCGACGAACTCACCCTCGGCGACGTCGAGGTCGATGCCACGCAGCGCTTCGACCCGGCCTGATCGGCCTTCGAAGGTACGGGACACCCCGGCCAGTTGGATCATCTCCGGCGGACCTCCGCTGAGTGGACGGTCAGGAATTCGGCAAAGGCTAGCTGGCCTGCCCTCGTATCGCACGGTCCGGGGTGGTCATGAGGTTGTTTCCGTTCCGCAACCCGATACGCCTGGCGTCACAACTGTGGGTTTCTCGTACGCTGTGCCCGCGAAGAGTCCCCCCACGACGGCGGCGTCCGGCTTCCACCCCTCCCGCCGGCCCGTCATGACAACCCCCTCCGGCGGCCTTTCGGCCCCGGTTGGAAAGGACATGGTGCTACTGATGAGAAGGCTGACCCGTACGGTCGCTACGGCCGCGCTGGCCACTGCCCTCGCTCTCGTTTCCGCCTGCAGCAGCGGGTCGGACTCGTCTGACGCCAAGGGCGGCAAGGGCGGGGCACTGGAGAAGGTGACCTACCTCACCTCCTTCGGCAACTTCGGCCGTGACTCCTACGCCTGGGTGGCGAAGGACAAGGGCTTCTTCAAGGACGCCGGCTTCGACGTCGAGATCAAGCCAGGTCAGGGCACCGGCGGCGTGATCCAGACCATCGTCGGTGGCCAGGCCCAGTTCGGCCCGGTCGACCTCACCGGCAGCCTGCTGCAGGTCGGCAACGGCCAGGCCAAGGACTTCACCGTGGTGGCCGCGATCCAGCAGCGCACCATGGCCGGCATCGCCTCGGTCGAGGGCAAGAACATCGCCTCGCCGAAGGACCTGGAGGGCAAGAAGCTCGCCGACACCCCGGGGTCCGTGGTCCGCAACCTCTTCCCGACGTACGCCCGGCTCGCCGGTGTGGACGCGAGCAAGGTGACCTGGGTCAACGGTGAGGCGCAGGCACTGATCGGCACGCTCGCCTCCGGTGCGGTGGACGGCATCGGCCAGTTCGTCGTCGGTCAGCCGACCATCGAGGCGGTGGCCAAGAAGAAGGCCGTCATGCTGCCGTACAGCAACGTGATGCAGGACCTCTACGGCAACGTGCTGATCACCTCCTCCAAGATCGCCAAGGAGAAGCCCGAGATGGTGAAGAAGTTCACCGGGGCGCTGCTCAAGGGTCTGGAGTACAGCCTGGCCAACCCCAAGGAGGCCGGCGAGATCCTGAAGAAGAACGTGGACGCCGCCAACCCGGTCGCCGCCGCCGCCGAGCTGGAGCTGATGGCCGCGTACGTCCGGTCCGGCAACACCGGCACCGCGATCGGCACCCTGGACAGTGGCCGGGTCGCCAAGAGCATCGCCATCCTGCAGGGCGCCGGTGCGCTCAAGCAGAACATCACCCCCGAGCAGATCATCGACTTCAGCCTCGCGCCGAAGGCCTGATCGTCCGGTCGTCATCAGGGGGTACGTCCCGCCGGTTTCCGGTGGGGCGTACCCCCGTCGCTCGTCGGCCCCCGGGGGGCCGTGGGATTTCGAGGAGGACAAGATGACCGACGTCCGGTCGGTGGACTCGGCGGTGGCGGCATCCCCACCCGTGGGTGTCGGAGCCGGGGCGGGGCGGGCGGATCGAGGCGCCGGTCTGCGCGCCGGGGCCGGGGCGGCGCTGCTGCCGGCGGCCGGCCTCCTGATCGCCCTGGCGGCGTGGTGGCTGATCGCCCGGCTGGAACTGGTCCATCCCGCGGCTCTGCCGCCGCCTGGCGACGTGCTCACCGCGTTCGTCGACAAGCCGGCCCAGATGCTGGAGCACACCTGGGCCACCATGCTGGAGATCCTGATCGGCTTCGCGCTCTCGGCGGTGGCCGGTGTCCTGATCGGACTCTCCCTGGCCAGCTCCGGCACGGTGGAGCGGATGTTCACCCCGCTGCTGGTCGCGGTGAACGCGGTGCCGAAGATCACGCTGGGCCCGTTGTTGGTGGTGGCGCTCGGTTGGGGTCAGACACCGATCCTGACGATGGTGTTCCTGCTCTGCTTCTTTCCGATCGTGCTCTCGACCGCGACCGGGCTCACCACCACGCCCGCTGATCTGGCCGAGCTGGTGCGCTCCTGGAACGCCTCGCGCTGGCAGGCGTTCCGCAAGGTGCGCTTCCCGGCCGCGCTGCCGCAGATCTTCGTCGGGCTCAAGGTGGCCATGCCGCTGGCCGCGATCGGCGCGGTGATCGGTGAGTTCCAGGCCGGCGAGAGTGGCCTCGGCTACGTCATCACGCAGTACGCGGGCGTCGGTGACACCGCCACCGCGTGGGCGGCGATCATGTTGGTGGCGTTGGTGAGCATTCTGCTCTACTCGGCGCTTCTGTTGATCGAACGGATCGCGCTGCCCTGGGTGCGCGAAACCACGAGCAGCCGCTGACCCGAGCGGCAAGATCAATATCTGGAATGCGCAGGGCCGGCCTCCCATCGGGAGGCCGGCCCTTTCTTGATCGACTCGGCTTTCGGGACGTCGGGGTTTCTGCGCGTCCCGATCACCGCGAGATCAAGGACGTCGAGTTGATCATCCGTGGCGCGTGGGCCCGGAGACCGTTACCCCGCCAGGCGCCAACGGCCGTTACGGGCGACAAGCGTGGTGAGCGCCTGCGGCATCAGCCCGCTGTGGTTGTCAGGTGTCATTCGGATCGGACCCGACAGGCCGTCCATCTGGGACGTCTCGAGCACGTCCCGGATGCCGTTACGGTTCACCTTCCCGGCCTCACCACCGGCGCGAAGTTCCGCGTCGGCGATCAGCTGGACGGCGTCCGCCGCGAAGGACGACGAGCCGTTGTAGCCGCCGAAGCGCGCGGTGTAGTCCTGGAACCACTGCCGCCGTGCCGCCTTGGCGGGTGTGGTCGCGATGACGTCGTCGATCACCATGGTCTGAGTGAAGATCAGCGTGGCCCGCTCCGTCGCCCTGGCCGCCGCGCCGAGGAAGAGGTCACCGGCCGCGCCCGCGTCGAAGAAGAGCGACCCGCGGAAGGTGGTCTGCGAGGCGCTCGTGGCGGCAAGCGTCGCCTGCTCCGGCGGGGTCCAGAAGACGAGCGCGTCGGGCTTGCCCACAGTGACGAGCTGTCGGACCTGCTGGCTGACGTCCGTGTCGGTGGTCCTGACCCGCTGCTCGCGCAACGTGATGTTGGCCTTGTTCAGCTCGCTCTGGAGCGCGGCCGCGCCCTCCTGGCCGTAGTCGTTGTCGCTGACGAGCAGGCCCACCTTGCGGATGTTGTTGCGACGCAGTTCGGTGGTCAGCGCGGCCGCGCTGTCCAGGGCGTTGGGTCCGAGTTTGAACACGTAGCGTCGTTGCGCGACCGGGCTGGCGATGGCCCCGGAAGCGGCGAGCGCAATGGTGGGAATCCGCTTCTCGTTGATGGTTCCAACTGCGCCGACGGCGCATTCGTTGCAGCCACCCATGATGATGGCGCTGACCCGGGAATCGCTGCTGAAGTCGACGATGTTGCGAAGTGACTCGGCCGAGTCGGAACGGTTGTCCTTCACCTTCAGCTCGATCTTCCGGTTGTTTAGCGCGCCGGAGGAGTTCAACTGGTCCCGCTTGAGTTCCAGTGCGTGCTTGTATGCCTGCCCGACGGGGGCGGCGGCGCCGGAGAGTTCGAGGTCGGCAGCGATCACGATCGGACTCGTGTCCTGCTCCGCCCCGCCAAACTGGCAGCCGGTGAGCGTGGTGGCCACTACGGCCGATGCGAGCGCCGCGATGGTCGCGGAGCGGATGGGGCTCAACTCAGTCCTCCAGGTGCGGGCGCGGGCGCTGCCCGGTCACCGCCGCTAATCCGTCCTCAGTGGAAG
The DNA here is from genome assembly GCF_049841595.1 of Micromonospora sp. DT228. Lineage (NCBI taxonomy): Bacteria > Bacillati > Actinomycetota > Actinomycetes > Micromonosporales > Micromonosporaceae > Micromonospora > Micromonospora sp. DT228. The sequence continues at coordinate 93,872 of NZ_JBNCKO010000002.1, forward strand.
ACGGGATCTCCTCTGCCGTACGGTGTGCGCGAAGCCTGCAAAACCTTGCCAATGGCCGGCGCTGTGGTCAAGCGCGGACCCCGGTAGCATTTTCGGGACGGTCATCCCACATGCTGGGGTAACGCAATGTTTGCAAAAGCTCACTTTGCATACACGCGTGACCACTCAGGAGTTACATGCCCTGTTCAGGGGCTTGCGGAAATGAAGGTATCAGTTGCCCGGATCACGGGATGCGCTCCGTCCGACCGTTTCCTACCTCACTGCGGCTTCCCAAACAGGATCATCTCTGATGAAATCGCGGCCGTGCCGCGCGTGGTCCCCTCCGCTTACGGCATGGCTCAGTGGGTCAGGCGGGGAAGAAACGACGGAGGCGATGTCGTGAGCACCGGACCGACGACCCTGCCCGCGCTCGGCGACAGCGCTCGACCGACGCGCCGGCGGATGCCGAGGCTGCGAGACGCCCGGATCCGGTCCAAACTGGCGTTGATCCTGGTCGTCCCGGTGGCGGCGGTGATCGCGCTGGCCACGGTCCGGCTGATCTCCGTCGGCGAGGGCGCCTTCGACGCCACCCGAGCCCGGTCACTGACGGCCCTCTCCATCGACGTCAGCGCGCTGACCCAGGACCTCCAGGTCGAGCGGATGGCCGCGGCTGCCTACCTGGCCAATCCACAGCAGCCGGCCGACGCGTACAACCTGCGGGTCCGCGAGACGCAGCAGCAGGTGGACAGGTACCGCGCCGAGCGCGGCCGGATCGGTGAAGTGCCGGCGGCTTTGCGAGACCGCCTCAAGGCCATCGACGAGCACCTGGCCACCCTGGACGACACCCGTAAGGAGGTGCTGGACGGCCGGCAGATGGCGGTGTCCGAGGTCGTGCTCCGCTACGGCGTCATCCTCACCGACCTGGTCTCCTACGGTGATGGCCTGGCTCAGCTGCCCGGCGACGAGAGCCTGGCGGACAGCCGCCGCGCCGTCTCCGCCTTCGCCCGCGCCAAGGCGTCCGTCGCCGAGGAGGAGGCGGTCGCGTTCACCGCGCTGACGGCGGGCCAACTCGACTCGGAGCAGTTCTCCTCCTTCGTGGCGACGCTCACCAGCCAGCAGGAGGCGCTGGTCTCCTTCTCGCTGGCCGCCGACCCGGTGCAGCGTTCCCTGGTCGACAGCACCGTCTCCGGTGACGCGGTCGGCCTGGCCGACCGGGTCGCCACCGACATCAGCCGATCGGTCGGGCAGCGCCCGCTCGTCACCGCGCAGGACGCCACCGCCGCCATCGGCGCCGTGAACGACCTGATGCGCTGGGCCGAGATCCAACTGCAGGACCGACTGCTCCAGCAGGCCGAGACGGCGCGCTCGAACGTCATTCGGCAGGCCGTGATCGAGTCGATCCTGGTGCTGCTGACCCTGATCATCGCCGTGTCGCTGGCCGTGGTGCTGGCCCGCTCGCTCAACCACTCGCTGCGCCGGCTGCGTGAGGGCGCCCTCTCGGTGGCCAACCACGACCTGCCCGACGCGGTGCGGCGGCTGCAGAACATGGGCAGCGTGGGCGACGGCGGGGTGGACGAGATCGTCCGCCAGGTTCGGGACCCGATCCAGCTCAACAGCCGCGATGAGGTCGGCCAGGTGGCGTTGGCCTTCAACGTCGTCCACCGGGAGGCGGTCCGGGTCGCCGCCGAGCAGGCCGCGCTGCGGACCAGCGTCTCGGCGATGTTCCTCAACCTGGCACGTCGTAGTCAGACCCTGGTCGACCGGATGATCGGCGAGCTGGACGCGATCGAGCGCGGCGAGGAGGACCCGAAGCGGCTCGCGCAACTCTTCGAGCTCGACCACCTGGCCACTCGAATGCGCCGCAACGACGAGAACCTGCTGGTCCTGGCCGGCGCCGACTCCGCTGTGCCGCGTCGCGACGACGCCCTGGTCGTGGACGTGCTGCGCGCCGCCCAGTCCGAGGTGGAGCTCTACAACCGCATCGAGTTCGGAACCGTGGACACCGACGTCTCGGTCGCCGCGCACGCCGTCAACGACGTGGTCCGTCTCGTCGCCGAACTGCTCGACAATGCCACCCGGTTCTCACCGCCGAACACCACGGTGGTCGCCGACGGTCGCCGGATCCGCGACTACGTCCTGATCCAGATCGAGGACCGCGGGCTCGGCCTCACCGACGAGCAGCTCGACTCGCTCAACCGCCGGCTGGCCGCCCCGCCGAGCGTCGACGTCGCCGCGTTCCGGCTGATGGGCCTGGCCGTGGTCAGCCGGCTCGCCGCCCGTTACGGCATCCGTGTGGAGCTGCGCCGCAACGTCGAGGGCGGCACCGTCGCCCAGGTGACGTTGCCCGCCGCCACCGTGGTGCTGCCCACCAACCGGGGCCGTGAGCAGGTGCTCACCCGTCCGCGTCAGCCGATGGCCGTGGAGCAGACGCCGCTCACCCCGGCCGGTCACACCGAACAGTTCGCCGGTGCCGCGACCTCGGCGGCGACGCTGCCCGACCAGTGGCGCACCAACACGCCCGCTCCCACCCAGTGGCAGTCGCCGCTGGACTCGCGGGACACCACCCCGGCCGTACACGCGGGTGGCTACAGCGGTGCCCGCTCGACGGCGCCGCCCCCGGCCGCCCCGGCGCCCGTCCTCCCGACCCCGCCGGCGCGGCCCGCGTACAGCACCAGCGCGGGCACCTCGTCGGGCGGCCCGACGGTGGCCTATCCGACGATCGACCCGCTGCCCCGGCGCGGCTCGACCGCGGACGCCGCGGACGGGCGCAACGCACCGGGTCTGCCGGTCGGGCCGGTCGCCGGCGCCGGCGCGGTGGCACCGCCCCCCGCGCCGTCGGTACCCGCCGCGCCGGTCAGCACCCGGCCCGAATTCCCCGCCGAGGCGCCGATCTTCCGGGAGATGGAGGCGGTCTGGTTCCGGTCGCACGGTGACGACGCCACCGCGATCTTCACCCGGCCGAAGTTCGACGAGCCGCCACCGCCCGCCACCGCCGCTCCGGCCGATGCCGGGCTGCGCGCCCAGCCGGGTGCCGCCCCCAGGCCGACCGCGGCGCCGGCCCGACCGCCCCTGCCGACCCGCACGCCGGGCAGCTCCAACACCGACAGCGTCACCACGCCGGGCACCTCGGGCCGGGGCGGCGCGACCGCCGGTGGTTTCGGCACACCGCAGTCGTACTCCCCGCCGCCGGCCGCCCGGTCGGCCGCGCCCGCCGCCCCCGCCGCGCCCGCCGCCCCACCCGTGGACCCGGATGCCTGGCGGACGGCCGCGGACGAGGGCTGGTCCCGGGCCAGCCGGGCCGCCGAGCCGGCTCCGGCCGGGACCACCCGCTCCGGGCTGCCCAAGCGGGTGCCGCAGGCGCAGCTCGTGCCGGGCGGCATCGAACCGAAGAGCGGTCGGGACCGCAGCCGGCGGACCCCCGATGAAGTACGAGGTCTGTTGTCGGCCTACCACCGCGGTGTACAACGTGGTCGGACGGCCGGAACGGACCTGAACAGCACCTCGACCAAGGAGAGCCGATGAACAGGCCAGCTGCCATGCAGGACATGGGTTGGCTGCTCACCAACTTCGCCGACAGCGTGGCGGGCATCGCCCACGTGGTGGCGGTGTCCGCCGACGGGCTCCTGCTCGCGTCCTCCCGGGATCTGCCGGGGGACCGGGCCGACCAGCTCGCCGCGATCACCTCCGGCGTGGTGAGCCTGACCGAGGGCGCTGCCCGGATGTTCAGCGCGGGTGGGGTGTTGCAGACAGTCATCGAGATGGACAGCGGGTATCTCTTCCTGATGTCGATCAGCGACGGTTCGTCGATGGCCGTGCTGGCCGCGCGCAGTTGCGACGTGGGCCAGGTCGGCTACGAGATGGCGCTGCTGGTCGAGCGGGTGGGCGCCGCGCTGGTGCCGCTGCCGCGGGACGCGGTGCGCTCGTAGCACGAAACGGCGCCCGGACCGCGCCGAGTCAGAGACGGGAGACGGCACACACCGGCTCCACCGGCAACGAGGAGGTGATCAGGGATGGACCAACGACGCGCTGACCCGCGCGGCGCACTGGTACGTCCGTACGCGGTCACCCGTGGTCGGACCGAGCCTCGCCAGGACATCGCCCTCGAGGCAGTCCTCACCGCGTCTCTCACCCAGGTGGCCGAGTCCCGCTTCGCCGGGCACGACAAGCACCGCATCGCCACGGTCTGTGAGGGCCGAGCACAGTCGTTGGCGGAGATCGCCGCGTACACCCGGATGCCGCTTGGCGTCGCCCGGGTGTTGGTCGCCGACATGGTGGCCGAGAGCCTGCTGACGTTACACACTGCTGCTCCCGCCGAGGGGTTCGAGGAGCGGATGGAACTGCTTGGAAGGGTGCTAAGTGGACTTCGCAGGCTATGACCCCGCAGGGGGGCGGCCAGGCCGGGGAATCGTCTCCGCGAAGATCGTCGTCGCGGGCGGCTTCGGCGTCGGCAAGACAACACTGGTCGGGGCGATCTCCGAGATCACACCGCTGACCACAGAGGCGTTGATGACCGCGGCGGGTGTCGGCATCGACGACCCGTCCAAGGTCCCGGGCAAGGAGACCACAACGGTCGCCATGGACTTCGGCCGGATCACCATGGCCCAGGACCTGATCCTGTACCTCTTCGGTACACCGGGTCAGACCCGGTTCTGGTTCATGTGGGACGAGATCATCCGAGGTGCGGTGGGCGCCGCCGTGCTCGTGGACACGCGCCGGATCACCGACGCGTTCGCCCCGCTCGACTACTTCGAGAACCGCAAGCTGCCGTACGTGGTGGCGCTGAACCGGTTCGACGGCGCTCCCCAGTACGAGTTGGAGGAGATCCGCGAGGCGTTGGCCATCTCGCCGCAGGTGCCGTTGGTGATGACCGACGCCCGGCACCGGGACTCGGTCAAGCAGGTGTTGGTGACGGTCGTCGAGCACGCCATGCTGCGGCTCCAGGCCGAGCACGGGCGGGGCTTCCCCACGCCGGTCGGCTGATCCGTCGCGTCACGGCCGGCGCCCACCGGCCGGCCGTGACGCGTCAGTCGACCCGGAGCCGGTAGCCGCGCTTCACGATTGTCTGCACCACGCGCGGCGCATGGAGGCCGGCCCGGAGGCGGGCCACCGCCATCTCCACCGCGTGCTCGTCCGCGCCCCGGGGCAGCGTCCGCAGCAGCGCCGTGCGGGACAGCACCCGGCCGGGCGACTGGGCGAGCGCCCGCAACACCGCCATCGGGGCGGGGGCGAGCGGCCGCAACTCGCCGTCGATCACGGCGGCGTGCCCGCGCAACGTGAGCAGGTGCCCAGCGGCCTTGAACGTGACGGTCCGGCGGGGCAACTCGTCGACGATGGTCCGCACCAGCGCGCCCAGCCGGGCCCGGCTGGGCGCGCTCACCGGCACCCCGTACCGCAGCAGCGGCTCGGCGGTCACCGCGCCGACGCAGCTGGCCAGGACGTCACCGTGGAACGCGGACAGCACCGCGTCGGTACGGTCTCCGGCCGCGCGCAGGAGGGCCTCCACCGCGGGCGCCGAGGTGAAGGTCACCGCGTCCACCAACCGGCCGGTGATCAGGTCGATCAACCGGTGCAGTGGTGTCGGGTCGGTCGGCGGCGCCCACCGGTAGACCGGCACCTCGATCACCGTGGCGCCGGCCGCCTCCAGCGCGAGCGTGCACTCGGGCTGTCGCTCACCGTGTAGCTGCATGGCGATCACCTGCCCGGCCACGCCGCGCCGGCGCAGGTGGTCGACGACCTCGTCGCAGCTCTCCGAGGCCGGCGACCACTGGTCGTGCAGCCCGGCCGCACGAATCGCGCCGCGTGCCTTCGGGCCGCGGGCCACCACGTACGAGCTGGCCAGCACCGAGCGCAGCGGCTCGGCCAGCCCCCAGCCCTCGGCCGCCTCCAGCCACCCACGCATGCCGATGCCGGTGTTGGCCATCAGGATGTCCGGCGGCTGGCTGAGGCAGGCGCGGGTCGCCTCCCGCAGCTCGGTGTCGTCGGACAGCGGCACGATCCGCAACGCCGGGGCGAGCACCACCCGGGCGCCCCGCCGTTCGAGCAGCGCCGCCAACTCGTCGCGCCGCCGGTCGGCGGTCACCCCGATGGTGAAGCCCGCCAGTTCTTCGCGCATCAAGCCTCCTGTCGCAGCCGCACCTCGACCAGCCCGTTACGGCAGCGCGCGTCGTGCCGGCCCACGGTCACCCCCGGCAGGTCGAGGCACTGCCCGCTGCGCAGGTCGTACACCTGCTTGTGCAGCGGTGAGGCGACCGTCGGCACCCCGCCACGGCTGCCCACGATGCCCCGCGACAGCACGTACGCCCCGGAGACCGGATCGCGGTTGTCGATCGCGAACAGCTCGTCCCCGGTCCGGAAGAGGGCCACCTGCACGCCGTCGACAAGTGCGGCGACGCCCCGGTCCGGCTCCAACCGGTCAAGGAGACAGACAGTGGTCCAGGTCAGCGTGATGGTCTGGGTCATCGCCGTACCTCCGGTAGGCCGAGGGTGACCGGTTGCCGACGGCGACCGTTCGTCGGCTCGGATCCGGTCGGGGGGTGGTCGCGTACGGGTACCGGCTGGCCGCGTTCCAGTGCGAAGGTGATCGACGGGTCGGGCACGTCCGGAGCGTTGACGAACGAGGTGTAGCGGCGCAGCCGGTCCGGGTCGTCCAGGACGTCGCGCCACTCGTCGGAGTACGACGACACGTGTCGGGCCATGGCCGCGTCGAGGTCGGCGCAGAGGCCCAGCGCGTCGTCCACGATCACCGAGCGGAGGTGGTCGAGGCCGCCTTCCATCGCCTCGATCCAGCCGGCGGTGCGTTGCAGCCGGTCGGCGGTGCGGATGTAGTAAATGAGAAATCTATCGATTAGCCGAATCAGAGTTTCTGTCGACACATCAGTGGCGAACAGGTCGGCGTGCCGGGGCCGGAAGCCGCCGTTGCCGCCGACGTAGAGATTCCAGCCGGTCTCGGTGGCGATGATGCCGAAGTCCTTGCTGCGGGCCTCGGCGCACTCGCGGGCACAACCGGAGACCGCCGACTTGAGCTTGTGGGGTGCGCGTAGGCCCCGGTAACGCAGCTCCAGCGCCACGGCCAACCCCACCGAGTCCTGCACCCCGTACCGGCACCAGGTCTCGCCCACGCACGACTTCACGGTCCGCAGCGCCTTGCCGTACGCGTGGCCGGACTCGAAGCCGGCGTCCACCAGCCGCTGCCAGATCTGCGGCAACTGCTCCACCCGCGCCCCGAACAGGTCGATCCGCTGCCCACCGGTGATCTTCGTGTAGAGCCGGAAGTCCCGGGCGACCTCGCCGATCACGATCAGCTTCTCCGGGGTGATCTCACCGCCCGGAATCCGGGGCACCACCGAGTAGCTGCCGTCGCGTTGCAGGTTGGCCAGGAAGTGGTCGTTGGTGTCCTGCAGGGACGCCTGCTCACCGTCGAGCACGTGCCCGCTGCCCAGCGACGCGAGGATCGACGCCACCACCGGCTTGCAGATGTCGCAGCCGCGCCCCCGCCCGTGCTCGGCGATGAGCTGGGAGAAGGTGCGGATGCCGCGTACGCGGACGATCTCGAACAGCTCCCGCCGGCTGACGTCGAAGTGCTCGCAGAGCGCGCGGGACTGCACCACCCCGGCCGCGTCCAGGAGCTGCTTGAGCATCGGCACACAGGAGCCGCAACTGGTGCCGGCCCTGGTGCACGCCTTCAACGCCGGCACGTCCGCGCAGCCGTCGGCGATGGCGGCGTCCACGTCACCACGGGTCACCGCGTTGCAGGAGCAGACCTGGGCGGCGGCGGGCAACGCGCCGGCGTCCGCGCCGCCGCCCTCCGGGGCGAGCAGCGCCAGCGGCGCGGCCGGCAGCGGACCGCCCACGCTGGCCCGCAGCGTCGGGTACGCGCTGGCATCGCCGACCAGCACCCCGCCGAGCAGGGTGTGCGCGTCGTCGGAGAGGACCAGCTTCGCGTAGACCCGGGTGGCCGGGTCGGTGAACGTGACGTCCAGGCAGCCCGGGGTCGTGCCGTGGGCGTCACCGAACGAGGCCACGTCGACGCCGAGCAGCTTGAGCTTGGTGGCCGTGTCCGCGCCCGGGAAGGTCGCCGCGCCACCGACCAGCCGGTCGGCCACCACCTCGGCCGTCGCGTACCCGGGCGCGACCAGACCGTGGCAGGTGCCGTCGACCGCCGCGCACTCACCGACCGCCCAGATCCGCTCGTCGGCGCTGCGGCACGTCTCGTCGACGAGCACCCCGCCGCGCGGACCGATCGGCAGCCCGGCCGTGCGGGCCAGCTCGTCGCGCGGTCGGATGCCGGCGGCCACCACCACCAACTCGGCGTCGACTGCGCTGCCGTCGGAGAGTTCCAGGGCGGCGACCGCGCCGTCCGGGCCGGACCGGATCGCCGTGGTGGCCACCCCGAGATGGGTTCGTACACCGAGGTCGTCGACGTAGCGGCGGAGCATCGCACCGCCCGCCTGGTCCACCTGCACGGGCATCAGCCGGGGCGCGAACTCGACCACGTCGGTGCTCAGGCCGAGTAGCCGCAGGGCGTTCGCCGCCTCCAGGCCGAGCAGACCGCCGCCGATCACGGCGCCGACCCGCCGGCCCTGCGCGTACGCCCGGATCGCCGCCAGGTCGTCGAGGGTCCGGTAGACGAACACCCCGGGCAGCTCGGCGCCGGGCACCGGAGGTACGAAGGGGTACGACCCGGTGGCCAACACCAGCGCGTCGTAGTGGTACTCGCCCACGGCGGTGGTCACCACCTGCCGTTCCCGGTCGAGGGCGGTGACCGGCTCGCCGAGGCGCAGCCGCACCCCCTCGTGCGGGGTGTGCACGTTGAGCTCGTCCTCGCTCACCCCGTCGAAGTACGCCGAGAGCCGCACCCGGTCGTACGCCGGACGCCCCTCCTCGGCCAGCACGGTCACCCGCCAGCGCCCGTGTGGGTCGCGGGCCCGCAGCGCGTCGACGAAACGCTGCCCGACCATGCCGTTGCCGATGACGACCAGTTCGCCGCCGTTCATCGCGTCACCTCCACCGATTCCGCTTGGCTCAGCCAATCGACGATGCCGCCCACGGCGTCGCGGCAACCGCCGCAGCCGGTGCCGGCCCGGGTCGCGGCCACCACCGCGTCGACAGTTCGGGCCCCGGAGCGCCAACTGCGCACCAGCGCGCCCTTGCTCACCGAGTTGCACTGACAGACCGTCACCCCGTCCGGCATCAGTGCCGGTGACGCGGCCGGTGCCGCGGCAGCCGTGCCGAGCGCCCGGCCCAGCAGCAGCGCCCGCCGGTCGGTCGGCACGGGGTGGCCGCGGTCGAAGAGTTGGATCACCGTGCCGACGGCCGGGTTGTCGCCGAGCAGGATCGCGCCGACCAGCCGCTCGTCGCGGATCCGCAACCGGGCGTACGTGCCCCGGCTCGGGTCGGTGAAGGTCAGCTCCTCGCCCGGCCCGCCGCCCACCGGGTCGCCCATCGAGGCCAGGTCGATCCCGGCGGCCTTGAGCCGGGTCACCACCGGCCGGGGCCGGTACCGGGCCAGCGGATCCGTCCCGGTCAGCACGTCGGCGAGCACCCGGGCCTGGGCCCAGGCGGGTGCGACAAGCCCGGTGAGCACGCCGTCGTGCTCGGCGCAGTCGCCGATCGCCGAGATGGACCGGTCGCTGGTGCGGAGCCGGTCGTCCACCAGGACGCCACGCCCGACGTCCAGCCCGGCCGCCCGCGCGAGGGCGGTGTCCGGGCGCACGCCGCAGGAGAGCACCAGCAGGTCGGCGTGCAGCGTCTGGCCGTCGGCCAGGTCGAGGCGTACGCCTGTGGCGTCCGTGGCCACGCCGATCGCCGGCACCGCCAGTTGGCTGGTGACGCCGAGGCCGGCGAGCGTGCCGGCGAGCACCGCGCCGGCCGCCGGGTCGAGTTGTCGTTCCATCAGGTGCCCACGCGGGTGCACCACGGTCGTGGTCAGCCCTCGGTTGGCCAGCCCACGGGCGGCCTCCAACCCGAGCAGGCCACCACCGAGCACGAGGGCGCTGCGCGCGCCGTCCGCCGCGGCGAGGATCCGCCGACAGTCGTCGAGGGTCCGGAAGGGGACCACCCGCTCCGGCAGGTCGGCCGGGTCGAGGCCGGGCAGTGGCGGCACCACCGCCCGAGCGCCGGTGGCCAGCACCAGGTGGTCGTAGGCGATCCGTTCGCCGTCGGCGGTGCGGACCTCCCGAGCGGACCTGTCGAGCGCTGTCACCGTCACACCGGTGCGCAGGTCGATGCCGTGCCCGGCGGCCTCGGTCAGCTCCACGTCCGGCTCGTCGACCCGGCCGGCCAGCAGGGTGGAGAGCATGATCCGGTTGTACGCCCGGTGCGGTTCCGCCCCGAGCACGGTGACCTTCGGGTCGCCTTCCCGGGCGTGCAGCTCGCCGGCGAGGCGGGCACCCGCCATCCCGTTGCCGATGATGACCACCCGGGCGGTCATGCCTTCTCCACCCGGACCGCGCAGATCTTGAATTCGGGCATCCCGGAGATCGGGTCCACGGCGTCGTTCGTCACCGAGTTGGCCCGCCCGGCCCCGGCGTAGTGGAACGGGGCGAACACCGTGTCCGGTCGGATCCCGGCGCTGAGTCGGGCGGGGGCGCACAACTCACCTCGGCGCGAGGTGACCCGCACCGGGTCCCCGTCGTCGACGCCGAGCCGGGCGGCCAGGTCGGGGTGCAGCTCGACGAATGCCTCACCGGCGGCGCGGCGCAGCGCGGCCACCCGGCGGGTCTGGGTGCCGGACTGGTACTGCGCGAGCACCCGGCCGGTGGTGAAGTGCAGCGGGTACGCGGCGCTGACCTCCTCGGCGGCCGGGCGGTGGTCGACGGGGTGGAACCGGGCTCGGCCGTCCGGGGTGGCGAACCGGTCGGCGAAGAGCCGTGGCGTGTCCGGCCCGTCCTCGGTCGGGCAGGGCCAGTAGACGCCGTCGTCGGCGTCGATCCGGGCCCAGCTGATGCCCGCGTAGTCGGCGGCCCCACCGGCCGAGGCACGGCGCAGCTCGGCGAACACGGCGGCCGGGTCGGCGGGGAACCGCGCCGCCGCGGTGCCGCCCGCGTCGGCGGCGGTCGCCTCGGCGGTGGTCGTGTCGGCGGCGGTCGCCTCGCTGGCGGTCGCCTCGGCTGCGGCCAGCCGGGCCGCGAGGGCCGAGATGATGGCCAGGTCGGTCCAAACATCCGCCGGGGGCGGGCGGAGCGCGCGCCGACGCAGCACCCGACCCTCCAGGTTGGTCATGGTGCCGTCCTCCTCGGCCCACTGCGCCGTGGGCAGCACCACGTCCGCCAGCGCGGCCGTCTCGGAGAGCAGGAGGTCGGCGACGACAAGCAGGTCGAGGTCGCGCAGCCGGCTCTCGATCCGCGCCGCCCGCGGGGCGGAGATCACCGGGTTCGAGCCGAACACCAGCAACGCGCGGGGGCCGTCAGGTGTGCCGAGCGAGTCGAGCAGCTGGTAGGCCGGCACACCCGGGCCGGGCAGCTCGTCGGCTGGCACCCCCCAGACGCCGGCCACGTGCTCGCGGGCCACCGGGTCGTCGATCCGCCGGTAGCCGGGGAGCTGGTCGGCCTTCTGCCCGTGCTCCCGCCCACCCTGGCCGTTGCCCTGGCCGGTGAGGCAGCCGTACCCCGAACCGTCGCGGCCGGGCAGACCGAGGGCGAGAGCGAGATTGACGTACGCGCTGACCGTGTCCACGCCCTTGGCGTGCTGCTCGGCGCCACGAGCGGTAAGGATGATCACCCGACCACCGGTGCCCAGCGCGCGGGCGGTCGCCTCCAGGTCGGCCACCGGCACGCCGGAGAGCTGCTCGGCGCGGGCCGGCCACCAGGCGGCGACGGCGCGGCGGACCGCCTCGAACCCGGAGGTGCGTTCGGCCACGTACGCCCGGTCGACCCAACCCTCGGTGAGCGCGATGTGCAGCAGTGCGTTGGCCACCGCGAGGTCGGTGCCGGGCAGTGGTTGCAGGTGCAGGTCGGCCTGGCGGGCGGTGGCGGTGACTCTCGGGTCCACGACGATCAGCTGGCCCCCGTTGCCCCGCTGCTCGGTGAGCCAGCGCACCAGCGGCGGCATGGTCTCCGCCGGGTTCGCTCCGACCAGCAGCAACGTGTCGGCCCGGCCCAGGTCGGAGAGCGGGAACGGCAGCCCTCGGTCGATGCCGAAGGCGCGCATCCCGGCGGCTGCCGCCGAGGACATGCAGAACCGTCCGTTGTAGTCGATGTGTCGGGTGCGGAGCCCGATGCGGGCGAACTTCCCCAGCGCGTACGCCTTCTCGTTTGTCAGCCCGCCGCCGCCGAAGACGGCGACCGCGTCCCGGCCGGCGTCGTCCTGGACGGCGCGGATGCCGTCGACGATCCGATCGAGGGCGACGTCCCAGCTTGCCGGGCGCAGCGCACCGGTGGCGCTGTCCCGCACCAGGGGAGTGGTCAGCCGCTCCGGGTGGTCGAGCAGCTCGGCGGCGGTCCAACCCTTCTGGCAGAGCCCGCCTCGGTTGGTGGGGAACTGGCGGGGGTGGACCGTCACCCCGGTGTCGTCCTCGCGGAGCACCATGCCGCACTGAAGAGCGCAGTACGGGCAGTGCGTCGCCACCTGCCGGAGCGTGCGCCCCGGTTGAGTCGCCGACCATGCACCGTCTGTCATGTCGGCAAAGCGTGCCGCCGGGCAGTTTCCAGTCCGGGTCCCTTCTGTTTCGGTCCTGTCAAGTGGGGCTCACACCGCAGCCGGGCATCGGGACGGCCGGCCACCGTGAGTGGTGGCCCGTGCAGATCTTGGACGGTTTCCGTTCGAGAGCTGGGCAGGTCACGCGCGGCATGTCTATAATATGGGAAAACTGTCTCAAAGTTTGGGAGTGCCGGATGAGCGTGACGGACGTCTTCGACGCGGTGGCCGGCAGCTACGACGAGGCCCGCCGACGGCTGATCCCCTGCTTCGACGCCTTCTACGGCACGGCGGTCGAGGTGGCGGCGCCTCCACTGCGCGCCGCGCTGGCGGCCGGTCGTACCCCCGAGGTGTTGGATCTCGGCGCCGGCACCGGCCTGCTCTCGCTGCTGCTCGCGGCGGCGGTGCCCGGAGTTCGGCTGACCCTCGTGGACGGGGCGCCGGCGATGCTCGCCCGCGCCGCCGAGCAGTTGCGCGACCGGGACGTGCCGCACCGGCCGGTGCTGGCCGACCTGTCCGACGAGTTGCCACCGGGCCGGTACGACGCGGTGGTCAGCGCGCTGGCCATCCACCACCTGGACGACCCCGGCAAGCGGGCGCTCTACCGGCGGGCCGCCGCCGCGCTGGCACCCGGCGGGGTGTTCGTCAACGCCGAGCAGGTCGCCGGGCCGACCCCGGAGCTGGAGCGGCGCTACGACGAGGTGTGGACGGAGCGGATCACCGAACTGGGCGCGTCCCCCGAGGAGATCGCCGGCTCCCGGGGCCGGATGCGCCACGACCGGCCGGCGACGGTGGCCGACCAGTGCCGGTGGCTCGCCGAGGCCGGCCTGGTCGACGTCGACTGTTACTTCAAGGAGTGGCGCTTCGCGGTGTTCGGTGGCCGGGCCCGGTGACAGTCGCCGGAATGGGCGTTTCGACGCTGGTACGCGAGTCGGTCGGCGCGGGGATGACTGGTGGTCATACCGCTGGGTAGTCTCAGCGGCATGACTGCCAAGGTGACTCTGTCGTTTACCGACGAGACGATCGAGGAGGCGCGGCGGTTCGCCAAGCGCGAAGGGCTGTCGCTCTCCGCGTGGATGGACCAGGCCGCCCGCGAGAAGGCGCTGCGCGAGGTCTTCACCGCGCACGCCGCCGCCGTGGGCCGCGCCGGCCTGGACCTGGAGTCCGCGGCTCTCGCCGACGCCCGCGAGGTGGGCATGGTCAACGACCTGCTCTCCGGCGGACGACCGCGTGCTGCGTAGGGGAGAGGTCTGGCGCATCGAGGGCGCCCGGGAACGCCTCGGTCTCGTGATCAGCTCGGACGTCTACAACTCCACGGACGTGCCCATCGTGATCGTGGTCGAGGTGGTCGAGGAGTCACTGCTGCGCGACTCGCCGCTCGCCGTCTCGATGGGCCGGTACGTGGTGATGCCCGACCGCATCTCCTCGCCGATGAAGAAGTGGTTCACCGACTGCGTGGACGTCGCCGACACCGACACCATGCTCCGGGTCGGCCGCGCGCTGCGCATCCTCCAACAGCTCTGAGCGCGCGCCGGGTGGCACGTGCTCACCATCGCCACCGACCCGTCGTGCGGTAGGCGTATCCGGGCCGACCCAGGACGGGCACTGCCAGGTAATCAGGCGTTCCTAGCGTCTCTCCTCGTCACATAGACGAGAAGGAGCCGCCGTGAGCACGCTCACCAGCACCGCAGCCACCGCCGCGCCGCCGGCCGCCACCGCGCGTGGGCGCCGGCTCGACGACTGGCGTCCCGAGGACCCCGAGTTCTGGGAGGCGACGGGCGCGCCGATCGCCAGGCGCAACCTCTGGGTCTCGATCTTCGCCGAGCACGTCGGCTTCTCGGTGTGGAGCCTCTGGTCGGTGACCGTGCTCTTCCTCGGCCCCGCGTACGGCATCGACCCGGCCGGAAAGTTCCTGCTCACCGCCGTACCGGCGGCGCTGGGGGCGGTGTTGCGGCTGCCGTACACGCTGGCGGTGGCCCGCTTCGGGGGGCGGCGCTGGACGATCATCAGCGCCCTGTTGCTGCTGGTGCCCACGGTGCCGATGACTGTGCTGCTGGAGCCCGGGGTGTCCTACTCCACACTCATGGTGCTCGCCTGCCTCACCGGTGTCGGCGGCGGCAACTTCGCCTCCTCGATGGCCAACATCAACCTTTTCTACCCGTCTCGGCTCAAGGGGCGGGCCCTCGGGCTCAACGCCGGTGGCGGCAATCTCGGCGTACCCGCGGTGCAGTTGGTCGGGCTGGCGGTCCTCGCCACCGCCGGTGCCGCGTACCCCCGGTTGGTCCCTGCGGTCTACCTGCCGCTGATCGTGCTGGCCGCGCTGGCCGCGGCCCGGTGGTTGGACACCGTGCCCGGGGCGCGCAACGAGCCGGGCGCGCTGCGCGAGGCGGCCCGCGACCCGCACACCTGGGTCATGTCGCTGCTCTACATCGGCACCTTCGGGTCGTTCATCGGCTTCGGGTTCGCCTTCGGGCAGGTGCTCCAACTCCAGTTCGCCGAGCGGTTCCCCACCCCTGTCGACGCCGCCTGGTTGACCTTCCTCGGCCCGCTCGTCGGCTCGCTGATCCGGCCGCTGGGCGGGCACCTCGCCGACCGGCTGGGTGGTTCCCGGGTGACCTTCTGGAACTTCGTCGCGATGGCGGCCGGCGCGGGCATCGTGCTGTACGCGGCCCGGGAGCGCTCGTTCGGGCTCTACCTGGCCGGGTTCATCGCCCTCTTCGTGTTCTCCGGCATCGGCAACGGCTCCACGTACAAGATGATCCCGGCGATCTTCCGGGCCCGGGCGGCGGACGCGGTGGCCGCCGGGCGCCGCGATCCGGAGGCCGCCGCCCGCTGGGCACGGCGGATGACCGGCGCGTTGATCGGGATCGCCGGTGCGATCGGCGCCTCCGGTGGGGTGCTCGTCAACGTCGCGTTCCGGCAGTCGTTCCTCGGCTCCGGCAACGCCGACGCCGCCTACCTGGCCTTCATCGGCTGGTACGCGCTCTGCTTCGTGGTCACCTGGGTCGTCTACCGTCGTCCGGGCGTCGATCGGCTCGCCGGCGTGTGAGCTGAGCCACCGTCGGCGGGTCGCGGCGCGGAACGGCACCCCCGTTTTGACCTGCGGACACCGCGCCGGGTATCGTTGCCTGCTGTTGTACGACATCCAGAGGCGTGCCCTATCAGGTACGCTTGGTCGTTCGTGCGCGCTGGTCCGGCCTGCAAGATCTGGTCACCTCGGCGCGCGACCCCAGACCGACGACGAGACAAGGTAGACCTGTGCGTACGTACAGCCCGAAGCCGGGTGAGATCGAGCGTCAGTGGCACGTCATCGACGCCTCTGATGTCGTGCTGGGCCGCCTGGCCACCCACGCCGCCACGTTGCTGCGTGGTAAGCACAAGCCGACTTTCGCGCCGCACGTCGACACGGGCGACTTCGTCGTCATCGTGAACGCGGGCAAGGTTGCGTTGACCGGCAACAAGCGCCAGACCAAGGTTGCTTACCGCCACTCCGGTTACCCGGGTGGTCTGAAGCAGATCGGCTACGACGAGCTGCTGACCAAGCGCCCCGAGCGGGCCATCGAGCTGGCTGTGAAGGGGATGCTCCCGCACAACAAGCTCGGCCGTCAGCTGATCAAGAAGCTGAAGGTGTACGCCGGTGCCGAGCACCCGCACCTCGCGCAGCAGCCGGTGCCGTTCGAGATCAAGCAGATCGCGCAGTGAGCGCGGGCGAAGGAAGCAGCATGACCGACATCACCACCGAGACCGAGGTCGCCCCGGAAGCTCCCGAGGCCACCGAGGCGCCGGCGCCCGTCGCCCGCGCGCCTCGTGGTGACCGGCCGATCCAGACCGTGGGCCGCCGCAAGGAGGCCATCGTCCGGGTCCGTATCGTCCCGGGCACCGGCAAGATCACCTGCAACGGCCAGGACCTCGAGGCGTACTTCCCGAGCAAGGTGCACCAGCAGCTCATCAAGGACCCGCTGGTCACCGCCGAGAAGACCGAGCAGTTCGACGTCATCGCCAACCTGCGTGGCGGTGGCACCACCGGCCAGGCCGGTGCGCTCCGGCTGGGCATCGCCCGGGCGCTGATCATCAACGAGCCCGATGACCGCCCGGCCCTGAAGAAGGCCGGCTTCCTCACCCGGGACGCCCGGGTCAAGGAGAGCAAGAAGTACGGCCTCAAGAAGGCCCGTAAGGCTCCCCAGTACTCGAAGCGCTGATCTTTTCCAGCGCGTTGTACTTCTGACGGACGGCCGGTTCGCCTCTCCCCGACTCGGGAGAGGCGACCGGCCGTTCCGCTTTCTGCACTTCGGCAACGCACCACGGAGGTTGGCGGGTATGGGTCGGTTGTTCGGCACGGACGGCGTACGCGGGCGGGCAAACGCGGATCTCACCCCGGAGTTGGCGCTGGCGCTCGCGGTGGCCGCCGCGCACACGCTCGCCGAGACGGACCGCAGCCACCCGCCGCTGGCCGTCGTCGGCCGGGACACCCGGGCCAGTGGCGAGATGCTGGAGGCCGCGGTGGTCGCCGGCCTGACCAGCGCCGGCGCCAACGTGGTGCGGGTCGGCGTGCTGCCCACCCCCGCGGTGGCGTTCCTCACCGCCGAGGCCAAGGCCGACCTCGGCGTGGTGCTCTCCGCGTCGCACAACCCGATGCCCGACAACGGCATCAAGCTCTTCGCCGCCGGCGGGCACAAGTTGCCCGACGAGATCGAGATGCGGATCGAGGCCGCCGTGGAGGCCAACGCCACCACCGCCTGGGACCGGCCGACAGGTGCCGGCATCGGCCGGGTGCACGACCTGCTCGACGGCGCCGACCACTACGTCCAGCACCTGGTCGGAGCCGTGCCGCACCGGCTGGACGGGATCAAGGTCGTGGTCGACTGCGCCAACGGCGCGGCCGCCGAGGTCGCCCCGGTCGCCTACCGGGAAGCCGGCGCGGAGGTCGTCGCGATCCACGCCGAGCCGAACGGCCTGAACATCAACGACGAGTGCGGCTCCAACCACATCGAGGCGCTGCGCGAGGCGGTCGTCGAGCACGGCGCCCACCTGGGCATCGCCCACGACGGCGACGCCGACCGGATCGTGGCGGTCAGCGCCGACGGCGAGGAGGTCGACGGCGACCAGGTGATGGCGATCCTCGCGCTGGCCATGCGGGACGCCGGCACGCTCACCCAGGACACCCTGGTCGCCACCGTGATGAGCAACCTCGGTCTGCGGCTGGCCATGTCCGCGCAGGGCATCCGGCTGATCGAGACAAAGGTCGGCGACCGGTACGTCCTGGAGGCCCTGCGCGCGTCCGGGCTGGCGCTCGGCGGTGAGCAGAGCGGTCACATCGTCATGCCCGCGCACGCCACCACCGGCGACGGGGTGCTCACCGGCCTGCACCTGATGGCCCGGATGGCCGCCACCGGCCAGTCCCTCGCCGAGCTGGCCTCGGTGGTCACCAAACTGCCCCAGGTGCTGATCAACGTGCCGGTCGGCGACCGGACCGTCGGCGCCGCCGCACCGGCCGTCCGTGCCGAGGTCGAGCGGGCCGAGGCGGAGCTGGGCGAGACCGGGCGGGTGCTGCTGCGCCCGTCGGGCACCGAGCCGCTGGTCCGGGTGATGGTCGAGGCCGCCACCGAGCAGACCGCCCGCGAGGTCGCCGAGCGCATCGCCGAGCTGGTCCGTACCGCCAGCCCCGCTGCCTAGCGCGGTGGAGCTGAGTCGGTCACGGCATCAGCTCCACAGCCCCCGGCACAGCCGGGGCCGTCGGATCAGCGGCCCAGAGCGCGCAGCCGGTTGACCGCCTCGGTCAGCACTTCCGGGCGCTTGCAGAAGGCGAACCGGACCAGCCGCCGGCCCGCCTCGACGTCGTCGTAGAAGACCTGCGTCGGCACCGCCACCACGCCGCACCGCTCCGGCAGTGAGCGGCAGAACTCCACCCCGTCGGAGCCACCGAGGGCGGTGATGTCGGCGGTGACGAAGTAGGTCCCCTCCGAGTCGAGCACCTCGAACCCGGCGGTGGTGAGACCGTCGACGAGCTGGTCACGCCGCTGCTGGAGGCTGTCCCGGAAGCCGGTGTAGTAGTCGTCCGGCAGCGCCAGCGCCACGGCGACCGCCGGTTGCAGCGGGGCCGCGTTGACGTAGGTGAGGAACTGCTTCACCCGCAGCACCGCGGAGACCAGGGCCGCCGGGCCACTCGCCCAGCCGATCTTCCAACCCGTGCAGGAGAACGTCTTGCCCGCCGACGAGATGCGCAGCGTCCGCTCCCACATCCCGGGCAGGGTGGCCAGCGGCACGTGCGGGTGCGCCGCGTCGGTGAAGACCAGGTGCTCGTACACCTCGTCGGTGACCGCGTACGTGTCGTGCTCCTGGCACAGCTCGGCGATCAGTGCCAGCTCGGCCGGGGTGAAAACCTTGCCGGTCGGGTTGTGCGGCGAGTTGAGCAGGAGCAGCCGGGTCCGCGGGCCGAACGCCGCGCGGAGCGCCGCCGGGTCGAAGGAGTACCGGCCGTCGGCCGCCGGGCGCAGGGTCACCGGCCGCCGGACCGCGCCGGCCAACGCGATCGAGGCGGCGTACGAGTCGTAGTACGGCTCGAAGCAGACCACCTCGTCACCCGGTTCGCAGAGGGCGAGGATGCTGGCCGCGACCGCCTCCGTCGCGCCAGCGGTGATCACGATCTCGCCGTCCGGGTCGTACGACAGGTCGTGGAACCGCAGTTGGTGGGCCGCGACCGCCGCGCGCAGGGCGGGAATCCCCGGGCCGGGCGGGTACTGGTTCTGCCCGCCGCGCAGCGCCTCGGCGGCGGCGGCCAGCATCTCCGGGGGGCCGTCGGTGTCGGGGAAGCCCTGGCCGAGGTTTACCGCGCCGGTCCGCACGGCGAGGGCGGACATCTCGGCGAAGATCGTCGTGCCGAACGGCCGCATCCGGGCCACCAGCGGGTCGACATCGGTGCTCGTCACCTGTGCCAGCCTACGGGTGCCGCCGGCTGAACCCCAGCCTCAGGCGGGCGCGCAACTGGTGGCCGCGTATCCCCGAGCCCTGTCGACGGCCGGCTTGCCGGCGCCGGTAACCGTGACGGTGCAGTCGAGGGGCTTCCCGCTCTCGTCGTCGGCCCATCTGGCCTCCACCAGAATCCGGCTCTTGCCGTTGGTTCGGATCGTGGTGCGCCAGGGCAGCTTCTGGCCGTCGACGTGGATGAGGTCACTCTCGGCGTCGAAGTACGCGAGGTCCGCCGTGCCCTCGCCGGTCACCTCGTAGACCACCGTCACCGGGGCCGGCCCCGACGTGGGGCGGGTGATCGGCTGTTTGGTGGGGGTGGGTCGCTCCGGGTTGAGTGGTCCGGCGCTCGGCGGGGTCCAGTCGTCGTCGGTGACCCACGGCTCCTCGGCGATCGGGTCCGGGCCGGTCTCCCCGAGCCACAGACCACTCGCGCAGAGGCAGCCGCACATGGTCAGGACCAACACCACGAAGACCGCGACGACGATCCCGACCACCCGTCCTCCGCTGGAGGCCGGCTTGCCGGGGAACTGTGGATACCCGGGGTAGGCGTACGGCGGCGGATACCCCGGCGGCGGCCAGCCGGCGCCGGACGGCGGATACCCGGGCGTGGGCCAGCCCGCTGTCGGTGGCTGTCCGTCCGGCGTGGGCCAGCCTGCGGGCGTGGGCCACCCCGGGGGCGGCGGCGGTCCGGCCGACGGCGGGCCTGAGGCATCGGCCGGGGTCGACGACCAGGTGGACGGCTGG
This sequence comes from Micromonospora sp. DT228, assembly GCF_049841595.1. Taxonomy (NCBI): domain Bacteria; kingdom Bacillati; phylum Actinomycetota; class Actinomycetes; order Micromonosporales; family Micromonosporaceae; genus Micromonospora; species Micromonospora sp. DT228. The sequence continues at coordinate 114,194 of NZ_JBNCKO010000002.1, forward strand.
GCTTCGGGGGCCCAGGGCGGCGCGGGCGGCTGGGGCGTCCACTGGGTGGCGGGCGGGGCCGCCGGAGAGGGCGACCACGGCGACGGTGTCCATGGCGACGGTGTCCATGGGGTGGGCGGCGCCCACGGCTGGGCCGGGGCCAGCGGGTCGGAGGCCTGGTACGGAGTCGAGGAGGGCGACGCCGTCGGATCGGGCGAGGGCGCGGAGGAGGCCGGCTGCGGTGCGGGTGAGGGCGACGAGTCGGGCGGGGGTGCGTCGGTCATGGCTGCTCCGGGCGGGGTGGGCAGGGGACGAACGGGCCGTGGGCGGGAGCGCCAAACCCGCCGAGAGACTTTCGCACCCGTTGGCGTGCCGCAACCCCGCCAACCGGGGGACGGCTCGTCCCGGTGCGGCCGCCGGGCCCCGATCGTCCGCCGCCGCCCGTGGGCACGACGTGGACCAGCCTCGTGACCTGGCCACGTCGGTCAGCGTCGAGTGGGTCCCTCAACGCCCCAGCACGACCCGGGCCATCTCGTCCAGGGCCGGATTGCCCGGGTCCCAGTAACCGGTGTGCCCGCCTCGCCCACTGCCGAAGACCCGACCGCCGAACCCCGGGTCCGACGGGTCGTGACCGAACCACAGCTCGTGCCCGGTCCGGTCGGGCCACCCCAGCGCGGCGGCCAGCGGAGCCGAGCCGAGCAGGGCGCGCCGGCCCAGCTCGTCCACCGGGAGGGCGGCGTGGATCACGTCGTCGGGCGCACTGCTCGCCCAGACCTCCCCGGGTGGCACGCCCAGCTCGGTGGCGTGCGACGCGCCGACCCCGGGCGAGCCGACGAAGACCAGCGCGTCGGCGGCCAGCCCGTGCTCCCGGGCGGCCGTCCCCACCACCAACGACCCGTAGCTGTGCCCGAGCACCGTCTGCCGGGCCGGCGGCCCCTCGTGGCTGGCCCGCAGCCCCTCCTGGAAACGGTGCAGCGCCGGGCCGGCGTCGCGGGCCAGGCCCGCCGAGGCCGCGTCGGTCACGAAATCCGGGGCGTCGTAGTCCAACCAGAGCACCGCCGCGCTGCGTTCGGCCGGGGCGAGCGTGACGCACCGGTCCAGCACCCGGGCCGCCCTGCCCAGCTCGCCGGGGGCGTCGTCCAGCCCGGAACCCATCCCCGGCACGTAGGTGAGGATCCGATCGGCGTGGTCCGGGTCGCCGAGCGCCACCACCGTCCGGCCCTCACCGGCCGCGTCCAGCCCGAGCAGGTACGCCCGCGGTTCCCCGCCCGCCGCCAGCCGCCCGGCCAACGCGTCCAGGCCGGCCAACCGTCCGGCCGACCCGTGCAGGCGGAGCGACCTGAGCGGCCCCGGCGGCACCCGGGCCAGCAACTGCCGCCGCTCAGCCAGCAACTTCGCGCGCCAGACCCCGAGCCGCAGCCGGTTGGCCTGGTCCCGGGCGGCCACCGGCACCCCGTCCAACCGGCCGACAAGGGCGCCCTCGTGCCCGATCAGCCACCGGCGCTGCGCCGACGTCAACCCGGACCACCAGGCGCGGACGAGCGTCGGCGCGGCGCCGGCCGCCGGCCGACCCGGCGGTGGCGGCGACGCCCAACCCGAACCGGCGGCCCGGGTCAGCTCGTCCAGGCGGTCCGCGGCGACCCGATCCGCCGCCCCGGCCTCGTCGAACGCGTCGCGCAGGGCCGCCGCCACCCGAGCCGCCGCCACGCCGGCCCGTTCGGTGGGCCGGAGCCGGGCGGGGTCGACGTGCACCCGGCCCGCGCGATCCACCACCAACCCGGAAGCGTCCGCCTGGGCGACCGCCTCCGCGAGCCGGGCCTTCGCGACAGTCAGTCGCCCCGCCAACTCGGCCAGCACCTGGTCGACCTCGATCAGTGCGGGTGTGATCGAGGCCAGCTCGGCACCGAGACCGGCGAGCCGGGCGTCCGCCGCGATGGACGCCGCTCCGGACCAACCGCCGCGTAGGCGCGCGCCGGATGCCCCCAACTCGCCGACCCGCGCGTCGACCGGCCCGGTCAGCCCGGCCCAGGCCACCCCGGCGGACCGCCAGCCGCCCGGATCGGCCGCCCAGAGCTGCCGGTAGCCGACACCGCTCACCGGGGCAGCGCGGCGAACCGGCCCGCGGCCCGGTCGTCCGCCGTCTCGTACGCCTCGGCCGCCGCCCGGATCCCACCGGAGGTCGCCGCGACCTGTGCGCCCAGCCGGCAGAACCAGGCGTGCCCGGCCGCCTCCAGCCCGGCCAGAGCCGCGCCGGCACGCCACTCGGGTGCGACCACCAGCAGCCCGGGCACCCTCGCGAGGCCCCACGCCAGCCAGTACGCCTCGTCGTCGAGGGCGCCGGCGACCGCCCGCAACTCCTCCGGCCGGACGGCGAACAGCTCATCGGTCATGACCACACCCCCGTGGACGATCGGCATCGACGCGCTGACGCTAGGCGGGCGCGGCGGGCACCGGAATGCCCTGTGGACAGCGGGCGGTGGGCCGTACCCCGGCTTGTCCACAGGCGTTGCCCACCGCGGGCCGGACGGCTAATCTCCGGCCCCGGCCGCCGGTAGGGTGTGGTGGTGATCGTCGCTGTCGGCATCGACGTGGTCCTGGTCGACCGGTTCGCCCGGGCACTGGCACGGACGCCGCTGCTCGCCGACCGACTCTTCACCACCGCCGAGCGGCACACCCGCTCCGGCAACCCGCGCCCCACCGAGTCGCTCGCCGCCCGGTTCGCCGCCAAGGAGGCCGTGGCCAAGGCGCTCGGCGCCCCGGCCGGGCTGAGCTGGCACGACTGCGAGATCAGGGCCGACCCGGACGGCCGTCCGTGGCTGGCGGTCGCCGGCACCGTCGCGGCGGCGGCCGAGGCGCGCGGGGTCAACCACTGGCATCTCTCGTTGTCGCACGACGGGGGGATCGCGTCGGCCATGGTGGTCGCGGAGCGGTGACGTCGACCGGGCGGGCCGGCCGGGTCCACTCGCGAACGGATGGGGAGACGGTGGCATGAGAGCGGTGTGGCGGGTGGCCGACGTACGGGCGGCCGAGGCGGGGCTGATGGGCGCGCTGCCGGAGGGAACGCTCATGCAGCGGGCCGCCGCCGGGCTGGCCCGCCGGGCCGCGCTGCTGCTCGCCGAGCGCGGCGGCGTCTACGGCGGCCGGGTGCTGCTGCTCGTCGGTTCCGGCGACAACGGCGGCGACGCGTTGTACGCCGGGGAGCGACTGGCCCGCCGAGGTGTCCACGTGTCCGCCCTGCTCCTCACTCCCGGGCGTGCGCACGCGGCGGGGCTGGCCGCGCTGCGCGCTGCCGGCGGTCGGCTGGTGGACCAGCCCACCGGCCCGGTCGACCTGGTGCTCGACGGCATCGTCGGCATCGGTGGCACCGGCGGGCTGCGGGCCGGCGCGGACGCGGTGGTGCGGCGGCTCGGTGAGCTGCGTGGACGTGACGGTGGCCGGGTCACCGTGCTGGCGGTGGACGTGCCGAGCGGGGTCGCGGTGGACACCGGGGACGTGCCGCTGACCTCCTCCGGCCGGCCGGACGCGGTCCACGCCGACGTGACTGTGGCGTTCGGCGCGCTGAAGCCCGCCCTGGTGGTCGGGCCGGCCGCCGCCCTGGCCGGGCAGGTGGAGATCGTCGACATCGGGCTGCGGCCCTGGTTGCGAGGCACCCCGGCGCTGCGGGTCACCGAGTGGTCCGACGTGGTCGACTGGTGGCCGAAGCTGGGTCCGGCGTCGGAGAAGTACACGCGGGGTGTGGTGGGGGTGGCCACCGGCTCGGCCACCTACCCGGGTGCGGCGGTGCTGTCCGTGGGCGGTGCGCTGGCCGGGCCGACCGGCCTGGTCCGCTACGCCGGCAGCGCCCGCGACGAGGTGCTGCGCCAGCACCCCTCGGTGATCGCCAGTGGGCGGGTCGCCGACGCGGGTCGGGTGCAGGCCTGGGTCTGCGGCTCGGGGCTGGGCACCGGCGCCGACGCGGCGGCCGAGCTGCGCGCCGTGCTGGCCGCCCCGGTGCCCGTGGTGCTCGACGCCGACGCGTTGACCCTGCTGGTGGACGGTTCGCTCGCCGACCGGCTCCGCGGGCGGGACGCGCCGATCGTGGTCACCCCGCACGACCGTGAGTTCGCCCGACTCTGCGGTGAGGCACCCGGCGCGGACCGGGTCGGCGCCGCGCTGCGGCTGGCCGCCTGGATGAAGGCGGTGGTGCTGCTCAAGGGCGACCGCACGGTGATCGGGACGCCAGACGGTCGGGCGTACGTCAACCCGACCGGCTCCCCGGCGCTGGCCACCGGTGGCACCGGCGACGTGCTGGCCGGGCTGCTGGGCTCACTGCTGGCGGCCGGGGTGCCCGCCGATCGGGCCGCGGCCGCGGCCGCGTACCTGCACGGGCTCGCCGGCCGGGAGGCGGCCCGGAGCGGGCCGGTGACCGCGCCCGACGTGGTGACCGCGCTGCGCCCGGTCGTCGCCCGCCTGGGCTGATCGGTCCGGTTCCGGGCGGAACGACCGGATGGGCCGCCCGGGACGTGCGTCGCCGCCCGCGCTGATCTCCACGGAAAGTAGGCTGGGCGTATGTGGCAGGCCGAGGTACGCGTCGATCTTGACGCGATCCGCGAGAACGTGAGCAGGCTCCGCGCCGGCACCACCGCCGAGCTGATGGCGGTGGTCAAGGCCGACGGGTACGGCCACGGGATGCTCCCGGCCGCTCGCGCGGCGCTCGACGCCGGCGCGGACTGGCTCGGTGTCTGCACGCTCGACGAGGCGCTCACCCTGCGCCGGGCCGGAGTGACCGAGCCGGTGCTGGCCTGGCTGCTCGCGCCGGGCCTGCCGCTGCACGAGGGGGTCAGCGCCGGGGTGGACCTGAGCGCGGCCAGCCTGTCCCAACTGGACGAGATGGTCGGGGCGAGCCGGCTCGCGGGGCGTCCCGTCCGCCTGCACCTGAAGATCGACACCGGGCTGTCCCGGGGTGGGTCGACAGTCGCCGACTGGCCGGCGCTGCTGGACGCCGCCGCGAAGGCGCAGGCCGACGGCCTGGTCGAGGTGGTCGGCGTGTGGAGCCACTTCGTGTACGCGGACCTGCCCGGCCACCCCACCATCGACCGTCAGTTGGCCGTCTTCCACGAGGGGCTGGGCATGGTCGAGCGGGCCGGGCTCCGACCGCGCTGGCGGCACCTCGCCAACTCGGCGGCCACCCTGACCCGCCCGGATACCCACTTCGACCTGGTCCGTCCCGGTCTGGCCATCTACGGGCTCTCCCCGGTGGCCGGCGAGACGTACGGGCTGCGGCCGGCGATGACCGCGCGCGCCCGGGTGATGCTCACCAAGCGGGTTCCCGCCGGCACCGGGGTCTCCTACGGGCACACCTACACCACGGAATCCGACGCGAACCTGGCCGTGGTCCCGCTCGGGTACGCCGACGGGGTTCCCCGGCACGCCTCCAACACCGGGCCGGTGCAGCTCGGCGGCGTACGGCGGACGATCTCGGGGCGGGTCTGCATGGACCAGTTCGTGCTCGACTGCGGCGACGACCCGGTGGCCGACGGCGACGTGGCGACGCTCTTCGGCAGCGGCGCGGACGGCGAGCCCACCGCCGACGACTGGGCCGAGGCGGTCGGCACGATCAACTACGAGATCGTGACCCGGTTCGGCAGCACCCGGGTGCCGCGGGTCTACGACGGCGAGGTGCTGTGAGCTACCGCATTCCGCGTCCGCGGACCGCGGTGGGACGGGTGGCGGGGATCGTCGGCGCCGCGGTGGGGGTGGCCGCCGCGGGCCTGGCGGCCGGGGTCGCGACCGAGCGCACCCTGGTCCGCCGGCTCAAGGCCGACCCGGCCGACCGCTACGCGCACGAGATGTTCGGCGAGCAGCGGTACGACGAGGCGTTTCGCCTGGAGTTGCCGGACGGCACGGACATCCACGTCGAGGTGGTCGAGCCGACCAGGCCGGTGCCGGGGCACCCCACTGTGGTGCTGGTGCACGGCTTCTGCCTGGACATGGGGACGTTCCACTTCCAGCGCCAGATGCTCGCCGCCCGCGGTGACTACCGGATCGTCGCGTACGACCAGCCCGGTCACGGCCGGTCCGGCCGGTTGGAGACCGGGGAGTACGACCTCGCGGTGCTCGGCCGGACGCTGCGCCAGGTGATCGACCGCACCGCCCCGGACGGGCCACTTGTGCTCGTCGGCCACTCGATGGGTGGCATGACCATCATGGCGTTCGCCGAGTTGTTTCCAGAGCTGTTCGGCGACCGGGTGGTGGGTACCGTCCTGATGGCCACCTCGGGCGGGCTCGTCGCGGAGACCAAGCTGGTCGCGCCCGCGCTGCTCGGCCGGGTCGGCGGTCCGGTGCTGTACATGGTCAGCAACGCCACCCGCTACGGCGGGCCGGTGATCGACAAGGCCCGCAAGTCGACGTCGAACGTGGCCTGGCTGCTGACCCGCAAGTACGGCTTCGGCACCCGTAAGCCCAGCCCCGCTCTGGTCTCCTACGTGGAGACGATGAACTCCCGGACGTCGGCTGACACGGTGACCCGCTACCTGCGGACCCTGGCCACCCACTCCCGCTTCCCGGCCCTCGCGGCGTTGGCCGCGACGCCGGTGCTCGTGGTGGTCGGCGACAAGGACATGATCACCCCGGTGGTCCACTCCGAGGAGATCGTCCGGCGGCTGCCGCACGCCGAGTTCGTCAAGATCAAGGACAGCGGTCACGTGGTGATGTTGGAGCATGCTGACGAGGTGAACGCCGCGCTCGCGCGGTTCCTCGAATCACTTGGGAAGTCGGAGGAACGGTGAGTCACGTCGTCAAGCTGCCGACCGTCGAGGACACGCGGGAGTTCGGCCGGCGCCTGGCCGGGCTGCTGCGGGCCGGTGACCTGGTGCTGTTGACCGGTCCGCTGGGCGCCGGTAAGACCGCGCTCACGCAGGGCGTCGGCGCCGGGCTCGGCGTGGTCGGCGACATCACCTCGCCGACCTTCGTGATCGCCCGGGTGCATCGCCCCGATCCGGCCCGGGGCGGCCGGGTCGCCCTGGTGCACGCCGACGCGTACCGGTTGGGAGACGCCACCGATCCGCGCGCCGAGATCGACGACCTGGACCTCGACGCCTCGGTGGACGACTCGGTCACGGTGGTGGAGTGGGGCGAGGGCCTGGTGGAGCAGTTGGTCGACGCGCACCTACGGGTCCGCATCGACCGCCGCGACGACGACACCCGGATCGTCGAGCTGGACCCGATCGGTGGCGACTGGGCCCGACGGCTCGCCGACCTGGGTTAGGGCCTAACTGGCCGGCGACCCTCGTGAAACAGGCCTCGGGCCGGCCCGCTGTCGTACCGGATGCCTAGAGTGCGGGGGACCGACCCGCGCTGTGAGAGGTTCCTGATGCCCGACGATGCCCCCGCCCTCGACCTGCTGGCCCTGTTGCCGGAGCAGTGGCGTGCCGTGCTCACCCCGCACCTGGACGCGGCCCGCACCGCCGCGCTGGCCGAGTTCGTCTCCCGGGAATACGCGACGCAGACAGTCTTCCCGCCGCTGGAGGATCTGTTCTCGGCCTACCGGCTCTGCCCGCCGCAGGGCACCCGCGTGTTGATCCTCGGGCAGGACCCTTACCACCGGGCCGGGCAGGCGCACGGGCTGAGCTTCAGCGTCCGCGACGGTGTGACGGTGCCGCCGTCGCTGCGCAACGTCTTCAAGGAGTTGGGCGAGGACGTCGGCGTTCCCAAGCCGCGCAGCGGCAACCTCGACGGTTGGGCCGCCCAGGGTGTGCTGCTGCTCAACGCGGTGCTGACCGTCCGCCAGGCCACCCCGGGCTCGCACGCCAACGCCGGCTGGGAGGAGTTCACCGACGCGACAATCCGGGCACTGGACGCCTCGCCGGACCGGGTGGTCTTCCTGCTCTGGGGTGGCTACGCCCGCAAGAAGGCGGCCCTGGTCACCAACCCGCAGCACGTGGTGTTGGAGGCGGGCCACCCGAGTCCGATGAACCCGCGCGGCTTCCTCGGCAGCCGTCCGTTCAGCGCGGCCAACAAGGCGCTCGCCGACGCCGGCCTGCCCACCATCGAGTGGGAGCGCACCGCCGGCTGAGCCGGCGCTGCCGGCTGCGCGCACCGCCGGCTGAGCTGACACCTGCCTGCGCGCGCGGGCGGGTGGTGTGGTGCCGTGGGTGCTGGCGGGGCGGGGCGGGGCGTGACCGGGGCTCGGGGCGAGGCCGCTAGGCTGGCTTACCGTGCTCGTACTCGTGGTGGACAGCTCGACCCCCGCGGTGACCGCGGCGCTGGTGGACGTCTCGGCGGATGGTGTGGCGCCGCGTGCGCACCGGTGCACCGTCGACGCCCGCGCGCACGGCGAACTGCTCGCGCCCCAGGTGGACGCGGCCCTCGCCGACGTCGGCGCGCGTCCGCGTGACCTGGCGGCCATCGTCGCCGGGCTCGGCCCGGGGCCGTTCACCGGGCTGCGGGTCGGCCTGGTCACGGCCGCGACGATGGGTCAGGTGCTCGGCATCCCCACGTACGGCGTCTGCTCGCTCGACGGCATCGGCTACCCGGCGGCGTCCGGTGAGCCGGTGTTGGCCGCCAGCGACGCCCGGCGCAAGGAGCTCTACTGGGCCGTCTACGACGGTGCCGGCGAGCGGATCGTCGGCCCCGAGGTGTCCACGCCGGCGGTCGCCGCCGCGCGCGCCCGGGAGTTGGGCGCGACGATCGCGGTGGGCGACGGGGCGCACCGGTACGCCGAGACGCTGGACCTGCCCGTCCGGGTCGAGCCGCGGTACCCGGACGCCACCGTGCTGGCGCTGCTCGCCGCCGAACGGATCCGGGCGGGTGCCGCCAGTGAGCGGCTCACCCCGCTCTACCTGCGCCGGCCCGACGCGGTGGCGGCGACCGGCCGCAAACCGGTCCTGCCATGACGGCCGTCCGACTCGTTCCGTTCCGCTGGTGGCACATCGACGACGTGCTGCCGATCGAGGCCGACCTCTTCGGCGCCGAGCAGTGGTCGCCGGCCATGTTCTGGAACGAGTTGGCAAACGGGCACCACTACCGGGTCGCCGTCGACACGGACGGTGCGGTGCTCGGTTACGCCGGGCTCGCCGGTGTTCCGCCGGGCGAGGTGTGGGTCCAGAACATCGCCGTCCGCCGGGACGCCCAGCGGCGCGGTGTGGGCCGTGCCCTGCTTGCGGAGCTGCTCGCCGAGGCGGCCCGACGCGACGCCCGCAGCACCCTGTTGGAGGTCGCCGTGGACAACGCCGCGGCCCAGCGGCTCTACGCGACGTACGGGTTCGAGCCGGTCGGGGTGCGGCGCGGCTACTACCAACCGAGCAACACCGACGCGCTGGTGATGCGGCGCGACGCCGAGCCGACCGGGGACGGACCACATCACAATGGCTGACGAACCGCTGATCCTGGGGATCGAGACCTCCTGCGACGAGACCGGCGTCGGCATCGTGCGGGGGCACACCCTGCTGGCCGACGCGCTCGCCTCCAGCGTCGAGGAGCACGCCCGGTTCGGGGGTGTGGTGCCCGAGGTGGCCAGTCGGGCACACCTGGAGGCCATCGTGCCGACCATGGACCGGGCGCTGACCGAGGCCGGCGTCACCCTGGCCGACATCGACGCGATCGCGGTCACCTCCGGGCCAGGGCTGGCCGGCGCGCTGCTTGTCGGTGTCGCCGCCGCGAAGGGGTACGCGCTCGCCGCCGAGAAGCCCGTCTACGGCGTGAACCACCTTGCCGCCCACGTCGCGGTGGACACCCTCGAACACGGCCCGCTGCCCGAGCCCGCCATCGCGCTGCTGGTGTCCGGCGGACACTCGTCCCTGCTGCTCGTCGACGACCTGGCCCGGGGTGTCACCCCGCTGGGCGCCACCATCGACGACGCGGCCGGCGAGGCGTTCGACAAGGTCGCCCGACTGCTCGGGCTGCCGTTTCCGGGCGGCCCGCCGATCGACCGGGAGGCGCGGGCCGGTGACGCCGCCGCGATCGCCTTCCCGCGCGGCCTGACCGCCGCGAAGGACCTCGCCGCCCACAGGTACGACTTCTCGTTCTCCGGCCTGAAGACCGCGGTGGCCCGGTGGGTCGAGGCGCGGGAGCGAGCCGGTGAGCCGGTGCCGGTGGCCGACGTGTCCGCGTCCTTCCAGGAGGCGGTCTGTGACGTGCTGACCAGCAAGGCGCTCGCCGCCTGCCGCGCGCAGGGCATCGATACCCTGGTGATCGGCGGGGGAGTGGCGGCGAATTCGCGCCTGCGGGCGATGGCCGAGCAGCGGGCCGAGAAGTACGGCATCCGGGTCCGGGTGCCCCGGCCGAAGCTGTGCACCGACAACGGGGCGATGGTGGCGGCGCTCGGGTCGCACCTGGTCGCCGCGGGGGTCGCGCCCAGCCGACTGGACCTGCCGGCCGACTCGGCGCTGCCGTTGACCACGGTCAGCGTGTGACGGGAGCGCCGGACATGATCGTACGAATGTGGGAGGCACGCGCGGAGGCGTACGGCGTCGCCGACCTCATCACCTGGGTGTGTGACACCGCCCTGCCCGAGTTGGAGCACGACCCGCTCTACGTGTCCAGCGAGGTCTTCTCCTCCACCGACCACCGCGTGGTGGTCATCTCCAAGTGGCGCAGCAATCCGCGCCCGCTGCCCGACCCGCCCGCCCTGCTGGTGGCCCGCGCGCCGCACTCCTGGGACTTCACCCAGGTCGACCGCTGACGCGAGCCACCAACGAGCGATCCTCAGCTGCGGCGCAGCATCCGGTACGTGGCGATTCCGCCGGTGCCCAGCGCGGCGAGGAAGACCAGCCAGACGACTGTGCTGCTGACCCCGACCTGGGGGCCGGCGTTGGCCTTGGCGGCGGCCAGCAGCCCGTCCTCACCGGGGGCGGGCAGCGCGGCCGGCGGCAGTTCCGGCCAGCGGACCAGCCCGGTGCTCTCCAGCATCTGCATGTGGTGCTGGACGAACGCGTTGGCGTCCTCGCAGAGCTTGCGGACGGTGGCGTCCCGGGTGCTGGCGCGGACCGCGCCGATCACCGGGAAGATCTTGCCGTGGGCGACCCGGAGCCGGGTGACGAAGATCTGGTCGAAGCGGGCGCCGGAGGCCTTCTGCATCTCGGCCAGCCAGCCCTTCTGCTCGGCCGTCGGCTCGCTGGGGATGCTCGCGCCCAACTTGTTCGCCGCGTCCACCGTGAGCTGGTCGAGCCGCTGGTGCTCGCTGGCGATGCCGGCGCCGATCTCCCGTACCTTGGCCGACTGGCCCTTCTCGGCGGCCATCTGGCCGGCGGGCATCTCCCACAGCCCGGCCAACCGGACCCCGTTGAGCAGCGTCATGTCCGCGGCGTTGAGCTGCTGACCACCGGCGGGCGCGGCACCGGCCACGCCGGGCAGGACACCGACCGCCGCGATGATCGCGATGAGCAGCAGCGCCGCTCGGTGGGTCCGGTTGCCCAGTCGGCGATGGGCGGATCTCAGCGGTGCCATGTCTGTGGGGCCTCCTCGGTCCGGACCGAAACGCGTCTGGACCGGGCAGCCACGTCCTGCCGGCTGCCCGTCCGACCACTGGTACGGACTGATCGCGCGATCAGTTCATCTGACCGGCGACGCGGATCAGCGGGACGCGGGCGACGCGGATCAGCGGGCGATGCGGATCAGCGGGCGACGCGGATCAGCGGGTGACGGCGAGGAAGCCACCGAGCAGCAGCAGGGTGAGCGCGGCGGCGGCGAAGAGCATCAGCAGCTCGCGACGCCCGTGCTCGACGGGGTCGCCGTCGACGGTCGGGTGGGGCAGGACCGGCAGGTCGCGGGTCAGCGCGGCCAGGTCGCCGAGGGTGCGTGCCGTCCACACCGCACCGGCCCGATCGGAGAACTCGTCGAGGGTCAGCCGGCCCGCCGCGGTGTGCCGGTGCAGCTCGGCGACCACCCGGTTGCGGTCGTCGTCGGAAGCGCGCAGCTCGACATCCACGCTGGACAGCGTACGCGGATCAGCCGACGTCGAGGGGATCGGCGAGGAGCCGTTCGAAGGCCAACTCGGCGGCCCCGATCAGGGGGGCGTCCTCGCCCAACTTCGGCGTACGCAGACGGACGTGCTCCAGGCAGGCGGCGAGCGCGTTCGAGTTGAGTCGGCTGCGGACCTGGGCCGCCGACGCGAGGTAGAGGTCGCGCATGGTGCCGCCGAAGATGACCATTTCTGGGTTGAAGACGTTCACCAGGTTGGCCAGCCCGAAGCCGAGCCAGTCACCGGCCTGGCGGACCGCGGTCTGGGCGCGGGCGTCACCGCGGTCGGCGGCGTCGAAGACGGCCAGTAGCGCGTCGGGGCCTCGGGCGTCGGAGCGTCCGGCGGCGCGGAGCAGACCATGTTCGCCGATCTCGGTCTCCCAGCAGCCCCGGGAGCCGCACTCACAGGGCCGGCCGTCGAGGACCACCTTCATGTGGCCGACCTCGCCGCCGTACCCGCCGTGGCCGGTCAGCCGGCGGCCACCGGCGATGATGCCGGCGCCCACGCCGACGTCGCCGTACAGGTAGAGGACGTTGTCGCAACCGGCCGCCACGCCCCGCGCGTGCTCGGCGAACGCCGCGACGTCGGCCACGTTTCCCACCGTGACCGGCACGTTGACGCCCAGCTCGGCGGCGAGCGCCGCGCCGATGGGCTCGTCCACCCAGCCGGTGGTCGGGCCGAGCCGTACCAGGCCGTCGTCCCGGCGGACCATGCCGCAGACGGCGACGCCGGCACCGACGCAGATCGCGTCGGCCGGCACGGTCTGCTGCATCTCCTTGACCGCGCCGGCAAGCATCGGCGCGGCCTCCGCGGCCAGCAGGCCACGTGGTCGGTCCAGGTCCCGGCGGTCCAGGACCGCGCCACCCAGCCCGATCCGGGCGGCGCGCAACCGGTCCACCTCCACGGAGTACGCGTACGCGTAGACCCGGGCCGACTCGGGCCGGACGACGAGTGACGGTCGTCCGGCCCGGCCGGTCTCCTTCGGCGCCCCCTCGCTGACAAGTCCCACAGCGGACAGGTCGGCGGTGAGCGCGCCGATGGTGCTGCGGTTGAGGCCCAGCGTGGTGGTCAGTTCGGCCCGCGTGGTCGCACCGTGGACGTGTACGTGTCGCAGCAGAGCCCCGAGGTTCTGCCGTCGGACGTGGTCCTGGCTCGGTCCTGGGCGCATTGTGGTGCTACCTCCCGCGTGGTCAGCGGGTGCCGGTTGCTGCCGCGCGGCGGCGGGAGAGGGCGTCGACGCTGGCGGCGAGCAGCAGCACGACGCCGGTGACCACGTACTTGACTCCCGCGCTGTACCCCATCAGGCCCATTCCATTTTCGATGACGGCGACCACCGCGCCGCCGAGCACGGCGTCGAGGACGCGGCCCTTGCCACCGAAGAGGCTGGTGCCGCCGATGACGGCTGCGCCGACCGCGTAGAGCAGTACGTTACTGCCCCCGGTGTTCGGGTCGACCGAGTTGGCCCGGCTGGCCGCCACGATGCCACCGATGGCGGCCATGGACGAGCAGATCACGAAGACGGAGATCCGGATCCGGTCGACTCCGATACCGGCCCGGCGGGCCGCTTCCCGGTTGCCGCCCACGGCGTAGATGTGCCGGCCGTAGCTGGTGCGTTGAAGCACGAAGGTCCAGATGACAAGCAGCACCGCGATGATCGGCACCACGATCGGCACGCCCTTGAGCGAGACGATCAGGACGTTGCGGCTGCGCTCCAGGTTGAGCACGTAGACGGCGGTGCCGAGGATGACGGCGAGCCCGGCGATCCGCAGCGCCACCACCGCGATCGGGTCGGTGATCAGACCACGGGCCGCCCGGTTGCGGTGGCGCAGCAGTTGCACGGCCGCGTAGCCGATGATCGCGAGGGCGGTCAGCGCCCAGCCCAGCGTGGGGGCCAGGTTGCGGTTGGCGATGGCGACCAGCACCTCGTCACGCACGGAGATGTTTGTGCCCTCCTGCACGAGCAGCAGCACGACGCCCTGGAAGGCGAGGAAGCCGGCGAGGGTGACCACAAAGGACGGAATGCCGATCTTCGCGACCAGCATCCCGAGCGTGGTGCCGATGACCACGCCGGTGGCGACCGCGGCGAGCACGGCGACCCACCAGGGGTAGCCGAGCACGGTGACCACATTGGCCAGCACCGCCGCGCAGACGCCGCTGGCGAAGCCGGCGGAGAGGTCGATCTCGCCGAGCAGCAGCACGAAGACCAGGCCCATCGCGATGAGCGTGACCGCCGCGCCCTGGGTGAAGAGGTTTGCGAAGTTGCCGGCCGACAGGAACGACGACGGCCGCATGATCGCGAAGACGGTGCAGAGCACGATCAGGCCGAGCACCGCCGGTAGCGCGCCGACGTCGCCACCGCGTACCCGACTCAGGTAGTTGCGGACATGGCCTCCGACGGTCGGCGTCGGTGTCACGGCCGCCGGGCCGTCCTTCCGCACGGCGGTGGTGGTCATCGGACGCCTCCTGAGGTCGAGTCGACCGGCTGCGGGCCGTCGCCGTTGCTGCCCGGGTCGGTGGCGAGGCCGAGCCCGCCCGAGCGCCCGGCGGTGATCAGCTCGACCACCTGGGCGTGGGTGATGTCGGTGGTCTTCACCTGGGCGACCATCTGGCCGAGGTACAGCGCGGCGATCCGGTCGGAGACGGCGAAGACGTCGTTCATGTTGTGCGAGATGAGCACCACGGCCAGGCCGTTGTCGGCGAGGCGGCGGACCAGTTCGAGCACCTGGGCGGTCTGTGCCACGCCCAGCGCGGCGGTCGGCTCGTCCAGGATGACCAGCTTGCTGTTCCACAGCACGGCCTTGGCGATGGCCACGGTCTGGCGCTGGCCGCCGGAGAGGCTTGACACGTGCTGGCGCAGTGAGGTGACGGTGCGGATGGAGAGGCCCGCCAGGGTTTCGGCGGCGAGCTGTTCCATCGTCGGCTCGTCCAGGACGATGCCGCTGCGCCGCTCCCGGCCGAGGAACATGTTCTGCACGATGTCCAGGTTGTCGCAGAGCGCGAGGTCCTGGTAGACGACCTCGATGCCGAGCGTGGCGGCGTCGCGGGGGCTGCCGATGTGCACTGGTTCACCGTTGAACAGGAACTCGCCGGCGTCGGTGGGGTGGATGCCGCTGATGCACTTCACCAGGGTCGACTTGCCGGCGCCGTTGTCGCCGACAAGTGCTGTCACTTCGCCCGGGTGGACGGTCAGGGCGACGTCGCGGAGCACCTGGACGGGACCGAAGCTCTTGTCGATCCCGCGGAGTTCCAGCAGAGGGGTCGCGGACACGGGGGTCTCCTTCTCAAGGGAGGGTCGGGGCCCGTCCGGCGGGCGCCGCCCGGCACGGGAGGGTGCTCCCGTGCCGGGCGGCGATGGTCGTCCCGGCGGGTACTGCGACGTCCGTCAGCTGATGCCGGCTTCGGTGCAGAACTTGGCGTACGCCGCGGTGCAGACCTGCTCCTTGGTCGCGTAACCGTCGGCGATGACGTCCTTGACGTTGTCCTTGTAGATGGCCTTCGGGGTGAGCAGCACCGAGGGGACGTCGCGGTCACCGTCCTTCACCGACTTGCCGGTGTCCTTCTGCTCGCCCTTGGCCAGCGCGATGGCCAGGTCCGCGGCGGCCTTGGCCTCTTCCCGAACCGCCTTGTAGACGGTCATGCACTGGTCACCGGCGAGGATGTTCTGCAGGCCCTCCACGCTGGCGTCCTGCCCGGTCACCGGCACCTTGCCGTTGATCTTGTTCTTCTTCAGGATCGAGATGGCGGCGTTGCCGAGAGTGTCGTTGGCGGCCAGCACGCCGTCGATCTTGCCCTTGGTCGCGGTGAGCTGCTGCTCGAAGATGGTCGCGGCGGTGGGGCCGTCCCAGCCCGGCACGGCGTCGTCCGGGCCCTTTGTGTATTCCTTGGAGTCGAACTTCGGCTTGAGCACCGAGTCGTATCCGGCCTTGAACAGGGTGGCGTTGTTGTCGGTGGGGGAGCCGTTCAGGTACGCCACGACCGGGTTCTTGGCGTTCTTCTCGGTCAGGCACTTCGCCAGACCCTCGCCCTGGAGCTTGCCGACGGTCTCGTTGTCGAAGCTGACGTAGTACTGGGCGGAGCCGCCGAGGGTGAGCCGGTCGTAGTCGATGGTGGCGACGCCCTGCGACTTGGCCTTGTCGAGCACGGCCTTGCCGGTGCCGGAGTCCAGGTTGACGATCATCAGGGCGGTGACGCCGCTGGTGATCATCTGGTCGGCGATGGTCTGGAAGGCGGCCTTGTCGTTCTGGGCGTTCTGGATGTCGTACTTGACGTTGGCGGCCTTGAACGCCTCCTCCAGGAAGCGGCGGTCCGCCGTCTCCCAGCGGGGGGAGGACTTGCTGTCCGGAAGGATCACGCCGATCTTGGGAGTCTTTTTGGAGTCGGCCGAGCCGGTGCCGGAGTCGTCGCTACAGGCGGTCAGCCCGCCGGTTGTCAGCAGGCCCACGGCGGCGATGGTGAGGATCCCCTTACGCATGTGCAGGGTCCTTTCGTGGTGGGGGAGGTGTTGTTTTGTTGTGTCCGGCAACGTATTTCGCGTCACACCGGCTCCACAAGACCGCGCAGGTGCCTAGTTTGTTGGGAGCGATAACAATTCAGCAACGCGACTGTTACTCCGTGGGTATCCCACGGGGGCGCCGACGTAACGACTGTCGTCAGCGGGCCTGGAGCGGCGCGGTGCGGGCGTCCGTCAACGCCACCAGATCCGCCGCGGCCAACTCGAGTTGCAGACCACGTCGACCAGCCGAGACATAGATCGTCGGGAAGTCCGACGCGGAGTCGTCGAGCACCGTGGGCAGCCGCTTACGCTGCCCGAGCGGGCTGATCCCGCCGCGTACGTAGCCGGTGGCCCGCTCGGCGACCGTCCGGTCGGCAAGCGCCGCCCGCTTCCCACCGACCGCCGCCGCGAGCGCCTTGAGATCCAGCTCGCCGGTGACCGGAACGACCGCCACGGTGAGCGCGCCGTCGACCTCGGTCACCAACGACTTGAAGACGCGCTCCGGTGCCACGCCCAGCGCCACCGCGACCAGCGCGCCGTAGTTCGGGGCGTCCGGCGACACCCGATAGGGATGCGTGCGATGCGCGACCCCGCGCTTGACCAACAGCGCCGTCGCCGGTGTGCCCTGTCCCGCCACACCGGCGACGCTAGTCGACCGGCCGACCGATCAGCACGGTCGGTGCGCCCGCGACCCGGGTGAGCACCAGGCTCGCCGCCGCGTCGCCGGAAAGCCGCAGGTCCCGCCGGAGCTGCTCCGGGGTGAGCGCCGAACCCCGCTTGAGGATCTCCACCCGGCCCACCCGGCGCTCGCGCAGCAACGCCCGCAGGCGCTTGAGCGAGAACGGCAGCACGTCGGTGATCTCCAGGCAGCGCGCGTACGGGGTGCGGGTCGGCAGGTCCGCGTAGAGGTAGGCGATGCTCGGGTCGCCGAGAGTGGCGTCCAGTTCGGCGGCCAACTCGGCGACGAGGTGCGCGCGGATGACCGCCGGGTCCGGGTCGTACAGGTAACGCCGGGGCGGCCCGACCGGGGCCTCGTCAGCACCCGAGCCGGTGAGCTGGCGCCGGGTCTCCGCGCGGTAGAGCGTGGCGCGGCGGGGCACCTCCGCCAGCTCGCCGCACCAGAGCGCGGCCTCCACCAGGTCGCCGTCCACGCCTACCCACTCCGCCTCCGCGCCGGCCGGAATGAGCGCGTGGTCCAGGCCCGGGGCCACCTTCACCACTGTGCGCGGCACCCGCTCGGCCAGCCCGGTGACGAAATCCCACGGCGGCGAGTAGGCGCGCGGGTCGAAGATCCGCCGACCGGTGCCGGTCGAGCGGCGGGCCGGATCGCAGAAGACCCCGTCGACGCGGGAGACGTCGAACGCGGTGGCATCGCCGCACTCGACGGTGAACAGCTCGGCCAGCCCGGCCGCCGCGGCGTTGGCGGCGGCCATCGCGGCGGTCAGCGGGTCGGCCTCCACCCCGTACACCCGGATGCCGGCGCGGGCGGCGGCCAGCGCGTCCGCGCCGAGGCCGCAGCCCAGGTCGGCCAGGGTGCGGACGCCGGCCGCGGACAGCCGGGCGGCCCGACGATCCGCGACCACCCGGCGGGTGGCCTGCTCCAGCCCGGGGCGGGTGAGGAACATCCCGGCGGCGGCCGGGCCGAACTTGCCGACCGCGCGGTGCCGCAGCTCGGCCTGGGTGAGCGCCGCCGCGGCCAACGTCGGCGGCACCCCGGCCGCGCGCAGCGCCGACGCCGCGGCCAGCGGATCACCGCCGGCCAGCCCGGCCGCCGCCGTGAGCGCGGCCGACCCCTCGGGGGTACGCAGCGCCGCCAGCTGATCGAGATCCACCCGGTCATTGTCCGGGTGGACCCGGAAAACCGGGCTGGCGGGGCGCGACTCGCTGGCACTCTCCTTGACGGAGTGCTAGCCACGGAATAACCTGCGATTAGCACTCTCACCCTGAGGGTGCCAGCTTCCGGGTCTCGCGACCCGGGTGCGCACGCCAGGCGGACCGGCACCCGCGACGACGGTCCCGCCCGGTGGCATGAGGCAGATTGACGCTGGTTGGCCCCGCCGACCAGCAACGAAACCAGTACCCCAGGAGGGTATGCCCGTGACTACCGCGACCAAGGTTGCGATCAAGCCGCTCGAGGACCGCATCGTGGTCCAGGCGAACGAGGCTGAGACCACCACGGCGTCGGGCATCGTGATCCCCGACACCGCCAAGGAGAAGCCGCAGGAGGGCACTGTCCTCGCTGTGGGCCCGGGGCGCGTCGACGACAACGGCAACCGGGTTCCGGTTGACGTGCAGGTCGGCGACACCGTCCTTTACTCGAAGTACGGCGGCACCGAGGTCAAGTACGCCGGCGAGGAGTACCTGGTGCTCTCCGCCCGCGACGTCCTCGCGGTCATCGAGAAGTAAGCAACCGATCAGTGCCACTGCCCCGGTCCGGCTCGCCGGGCCGGGGCAATGGCGCTTCGAAGGGACATAAATGGCGAAGATCCTGAGCTTCTCGGACGACGCCCGGCACCTGCTGGAGCACGGTGTCAACGCCCTCGCGGACGTGGTCAAGGTCACCCTCGGCCCGCGCGGGCGCAACGTCGTCCTGGACAAGAAATTCGGTGCGCCGACGATCACCAACGATGGTGTGACCATCGCCAAGGAGATCGAGCTCACCAACCCGTACGAGAACCTTGGCGCGCAGCTGGTCAAGGAGGTGGCGACCAAGACCAACGACGTCGCCGGCGACGGCACCACCACCGCGACCGTGCTGGCCCAGGCGATGGTTCGCGAGGGCCTGCGCAACGTGACCGCCGGGACCAACCCGGCCGGCCTCAAGCGGGGCATCGACGCGGCGGCCACAAAGGTTTCCGAGGCGCTGCTCGGCAAGGCCGCCGAGGTCACCAGCAAGGAGTCGATCGCGAACGTGGCGACGATCTCCGCGCAGGACGCCACGATCGGCGACCTGATCGCCGAGGCGATGGAGCGGGTCGGCCGCGACGGTGTCATCACCGTCGAGGAAGGCTCCATGCTCACCACCGAGCTGGACGTGACCGAGGGTCTCCAGTTCGACAAGGGCTTCATCTCGCCGAACTTCGTCACCGACCTGGAGAGCCAGGAGTCCGTCCTCGAGGACGCGTACATCCTGGTCACCACCCAGAAGATCTCGGCGATCGAAGAGCTGCTGCCGCTGCTGGAGAAGGTCCTGCAGAACAGCAAGCCCCTGCTGATCATCGCCGAGGACGTGGACGGCCAGGCGCTCTCCACCCTGGTGGTCAACTCGCTGCGCAAGACCCTCAAGGTCTGCGCGGTCAAGGCCCCGGGCTTCGGTGACCGGCGCAAGGCGATGCTCCAGGACATCGCGATCTCCACGGGCGCCGAGCTGGTCGCCCCGGAGCTGGGCTACAAGATCGACCAGGTCGGCCTGGAGGTGCTCGGCACCGCTCGGCGCGTCGTGGTCGACAAGGAAAACACCACGATCGTCGACGGCGGCGGCCAGAAGGCCGACCTCGCCGACCGGGTGTCCCAGATCCGCAAGGAGATCGAGGCCTCCGACTCCGACTGGGACCGGGAGAAGCTGGCCGAGCGGCTGGCGAAGCTCTCCGGTGGCATCGCCGTCATCAAGGCGGGCGC
This sequence comes from Micromonospora sp. DT228, assembly GCF_049841595.1. Taxonomy (NCBI): domain Bacteria; kingdom Bacillati; phylum Actinomycetota; class Actinomycetes; order Micromonosporales; family Micromonosporaceae; genus Micromonospora; species Micromonospora sp. DT228. The sequence goes on from NZ_JBNCKO010000002.1 coordinate 134,221, forward strand.
GGCCACCGAGGTCGAGATGAAGGAGCGCAAGCACCGCATCGAGGACGCCATCGCGGCGACCAAGGCTGCGGTCGAGGAGGGCACCGTCCCCGGCGGCGGCGCCGCCCTGGTGCAGATCCGTTCGGTGCTCGACGACGACCTGGGCTTCACCGGTGACGAGAAGATCGGTGTCTCGGTCGTGCGCAAGGCGCTCGTCGAGCCGCTGCGCTGGATCGCGCAGAACGCCGGTCACGACGGCTACGTCGTGACGCAGAAGGTCGCCGACCTGAAGTGGGGCAACGGCCTCGACGCCGCCAAGGGCGAGTACGTCGACCTGGTCAAGGCCGGCATCATCGACCCGGTGAAGGTGACCCGCAACGCGGTCACCAACGCCGCCTCGATCGCCGGCCTGCTGCTCACCACGGAGAGCCTCGTGGTGGAGAAGCCGGAGCAGGCCGAGCCGGCCGCCGGCGGCGGCCACGGCCACGGTCACGGCCACCAGCACGGCCCGGGCTTCTGATCCGGTAGAGCGACACCCGTTGCGGGGCGCACCGTCGTACGACGGTGCGCCCCGTTCGTCCGCGCGGGTCATTACCGAACGCTGACGTTGTTGGCTACCGGGCAGGAAGATCGCGCACACTGGGCCGATGAGCACCACGTCGCGGCGCTACGCCGCGCTGGCCGGAGTGACAGCCGCCGCCGTCGCGATCGGAATCGCCGAGCCGGTGGCAGTGCTGACCGGCCCCCGGTCGGCGCCTTTGGTCGCGGTCGGCGGGGTGGTCGTCGACGCCGTCCCCGAGTCGCTGAAGCAACTCGCCATCGACCTCTTCGGCACCGCCGACAAGATCGCACTGCTGGTCGGCACCGGCCTGCTGCTGGGAGCGTTCGCCGCACTGTTCGGCATGCTGGCGGTCCGCCGGCTGGCATTCGGCCTTGCCGGCATCGCCGCGTTCGGCGCCATCGGGGTGGCCGCCGCCGTGACCCGCCCCGGTGCGGACGCGGCCGACGCGCTGCCGTCGCTCGTCGGTGCCGGCCTCGGCGCCCTGGTGCTCTGGTTGTTCATCGCCGGCCCGTTCGAGCTGAACCCCTGGCCCTGGTCACCACCCACGCCGACCGTGCCGTCCGCCGGGTCGGCGCCGTCTGCGGGCGGGGTGCGGGGGTCGGGGGCCGAGCCGTCCTCGCCGACGCCCGAGGGCTTGCCGACGTCGCCCGCTGGGCCGGTTGGTCCGGTGCCGCCTGCCCCGCCGGTGCCGGTGGCGCCGGGCGGGCAATCCGTAGCGGCGAACGAGCCGGATGGGGCTGCGGGAGTCGACCCCGAGTCGCGGCGACGCTTCCTCACCGGGAGCGGGGTGTTGCTCGGCACGGCCGTGGTGGCCGGTCTCGGTGGGCGCTGGCTCGCCGGCCGGCGCGGAGTGTCCGCCGCCCGGGAGGCGATCCGGCTACCCGCGCCGGTCGCCCCCGCACCGGCCGTGCCGGCCGGCGCGGACCTCGCGGTGGCACAGCTCGCGCCGTACGTCACCCCGAACTTCGGGTTCTACCGGATCGACACCGCGCTGGTGGTGCCCCAGGTGGATCCGGACACCTGGCGGCTGCGTATCCACGGGCGGGTCGGCACCGAGCGCACCTACAGCTACGCGGACCTGCTGGCCCGTCCGCTCGTCGAGCGGTACGTCACGCTGGCCTGCGTCTCCAACGAGGTGGGCGGGGACCTGATCGGCAACGCCCGCTGGCTCGGCGTACCCCTTCGGGAGTTGCTGGACGAGGTCGACCCGGACGACGATGCCGACCAGGTCGTCGGCCGGTCGGTCGACGGCTGGACCTGCGGCACCCCCACCGCGGCGCTGCGCGACGGGCGGGACGCGCTGCTGGCCGTCGGCATGAACGGTGAGCCACTGCCGGTCGAGCACGGCTTCCCGGTCCGGATGGTGGTGCCCGGCCTCTACGGTTACGTGTCAGCCTGCAAGTGGGTGACCGAGCTGGAACTGACCAGGTTCGCCGACTTCGACGCGTACTGGGTGCCCCGCGGCTGGTCCGCCCAGGGGCCGATCAAGACCCAGTCGCGGATCGACGCGCCCCGGGGACGTAACCGGCTGACCGCCGGCTCGGTCACCGTCGCCGGTGTGGCCTGGGCGCAACACCGGGGCATCAGCCGGGTCGAGGTACGCGTCGACGGCGGAGGCTGGCAGCAGGCGGAGCTTGCCCCGACCGTGTCGGTGGACACCTGGGTGCAGTGGTCCTGGCGTTGGGACGCCACGCCTGGCGAGCACCGACTCCAGGTCCGTGCGACGGACGCGACCGGCCAAACCCAGACCGAGCGTACGCAGGCCGTCGCACCGGACGGCGCAACCGGCTGGCACACCGTCACCGTCACCGTTCGCTGAGCGGCCGGGGTCGTTCCTCGCGCGCGGTGCGCCGTGCCCCGCGCGCCGTGCCCCGCGCGCCGGGCTTCGTGCCCCGGGCTTCGTGCCCCGGGCTTCGTGCTTCGCGGATCTCCTCGCAGTCGGCATTGGGGCGGGGGTAGTGCCGGGCAGCGGGCGCGTCGCCACCCGTCATGCCGGCCAGACCCGGAAGCGCCGCTGGCCGGCACCCGAGTTGCGGGGCGCCGGCCGGCGGTCGGTGTCGTGCTGGTGGTGCGGTGGTGCGGTGGTGCGGTGGTCAGCTGTTCCAGTGCTGGTTGACGAGGTCGGTGGCCTGCTGTTCCCACTGGGCGTAGGCGTCGGGGTAGGCGGAGACCTGGACGGTCTGCGCGGCGTCGGTCAGGGGCATGTCCTGCCAACCGTCGACCTGCTTGAGGCCCTTGAGGAACGCGGTGGTGGAGTACTCCGGGTCGGTGATCTGCTCCGGGCTGCCCCAACCACTGGACGGGCGCTGCTGGAACAGGCCCAGCGAGTCGTGGTCGTTGGCGTCGCCGAGGTGGCCCAGGTTCTCCAGCTTCGACTCCTGCAGACTCGTCGCGATCGAGATGACCGCGGCGCGCTCGGGCAGGCCAGCCTTCTTCGTGGCGGCGATGATCGCCTTGACGTTGGCCGTCTTCTCGTCGGTGAGGTTGATGTGCGACTGGTCGCCCTGCGGCTTCGGCGCGGCACTCTGCACCGCGGCGGCGACCGGCTTGGTGTCGACCGGGGTGGCGGCGTGGGCGGCGATCGGACCGGCGAAGACACCACCGGCGAACGCGAGACCAGCAACGGACAGCACACTCTTACGCATGATCGTGTTCATGGGGGTAGCTCCTTCGGGGGTAGGAACACCCAGCCACCACAACAGGGGTCGGCGGCACGGGTGTGAGCACCTCGTCCGGCGCTGCACAAACAAGGGGAAAGTCTTCGGGGTCGGCGACCTGCGAGCGGAGGCTCGTGGCGCCGAGGGCGGCGGCCTACGAGCGGGGGCCCGTGGCGCCGGGTCCAGCTGTAACGACCGGGGGGCCGGGGTCATTCCGGGGGGCGGCCCACCTTCCGGCACGCTCGTCGAGGCGATGCCCGCGGTCGTTCGTGGGGACTGTAACGACCGGGCCCGGGTCAGCATTCCGACCTGCGGGACCAGCGTCCCAACCCCTGCGGGTCGGGCGGGCGGTAGGCGGTGCTGCGATCGTCAGGGTATGTAACGACCTCGGCCCGGCCATGATTCCGGCCCGCAGGTGCGACCGGTCACTGGACAAATGACGCATACCGCCCAGAGCCTATGCCCTACATCGAGTCCGAACGCCCCGGACCGGACAAAGCCCCGCGTCCCTCGTCGCCGCCCGCCTCGGCGTGGGGTCGATCAAGCCAGTGCCGGTCAGGCGACACGAAACCGCGCCTCCGGGGCGGAGGCGCGGTTCGGGACGTGTGGGGTCAGGCGACGTGGCGTTGGGCCGGGACCGTCGACTTGTGTGGGCGGCCCAGTCGGGCCTCCAGTCGTGCGACGTCGACTCGGGCGTGCCGGCGGTCGGCCAGGTCCTCCCAGCCGACGGCGAGCAGTCGGAGTCGCTCCGACTCGCTGAAGCCGCCCCAGACGCCGTAGGGCTCGCGGACCGACAGGGCGTGCGCGGCGCACTCCGCTCGGACCGGGCAGGCACGACAGACTGCCTTGGCGGCCGATTCGCGACGCAGTCGGGAGGAGCCTCGTTCACCGTCGGGGTGGAAGAACTGGGTGCTGTCCCGGCCCCGGCAGGCACCGAGTCGCTGCCAGTCCCAGAGATCGACGATGGGTCCGGGCAGTCTACGTACGTTCGACATCAGCACCCCTCCTCCCGCGCGGCTCCGCGAGAATCCATGTGGCCGGCATCCGGGCGGCGGGCCGCGCAGGCGCACCGTTCCCGGCCTGGACCTCCCGGTACCCGGACTGTTGACGGCTCACACGTCTGTGATCGAAAACGTCCTAGAAATTGCGGCTTTTGCACCAACTGTCGGAAAAGTTCGAAGGATTGCCGGGAACCCCCTCCCCAGCCGACCCCGCCATGGTCTGCTCGTTGGCGGAGAGGAGACCACAGTGCGTACCGTTCTTGTGTGCGTTCGGACACCACTCGCGGCCCAGCACCTTACTTCTGCTGCCGCGCGGCTGGGGTTGTCCGCAATCGTTCGTACCGCCGTCTCCGATCCTGAGGTGATGCTGCGGCTCGCCGAGCGACCGGCTGACGTGGTGCTGGCCGACACGGCCCTCACCCGGCCGGACAGCGCCGGCTTCGTCCGTCGGGTGCTGGCTCGCGCGCCGCAGGCCGCGGTGCTGCTGCTCGGCACCGAGGAGTCCGAGGCCGCGGCGGCCACCATCAGCGCTGGGGCCCGGGGCCTCATCCAGAATGTCGACCACGACCTGACCAGCGCGGTGGCGAAGGCGCTGCTGCTGCTCACCGCCCCCGGACGGGCGTCGCGGCAGCGGATCACCGATCCCGCCCGGGACGCCGCGGCAGTGGGTGGCTCCGGTCGCTCGGGGCCGTCACCGCGTGGTTCCGGCGATCCCGGCTGGGCGGCCACGCCCGGCGAGGGGCAGGCGGGTGTGCCGTCGGTGCCGGTGCAGCGGGGTGACGACGAGGCCGAGGCGGCGAACGGCGAGTCGTCGGCGGACCAGGCCGATCCGGCCCGACCCGCCCCGAACGCCCGGCCCAGTCGGGCGTCGATCGGGCTCACCGAGCGCGAGCTTCAGGTGCTGCTCGGCATGGCCGAGGGCAAGAGCAACGCGGAGATCGGTCGGGAGCTGTTCGTGTCGGAGGACACCGTCAAGACGCACGCCCGCCGGTTGTTCCGCAAGCTTGGCGCTCGGGACCGGGCGCACGCGGTGGCAGCGGGTTTCCGAGCCGGCCTGGTCGCCTGAGGCGGGCCGCGGTCACTCCGTGACCGCCGCGGTCACTCCGTGGCGGTGGGGGTGCCCGGCTCGTCGTCGGTGCCCTCGGTCAGGGTGTCGTGCACCCCGTCGGCGTACCCCCGGGCGTAGTCCCAGGTCACGTAGTGATCCGGGTCGGGGTCGTACGCGGGCTCGTGCACCCGCGGCCGACCGGAGTTGAGCAGGTGCCGGAGGTTGCCGCGGAGCAGGTCCCAGTCGAAGTAGTGCGGCTCTCGGCAGTCCTCGCATTCGATCACCAGGCCGCGAACCCCGATCGGGGCCAGCAGAGCCTGGTATATCTCCAGGTCGGCGAGGTCTTCCAGCACATCCTGCCGCTCGACGTCGGTCAGCGGATCCGGCGTCGCGTCATCGCCCGGGTCATCCAGACCCGCGGTCGGATCGGCCGGGTCGCCGTTGAACGGGTCGATGGGCTCGTCGTGCACCCCCTCACCGTAGACCCAACGCGGCGCGAACGTCCGCCCCCCGGCCTTGCACCGGCCCGGCCTGCCACGGACGGGTCGCCCAGCTCACTGGGTACGATGAGGCGACGTGCCGGCACCGTGGCGCGCTCCGGTGCCCGCCCGCGCCACCTCGCTGAAGCCCATCCGAGCAGCTCAGGGGAGCAATCGTGGAAAATTCGCCCAGCACCGATCTTCCGGCCGGCGTCGAGCACGCCGACCTGGGCGGCCACCTGCCCGAGCTGCCGGCCGGCTCTGCGCGGGTGGTTCCGCTCGGCCTCACCTTCGACGACGTGCTGTTGCAGCCGGGCGAGTCGGACGTGGTGCCCAGCCGGGTCAACACCCGGACGAAGCTCACCCGCAACATCGAGCTGTCCATTCCGCTGCTGTCCAGCGCGATGGACACGGTGACCGAGGCCCGGATGGCGATCGCCATGGCCCGTCAGGGCGGCATCGGCGTGTTGCACCGCAACCTCTCCCTGGAGGACCAGGCGCTCCAGGTCGACCTGGTCAAGCGGTCCGAGTCCGGCATGATCACCAACCCGGTGACCGCAAGCCCGGACGACACCCTGCGCGAGGTCGACGAGCTGTGCGGGCGTTACCGCATCTCCGGCGTTCCGGTGGTCGACGGCGACGGTCAGTTGGTCGGCATCGTCACCAACCGGGACATGCGGTTCGTCTCGGAGCCGAACACTCCGGTCCGCGAGATCATGACCCACACCCCGCTGATCACCGCCCGGGTCGGCGTGAGCAAGGACGACGCTCTGGCGCTGCTGCGCCAGCACAAGGTCGAGAAGCTGCCGATCGTCGACGACTCGGGCCGGCTGCGTGGCCTGATCACCGTCAAGGACTTCACCAAGAGCGAGCAGTACCCGGACGCCAGCAAGGACGACGCCGGCCGCCTCCGGGTCGCCGCCGCCATCGGTGTGGGTGAGGACGCGTACAAGCGGGCCCGCGCCCTCGTCGACGCGGGCGTCGACGTGCTGATCGTGGACACCGCGCACGGTCACCAGCGGGCCGTGCTGGACATGGTCCGCCGGCTCAAGGCCGACGTCGCGGTCGACGTCATGGGCGGCAACGTGGCCACGTACGCGGGCGCGAAGGCGCTCGTCGACGCCGGTGCCGACGGCGTCAAGGTGGGCGTGGGACCGGGCGCGATCTGCACCACCCGGATCGTCGCCGGGGTCGGCGTGCCGCAGGTTACCGCGATCATGGAGGCGGCTCGGGCCGCCCGTCCGGCCGGCGTGCCGGTGATCGGCGACGGTGGCATCCAGTATTCCGGCGACATCGCCAAGGCCCTGGTGGCCGGCGCCGACACGGTGATGCTCGGCAGCCTGCTGGCCGGCTGCGAGGAGAGCCCCGGCGAGCTGATCTTCGTCAACGGCAAGCAGTTCAAGACGTACCGCGGGATGGGGTCGCTCGGCGCGATGCAGTCCCGGGGCCAGGCCAAGTCGTACAGCAAGGACCGCTACTTCCAGCAGGACGTGCTCAGCGACGACAAGCTGGTCCCGGAGGGCGTGGAAGGCCAGGTGCCCTACCGGGGGCCGCTCTCCCGGGTGGCGCACCAGTTGGTCGGCGGGTTGCGACTTGCCATGGGATACGCCGGTGCGGAGAACATCCCCGATCTGCACCGCCGGGGCCAGCTCATCCGGATCACCGCGGCCGGGCTGAAGGAGAGCCACCCGCACGACATCCAGATGACCGTCGAGGCGCCCAACTACCACACCCGCTGATCCAACACCCCCAACCACCTGGAGTCCCCCATGCGTGACGTGGTCGAGATCGGGCTGGGCAAGACCGCGCAGCGCGGCTACCACCTGGACGACATCGCCATCGTGCCGAGCCGCCGCACCCGGGACGTCGACGACGTGTCGACCTCCTGGCAGCTCGACGCGTACCCGTTCGGCATTCCGTGTGTCGGCCACCCCTCCGACGCCACCATGAGCCCGTCGTCGGCGGTGCGGCTCGGTCAGCTCGGCGGTCTCGGCGTGCTCAACGTCGAGGGTCTGTGGACCCGCTACGAGAACCCGACGAAGGTGCTGGACGAGCTGGCCGGCCTCGACGAGGAGGCCCGCGCCACCAAGCGGCTCCAGGAGGTGTACGCGGAGCCGATCCGCCCGGACCTGATCGCCGAGCGGGTGCGCGAGCTGCGGGCCGGCGGCAGCACGGTGGCGGTGCGGGTCTCCCCGCAGCACACCCTGGCGCTGGCGCCGGTGATCCTGGACGCCGGGGTGGACATCCTGGTCATCCAGGGCACCATCGTGTCGGCCGAGCACGTGTCGACCACCGACGAGCCGCTGAACCTCAAGGAGTTCATCGCCGACCTCGACCTACCGGTGATCGTCGGCGGCTGCACGGACTACAAGACGGCTCTGCACCTGATGCGTACCGGCGCGGCCGGGGTGATCGTGGGCATCGGTGGCGACGAGTGGTCGACGACCGAGTCGGTGCTCGGCATCCGGGTGCCGATGGCCTCCGCGATCGCCGACGCCGCGGCGGCCCGTCGCGACTATCTCGACGAGACCGGCGGCCGGTACGTGCACCTGATCGCCGACGGTGACATCCAGACGTCCGGCGACATCGCCAAGGCGCTCGGCTGCGGCGCGGACGCGGTGATGCTCGGTGAGCCGCTGTCGCTCTGCGAGGAGGCGCCCGCCGGTGGCGCCTGGTGGCACTCGGCGGCGAGCCACCCGTCGCTGCCCCGGGGCGCGTTCGAGGTGGCCGGTGACCCGCTCGGGTCGATGGAGGAGCTGCTCTTCGGTCCGGCGGACGAGGCCGACGGCCAGCTCAACCTGTTCGGTGGGTTGCGTCGGGCGATGGCCAAGTGCGGTTACCGCGACCTGAAGGAGTTCCAGAAGGTCGGCCTGGTCCTCGACCGCTGACCGATCCGTCAGACGCCGGAAGGGCCGGCCCCGCGCGGTGCGGGGTCGGCCTTCGGTGCGTTGCGCCGGGAATCCAACAAAGGCCGGCCGCAGGGCCGGCCCCGCTGGCTACGCTCGTCCTGACTCGGGACCCCGCGCGTGAGGAGTCTGCATGGTCCGGACCGGACGGACGCGCGCCGGCACCCGGCTGGCCACCGCGCTGACCTGCGTCATCGGGCTGGTGTTGGCCGGTTGTACGGGCGAGCACCGGGACGGGTTCCGGCCCGGCGCGGCCGACGCCGGTGACCCGTACGTACCGGGGCGCGGCAACGGCGGCTACGACGTCACCCACTACGGCCTGGACGTCCGCTACGACCCGTCGACCGATCGGCTGACCGGTCGAGCCGTCATCACCGCCACGGCCACCCAGGACCTGTCCCGGTTCAATCTGGACCTGGCCGGCCTGGCCGTGAGCGCGGTCCGGGTGGGCGACGCGCGGGCCGACCACCGCCGCGACGACGGCGAGTTGGTGGTGACCCCGCGCGACGGACTCCCGCGTGGCCGGCAGTTCACCGTGACCGTCGACTACGCGGGCGTGCCCACCGCCGTCGTGGACGGGTCGTTGGGCAGCGGCGGCTTCCTGCACACCGCCGACGGCGCGGTCGCGCTCGGCCAACCCGACTCGGCCGCCACCTGGTTCCCGGTCAACGACCACCCGTCGGACAAGGCCAGCTACGACCTGGGGGTCACCGTCCCGGACGGCCTGGCCGCGCTGAGCAACGGAGTGCCCGGGCCGAAGACCAGCGCCGACGGCTGGACCACCTGGCACTGGTCGGAGCGCACCCCGATGGCCAGCTACCTGACCACGCTTGTGATCGGCGACTACCGGGTGGTGACCGGCACGCACGCGGGCCGGCCGATGGTCACCGCGGTGGCGGCGAGCCTGCCCCCGACCGGCGGCGCGGCCAGCTCCCTGGCCCGCACCGGTGCGATCGCCGACTTCCTGGCCAGTCGCTTCGGCCCGTACCCGTTCGACTCGTACGGCGGGATCGTGGTCGCCGACGACCGGGTCGGGTACGCGCTGGAAACCCAGTCCCGCCCGGTCTACGGGCCGGCGTTCTTCACCGGCGACCGGCCCAACCCGAGCGTTGTGGCGCACGAGTTGGCGCACCAGTGGTTCGGCGACAGCGTGTCGGTGGGCAGGTGGAGCGACATCTGGCTGAACGAGGGCTTCGCCAGCTACGCGGAGTGGCTGTGGGAGGAACACGACGGCGGCCGGACCGCCCAGCGCAACTTCGAGCTTCAGTACGCGGCGACCGACTGGTCGCAGCCGTCGGTCGAGCCGGGCCGGGAGCGGATGTTCGGCACCGCCGTCTACAAGCGCGGGGCGCTGGCCGTGCACGCGTTGCGCCGGACCGTCGGTGACGAGGTGTTCTTCCGCATCCTGCGGACCTGGACCACCGAGCGGGCGGCGGCCAACGCGACCACCGCGGACCTCGTCGCGCTTGCCGAGCGGGTGGCGGGGCGGCAGCTCCGACCGCTCTTCGACTCCTGGTTGGTGGGTGGTTCAGCGCCCACACTGCCGTGACGGGGCCGCGATGGCCTGTCGATATGCTGCCGCCCGGGGACGGCGGGGACAGGCCCGCTCGCGGGGAGCGGCGTAGGCCGTCACGGGGAGGGTGTGGGATGCGGGTGACGCGGCGCGGACTGCGCAGGGGCGCGGCTCTGCTGGCGACCGGGGCACTCGTACTGTCCGGGTGCGACTCGACCGGCCCCGAGGCCGTGCCGTCGCCGAGCGCGTCGCCGTCGCCGTCGCGGACGTTCACCGCGGGCGCGCCAGGGGCCGGCGACGCCTACTTCCCGAGCTACGGCAACGGCGGCTACGACGTGGCGCGGTACGTGGTCAAGGTGCGCTACGACCCGGCGAAGGACCGACTGACAGGTACGACAAGCGTGCAGGCCACCGCGACGGCGGACCTGTCGACGTTCAACCTCGACCTCGCCGGCCTCACCGTCACCGCGGTCACCGTGAACGGTGCGCCGGCGACGCACCGCCGGGAGCGGAACGAGCTGGTGATCAAGCCCGCCTCCGGCCTGGTCAACGGCAACGGGTTCGTCGCCGAGATCGCCTACGAGGGCGTGCCGAAGCCGCTGCGGAACGAGACCCTCGGTACGGGTGGATTCCTGCACACCCCCGACGGCGCCATCGCGCTGGGGCAGCCCGAGTCGGCCAGCACCTGGTTCCCGGTCAACGACCACCCGTCCGACAAGGCCGCGTACGACTTCGAGATCACCGTCCCCGACGGTCTCACCGCGGTCAGCAACGGCGTTCCCGGCGGCAAGGCCAGCACGGCCGGGTGGACCACCTGGAAGTGGTCGGAGAAGTCGCCGATGGTCAGCTACCTGAGCACGCTCGTGATCGGCGAGTTCCGGATCACCACGGCCACGCACCGGGACAAGCCGGTCTACAGCGCGGTCGCGATCGCGGCGAACGGCTCCGCGGATTCGTCGATCGCCGAGACCACGAAGGTCGCCGACTACCTGGAGACGCTGTTCGGGCCGTACCCGTTCGACGCGTACGGCGGTGTGGTGATCGCGGACAACCGGATCTCCTACGCGCTGGAGACGCAGAGCCGTCCGGTCTACTCGGCGGGATTCTTCGCGAGCGGTGTGAACACCGAGGTGGTTGCCCACGAGCTGGCGCACCAGTGGTTCGGGGACAGCGTCTCCCTGGGCACCTGGGAGGACATCTGGCTCAACGAGGGCTTCGCGACGTACGCGGAGTGGCTCTGGGCCGAGCACACCAGGAAGTCCACGGCCAAGGAGGAGTTCGACAGCCGGTACGTCGGGGCATCGGCGAAGGTGTGGAAGACGCCGCCGGGCAAGCCGGGGGCGAAGGAGCTGTTCAGCGAGTCGGTCTACCAGCGTGGCGCGATGACGCTGCACGCCCTGCGGGTGTCCGTCGGGGACAAGGCGTTCTTCGAGATCGTCAAGACCTGGGCGGCGGAGAAGCGCAACGGCACCGCCACCACTGCCGAGTTCGTGGCGCTCGCCGAACGCGTCTCCGGCAAGCAGCTCGACGCGGTGTTCGCCGCCTGGCTCTACGGCACCACGAAGCCGGCCCTGCCCAAGCGGCTCTGACCGGGGTCAGTTCCGGACGACCAGGGTGGGGTTCGCGGCGAGGTAGGCGTCGGCGCGGCCGGCACGGAGTTCGCTGATGAACTTCCGGCCGACGGTGGTGAGCTGTTCACCGCGGTAGGCGCTGCCCTTGCCGACACCGGAACCGGGCAGGCCGACAAGCGTGAAGCGGTTCTCCGGCACCCCACTCACGGCGTACGCGATGTCCACGATCCGACGTCCACCCACGTACACGAGGGTGTCGCCGAGGGCGGCGACCACCTGGTCGACCCGCTCCGGTTGCCGGGCCAGGCCCTCGTCCAGGATCTTGCGGGTCAGCGCCTTGACGAGCTGCTGCTGGTGCCGCTGCCGGGCGTAGTCGCCGCCGGTGATGTAGCGCTGCCGCGCGTAGTCGAGTGCCTGCCAGCCGTTGAGGTGCTGGTTGCCCTTCTCGTAGACCTGCTGCGGCCCGGTGTAGCCGCCGGGCGCGGTCTCCCGGTATTTGCCGTCCGGCCGCCGGTGGCGCGACTCGACCCGCTGGTCGACGTAGATGTCCACCCCGCCCAGCGCGTTGACCAGCCGGTCGAATCCGTTGAACGTGAGCACCGCGCCGTCGTCGATGCGCAGCCCGGTGTATCCGCTGACCGTGCTGCGCAGCAGCTCGTACCCCTGGGCGGTGCTTGGTTGTTTGGGTTTGCCCGGCACCCGGCTGCCGAAGCTCATCGCGTGGGTGAGCTTGGTCTTGCCGCCCTTGTAGCCGGCCTTCGGGAACGCGGGGATGTCGACGAGCAGGTCGCGGGGGAGCGAGAAGAGGTACGCCTGACCCAACCCCTCGGGTACGTGCAGCACGAGCACCGCGTCCGCGTGCGGCTCCCACCCGGGGACGCTGACCCGGGTGTCCACACCGACGAGCAGCAGGTTGAGCGGGCCGGTGATGTCCGCACCCGGTGGCGGACCGCTGGGGCTCGGGGTGGGCGTCGCGACCGGCGACGGCGTGGGCGAGCCGGCGACCGGAGCGCCGCCCGGCTTGCTGTCGCCGGTCAGCCGGGTGATCACCACCGTGCCGGCCGCGATGAGCGCGACGGCGGCGAGGGCCGCCAACCCCAGCAGCAACCACCGTCGGCGTGGCGCCATCGACCCGAGGATCATCTTGGATTCCTTCCACCCGTCAGGTGTTCAACGCTCCGACGGGTACCCCGGGTTGCGGCCGGAACGCGCCGGGTCGGTCGGCCGGAGCATGATCGCGCGAAAACCGCCGCTGGCGCGAGCGCTACTCGCGAGTAATGATGCGTCCATGCGGTACGACGTGGTCGTCATCGGGTCCGGCTTCGGTGGCAGTGTCACCGCGCTCCGGCTGGCCGAGAAGGGCTACTCCGTCGCCGTGCTGGAAGCTGGCCGGCGCTTCGCCGACGACGAGTTCCCGCGGACGTCCTGGCGGGTCCGCCGGTTCCTGTGGGCGCCGAAACTGGGCTGCTACGGCATTCAACGGCTCACCCTGCTCCGCCCCGCCGAACGGCGGTCAGGTGGTGGGGTGCTGGTGCTCTCCGGGGCCGGAGTGGGTGGCGGCTCACTCGTCTACGCGAACACCCTCTACGAGCCGCTGCCGGCCTTCTACGCCGACCCGCAGTGGCGGGACATCACCGACTGGCGTGCCGAGCTGGCCGGCCACTTCGACCAGGCGAAGCGGATGCTCGGCGTCACCACGTACCCCCTGGACACCGGCGCGGACCGGGCCATGCGGGCGGTGGCCGAGCGGATGGGGGTGGGGCACACCTTCCACGCCACGCCGGTGGGCGTGCACATCGGCCGTCCCGGCCAGCGGGTCGCCGACCCGTACTTCGGGGGCGCCGGCCCGGAGCGCACCGGCTGCCTGCACTGCGGTTCGTGCATGACCGGCTGCCGGCACGGGGCGAAGAACACGCTTGTCAAGAACTACCTCTGGCTGGCCGAACGGCAGGGCGCCACGGTGCTTGCGCTGACCACGGTGACCGCCGTCCGACCGGCGACCGGCGGCGGGTACGAGGTGCGCACCGAGCGCACGGGCGCCTGGCTGCGCAAACGGCGGCAGGTGATCCACGCCGACCAGGTGGTGTTCGCCGCCGGGGCGCTCGGCACCCAACGGCTGCTGCACGCGATGAGGGCCGAGGACGTGCTACCCAAGCTGTCGTCCCGCCTCGGCGAGCTGACCCGGACCAACTCCGAGGCGATCCTCGGTGCCTCGGTGTCCCGCCGACGGGCCCGCTCCGAGCGCCTGGACTACACCGAGGGGGTGGCCATCACCAGCTCGTTCCACCCCGACCCGCAGACCCACGTCGAGCCGGTCCGCTACGGGCGCGGCTCCAACGCGATGGGACTGCTCCAGACACTGCTCGTCGACGGCGGCCCGCACCGGTTGCGGCGCTGGCTGGGTGGCATCGTGCGGCAACCGCGGCTGGTGGCCCGGTTGCTGCCGGTGCGCGGCTGGTCGGAACGGACGGTGATCGCCCTGGTGATGCAGTCGGTGGACAACTCGCTGACCACCCGGTGGCGGCGCGGGGCGTTCGGCCGCAGGCTGGTCACCGGCCCCGGCCACGGCACGCCCAGCCCGACCTGGATCCCCGCCGGCAACACAGCGGTCCGGCTGCTCGCCGAGGAGATCGGTGGCACCGCCGGCGGCGCGCTCACCGAGCCGTTCGACATCCCGGTGACCGCGCACATCCTGGGCGGGGCGGTGATCGGTGCGACGCCGGCCGACGGGGTGATCGACCCCTGGCACCGGGTGTACGGGCACCCGGGGCTGCACGTAGTCGACGGCGCGGCGGTCTCGGCCAACCTCGGCGTGAACCCCTCGTTGACGATCACCGCCCAGGCGGAACGAGCCATGTCCTTCTGGCCCAACAAGGGTGAGGAGGATCCCCGCCCGGCGCTCGGCTCCCCGTACCGCCGGCTCGCGCCCGTACCCCCGCACCACCCGGCGGTGCCGGCGGACGCCCCGGGCGCGCTGCGGCCTTAGGGCAGCGGCTTGCGGAGGATGTGGTTGAGCCCGAAGACGGTCTCACTGACCCGGACGTCGTGGTAGCCCAGTCGGTGGTAGAAGCCGTGCCCGGTGCTGCTGGCGCCGGTCTCCATGTGGTCGTGGCCGTCGGCGCCGGCCAACCGCTCGATGTGGCGCATGAGCTGGCGGCCGACACCCCGGCCGGCGCGGTCCGGATCGACGAACAGCGTGTAGACCTTGTTGCCGTCCCGGGAGACGGTGCCGACCACCCGCCCGCCCTGCTCGGCGACGAACACCTCCCGGACGGCGGCGAGTTCGCGGAAGCGGGCCGCGTCGAAGTGCGCGCACATCCGTTCGATCAGGTCGGCCGGGTAGTCGCGGCTGTTGACCTCCCGAAGGCACCTGGCGACGAGCACGGCCAGCGGCTCGGCGTCGGTGTCCCGGAAGGGCCGTACGGTCACCTCGGTCACACCCGTCCTCCCGTCCGGCCAGGGGCTTTGACACAGGCTAGGTGGCCTCCCGACCGGCCGCTGCGCCCGGAGCCGTCGCCGCGGCACACCGGAGGGCCGGCCCGTGCCCGACACGGCCGTGACTGTCGGTAGGCTTTGCCCACATGAGCCTGCCTCGCCCCGTCCTCGTGGTGGATTTCGGAGCCCAGTACGCCCAGCTCATCGCGCGCCGGGTTCGCGAGGCGAAGGTCTACTCCGAGATCGTGCCGCACTCGATGCCGATCGTCGAGATGCTGGCGAAGAACCCCGCCGCGATCATCCTCTCCGGTGGCCCGGCCAGCGTCTACGCGCCGGACGCGCCGCAGATCGACGCGGGCGTCTTCAGCGCCGACGTGCCGGTCTTCGGCATCTGCTACGGCTTCCAGGCGATGGCCCAGGCGCTCGGCGGCACGGTCGCGCGGACCGGCAACCGGGAGTACGGCGGCACACCGCTGCGCCCCCGCCTGCTCGACCCGGGTGTGCTGCTGCGCGACCTGCCCGCGGACCTGCCGGTCTGGATGAGCCACGGCGACGCCGTGACCGAGGCGCCCGAGGGCTTCACGGTGACCGCCGAGTCGGCTGGCGCTCCGGTGGCCGCCTTCGAGGACCTGGCCGGTCGGCGTGCCGGCGTGCAGTTCCACCCGGAGGTCGGGCACACCGCGCACGGCCAGGAGATGCTGACCCGCTTCCTGTACGACATCGCCGGCATCGAGCCGACCTGGACGCCCGAGAACATCATCGACGAGCAGGTTGCCCGGATCCGCGCCCAGGTCGGCGACAAGGAGGTCATCTGCGGCCTGTCCGGCGGGGTGGATTCCGCGGTCGCCGCCGCGCTCGTGCACAAGGCGGTAGGTGACCAGCTCACCTGCGTCTTCGTCGACCACGGACTGCTGCGTGCGGGCGAGGCCGAGCAGGTGGAGAAGGACTACGTCGCCGCCACCGGCATCAAGCTGAAGGTGGTCGACGCCACCGACAGGTTCCTCGGCGCGCTGGCCGACGTGACCGACCCGGAGCAGAAGCGCAAAATCATTGGTCGGGAGTTCATCCGGGTCTTCGAGGCCGCCGCCCGCGAGATCGCCTCGCACGGCGACGTGGAGTTCCTGGTCCAGGGCACCCTCTACCCCGACGTGGTCGAGTCCGGCGGCGGCACCGGCACCGCCAACATCAAGAGCCACCACAACGTCGGCGGTCTGCCGGAGGACCTGAAGTTCGCCCTTGTCGAGCCGCTGCGCACCCTGTTCAAGGACGAGGTCCGCGCGCTCGGCCTGGAGTTGGGCCTGCCCGAGGCCATGGTCTGGCGGCACCCGTTCCCGGGCCCCGGCCTGGCCATCCGGATCATCGGCGCGGTCAACCAGGAGCGCCTCGACCTGCTCCGCGAGGCGGACCTGATCGCCCGCGAGGAGTTGACCGCCGCCGGCCTGGACCGGGGCGTCTGGCAGTTCCCGGTGGTGCTGCTCGCCGATGTGCGCAGCGTCGGTGTGCAGGGAGACGGGCGCAGCTACGGGCATCCCGTGGTGCTGCGACCCGTCTCCAGCGAGGATGCGATGACCGCCGACTGGTCGCGACTGCCCTACGAGGTCGTTGCCCGGATCTCCACCCGGATCACCAACGAGGTGGCCGAGGTCAACCGGGTGGTGCTGGACGTGACGAGCAAGCCACCGGGCACCATCGAGTGGGAGTGAGCGCCGCTCACGCGGCCGGCGGCGGGCTGCTGTCGTGCGGGTTGTGCGGCGGGCTCGGCGGCGCGTCGAACGAGGTCGTCGGCGGATAGGGCGGCGTCGGGGCGTACCCCGGCATCGGCCCGCCCGGCGCGGGCCCGGCGGTCGGCGGCGGGCCCGCGTGCGGCGCGACGCCCGCCGAGTGCGGCCAGGCCGGCGCGCCGGTGGGCTCCTCGGGCATCAGAAACCACATGATCGGGTACGCGAGCAGCGCGAGCCCGCCGGTGAGCAGGCCGGTGACCGCGAAGGCCACCCGGACCAGTGTGGGATCGACGGCGAAGTAGCGGCCGACGCCGCTCGCGACCCCCGCGACCATGCGGTCGGTGGTGGGTCGACGGAGCTGCTTGTACGGGGCGTGCGGAGCGGTGGTCGATGTCATACCCCAACGGTCCGCGCCGGTGCCCTCCCCGCCCTCGGTGACCGCCCGGATCCTTACCCTGACCAATCCCTGATCGGGGCCAGACAGTCAGGAATCCGACTCTTTTCCGTTCCGGTAACCCGGCCCGGGGAGAATTTGCTTCCGTGACCACCTTGCTGGAGCCGCTCCGCAGGATCGCGGCATACGCAGTCTGTGCTGATACGACAGGCCGAGTCCTGCTGGTTCGCGCCTCGGAGCGCTCCGGCACCCCCGGCACGTGGTCCCTGCCCGGCGGGGCGGTCGACCACGGCGAGGACCCCCACCACACCGTGGTCCGCGAAACCGCCGCCGAGACGGGCCTCTCGGTCGCCGTCTCGGGCCTGGCCGACGTCCTCGCCGACATGCGGGCGCTGCCGGAACGCCGCATCACCATCCACACCGACCGGCTGATCTACCGGGTGGCGGTCCGCGGCGGCACCCTCGCCGACCGGGTCGGCGAGCGGCCCACCGACCTGGCCCGCTGGTACACCCTCGACGAGGCGAGCGAGCTGCCGCTGCGCTCGTTCACCGCGCGTGCCCTCGGGTTGCCCGCGTCCTCGGCCGACGTGGTGCCCGACGAGGCACCCGAGTTCCCCTCCTTCTACGCGGTGCCCGGTCCGGACGGGCTGCACCGGGCGCAGCGCTTCGCCGCGTACGCGGTGTGCACCGACCCGGCCGGTCGGGTGCTGCTCACCAGGGTCTCCGACGGCTACCCGGGCGCCGGCTGCTGGCACCTGCCCGGTGGCGGCACCGACTACGGCGAACAACCCGGCGCGGCGCTCATCCGCGAGTTGGTCGAGGAGACCGGGCAGACCGGCCGCCTGGTCGAGCTGCTCGGGGTGGCCAGCCACCGCGACGCGGCGTCGCTCGGCCCCGAGGGCTACCCGATCGACTGGCACGGTGTGCGTGCCTTCTACCGGGTCGTGGTCGACCAGCCCAACCCGCTGACCGTGGCCGACGTGGGTGGCTCCACCTGCGAAGCCCGCTGGTTCGCCCGCGAGGAGCTCGGCGCCCTCCCCACCCACCACCTCACCGAGGTGACCGCCGAAGCAGTCCAGGCCGCCCAGCTCACCTAACCCGCGGGCCCATTCCACCTGAAGCGTGCCGCACGGCCGTGCCCGGTGGTGGCGCGTGCGTGGTGCGTGCCCGGTGGTTGCGTGCGGGGGCGCGTGCCCGAAGTGGTGCGCGTTCCGGGGCGACTGGCCGGTGGTGCGCGTCGGGCGGGCGCGTGCTCGGTGGTTGCGTGCTGGGGCGCGTGTCCGGTGGTGGCGAGCGCCAGTGGACAGGTCTCCGGCGGTAGCGCTCGCTGACAGCAGCGCATCTGGCCGGGGCGCCGCGCGTTGGGTGGTGCGGCGACCATCCGGACCGTCGAGGAATGCGGGATCGCCGAGAAGGCCCACGAAGCGGCACAGACCGGATGATCGACTCCGTTTTACTGATGTCGGGGTATCCCAAGCGCCCTGATGCCCCGACATCCACGAACCCGAGTCGACCATCCCCAATCCAGTCCCCCGCAGCACAGCCGACTGGCCACATAGCCAACCTAACGCCCAAAACGGACAGCAGCCTGTGCGGATCCTCGGACTCCGTCCGTCGATCATGAGGTTATTGTCAGGACACGCCGAGATAGACGGCAATAACCTCATGATCAACGGGATGGTCGGCTGGGCTGGGCTGGGCTGGGCTGGGCTGGGCGGTTGGGCTGGGCGGTCGGGTGGGGTGGTTGATGTTGTCGGGCGGTTGGCGGGGGGAGCGGAGTTGGCGGGGATGGACTTTCTGCGGCGGGTTGGCGTATACGGAGTTTTGTGGGATTCGGGCCGGGTGCTGGTGGTCCGGGACGGGGTCGGGGGTGAGTTCCCGGGGATTTGGCGGCTGCCCGGTGGTGCTGTGGCGCACGCCGAGCACCCGGAGCGTGCCGTGGTCCGTGAGGTCGCCGAGCAGGTCGGGTTGACCGTGACGGTCGGTCAGCTCCGGGCGGTGGTCGCCGACGTGGTCACCTATCCGGAGGACGCCGTCGCGCTGCACACCGATCGGCTGCTGTTCGAGCTTGCCGCGAGTGACGGCGCACTGCGTGATGGCGTGCAGGGCGACGGCGTTCAGCGTGACGGCGTACTGCGTGAGGGCGTGCCGCACGACGTGGGGCGCGGCGCCGTCGACCGGGCGTGCTGGCTCACCCTGGCCGAGGCGGCGCGGGTGCCGCTGACGCCGTTCTCCGCCGAGGCGCTCGGCCTGCCGGTTACCCCACTGCCGCCGGGAACGCGTCGGTCTGCTGCGCCGTTTCCGCCGTCGCATCCCGACCGCAGGCTGCGTTTCGGGGCGTACGGGCTGGTCACCGACCCGGCCGGGCGGATCCTGCTCACCGAGATCGCGGCCGGTTATCCCGGGGCTGGGCTGTGGCACCTCCCCGGCGGCGGTACCGATCATGGTGAGCAGCCGGCCACCGGTCTGCTGCGGGAGTTGGTCGAGGAGGGTGGTCAGCGGGGCCGCGTGGGGGAGATCCTCGGTGTGAACAACCTGCACAATCCCGCCGCGCTCGGCCCGGAGGGTCGGCCTCTGGACTGGCACGGCGTACGGGTGATCTATCGGGTGTTGGTGGACGTACCCACCGATGCGGTGGTCACCGAATCCGCCGGTGGTTCGACTGCGCGGGCGGGTTGGTTCACTCGCGACCAGGCTCTTGACCTGCCGTTGAGCGATATCGCCGAGTGGGCAATCGGACAGGGTGGTCGATAACGCGCCGCTCGATGAGCCGAGTTGGTGACCCTCCGGTACAGTCAAAGGCGGGAATGATGGAGGAACGGGCGGTGAAGCCCGAGATGGGAATAAGCGAGCGGTTCGAGCGGTTTAGCCCAGATGTAAGTACCGCCGGCAGCTATCGCCAAGCCATGTCCCCCTATGCGATGGTGTACTCCGCGCAAAACGGCTGCCGGGTCACGCACGGTCCGGCACGAGACAGCCGGACACCCGCCCCGCGGCGGCCAGCCGATCCGGTGATGGAGGAAACGTGCCGAGAGCCCCATGGCGCCGGCGTCGTACTACTGACAGTCCGCGCCCCGCAGGGCGTCGCTGGGCGGGCCCGTTGCGCCGCAGCAGCACATTCGCCCGCCAGGTGCTGTTGGTCCGGGTCGGTCGCCGTGACGGTGACCTGCACGCGACCGACCTGACCCCGACCGAGCACCGGTACGCCGACCGGCAGCGCCGTCGCTACGGCCTGGACCGGCTCAGCCGTCCGGCGTCGGGCGTCGGTCGAGCCGAGATCGAGGCGATCATGCCGGTCAGTCCGGCGATGCCGAGCCTGGCGCACGTCGACGAGGCCTCGGCGCGGTCGATCCCCCTGCTCCCCGGCGAGCGCACCGTCGCTCGCCGGATGAAGTTCGGCCTGGTCAACGCCTGCACGCTGGCCAGCCTGATGCTCGGCATGCTGGCCATCTTCCTGGCCATGCAGGGTGAGGTGCGGATCGCCGCGCTCTGCCTGATCGCCTGCGTCGGCTTCGACGGTCTGGACGGCGCCCTGGCCCGTCGGCTGGGCGTGGCCAGCCCGTTCGGCGCGCAGATGGACTCCCTGGCCGACATGTGCTCGTTCGGCCTCGCCGCACCTGTGGTGGTCTACGCCTCGCTCGCCGGCTCCGTCTCCACGGCCGCGGCGGCGGTGGCGTGTGCGCTTGTCGCGGCGTGCGCCGCGATTCGACTGGCCCGCTTCAACGTCTCGCCGAAGGACGGCCGGTTTTTCTGCGGCGTTCCCACCACGATGGCGGCCGCGGTGCTCGCCGTGACGGTGGCGATCGGCCTGCCCGTGCCCGGTGCCGTGCTTGTCGCGGGGGTCGCGCTGCTCGCCTTCGCGATGGTGTCGAGCTTCCCGTACGCCAAGCTCGCCCGCCTGGTGAAGCTGCCGCCGTGGCTGTGGCTGGCCCCGGTGATCGGCGCACTCATCGACATCCGGCTCACGTTCGCGCTGATCGTGGTGGGCTACCTGGTCAGCGGGCCGGTGCTCTGGCTGCGGCAACGTCGTACCGCCTGATTTTTTCGCAACGAGAACGGGGCGCCGCTGGTCAGCGGCGCCCCGTTCGCACGTTCGTGGGTCAGCGCCAGCGGGCGATGACCGTGGACCCGCCCACCACCTTGTCGCCCGGCCCGACCAGCGGGTCCGCGGCGTCGGCCGGCAGGTAGACGTCGGTCCGTGAGCCGAAACGGATCAGGCCGAACCGCTCGCCCTTGGCCAGCAGTGCGCCGATCGGCGCGCGCTGCACGATCCGACGGGCGATCAGCCCGGTACGCTGCGCGACCACCACTGTGCCACGGGCGGTGTCCAGCACGGTGTACGCGGCGACGTTGTGTTCGGCGTCCGGCTTCATCGCGTTGACGAAGCCGCCGTCGGCGACGAAGTAGTCCACCACCTTGCCCGCGACCGGGGCACGGTTGACGTGCACGTCCAGCACCGACAGGAACACCGCGACCCGCAGCCACTCGCCGTCGCCGAAGCGCTCGTCGTGCAGTCGCTGCACCGACAGGACCTTTCCGTCCGCGCTGGCGACCACCGCGGTCGGGTCTTCCGGCACGTCGCGCTCCGGGTCCCGGAAGAACGCGGCGACCGGCCCGGCGGCCAGCGCCGGCAGCAGCCAGAGCTTCGACGACGGGCGCGCCACCCGGGCCAGTGCCGCGAGGCCCAGCGTGATGCCGGCGGCGGCCACTCCGTTGGAGTCGATGTGCATGCCGCGGGTCAGCGGCACGCTCGACGGCCGGTGCGCGGGCGCGAGCCTCTCGGCCGTGGCGGGGCTGGCCGGGGTGAAGCGCAGTCGGTAGACCCGTACCGGCGGCGAGTTGCGCAGCACCAGGTCGGCGCCGACGCCGTAGAGGGCGTCCTGGCGGGCCAACTCGGCGGCGGCCCCGGTGGTCCGGCCGGGCGTGGCGGTGGTCGCCACACTCAGCACCGCACCGTCGGACAGATATTTGGTCAGGCCCTCGATGCCACTTCGGGTCTCCTCGGCGGTGCCGCTGAACACCTCGCCGGCGATGACGACCCCGGCGGCTTCGGCTTCGGCCAGGGAGTCGACGACCCCCACCCGGTCGGCGACCCAACGGCCCTGGGCGTTGACGTGCTCGCGGAGGGCGGCAGCGCCGAACGGCTCGGCGGGCACCACGGTGAGCCGGTCACCGGGGAGCAGCGCCTCGATCGCCGCGGCCAGCACCGCGGACTCCGGGCCCACCCCGACCAGCAGGGCGGCCTTGGGGTCGTTGATCCGGGCCAGCTCGGCGACGAGCGTGCGGGCGGCTCGCTCGCCGATGCGGACCGGACCGGACCGGCCGGTCGTACGCACGGCGGGGGACTGCGTCATGTCGGGCGGGCTCCTGACGGGGGTAGAGACGGGAATCGCGGCGGGACCGCCATGGCGGGACGGGCCGGCCGGCGGAGGCGAGATCTCCACCGGCCAGCATATGCGTCCGTCCGGGCCAGCGGCACCGCCGTGGTGGTCGGGCAGGCCGAGACCGGTTTGCGCCCAAGGTCAGGCCTCTCCCCGTCGGCCCTTCCGCTCGTCCCCCGGCTGCTCTCCGACGGCCTCGGCCGGCTGGTCGCCGACCACCTCACCTGGCTGGTCGCCGACGGCCTCGGCCGGCTGGTCGCCGACGGCCTCGGCCGGCTGGTCGTGCCGGGTCGGCTCGTCCCCGTCCGGCGCTCGGCCGACGATCGGGAGGGTCGGCTCGTCGGGCTGGCCGGGGATCGGAGCGGTCTGTGGCTCCGCCGGCGGGTGAGCCAGCCAGGCCGGGTGGATCACATCGGTGGGCGGCGCCTGCGGTGCTCGTACCTCGGTGGTGGCCGCCTCCGGGGTCGCTTCCGGTGGGGGAGCGTCCCAGGTGGAGCGGTCGGCCTCCCAGACCGGCAGTGCCGCACCGGAGGTCGGCACGCCGGAAACCGGAGCGGACGCGCCGGAGACGGGCGCGGCGGCGACTGTGGCACCGGCCTCGGCGGTCTGCTCGGGCTGCGCCGAGCGGCCCGAGCGCAGTGCGCCGACCAGCCCGAAGACGCCGATCAGGATGAGGGCACTGGCTAGGAACCATCCGACCGCCGGCAGCGCGAACCCGAGCAGTTGGGCGAGCAGCCACCAGGCCGACAGCGCCAGGAACACGAGCCCGAAGGCGAACGACACCAGATCCGTGCGGTGAGCCTTCACCGGGTCACCTCCAGGTTGCCAGCGTTGACATGGATGTACAGGCGCAGCTTGCCGCCGCCGGCACCGTCGACACCGAGGTCGGTGGTCTCCTGTAGGCGACCGTCCAGCCCGCCGGAACGGTTGCCGAAGATGGTGGCGTCGCCGGCGTTGACGTCGGCCACAGTGGTGACGTCCACGTTCGGCGGGACGACCACTGTCGCCTTGCCGAAGTTGATCGCAACCGTCACCTGGCTGTCCCGTTTCGCGAAGTCGATCCCCCGCAGGTCGAGCACGGCGTCACCGAAGCTGTTCTCGTACCGGTCGGCCAGATCGCGGTAGTCCGTCGGTGCCCAGGTCACCGCGCCGTCGACCCCGCGGATCCGGTCGTAGGACTCGGCGACCGTCCCCGTACCCAGCGCCGCCGCGGTCACCAGACCCAGCGCGATGAGCCAGCGGGCCCGCCCGAACCAGGTGCCGACCAGCAGCCCCAGCCCGATCGTGGCCAGCGCGGCCGCGAAGTACGCCGAGGCGCTGATGGCGAAGACGTCGAGCAGGTCGAGCAGGGCGACCACACCGAGGACCAGGAAGATCAGGGAGAAGGTCACCGCGCCGAGCGGCGAACGCTCCTTGGGGCGCTTCGGCGGCTTCGGTGGCTTCGCGGGGCGGGACGGGGTCGGGGCCGGCGAGGCGTACGGGCCGTGCGGCGCGAACGGGGGGCGGTATCCGGACACCGGGGCGGCGGTCGGATAGCCGGACGGACCGGCGGGTGCGGCGGTCACCGGCGCCGACGGCCACTCGACCGTGGGCGGGTTGGTGCCCGGCCAGCCCGTGGCGGCTGCCGGCCAGCCCGCTCCGACGGTCGTCGGGTCGGCCGGTTGTCCGGACACCGGGCCCGTCCCGGAGGCCGGCTGCGCCGTGCCGGTCGACTGCGCAACGCCGACCGGCGGCAGGTCGTACCCCCCGGTGGTGGCGGCGGGCGGTCCCCCCGCGGTGGCGTTGGCGTACGCCGGAGCGCCGCCGGCCATGGGTGCCGTCGCCGGTGGGCCGGTTGGCGGCGCCCCACCGTACGACGGCGCGGGCCAGGTCACCGGTGGGACCGGGCCGGGCGGATTGCCGGACGGTGCCGGCCCGGCCGGGGTGCCCGGCTGTGGGGTGCGGCTGTCCCGGTTGAGCAGCAGCGCGCCGGCGACCAGGATGGCCGCGCCGAGCAGCACCGCGCGGAAGGCGTCGGTGACGATGTAGCCGAAGCTGGCCGCGACGAGGATGCCCAGGATGATGACGGTGACCGGCGACATGCTGGAGCGGCCGCGGCCGAGCATGGACTCGATCGGGGATGCGGTGTCGCCCTCGTTCGGAATGATCAACCAGGCGGCGACGTACACCAGGATGCCGATGCCACCGAAGAACCCGAGCACCGCGAGCAGCACCCGCCAGAGCACCGGGTCGGTGTTCGTGGCTCGCCCGATCGCCGCGCAGACCCCGGCCAGGTACCGCCCCTCGCGTGGTCGGACCAACCCGTACCGCGAGGTGAACCCGGTGCCGGCGAACGGCGGTGGCGGCGCGGACGGACCCGGCCCGCCCGGTCCGGGTGGCATGCCCGCGGCCCCGTAGCCGGTGCCGGCCGCGAACTCCGGCCCGTGTCCGGCGGTGGGCGGCGGGTAGCCGCCGCCCGGATCGGCGGGGGTGCCGCCGGTCTCCGGGCCGTAGCCGGTGGGCGGACCGAACGTGCGGGGCGCGGTCCATTCGGTGGGCGTCGTGGCTGGTGGGGGCGGTGCTGAACCACCCGGCTCCGCCGACCCGGGTCGGGGTGGCGGGGCAGCTTCCTCGGTCATGCCTCGATCCTGCTGCCAGGTGAGCCCGAGCGACCTCAGGACCCGACCCTGACCCCACCCTGAGATCCGGCGGCCGGAATGTCGGGGGCGTCCCCGTGGTCGTCGACGCCGCAGCGTGTGACGATCAGATCACCGACCTCCACCAGATCCGCCACCGTGACCAGGGAGCCCGCGATCAGCACCGTGATTCCGCCCCCGCGCCTCTACCGCGCCCCCGAGCACCGGATGGCCGCCGGCGTCGCCGCCGGTATCGCCGACCATCTCGGCATCTCGGTGCTGCGGGTGCGTGTCGCGTTCATGGTGCTGCTCGGCCTGAGTGGGCTCGGCCTGCTGCTCTACGCGGCCTTCTGGGCGGTGGTGCCGCTGCGGCCCGGCGACACCGCCGTGCCGCCCCGGCGCGACGTCGCCCAGCTCCTGCCGTTCGTGGGGATCGGGCTCGGTGTCCTGTTGATCCAGGTGATGGTCTTCGACTCGGTCGGCGCGGCCGGCACCGCCGGTTGGCTGGTGGCCATCATCGCGGTCGGCGCCGGGGTCATCTGGCACCAGTCGGCGCCCGAACGGCGCCGGCAGTGGGGCAACGCGATGCCGGTGCCCTGGCTCGGCGCGGTCGTCGAGGAGAGTGACCGCCGGGCGTTCGTGCTCCGGTTCATCGGCGGGGGAGTGCTTGTCGCGGTCGGCATCATCGGCGTCGCGGCGGTCTACTCGCCGGCGCAGAACTTCGACGCCGTGATCAACGGTGTGATCTTCGCGCTGGTCGGGCTGGCGGGGGTCGGCGTGGTCGCCGCGCCCGTGCTCTGGCGGACGTACAGCCAGCTTCGCTCGGAGCGCGAGGGCCGCATCCGTGAACAGGAGCGGGCCGAGCTGGCCGCCATGGTGCACGATCAGGTGCTGCACACGTTGGCTCTGATCCAGCGCAACGCCAGCGACGTCAAGATGGTGCAGCGGCTGGCCAGAGGGCAGGAGCGTTCCCTGCGCAACTGGCTGTACAAGCCGACCGCGTCGCCGAGCGAGCGCTTCGCCGCCGCGCTGGAGCAGGCCGCCGCCGAGGTCGAGGACACCTACGCGATCACCGTGGAGGCGGTCGTGGTGGGGGACCGGGAGACCGACGAGAAGGTCGGGGCGCTTGTCGCAGCCGCGCGGGAGGCGCTTGTGAACGCGGCCCGGCACGCCGGCGTGCAGACCGTGTCGCTCTACGCCGAGGTGGAGCCCGATCAGGTCAGCGTCTTCATCCGGGACCGGGGCAAGGGCTTCGATCCGGATACGGTGGAGGACCACCGGCACGGCGTGAGCGGCTCGATCATCGGGCGGATGAAGCGGCACGGCGGACGGGCCGAGATCCGGTCCGGCCCGGGGGAGGGGACCGAGGTCCGGTTGATACTGCCGATCTCCCGGGACTCGTCCGCAGCGGAGAGGAACAGATGACCATGGCCGAGCAGTCGACCGAGCACCTCGACCCGGCGGATGCCCGCCCCGAGCGGCTCCGGGTCTTCCTGGTGGACGACCACGCCATGTTCCGGGCCGGGGTACGCGCGGAGCTGGGCGCCCACGTCGAGGTGGTGGGCGAGGCGAGCACCGTGACCGAGGCGGTCACCCGGATCGCGGCTGTCGGACCGGACGTGGTGCTGCTCGACGTGCACATGCCCGACGGCGGCGGGCGCGCGGTGCTGGAGGCGATGCGACGCAGCCACCCGCAGGTCAAGTTCCTGGCGCTGAGCGTCTCCGACGCGGCGGAGGACGTGATCGGGCTGATCCGTGCCGGTGCGCGCGGGTACGTGACCAAGACCATCTCCCCGGATGAGCTGGCCGCGGCGATCCGTCGGGTGGCGGACGGGGACGCGGTGTTCAGCCCACGGCTGGCCGGGTTCGTGCTGGACGCCTTCGCGGCCCGACCGGATGCCCCGGTGGCCGACCCCGAGCTGGACCAGCTCACCAACCGTGAGCGGGAGGTGCTGCGGCTGTTGGCCCGGGGGTACGCGTACAAGGAGATCGCCAAGGAGCTGTTCATCTCCATCAAGACGGTGGAGACGCACGTGTCGAACGTGCTCCGCAAGCTGCAGATGTCCAACCGCTACGAACTCTCCCGCTGGGCGGCGGATCGCCGGCTGGTGTGACAGCCGCGTCGGCCGTGGCCGCTGATCAGACAAACGATCTCCGCGCCCTCGTCCACCCAGGTGGTGATCGTGCCCGTGCAGCCGTAACCGACCTGTCCGGACGGGTCGAAATGCATGCGGTGGCGGACGTCCTAACGGGCAGAGGTGCGCCCCGGGCCTGAGTGGGGGCCAAGACCGCGTTCGCGGGCGGCGCAACGTATTTCCTGCTCAGTGCTGCCTGTGCCGACCGTTTTATGATCATTTTTCAAGTATCGGCAACGTGGCGGGCAACTAACGGCTTGATAACGGCACCTTCACGGAAGAGGCCAGTTGGTGTCACAGTGGCAGCACCTCACCATCGGTGTGTGGCACTCCGTACGGCCCATGACCATGTCCCCGCCCCTCGCGGCGGTTCGTGGCCGTGCCTCCTGCGTCGTGTCGCGCCTCGTTGGCGGGGAGCCCGGCGGATCGGAACATCAGGGGTGTCCCCAACTTCCCTGTGGTCCCGGCGACCCGCGCCCCGGGGTGGTCGGGCGGTGTCACCCCCAAACGTGCGTGAAACCCACGACGGAACCTGGTTAGAAAGAGGAGGCCCCTCGGAATGAGAGTCTCGAAGCGGGCGACGAGCGCGATCGCGCTCAGCGCGGCTGCCGCGCTAGTCGCGAGCGGTTGCTCGAGCGGTGGTGGCGGCGAGACCGCCGCCACCGGCGACGGCGCGATTGTCATCCACGGTGTCCAGCCGGAGAACCCGCTGGTCCCGTCGAACACCACAGAGACCGGTGGCGGCAAGATCATCGACTGGCTGTGGACCGGCCTGGTCGAGTACCCGAACGACGGTGGGGCCCCGCGTAACGCGCTTGCGGAGTCCATCACCACCACGGACTCCAAGGTCTTCACGATCAAGATCAAGAAGGGCACCAAGTTCCACGACAGCACCGAGGTGAAGTCGAAGAACTTCGTTGACGCCTGGAACTGGGCCGCCTACTCGCCGAACGGCGCCCAGAACGGCAGCTTCTTCTCTGACATCCAGGGTTTCGAGCAGACCTACACCAGCGACCCGGATGGCGCGGACGGCCCGAAGAAGGCCCCGGCGCCGGCCGCCAAGACGATGTCCGGCCTGAAGGTCATCGACGAGCAGACCTTCGAGGTCACCCTGTCGGCGCCGACCGCGGTCTTCCCGACCAAGCTCGGCTACAGCGCCTTCATGCCGCTGCCGGACGTCTTCTTCACCAAGAAGCCCGAGGAGTTCGGCAAGAACCCGATCGGCAACGGCCCGGTCAAGTTCGTGTCGTGGTCTGACAACACCCTCATCAAGCTGACGCGCTTCGACGACTACAACCTTCGCGACAAGATGAAGGTCAAGGACGTCGACGTCAAGCTGTACCAGGACGAGACGGCCGCCTACGCCGACCTGCTGGCCAACAACCTCGACTTCATGGAGGTTGTCCCCACCTCGGCGCTCGCCGGTGACAAGTGGAAGGCCGACCTCGGTGAGCGGGGCCGGAACACCGTCACGCCGACGACCGCGCTCATCGCGTTCCCGATCTACGACAAGCGCTTCGCGAACCCGAAGCTGCGTCGTGCCGTGTCGCTGTCGATCAACCGGCAGGAAATCTCGGACAAGATCTTCTTCGGCACCCGTAAGCCGGCCGACAGCTGGGCGAACCCGCTGACCCCGGGCGCCAAGCCGGGCAACTGCACCGCCTGCAAGTTCGACGTGGCCACGGCCAAGACGCTGCTGACCGAGGCCGGTGGCTTCACCGGTGAGATGGTCTTCTACTACAACTCGGACTCCAGCCACAAGGACTGGATGGACGCGGTTGCGCAGCAGATCAAGACCAACCTGGGCATCAACGCTCGGGCCGAGGGCGTGCCGACCTTCGCGGTCTTCCGCCAGAACGTCAACGCCCACGCCATGAAGGGCCCGTACCGCGCTGCCTGGCAGCAGGACTACCCGGACGTCGAGAACTGGATCAACCCGCTGTACGTCACGGGCGGCTCCTCGAACGACGGCCTGTACAGCAACTCCGAGGTCGACGCTCTGGCCAAGCAGGCCAGCGCCGCGCCGAGCCTGGAGGCCTCGCACGAGGCGTTCACCAAGGCCGTCGAGAAGATCGACCAGGACGTCCCGAGCATTCCGGTCTACTTCTACGGCCAGCAGTCCGGCCACTCGGAGAAGATCAAGAAGCTCGAGCTGAACAACGTCGGCGAACTCGACATCACCTCGGTCGAGCTCTGATCCGTTCGGTCTGACCCCGGGTCGGGCTCGCCACATCCGGTGAGCCCGACCCGGGGCCGTTCCGCGAGTGGGTGTTACAACACGCCACTCGCACGTTGTCACCACCGTGTCGGCCGTCCGACGCGCCCCCTGTCTGGAGGACCACCCCATGGGCCGTTATCTGTTGAGACGGCTGCTCCAACTCGTGCCGGTCTTCATCGGTTCGACGTTCCTGATCTACTGGCTCGTCTGGGCCG
Organism: Micromonospora sp. DT228; assembly: GCF_049841595.1. Lineage (NCBI taxonomy): Bacteria > Bacillati > Actinomycetota > Actinomycetes > Micromonosporales > Micromonosporaceae > Micromonospora > Micromonospora sp. DT228. The sequence goes on from NZ_JBNCKO010000002.1 coordinate 164,051, forward strand.
TGCCGGGCGACCCCTTCGCCGGCAAGTGCGGCGAGCGCCGCTGCCCGGACCAGTACATCGCCTTCATGACCGAGAAGTACCACCTGGACCAGAACGTCTTCGTGCAGTACGCCAACTACATGAAGAACCTGCTCCAGGGTGACTTCGGTCAGACGTTCTCGCAGCGCGACATCGGCGGCATCATCGCCACGGCGTACCCCAACACGCTGAAGCTGGCCCTGGTCGCGCTCGCCATCGAGGCCGTCATCGGCCTCGGCGCCGGCGTCCTGACCGGCCTGCGCCGCAACGGTTTCCTGGACAACCTGGTCCTGGTCTCCACCCTCTTCCTGCTCGCGCTGCCGGTTTTCGTGGTCGGCTTCGTGCTGCAGTGGCTGCTGGGCGTGCAGTGGGGCATCATCAAGCCGACCGTCTCCTCCGAGATGCGGTGGTCCGAGCTGATCGTGCCGGGCTTCGTCCTCGGTAGCGCGTCCGTGGCGTACATCGCCCGGGTGGCACGGACGAGCATCGCGGAGAACCGCCGCGCCGACTACGTGCGCACCGCTATCGCCAAGGGCCTGCCCATGCGGCGGGTCGTGGGCGTGCACCTGCTGCGCAACTCGCTCATTCCGGTGGTCACCCTGCTCGGCACCGACCTCGGCGCCCTGATGGGCGGTGCGATCATCACCGAGGGCATCTTCGGCATCAACGGAATCGGCCGAGAGGTCTACCGCGCGATCATCACCAAGGAGAGCGCCACCGTAGTCGGGATCGTGATCGTCCTGGTGGTCGTCTATCTCGTGATGAACCTGCTGGTTGACCTGCTCTACGCCGCACTGGACCCGAGGATCCGTTATGAGTGACCCGAGTACCGCATCGATTGTCAGCACCCCATCCGCGCAGCCGACCGATCCGGTCGCCCCCGCCGCGGGGCAGTCCAACGACAAGCCACGTGGTCTGCTCGGTGACGCCTGGCGGGACCTGCGCCGCAAGCCGCTGTTCTGGATCTCGGCGACGTTCATCGTGATCTTCCTGTTGATGGCGACCTTCCCGGGGCTGTTCGCTCCGGGCGGCGACCCGGAGACCGGCGCGCTGTCCCGCAGCCTCGTCAAGCCCAGCGGAGCGCACTGGTTCGGGTACGACCTGCAGGGTCGCGACGTCTACGCCCGGGTCATCTACGGCGCGCGAGCCTCCATCATCGTCGCCGTCCTGTCCGTGATCGGCACCCTGCTGGTCGGTGGCTTCATGGGCATCATCGCGGGCTACCGCGGCGGCTGGGTGGACGGGTTGCTCAGCCGGATCGGCGACGTGTTCTTCGGCGTGCCGTTCGTGCTGGGTGCGATCGTCATCCTGACCACGTTCAACGGCTCGGGCACCAACAACAGCAAGGCCGAGATCATGGGCCTGGTGATCGCTTCACTGATCGTGCTGAGCTGGCCGGTCGTGATGCGCCTGATGCGGTCCTCGGTGCTCGCCACCAGGGAGGCCGACTACATCGTGGCGGCCCGCGCGCTGGGCGCCGGCACCGGCCGGATCATCCTCAAGCACCTGCTGCCGAACTGCCTGGCTCCGCTGCTGGTCTACGGCACGATCATGGTCGGCTCGTTCATCGGCGCCGAGGCCACCCTGTCGTTCCTGGGTGTCGGCCTGAAGTCGCCGGTGGTGTCCTGGGGCATCATGATCAGCGAGGGTAAGGATTTCATCCGGGTCGCACCGGGGCTTGTCTTCTTCCCCGCCGCGTTCCTCGTCACCGCAGTGCTGAGCTTCGTGATGCTCGGCGAGGCGGTCCGCGAGGCCCTCGATCCGAAACTCCGCTAGGGGAGATCCAGTGTCCGACATTCTCGTGTCCGAGCAGTCCGCGCCGGGATCCGGCGGGTCCGGACGTCCCTCCGGCCGGCTGCTCGAGGTCGACGACCTGCGGGTGGAGTTCCGCACCCGGGACGGCGTCGCAAAGGTCATCAACGGGGTCACCTACCACGTCGACGCGGGGGAGACCCTCGCCGTGCTCGGCGAGTCCGGCTCCGGCAAGAGCGTCACCGCGCAGACCATCATGGGCATCCTCGACACGCCTCCCGGCTTCGTCACCGGAGGGCAGGTCCGCTTCCACGGCAAGGACATGCTCCGCATGTCCGACGAGGAGCGCCGTCGCATCCGCGGCGAGGGCATCGCGATGATCTTCCAGGACGCGCTCTCCGCGCTGAACCCGGTGTTCACGGTCGGGTTCCAGATCGCCGAGCAGTTCCGGGTCCGGCGGGGCTTGGGTCGCGCCGAGGCCAAGAAGCGCGCGATCGACATGCTCGACCAGGTCAAGATCCCGAACGCCAAGGGCCGGTTCAACAACTACCCACACCAGTTCTCCGGCGGTATGCGGCAGCGCGCGATGATCGCGATGTCGCTGGCGCTCGACCCGGAGGTGCTGATCGCGGACGAGCCGACCACCGCGCTCGACGTGACCGTGCAGGCCCAGATCATGGACCTGCTCGCCGAGCTCCAGCGTGAGCGGCAAATGGGCATGATCCTGATCACCCACGACCTCGGCGTGGTCGCCGACGTCGCGGACCGGATCGCGGTCATGTACGCGGGCCGGATCGTCGAGCAAGCCGACGTGTACGACCTGTACGCCAAGCCGGCGCACCCGTACACGTTGGGCCTGATCGACTCGATCCCGCGCCTGGATGAGAAGGGGCAGCAGCTCCGGACGATCAAGGGCCTCCCGCCGAACCTGATGAACATCCCGCCGGGCTGCCCGTTCAACCCGCGCTGCCCGATGGCTCAGCCGGTGTGCCGGGAGAAGGTCCCGCCGCTGCTGCAGGTGGGCCCCGCCCGGGCCAGCGCCTGCCACTTCGCCGAGGAGCTGGTGAACCGTGTCTGAGAACATCCTCGAGGTCCGTGACCTGGTCAAGCACTACCCCGTCACGCAGGGTGTGGTGTTCAAGAAGACGGTCGGTCAGGTCAAGGCGGTGGACGGCGTCTCGTTCGGTCTGCGCGCCGGTGAGACGCTCGGCGTGGTCGGCGAGTCCGGCTGCGGCAAGTCGACCCTCGCCCGGGTGCTGATGAACCTGGAGAAGCCGACCGCCGGCAGCGTGATCTACAAGGGCCAGGACACCTCCAAGCTGTCCGGTGGGGCGCTGCGACGCCTCCGTCGGCAGATCCAGCTGGTCATGCAGGACCCGTACACCTCGCTCAACCCCCGGATGACCGTCGGCGACCTGCTCGGTGAGCCGTTCGAGATCCACCCGGAGGTGGCGCCGAAGGGCAGCCGTCGGGCCAAGGTCCGGGAGTTGCTGGACCTGGTCGGGCTCAACCCGGAGCACATCAACAGGTACCCGCACCAGTTCTCCGGCGGTCAGCGGCAGCGCATCGGCATCGCCCGCGCGCTCGCCCTGCGGCCCGAGATCATCGTCTGCGACGAGCCGGTGTCGGCCCTTGACGTCTCCATCCAGGCCCAGGTGATGAACCTGCTGGAAAAGCTCCAGAGCGAGTTCGGGCTCTCGTACGTCTTCATCGCGCACGACCTGTCGGTGGTCCGCCACCTCTCGGACCGGGTCGCGGTGATGTACCTCGGCAAGGTCGTCGAGATCGGCACCGAGGACGAGATCTACGAGCGGCCGACCCACCCGTACACCCAGGCTCTGCTGTCGGCGGTGCCGGTTCCGGACCCGACGCAGCGGAACAACAAGACGATCATCCGGCTCACGGGTGACGTGCCGTCGCCGATCAGCCCGCCCTCGGGCTGCCGGTTCCGGACCCGTTGCTGGAAGGCGCAGGACATCTGCGCCGAGCAGGTCCCACTGCTGGAGATCCGGCGGGACTCGGACCACCCGAGCGCCTGCCACTTCGCGGAGCGGCGCGAGATCGTCGCCACCCACGAGGCCTGAGTCACCCGAGACCGCCTGCCGACGTCACCACGACGACGGCAGGCGGTTTCGTCTGTCGGTGACCCGGCCGGGCCGCTCTCGGGCCGGCTCGGGCCGACTGCCCGCCACCCGGCTCAGAGCGGGCCGCGGCCCGCGCGGAGCAGCAGCAGGGCCAACTGGGTGCCGTCGGTGCCGAGCGCGACCCGGAACCGCTCCAGGATCTTGCGTTCCCGAGCGAGCACCAGGCGCGTTCCGCCGGACGCCATCCGGGTCGCGCCGACCTCCTGGGACAACGCGGCGCGCTCCTGCCAGAGCGCGATCATCGCGTTGTCGATCTCGTCGATCCGTTCCCTGATCTGCACGATCCGTGCCGAGGCGGTGGGTTCCTCGGTGCCGGTCCGTGCCTCGACCGGCCCGGCGTTGTCGACCGCTGCCGGCGTCGCCTCGGTCCCGTTCGGCACCGGCTGCTCCGCCTCGGGCCGGGTCGGGCTGCCGCTCTGCTCCATCACGTCTGTCATCATCGGGTACCTCTCGCACTGTGGTGCCCGGTGCCCGGAACCCGGGACGGAAAAAGCCCCGGACTCCAGGAGCCCGGGGCTTTTGCAGGTCTGAATCGATCAGGCGCGACCTACGGCAGCCGGACTCCCGGTGCCATAGTAAAAGTGGTAGCGCGCAGCGATCACGTTGACGAGTATGCCCACGTCGGCACCGGCTGCGCAAGCATCAAGCGGCCCATCCTCGCGCCTCGGCGCAGCGGGCGGGAGAGTGTCCGACCGGCGGCATAGACTTGTCGGGCGATGCATCCTCTCTTCGACATTCCCGCGTCCCCGCCTGCGCCGGAGTCCGCGCCGGCCCGCCCGCACCGACCCGGGCCGGCCCCCGTGCGCCTCGATCCGCAGCAGCTCCTCGCCGGGCTCAACGGCCCACAGGGCGACGCCGTGAGCCACGCCGGCTCGCCGCTGCTGATCGTCGCCGGCGCCGGATCCGGCAAGACCCGGGTGCTCACGCACCGGATCGCCTACCTGCTCGCCGCACGGGACGTCCATCCCGGGGAGATCATCGCGATCACGTTCACCAACAAGGCGGCCGGCGAGATGAAGGAGCGCGTCGCCGCGCTGGTGGGCCCCCGGGCCCGCCTGATGTGGGTGTCGACGTTCCATTCCGCGTGCGTCCGGATCCTGCGCGCCGAGCACGAGCACGCCGGCCTCAAGTCGACGTTCTCGATCTACGACGCGGACGACTCCCGCCGGCTGATGCAGCTCGTCACCCGCGAGCTCGATCTCGACCCGAAGCGCTACCCGGCGCGCGGGCTGGCCGCCCAGGTCTCCAACCTCAAGAACGAGCTGGTCGACCCGGAGCAGTTCGCGGCGCGGGCCACCGGGCCCAACGAGCGGGCGTTGGCCGAGGCGTACACGCTCTACCAGCGGCGGCTGCGTGAGGCGCACGCGCTGGACTTCGACGACCTGATCATGACCACGGTGCACCTGCTCCAGTCCCACCCGCACGTCGCGGAGAGCTACCGTCGGCGGTTCCGGCACGTGCTTGTGGACGAATACCAGGACACCAACCACGCCCAGTACGTGCTGATCAAGGAGTTGGTGTCCGGCACCGACGGGCTGGAGCCCGCGGAGCTGTGCGTGGTGGGTGACGCCGACCAGTCGATCTACGCCTTCCGGGGTGCGACGATCCGCAACATCCTGGAGTTCGAACGGGACTTCACAAACGCCCGGACGATCCTGCTGGAGCAGAACTACCGCTCCACCCAGACCATCCTCAACGCGGCCAACGCGGTGATCGACCGCAACACCTCCCGCAAGCCCAAGCGGCTGTGGAGCGAGGCCGGCGCCGGCGAGCGGATCGTCGGCTACGTGGCCGACACCGAGCACGCCGAGGCCGACTGGGTGGCTCGGGAGATCGACCGGCTGGTCGACGCCGACGAGACCCGACCCGGCGACGTCGCTGTCTTCTACCGCACAAACGCCCAGTCCCGCGTGTTCGAAGAGGTGTTCATCCGCGTCGGCCTGCCCTACAAGGTGGTCGGCGGGGTGCGCTTCTACGAGCGCAAGGAGGTCCGTGACGCTCTGGCGTACCTGCGTTCGGTGGTCAACGACGACGACACGGTGAGCCTGCGGCGGGTCCTCAACACCCCCCGCCGGGGCATCGGCGACCGCGCCGAGGCGTGTGTCGAGGCGCTCTCCAGCCGGGACCGGATCTCGTTCGGCGCGGCGTTGCGCAGGGCCCGGGAGGCACCGGGCATCTCCAGCCGGGCGGCCAATGGCATCGCCGACTTCGTGGCGCTGCTCGACGGCGCCCGGGAGCTGTCCGAGACCGGCACCCCGGAGGAGGTGCTGGAGGCGCTGCTGACCCGCTCGGGCTACCTCACCGAGCTGGAGGAGAGCCTGGACCCGCAGGACGCCGGCCGGGTGGACAACCTCCAGGAGCTGGTGAGCGTCGCCCGGGAGTACACCGAGCGGATCGAGGCGCTGGGCGAGGAGGGGGAGCGGGCCACCCTGGCCGGCTTCCTGGAGCAGGTGGCGCTCGTCGCCGACGCCGACCAGATCCCCTCCGACGATCCCGACCACCAGGGCGTGGTCACCCTGATGACGTTGCACACCGCCAAGGGCCTGGAATTCCCGGTGGTCTTCCTGACCGGGCTGGAGGACGGCGTCTTCCCGCACCTGCGTTCGCTCGGCGACACCCGCGAGTTGGAGGAGGAGCGCCGGCTGGCGTACGTCGGGATCACCCGCGCCCGACAGCGGCTCTACCTCTCCCGCGCGGTGACCCGCTCGGCCTGGGGGCAGCCGTCCTACAACCCGCCGTCGCGGTTCCTGGAGGAGCTGCCGACCGAGCTGGTGCACTGGGAGCGCACCGAGGGGTCGTACACCTCGTGGGCCGGCGGGGGCGGCGGCGTCGGCGGTCGTGCGGACCGCGTGCCCGGCGTGCGTGGCACCTTCACCGGGGGCACGCCGAAGGCGGCCCAGTTGGCGCAGCGGCTCGGCGTGGACGCCAGCCGGCTGACCACGGCCAGTGAGCTGCCGCAGGGGCCGAAGGTGTCGGCCGGCGACCGGGTCAACCACCAGCGGTACGGGCTGGGGCGGGTGCTCGCCGTCGAGGGGCACGGCCCGGGTGCCCGGGCGCAGATCGACTTCGGCGACCAGACGATGTGGCTGGTGCTCCGGCACGCCCCGGTCGACAAGCTCTGACCTGGCCCGGTCGGTGAGCCCCATGCTCCCGTGATCTTGCACTTTCTGTCCCGACAGGAGGGGGCAATCCCACCCATCTCGGCGACAGAAACCGCAAGATCGGCGCGATCCTCGTTGTTCCCCGCGGACCGGACTGAGTCGTGCCCGCGAACACGTTCAGCGTGCGGAGACGGGGATCGGCGCTCTTGGAGATGACGAGTACGCGCGGCTGATCAAGAGCGGCCTGGATCGGCTGACGGAGCAGTTGGGGCGCGGCGGAGAGTCGGCACGCTAAATCTTGGACAGTTCCCGTTCCTAGGGCGGCTAACGGAAACTGTCCAAGATTGCCAGCGATTGAGGGGTGGGGCGGCCCGGAGTCGCCCCGCACGGCGCATAGTGCGTCAGCAGCCCAGGTCCACGCCGCGCGCCCGCATGAACGGGGCCGGGTCGATCTGGTTCCACATGCCCTGGTGTACCTCGAAGTGCAGGTGCGGGCCGGTGGCGTCGCCGGTGGCGCCCTCGTAGCCGATGACCTGGCCGGCCTTGACCGCCTGCCCCACGGTGACCGCGATGCGGCTCTGGTGGGCGTAGTGGGTCAGGTACCCGTTGCCGTGGTCGATGAAGACCGAGTTGCCGTACCCGTCGGCGGCGTCACCGGCCTGGGTCACGGTGCCGGCGGCGGCGGCGCGGATCGGCGTACCGGAGGGCAGCGCCAGGTCGATGCCGGCGTGCAGGGTTCCCCAGCGCTGCCCGTAGCAGGAGGTGACCGCGGCGCCCGGCATCGGATCGACCCAGGCGGGCGTGGGCTTCGTGGTCTTCTTCGGCTTGGGCTTGGCCTTCGCGGCGGCCGTCTTCGTGGGTGCGGGGCTGGCGCTTGTCGCGGACGGGCTCGGCGTCGGGCTGACCGAGGGGGTGGCCGGCGTACTCGACTCGCGAACGGAGCGGTCGGCCCGGCTGGCGGCCTCGTTGCGGGACTGCGCGTCGAGGGAGACGGCGGCGGGTGCCGGGTGGTCGTTGCCGGTGGTGGCGACGACGACGCCACCGAGGCCGAGGGCGAGCAGCGCGGCGGCGCCGAGCACGATGAGCCGGTTGCGCCGACGGGGGTGCCGTGGCTGCTCGGTCGGGGCGGTGTCGTGGGTGTTCTCGTTCTGGACGGGGCTGTCTTCCTGCACGGCGAACCTTCACGGTCGAGGGGCACTTGACCTCGAAATACTGGTATCGCGCCGAGCGGGGGGCGGGACGGGGACCGGGTGGCCGGGCGAGGGGAAGCGGCTCACCTGCCCGAATATGAACCACTCTGCGGCGCTACGACCGGAAAAGTGATCATGCGGTACGGTGTCGCCGCTCACAATCTCCACTGTGACCTGGCAGACATGTGCTCACGGAAAACCGCCCGGATCGACAGATCCGGGCGGTCAACGGTCGGCACGCAGCGTCAGGAGCCGGCTACCTCGCTGTAAATTGCCTCGACTTGCAGCTTGATGTCCACTCCGCGGTCCTGCAGGAACGGCACCGGGTCGATCGGCTTGCCCTTGACATGGATCTCAAGGTGCAGGTGGGTGCCGTAGGCGTGACCGGTCTGGCCGACCAGGCCGAGCTGGTCGCCCGCCTTGATCTGCTGGCCTTCCTTGACGCTCACCGCGGAGGAGTGGCCGTAGATGGCCTCGCTGCCGTCGGCGTGCTGAACGATCACGGCGTTGCCGTACCCGCCGAACCAGCCGGCCTTGGTGACCAGGCCGTCGTGGATCGCCACATAGGGCGTGCCCTCGCCGGCGACCAGGTCCACGCCGGTGTGCATCTTGCCCCAGCGCATCCCGTAGGGGGAGTTGAAGTCGTAGCCCTGGAGCGGCAGCAGCCACACCTCGGGTTCGGCGCTGACCTTGCTGCGGCTGTCCCGCGAGGCGCGGTCGGCGTTGTCCGCACGGGCCGCCACGTCCTGGCTGGTGACCGACGCCTGCTTGAGCTCGTCGAGCACCTTCGGGCTGACGTCCTTGGCGTCCGGCAGCGCGCTCGCGCCGAGCGCGACGATGCCGGCTCCGACGAAGGCGGTGGTGACGACAGCGGCGTAACGGCTCCGCGGTGGGGTGGGTACGCGGCGACGACCGCGATATCGATCGGGCTCAGACGACAGGCGCTGGCGCACGCACACCCTCCGTTGTCGGGGTTCCGAAGCGGCCGGTGGGCGTTCGTGAAGCTCCGGTGAACGTCCGCTGACCGCGTCGTCACCCGTCCATGGACCTGATGACAACCGTGGACACGTTAGCCAACCACCAGGCGAGTCACAAGCTAGAGCGGAAAATTGGCGTGTCGATCTGTCCGTTTGCGTCCATGATTGTCATGCATCGCGACGCCGAACGGTGCCCCTGTTGCTGCCCGTTCGTCGCCGAGCGTGACCGGTCCGGCGGAGTCGTCCGGCTTGACTGCGGGCGGTGCCGTCCCGCGCCGGGACGGGCGCGGATCGCCTCGGTGCGCTGCTGCCGGCGGGCCGTGGTCGGGGCCGGCAGTGGCCGGGGCGCGGAGCCCGGATTTCCCGGGGCGGGTCCGCCGCGTTACCGTTCGTTAAGGTGAAGGCCCTGAAGCCGGTGAAAGGTGTGCGCTGATGAGCTCTCGTATTCGGGTCGTCGTCGCCAAGCCCGGTCTGGACGGCCACGACCGGGGAGCGAAGGTCGTCGCGCGCGCCCTGCGGGACGCCGGGATGGAGGTCGTCTACACCGGCCTGCACCAGACCCCCGAGCAGATCGTGGAGACGGCCATCCAGGAGGACGCCGACGCGGTCGGCCTGTCCGTTCTCTCCGGCGCGCACATGACGCTCTTCCGGCGGGTGCTGGAACTGCTCGGTGAGCGGGATGCCCGCGACATCGTCGTGTTCGGTGGCGGCATCATTCCGAACGGCGACATTCCCGAGTTGGAGGAGTTGGGCGTCGCAAAGATCTTCACGCCGGGCGCCACCACTCAGGCAATCGTCGAGTGGGTCCGACAGAACGTCGCGCAGCCGGTTTCCTGAGGCTCGTCGCGACGGGTTGTTCGGCGACCGGGTTTGCTCGGCGACCGGATTTGGGCACGGGGGAGGGGCCGGACGCACCCCTCACACGTCCGGCCCCTCTATGCACGATGCCCCGCCGCCACCCCTCGACCGACAGGGCATCGGCCGTCTCCCGTCATCGCGCTGTGAAGCGCTCCGACATCTGACTCAACGACGCCCCCACGGCCGGGTTACGCCACCAGGGCAACATCGCCCGGACGGTGGATGCGGCCGGAGTCGTGGCCGGAAACCGGCTGCTCCCGATGTCCGGTTGTGCATTACCGCACACCACGCACCCGCTCGGTTGCCGGCGGTGCCGACCTCGCTAGGCTGCGGCCAATGGCCTGTTTCAACTGATGACAGGCGTCAAACTGTTTTTTGAACGCTGGTGGCGGCGCGACGGCGCGCCGCGGAGACGGGACGGGACGCGCAATCGTGGACCTGTACGAGTACCAGGGGCGGGACCTGTTCGAGCGGCACGGCTTGCCCGTGTTGGCCGGCGGCGTCGCCACTACCCCCGAAGAGGCCCGTGCGATCGCCGACCGCCTCGGCGGTCGCGTGGTCGTCAAGGCGCAGGTGAAGGTCGGTGGCCGAGGTAAGGCCGGCGGCGTCAAGCTGGCCGAGGGCGCCGAGGAGACGGTGGCCCGCGCCACCGACATCCTCGGCATGGACATCAAGGGCCACACCGTCCACAAGGTCATGATCACGGTGACCGCGGACGTGGCCGAGGAGTACTACTTCTCGTACCTGCTCGACCGAGCGAACCGCACCTTCCTCTGCATCGCCAGCGTGGCCGGCGGCATGGACATCGAGCAGGTCGCCGCCGACACCCCCGACAAGGTGGTGAAGGCCCCGATCGACGCCGTCAAGGGCGTGGACGAGGCCAAGGCCCGCGAGATCGTGACCGCCGCCGGCTTCCCGGCCGAGGTCGCCGACCAGGTGGTCGAGATCGCGGTCGGCCTATGGCAGGCGTTCGTCGCCGAGGACGCCACGCTGGTCGAGGTCAACCCGCTGGCCAAGAACGGCGACGGCCGGATGCTGCTGCTCGACGCCAAGATCAGCCTGGACGAGAACGCCGCGTTCCGGCACCCGGACCACGAGGCGCTTGTCGACCAGGCCGCCGTGGACCCGCTGGAGCAGGCCGCCAAGGCCAAGGACCTCAACTACGTCAAGCTCGACGGCGAGGTCGGCATCATCGGCAACGGCGCGGGTCTGGTCATGTCGACCCTCGACGTCGTCGCGTACGCCGGTGAGCGGCACGGCAACGTCAAGCCGGCGAACTTCCTCGACATCGGCGGCGGCGCGAGCGCCGCGGTGATGGCGAACGGGCTGGAGATCGTGCTCTCCGACCCGGCCGTGAAGAGCGTCTTCGTCAACGTCTTCGGCGGCATCACCGCCTGCGACGAGGTCGCCAACGGCATCATCCAGGCGCTGGCCCTGCTGGAGCAGCGCGGCGAGCAGGTCACCAAGCCGCTCGTCGTCCGTCTCGACGGCAACAACGCCGAGGCCGGCCGGGCGATCCTGGACGGCGCGAACAACCCGCTCGTGCAGCGGGTGGACACCATGGACGGTGCGGCCGAGCGGGCCGCCGAGCTGGCAGCTGCGGGGGTCTGATCATGGCTATCTGGCTGACCAAGGACTCGAAGGTCATCGTTCAGGGGATGACCGGTTCCGAGGGTTCCAAGCACACCCGGCGGATGCTCGCCGCCGGCACCAACGTGGTGGGCGGCGTCAACCCGCGCAAGGCGGGCCAGAAGGTCGACTTCGACGGCACCGAGCTGCCGGTCTTCGCGTCCGTCGCGGACGCGATGGCCGAGACCGGGGCCGACGTCACCGTCATCTTCGTGCCGCCGCAGTTCACCAAGGCCGCCGTGGTCGAGGCGATCGACGCCGCGATCGGCCTGGCCGTGGTGATCACCGAGGGCGTCCCGGTGCACGACACCGCGTCGTTCTGGGCGTACAACGTGGCGAAGGGTGAGCAGACCCGGATCATCGGGCCGAACTGCCCCGGCATCGCCTCGCCCGGCGCGTCCAACGCCGGCATCATTCCGGCCGACATCACCGGCTCCGGCCGGATCGGCCTGGTCAGCAAGAGCGGCACGCTGACCTACCAGATGATGTACGAGCTGCGCGACATCGGCTTCTCCACCTGCGTCGGCATCGGTGGCGACCCGATCATCGGGACCACCCACATCGACGCCCTGGCGGCGTTCGAGGCCGACCCGGAGACCGACGCCATCGTGATGATCGGTGAGATCGGTGGCGACGCCGAGGAGCGGGCCGCCGAGTTCATCAAGGCGAACGTCACCAAGCCGGTGGTCGGCTACATCGCCGGCTTCACGGCCCCGCCCGGCAAGACCATGGGTCACGCCGGGGCGATCATCTCCGGCTCGGCCGGCACCGCCGAGGGCAAGCAGGCGGCGCTGGAGGCGGTCGGGGTCAAGGTCGGCAAGACGCCGACCGAGACCGCGAACCTGATGCGAGAGATCATGTCCGGCAACTGAGCCGGCCAGGCAACACCGGAGGGGGTCGACCGCAGCTTGGTCGGCCCCCTCCGGCGTACCACCGGGCCGCCGAACGGACCGTAGGCTGCCGGCGTGCTGACAGTGCAGCGGCTGAGGGCCGACCACGCGGACGCTCTGCTGGCGTTCGAACGGGAGAACCGGGCGTACTTCGCGCGCTCGGTGCCGGATCGTGGCGACGCGTACTTTTCCAGGTTCGCCGATCGGCACCGCGCGTTGTTGGCCGAGCAGGAGGAGGGCCTGTGTCACTTCCACGTCGTCCTGACCGAGCAGGGTGACCTGGTCGGCCGGGTCAACCTCGTGGATGTCGCGGCCGGGTTCGCCGAACTCGGCTACCGGGTCGGTGAGCGGGCCGCCGGCAAGGGCGTCGCCACCGCGGCTGTCGAGCAGGTGTGCCACCTGGCCGCCGACGACTACCGGCTCGCCGGTCTCACCGCGCTGGCCACCCTCGACAACCCGGCGTCCCAGGCGGTGCTGGCACGCACTGGGTTCACCGTGACCGGTGAGACCAGCATCGGCGGCCGCCCCGCTCTGCTCTACCAGCGTCAGCTCGCTGGTCGACCGGCCCGCTCAGTCGTTGTTCCAGAACGGGTAGTTGCCGGTCGCGCGCAGGATCGCCCCGCCGATGATGTTGATCACGCCGAACACGATGGCGAGGTAGCCCAGCAACGGTGACTGCCCGTACCGGCGGGCGTCCCGGATGGACAGGTAGCCGAAGATGATGCCCAGGATGCCGCAGCAGATCAGCCCCAGCACGATGCCCAGCACACCCCAGAGCGTGGTCCGGTCCCGTCCCCGTCCCCGGGCCGGTGGTGGCGGTGGTGGCGGGTATGGCGTCGTCACGGCGTCCTCCGGGCGGTCGTGGGCGGCGAGCCGGCCGGACCGCGACCGGCGGACCCGACCCGGGCGGCGGCGGGTCGCGCCCCCTCTGGCCGAGGCTAGACCGGAGCGGGTCGCCGGATCCCCGGTTCGGTCAACTCGTCGCCCTTCGGACGGGTTAACGGACTGCCACCGCCTTCGCGACGTGCCAGAGTAGAGCGGATGTCCCCCGTCACCCCTGACCGTCCCAGCCGTCCCGGCGGTGTGCGCGCCGATGACCGGCCGGTCGGTCGTGCCGCGCCGGCCCGACGGGTGCCCGCGCCCCGCGCGGGCGGGTCGCCACGCGGGCGCGCGCCGTTGCCCGTCGCCGCCGGGGTGGCCGCCTGCTGGGCCGCGCTCACCTCCTACCTGCCGGTCGCCATCGTGCTCGGCCTGGTGCAGCTCGGCGCGGATTCCGGCACCCTGACCAACACCCTGCGCACCGCGCTGGCCGGCTGGTTGCTCGGGCACGGTGTGCCGCTGCACACCGCGTCCGGTCCGCTCGGGCTCGCTCCGCTGGCGCTGACAGTGCTCGCGCTGTGGCGACTGACCCGGGCCGGCGTGCATGTCAGTCGCGCGATCGGCGCCCGTGACACCCGCTCGCCGCGTCGGGCGCTGCTCGCCGCGGGCGCGGTCGGCATCGCGTACGCGCTGCTCGGCGCGCTCGCGGCGGTGCTGATCGGCGCTGGCGCGACGGACGTGTCGGTGATCCGGGCCGGAGCGACGTTCGCGGTGGTCGGCATGCTCGCCGCGCTCGTCGGCGCGACCCGCGTCACCGCCGTGACCCGGCTGCTCGTCACCCGGCTGCCGGGCCCGCTGCGCGACGGCGTGCGCAGTGGTCTGGTGGCCGGACTCCTGCTGCTCGGCGCGGGTGCCGGCGCGGCTGGCCTGGCGGTGGCCACCGGCGGCGGCGACGCGGCCGACATGATCGGCGCGTATCGGACCGGGGTCGCCGGGCAGGCCGGGATCACGCTGGTCAGCGCCGCGTACGCGCCGAACGCGGCGGTCTGGTCAGCCAGTTACCTGCTCGGGCCGGGTTTCGCGGTCGGCACCGACACCGCGGTCCGTACCAGCGAGGTGTCGGTCGGCGCGTTGCCGGCCGTGCCACTGCTCGCCGGCCTGCCGCGAGGTCCGGTGGACGGTCTCGGCGCTCTCCTGCTCGCGGTGCCGGTGCTGGCCGGGATGGTCGCCGGCTGGTTGCTCGCCCGCCGGGTGGCTCGACTCGCCGGGGCGGAGCGGGCCCCGCAGCGCTGGGCCGAGGTGCTGGTGCCGGCGGCACTGGCCGGGCCGGTGGCCGGAGTGCTGCTGGGCGTGGCCGCCGCGGTGTCCGGCGGGTCGCTCGGCGCCGGTCGGCTGGCGCAGGTCGGGCCGGTGGGCTGGCAGGTCGGGGCGGTGGCGACAGGTGTGATCGGGGTCGGCGCGCTGCTCGGCGCCGCGGCCACCCGAGCGCTCACCCGCACCCCGGCCCAGTAGGCCCTGGCCGGTCTTCCCCGCGGGTGAACGAGCGCGGGGCGCCCCGGACGAATCCGGAGCGCCCCGTCGACAGCGAGCCTGGTCAGGGCTGGCCGGGCAACGTGACCTGCGCCACGACGGACACGATGATCAACACGATGCCGAGCCCGATGCCGACCGCGCCGCAGATCAGGCCGGCCTTGACCTGCCCGGCGTTGTTGGCCTGGCCCTGGGCGACCTTCTGCCGGGCGAGGTAACCGGTGATCACTGCCGCGATGCCGACCGGGATGCCCAGGTAGAAGCAGCAGAGCAGCGGGATCGACGCGATACCGAGGATCATCGACACCAGGCCGAGGGTGTTGTTCTGCCCCTGCGCCTGCGGGTACCCGGCGTTCGGGTACCCGGGGGCGCTGCCGTACTGGGGCTGCTGCTGGCCGTACGGGTCCTGGTACGCCGGCGGCTGGCCGTAGGGCTGACCCGAGGTGGGCTGCTGGCCGTACGGGGCCTGCGGTGCGCCGTACGGGTCCTGCTGACCGTAGGGCTGGCCCGAGGTGGGCTGCTGGCCGTACGGGGGCTGCGGTGCCGCGTACGGGTCCTGCTGACCGTAGGGCTGGCCGGAGGTGGGCTGCTGGCCGTACGGGGCGGCTGGCGGCGGAGGGGCGGTCGGGTCCTGGTTGGGCTGCTGGCCGTACGGGTCCTGACCGGGGTTACCGGGCTGCATTCGAAAAGCTCCTTGGACTGGTTCCGTCAGTTACTGCTGTGTGTTTCCATCCATGATCGCGTTCAGTCCTCCCGATGCCCAGTGCGGCAACCGGTAGACATTCTTCCCGAAGCGCAGGAAAAGGCAGTTCTTGCTCAACTCCGCGGGTCGGGCCAGCGCCGTGGCGCGGGTGGGCGGGACGTAAGCCCCGAGCGAGCGGCAGCGTACCGGGTCGATGCACGTCGACGCTGTCGAAGATCGGCGCACCGCCCAGCGGAAGGGCATCCTGACCTGCCCGATAGGGTGGCCCGGTGACCGAGCCCGCGCCTGTCGCCCGCATCGTCGTCCTCATCTCCGGCTCCGGAAGCAACCTCCAGTCGTTGCTGGATGCCGCCACCGACCCCGCGTACGGCGCGCAGGTCGTCGCGGTCGGCGCGGACCGCGACGGAATCGCGGGCCTGGACCGGGCCGAGGCGGCCGGGGTGCCGACCTTCGTCGAGCGGGTCCGCGACCACGACACCCGGGAGGACTGGGACGTCGCGCTCACCGCGCACGTCGCGAAGCACCAACCCGACCTGGTCATCTCCGCCGGCTTCCTCAAGCTGGTCGGCCCGCACTTCCTCGCCGCCTTCGGCGACCGCTACCTGAACACCCACAACACCCTGCTGCCGGCGTTCCCCGGCATCCACGGTCCACGGGATGCCCTCGCCTACGGCGTGAAGCTCACCGGGGCCACCCTCTTCTTCGTCGACGCCGGCATGGACACCGGGCCGATCGTCGCGCAGGTCGCGGTGCCGGTGCTCGACGACGACGACGTCGACACGCTCACCGAGCGCATCAAGGAAGCCGAGCGGCGCCAGCTCGTCGAGCAGGTCGGTCGCCTGGTCCGCGAAGGCTGGACCATCACCGGAAGGAAGGTCACGGTTCCGTGAGTCCCACTCAGGACGGGCGCCGCCCGATCAGGCGGGCGCTGGTCAGCGTCTACGACAAGACCGGGCTGGTCGAGCTGGCCCAGGCCCTGCACGCGGCCGGTGTGGAGATCGTGTCCACCGGCAGCACCGCGGGCACCATCGCCGCCGCCGGGGTGCCGGTGACGCCGGTGGAGACGGTGACCGGTTTCCCCGAGGTGCTCGACGGCCGGGTGAAGACCCTGCACCCGAAGGTGCACGCGGGTCTCCTCGCCGACAGACGCAAGGACACCCACGTGGCGCAGCTCGACGAGCTGGGGGTGGCGGCGTTCGACCTGCTGGTCTCCAACCTCTACCCGTTCCAGGCGACCGTCGCGTCCGGCGCCGGCGTCGAGGAGTGCGTGGAGCAGATCGACATCGGTGGCCCGGCCATGGTGCGGGCCGCCGCCAAGAACCACGCCTCGGTCGCCGTGCTCACCGACCCGGCCGGTTACCCGGCCCTGCTCGGCGCGCTCGACGAGGGTGGGTTCACCCTGGCCCAGCGTCGCGCGCTGGCCGCCCGGGCGTTCGCCGACATCGCCGAGTACGACGTCGCGGTGGCCCAGTGGTGCGCCCAGGAGCTGGCGCCCGCCGACGACTCGTGGCCGCAGTTCGCGGGGCTGACGCTGCGCAAGTCGACAGCGCTGCGCTACGGCGAGAACCCGCACCAGCCCGCCGCGCTCTACACCGACCCGGACGCTCCCGCCGGGCTGGCCCAGGCCGAGCAGCTGCACGGCAAGGAGATGTCGTACAACAACTACGTCGACGCCGACGCCGCCTGGCGGGCCGCGAACGACTTCGCCGACCAGCCGGCGGTGGCGATCATCAAGCACGCCAACCCGTGCGGCATCGCCGTCGGCGCGGACGTGGCCGAGGCGCACCGTCTGGCGCACGCCTGCGACCCGGTGTCGGCGTACGGCGGCGTCATCGCCGTCAACCGGTCGGTCTCGGTCGAGCTGGCCCAGCAGGTCGCCGAGATCTTCACCGAGGTCGTGGTCGCCCCCGGCTTCGACGAGGGCGCGGTCGAGGTGTTGCAGGGCAAGAAGAACATCCGGCTGCTGCGGGCGCCGGCCTGGACGCCCGCGCTCGTGGAGTTGCGGCCGGTGACCGGTGGCGTGCTGGCCCAGGTCGCCGACCGGGTGAACGCCCCCGGCGACGACCCGGCCAGTTGGCGGTTGGCGACCGGCGAGGCCGCCGACGAGGAGCTGCTGCGGGACCTCGCGTTCGCCTGGCGGGCCGTCCGCGCGGTGAAGAGCAACGCGATCCTGCTCGCCAAGGACGGCGCCACGGTCGGCGTCGGCATGGGGCAGGTCAACCGGGTCGACTCGGCGCAGCTCGCGGTCAGCCGCGCCGGCGACGACCGGGCCCGCGGCTCGGTCGCCGCCTCGGACGCGTTCTTCCCGTTCGCCGACGGCCCGCAGATCCTCATCGACGCCGGCGTCCGCGCCATCGTGCAACCGGGCGGCTCGATCCGCGACGAAGAGGTAATCGAAGCAGCCAAAAAGGCAAACGTAACGATGTACCTAACAGGAACCCGCCACTTCTACCACTAGCCCCCACCCCCACCCCCACCCAGGGCAGGGTTGATCATGAGGTTGACGGGCCGTTTCGTCCGGTTTGTCGCCCGTCAACCTCATGATCACCCGGGCCGGGGCCGGGCCGGGGCCGGGCCGGGGCCGGGCCGGGGTCGGACCGGGGTCGGGGTCGGGGTCGGGGTCGGGGTCGAGGTTAGGCCGGGCCGGGTTGGGGCGGGGCCGGGGTTGCCGGGCGGAGTTCGGCGAAGTGGCAGGCGGACGGGTGGGGGTCCGCTGCTCTGGGGACCGTGTTCGGGTCCTCTACCGCGCAGATGTCCTGGGCCTTCCAGCAGCGGGTGCGGAAGTGGCACCCGCTCGGCGGGTCGGCCGGGCTCGGCACGTCGCCGACCAACCGGATCATGTTGCGCTGATCGCGGGCCTCCGGGTCCGGCACCGGCACCGCGGAGAGCAGAGCCTGGGTGTACGGGTGGGTGGCTCGCTCGTAGATCTCGTCCTCGGTGCCGATCTCCACGATCCGCCCGAGGTACATCACCGCCACCCGGTCGGCGATGTGCCGCACCACGGACAGGTCGTGGGCGATGAAGATGTACGAGAGCCCCAGCTCGTCCTGGAGCTGCTTCAGCAGGTTGATCACCTGGGCCTGGATGGAGACGTCGAGGGCCGACACCGGCTCGTCGCAGACGATCACCTCGGGTCGCAGGGCGAGCGCGCGGGCGATGCCGATGCGCTGCCGCTGACCGCCGGAGAACTGGTGCGGGTACCTGTTGATGTGCTCCGGGTTGAGCCCGACCAGGTCGAGCAGTTCCTGGACCCGCTTCTGCTTGCTGCCCTTCGGGGCGGCATCCGAGTGGATCTCGAACGGCTCGCCGATGATGTCGCCGACGGTCATCCGCGGGTTCAGCGAGGTGTACGGGTCCTGCATCACCATCTGCATGTTGCGGCGTACCCGACGCAGTTCGCCCCCGGAGGCCTTGAACAGGTCCCGACCTTCCAGGGTGGCCCGGCCGGAGGTGGGCGTCTCCAGCCGCATCAGCAGTCGGGCGAGGGTGGACTTGCCGCACCCGGACTCGCCGACCACGCCCAGCGTCTCGCCGCGACGCAGCTCGAAGCTCACCCCGTCGACGGCCTTGACCGCGCCGATCTGCCGCTGGAACAGGACGCCCTGCGTGATCGGGAAGTGCTTCACCAGGTTGTCGACGGAGAGGATCGTCTCGCCGCGGACCTTCGTGGGGTTAGCGGGCGACGCTGTCATCACGGACCTCCTGCGCGAAGTGGCAAGCGCTGGTCCGGCCGTCGCCGAGGACCAGGTCGTGCGGTACGACGTCCACGCAGACCTGCTGGACGTACGGGCATCGGGGATGGAACGGGCAGCCGGACGGGATGCGCATCAGGTTCGGCGGCAACCCCTTGATCGTCGACAGTTCCGCGCCGCGGACGTCCAGGCGCGGGATCGACTCCAACAAACCCTTCGTGTACGGGTGGGCGGGCGCCTTGTAGAGCGAGCGGACGTCGGCGTGCTCGACGATCCGGCCGGCGTACATGACCGCGATCCGGTCGGCGACACCGGCGACCACACCCAGGTCGTGGGTGATCAGGATCATCGCCATGTTGCGTTCCCGACGCAGGTCGGCCAGCAGGTCCATGATCTGGGCCTGGACCGTCACGTCGAGCGCGGTGGTGGGCTCGTCGGCGATCAGCACCTTCGGGTCCAGCGCCAACGCCATCGCGATCATGACGCGCTGCCGCATGCCGCCGGAGAACTGGTGCGGGTAGTCGCCGATCCGCTTGGCGGCTCCCGGGATCTTGACCAGGTCCATCAGCTCGATGGCGCGACGTCGGGCGTCGGCCCGGGACATGCCGGCGCGCTGGCGCAGCGTCTCGCCGATCTGCCAGCCGACCGGAAAGACCGGGTTCAGGGCGGAGAGCGCGTCCTGGAAGATCATCGCGATCTCCGTGCCGCGTACCTGCCGGCGCTGCTCCTCGGAGCGGGTGAGCACGTCCTGACCCTGGTAGAGGATCTGGCCGGAGCGGACGAACGCCGGTGGGGTGTCCAGGATGCCCATGATCGCCTGGGCGGTGACCGACTTGCCCGAGCCGGACTCGCCGAGCACGGCGAGCGTCTCGCCGGCGTCCAGGTGGTAGGACACGCCGTTGATCACCCGGGCTACGCCCTCGTTGGTGCGGAACTCGACGTGCAGGTCCCGCAGCTCCAGCAGGTGGCCGCCCTCGGGCGTCGCGGAGGCGGGTGTGGGTTCGACTGTGGAGTGGGTCATCAGAGTCACCGCAGCTTCGGGTCGAAGGCGTCACGGATCGCGTCGCCGAGCATGATGAACGCCAACACGGTCAGCGCGAGGAACGCCGACGGGACGATCAGCGGTGTGGCGGCTTCCCGCATGTGGATGCGTCCGGTGTCGATGTCCTGACCCCACGAGATGGTCGGCGCCTTCAGACCGATGCCCAGGAAGGAGAGCGTCGCCTCGGCCGCGATGAACGAGCCGAGCGCGATGGTCAGCACGACGATGACCGGGGCCAGCGAGTTCGGCAGGATGTGCCGCCACATGATCCGGCTGTTGCCGGCGCCGAGCATCCGGGCCGCCGAGACGTAGTCCTGCTCCTTGGCGGTGATCACCGAGGAGCGGACCACGCGGGCGGCGGTGGTCCAGCCGAGCAGGGCCAGCACGAAGACGACCGCGCCGATCCGGGCCCACTGGCTGTCGCTGGACACCCGCTTGAGCAGCACGATCGCGGCCAGCAGCAGCGGGATGCCGAGCACCACGTCGATCACCCGGGAGAGCACCGCGTCGATCCAGCGGCCGAAGTAGCCGGCCAGCATGCCGATCACCAGCGCGATGATCCCGGTGCCGAGCGCGGCGAGCGCGCCGACCAGCAGCGAGGCGCGGGTGCCGTAGACCGCCCGGGAGTACGTGTCGCAGCCCTGGAAGTCGTACCCGAAGATGGCCCCGCCGGACGGCCCGGCGTGTTGCCGGGAGAGCAGGCAGTCGTTCGGGTTGTTGGCGGTGAACACCCCGGGGAGCAGCGCCATCAGGGTGAAGATGACGACAAGCGCCAGCGAGATCCAGAAGATCGGGTTGCGGCGCAGGTCGCGCCAGGCGTCGCCGGCCAGGCTGCGGGGCTTGTTCGCGGCGCCGACCTGGTTGGGTGTGCCCGGCTCGCCCGAGGGGCCACGGCGGGCGGCCTGGTTCTCGCTGGCCGCCACAGTTTCAAAATCACTCATGCCCGCACCTCGCTGCGCTCGGCGCCGGCATGAGAGCCCAGGCACGCTGCGCTGATGATTCGTTCGCTGCGCTCACTCATAGCGGATCCTCGGGTCGAGTACGGCGTACAGGACATCCACCACCAGGTTCGAGACCAGGTAGACCACGACGAGCACGCTGACGATGCCGACCACCAGGGGGCCGTCCTCGGTGCGGATGCCGCGGAAGAGGTTGAAGCCCACGCCGGGGATGTTGAAGACGCCCTCGGTGATGATCGCGCCGCTCATCAGGTTGCCCAGTTCCACGCCGAGGAAGGTGACCACCGGGATGAGCGAGTTGCGCAGCACGTGGACGACGACGATGCGGCGCTTGACCAGGCCCTTGGAGCGGGCGGTCCGGACGTAGTCCGCGCGCAGGTTCTCCGCCACCGAGGCTCGGGTGAGCCGCAGCGCGGTGGCCAGCGACAGCGAGCCGAGCACGATGCCGGGCAGGAGGAGTGCGTAGAACGTCGGGTCGGAGCCGGCGGTGGGTGGGAAGAGCTGCCACCTGACGCCCAGGAAGTACTGCGCCAGCGGCGCCAGCACGATTGTCGGGATGCCCAGCACCAGCAGGGTCAGCACCAGCGTCGAGTTGTCGAAGATGCTGGCCCGGCGGATGCCGGCGAGCACACCGGCGGTGACACCGAAGATGATCGCCACGGCGAGCGCGATGAGCGCGAGCTGGACGGTGACCGGCCAGGCCTGCTGGAGGATGTCGCCGATGTTCCGACCGGTGAGCGACTCGCCCAGGTTGCCCTGGAGCAGGTTCTTCACGTAGTCGAAGTAGCGGTAGAAGAAGCCACCGACGCCTGTCGCGTCCAGGTGGTACCTCTCGGTCAGGTAGGCCCGTTGGGCAGGCGTCACCGGCCGCTCACCGGCGAGCGCCTGGATGGGGTCGCCCTGCCCGGCGAATGTCAGCGCGTAGACGATCAGGGTGGTCCCGAAGAACGCCAGGACCATCTGCAGTAGGCGCCGCAAGATGTAGCGGAACATGCTTAGCAGTCTCTCCGGAAATGTGCGAAAGGGTCGCAGGACGGCATCTCTGGTCGTACCCGAAATATCCGAGACGTGCCGTCCGGCCCGGGGAAGCCGGCACCACCGACGCCGGGTCCGCTGTTGCGACCCGGCCCGGTGGTGCGGTCGGGCCACCCGGGCGTCGCCCGGGTGGCCCGCGCCATGGTCAGCTCAGCTGGCCGCTTCGATCTTGACGAGGTTGACCCGCTGGAACAGGTCCATCTGCACGTTCTTGACCTTGGACGAGTGGCCGAACACGTTCTCGCCGAAGCGGAGCGGGATCACCGGCATGTCCTTGGCCAGGATGTCCTCCGCCTGCTGGTACTTGGCGATCGCCTCGTCCTGCGTCTTGGCGGCGGAACCCTCCTTGACCAGCTTGTCGAACTCCTTGTTGCTGTAGCCGTAGTAGTTCGACGAGCCGTTGGTGCTGTACAGCGGGCCGAGGTAGTCCTCCATGGTCGGGTAGTCCATGACCCAACCCATCCGGAACGCACCCACCGGCTGCTTCTTCTCGACCTTGGTGAGCAGGTCGGCGAACTTCGGCTCGGCCGAGCCGACGGCGTCCACACCCAGGTTGGCCTTGAGCTGGTTGACCGTGGCGTCGACCCAGTCCTTGTGCCCGCCATCGCCGTTGTACGAGATGACGATCTTCGACGGGCCGCCGGCGGCCTGGTAGAGCTTCTTGGCCTCGGTCGGGTTGAACTCGCCCGCCTTGCCCGTGGTGTTGTCCCGGTAGCCCGGCAGGACCGGCGAGACGAAGGAGCGTGCCGACGTCTGCGAGCCCTTGAAGACCGACTTGGTGATCTCGTCACGGTCGATCGCCATCGAGATGGCCTTGCGCACGTCCGGGTTGCTGTAGTCCTTGTCGAACGTCGGGAACGCGAGGAACTGGAACGACGACATCGGGCTGGTCTGGTACCTGTCGCCCAGGTCGCTCGGCGCGGTGCTCAGGCTCTCGGTCGGGATCGTCGGCAGCACGTCCAGGTTGTCCGCCTGGACGTCCGCGTAGGCCGCGGTGAGCTGCTGGTAGATCCGGAACTCAATGTCCTTGACCTTGGGCTTCTCACCCGGGTACGCGTCGAAGCGCTCGACGTCGATCTTGCTGTCGTGCTGCCAGGTGCCCTTCATCTTGAAGGGGCCCTGCCCGATCGGCGCCTGCTCGAAGCCGTCCTTGAGCACGCCCGGGGCCGAGAACGCGGCCTTCGGCAGCGGGAAGAACGCGTTGTAGCCGAGCGTGGTCTTGAAGTCGATGTACGGGTCGGACAGCGTCACGGTGAACGTGGCGTCGTCGACCTTCTTCAGGCCGGACATCTCCTTGGCCTTCGGCGCCTTGCCCTGCAGGTCCGCGTAGCCAGCGATCTTGTCGAAGAAGGCGTTGGCGTCCTGACCGTTGGGGGCGTACGCGCCGTAGTTCCAGGCGTTGATGTAGTCCTCGGACGTGACCTTCTCGCCGTTGTGGAAGGTGAAGCCGTCCTTGAGCTTGATCGTCCAGACCTTGTTGTCGGACGAGGTGATCGACTGCGCGGCGACCTCGTACGGCTTGTTCTGGGCGTCGTAGTCGACGAGCGGGCTGAACAGGCCGGCGAGCACCTGCGACCCGGACGTCTCGGTGGTGTTCGTGGGAACCAGGTGCTTCGGCTCGGCGATCTGAATGCTGACCGCCGACGTGCCGCTGCCGCCGGATCCACCGTCTCCGCCGCTGCCGCAGGCCGCGAGGCCCAGCGTCACCGCGAGCGGGAGGGCGGTCCAGGCGGCGAGTCTACGAACTCGCATTGAGCCTCCTCATCTCCTCACGCTGCGCAGTCAGGCCCGACGCTGGGTTACGCTGCGCAACAAGCGGCAACGGTAGGTCGGCGACCGGCCGTCGGCAACGAGGCGGTTGCGGGTGGGTAACGGTCCGGCACGTGTGGGCTTGCCGAGGGTCGCCAGATCTGCTAGCAGAATTGGGCTCAAACGTCTTTCACCTGAAGAAATTCGGCCAATTGAAGCGCCCGCTGGGCCGGCCTCGGCCAGTCTGGCGCACTCTCGGGCCCCCGTCCGGTCCCTGTCGCACTCCGCCGTCCCGTCCGCTTCGGCGGTGACCTAATCCACGATTTGTGACTGAGAGTGACTAGCGCCACGTAACGCACCGTCACCTGCCGTCGAGGGTGGCCAACCGGTGGCGGGGGCCCGCCCACCTGAGGTCGTCCGAACGCTCAGGTGGCGGCCGTGAGACGATCTGGTGGTGACGGCGACGCTTCTGGACGGCAAGGCAACCGCGGCGGAGATCAAGGACGAGCTGCGGATACGGGTGAAGGCACTCGCGGAACGCGGCATCATCCCCGGGCTGGGCACGGTCCTGGTCGGGGCGGATCCGGGCAGTCAGGCGTACGTCAACGGCAAGCACCGCGACTGCGCCGAGGTCGGCATCGCCTCGATCCGGCGGGAGTTGCCCGCCGACGCCACCCAGCAGCAGGTCGACGACGTGCTGGCCGAGCTGAACGCCGACCCGGCGTGCCACGGCTACATCGTCCAACTGCCGCTGCCGGCCCACCTCGACACCCAGCGCGTGCTGGAGTTGATCGACCCGGACAAGGACGCCGACGGCCTGCACCCGGTCAACCTGGGCCGGCTCGTGCTCGGCTACGACGGCCCGCTGCCCTGCACCCCGCGCGGCATCGTCGAGTTGCTCCGCCGCCACGACGTGGCCCTGCGCGGCGCCACCGTGGCCGTGGTCGGTCGGGGCAACACCGTCGGCCGGCCGCTCGGTCTGCTGCTCACCCGCCGCAGCGAGAACGCCACGGTCACCCTCTGCCACACCGGCACCCTCGACCTCGCCTCGCACACCCGGGCCGCCGACATCGTCATCGTCGCGGCCGGCGTACCGGGTCTGCTCACCGCCGACATGATCAACCCGGGCGCGGTCGTGGTCGACGTCGGCATCACGCGTGTGATCGGCGCGGACGGCAAGGGCCGCTACACCGGTGACGTGGACCCGGAGGTGGCCGAGGCCGCCGGCGCGTTGGTCCCCATGCCGGGCGGCGTGGGTCCGATGACCCGGGCCATGCTGCTCACGAACGTCGTGGAGCGTGCGGAGCGCGGCTGACCCACTCCTCGGCACCCCAAACCATGACGGTCGTGACGTTCGCCCCATCCCGGCGATGGCCGCCGCCCCTGGCCCGATCGGTGCCAGGATGACTGATACGGTCCGGAAAACCGACTGGTATCAGGGAGTGGGACGACCATGGGTAAGAAGGTCACTGTCGTCGGGGCTGGCTTCTACGGCTCCACCACCGCACAGCGCCTGGCCGAGTACGACGTCTTCGACACCGTAGTGATCACCGACATCGTGGAGGGCAAGCCCGCGGGTCTCGCGCTCGACCTCAACCAGTCCAGGGCCATCGAGGGCTTCGAGACCAAGGTGGTAGGTGTCACCACCGGCGCCAACGGCGAGGGTTACGAGGCCATCGAGGGCTCCGACGTCGTCGTGATCACCGCTGGTCTGCCGCGTAAGCCCGGCATGAGCCGGATGGACCTGCTGGAGACCAACGCCAAGATCGTCCGGCAGGTCGCCGAGAACGTCGCCAAGTACGCGCCGAGCGCCGTCGTCATCGTGGTCTCCAACCCGCTTGACGAGATGACCGCGCTGGCGCAGCTCGCCACCCAGTTCCCCAAGAACCGGGTGCTCGGCCAGGCCGGCATGCTCGACACCGCCCGGTTCAGCAACTTCGTCGCCGAGGCGCTGAACGTGCCGGTCGCGTCGGTACGCACCCTGACCCTGGGCTCGCACGGCGACACAATGGTCCCGGTCCCGTCGAAGAGCACCGTCAACGGCAAGCCGCTGCGTGACGCGATGCCGGCCGAGCAGATCGAGGAGCTGGTCGTCAAGACCCGCAACGGTGGCGCCGAGGTGGTCGCGCTGCTCAAGACCGGTTCGGCGTACTACGCCCCGTCCGCCGCCGCCGCCCGGATGGCGAAGGCCGTCGCCGAGGACTCCGGCGAGGTCATGCCGGTCTGCGCCTGGGTCGACGGTGAGTACGGCATCTCCGGTGTCTACCTCGGTGTCGAGGCCGAGATCGGCGCCGAGGGCGTCAAGCGGGTCGTCGAGACCGACCTGGACGCCGACGAGCGCGCCAGCCTCCTGGAGGCCGCCGAAGCCGTCCGCGCCAAGCAGGGCGACATCTCCAGCATGTAGCGCACCCTGAGCACCGAAGGGCCCGCCGGCCAAGCCGGCGGGCCCTTCCGCGTCCCCCAACCCCCACCTGTTCGCCTACCCAGGGTTGATCATGGGGTTAACGGGGGTGATGGAGATCAACGGCCCCGTCAACCTCATGATCAACCGCTCAAAAGGGGGGTGAAGGGGTGGGACAGGTGGGGGGTGGCTAGGACTGTGGGGTTGTGGGTTTGTAGGGCCGACTGGCGGGAGGTGCGGGCCTGTTCCGGGTTCACCTCGTGGGCGTACGCCAGGTCGGGGTCGACCAGCTGCACCATGTGCACCAGCAGGTCGCCGGTGACCAGTACGCGTTCCTCGGTCGAGGTCACCAGCACCGACTGGTGGCCGGGCGTGTGGCCGGGAGTGGGCAGCAGACGTACCGCAGGGGTGAGGGTGGTCTCGCCGTCGACCACCCGGAGCTGGCCGGCGGCGCGCAACGGCGCGACCAGGCCGGCCGGCAGTGCCGGATTGAGGGTCTCCGCCGCGTCGAGTTCGGCGCGCTGCAGCAGGTAGCTCGCGTTCGGGAAGTACGGCCGGCCCGGCGTGCCGGTCACGGCCCAGCCGATGTGGTCGGTGTGCAGGTGGGTGAGCACGACGGTGTCGACGTCCGCGGGGTCGATGCCGGCGGCGGCCAGTTCGGCGGGCAGTCGTCCCGGTACGGGTGCCCAGCTCGCGGCAAGTGAGTCGGCCGGGCCGATGCCGGCGTCGACAAGTGTGACCGGCCCGTCCCCGGATCGGATCGCGAAGCTGCGAAACGGCAGCCACCACTGCCCGTCGGCGGTCACCGCACCCGGGTCGCGGCGGTCGGCCTCCCGCCAGTGGGCCGCCGTGGCGTGCGGAAACGCCTCGCTGCGAGGTTGGAAGAAAGCTCCCTCGGAGTCGGTGAGCGCGGTGACCGTGATAGACCCGAGGGTGCGGCTCAGTGGCATCGGGCGATGGTGCCAGGGAATTCTGTGCCGTGCAGTCCGCTTCCGTCGGCCGACCGAGGCCGGGTGGGGGCTGCCGGTCCAATTGCAGTACGCTCGTACTGCTTGAGCACGTGTCCCCCGAGAGGAGCGCCGGCCGATGGCGAAGATCAAGGTAAACAACCCGGTCGTGGAGCTCGACGGCGACGAGATGACCCGGATCATCTGGAAGCAGATCCGGGAGCAGCTGATCCTGCCCTACCTCGACGTCGACCTGCACTACTACGACCTGTCGATCCAGCACCGCGACGAGACCGACGACCAGGTCACCGTTGACGCCGCCAACGCCATCAAGGAGCACGGCGTCGGCGTCAAGTGCGCGACCATCACCCCGGACGAGGCCCGGGTGGAGGAGTTCGGCCTGAAGAAGATGTGGCGGTCGCCCAACGGCACGATCCGCAACATCCTCGGCGGCGTCGTCTTCCGCGAGCCGATCATCATGTCCAACGTGCCGCGGCTGGTCCCCGGCTGGACCAAGCCGATCATCATCGGCCGGCACGCCCACGGTGACCAGTACAAGGCCACCGACTTCGTCGTCCCCGGCCCGGGCACGGTGACCATCACCTACACCCCGGCCGACGGCGGCGCCCCCATGGAGATGGAGGTCGCCAACTTCCCCGGCGGCGGCATCGCCATGGGCATGTACAACTACGACGAGTCGATCCGGGACTTCGCCCGGGCCTCGTTCCGGTACGGGCTGGACCGCAACTACCCGGTCTACCTGTCCACCAAGAACACCATCCTCAAGGCGTACGACGGCCGGTTCAAGGACATCTTCGCCGAGGTGTTCGAGACCGAGTTCAAGGACGAGTTCGCCGCCGCCGGCATCACCTACGAGCACCGGCTCATCGACGACATGGTCGCCGCCGCGCTCAAGTGGGAGGGCGGCTACGTCTGGGCCTGCAAGAACTACGACGGTGACGTGCAGTCCGACACCGTCGCGCAGGGCTTCGGCTCGCTGGGTCTGATGACCTCCGTCCTGCTCTCCCCGGACGGCCGGACCGTCGAGGCCGAGGCCGCGCACGGCACTGTCACCCGGCACTACCGGCAGTGGCAGAAGGGCGAGAAGACGTCGACGAACCCGATCGCGTCCATCTACGCCTGGACGCGGGGTCTGGCCCACCGGGGCAAGCTGGACGGCACCCCGGCGGTCACCGAGTTCGCCAACACGCTGGAGCAGGTCATCGTCGACACCGTCGAGGGTGGCCAGATGACCAAGGACCTCTCGCTGCTCATCTCGCGGGACGCCCCGTGGCTGACCACCGACGAGTTCATGAACGCGCTCGACGAGAACCTGGCCCGCAAGATCGCCGCCTGATCCAGGCGTACCGCGTCATCGGAGCCCGCCGGCACCAGCCGGCGGGCTTCGGCGTGTCCGGCGCGGACGCGCCGGTCGGCGTCACCGCCGTCGGCGCGCCTCGTTGACCAGGATGGACGAGATGCCAGTCGCGTCCGAGGAAGGTTGACCACGGTCGACCCGCGGCACCCGTGCGCCGATCAGCCAGCCTTCCCGGCTGTGCCGTGCACAGCCAGCCGTCCCTTCCCTGCGGGGGGCCCTGTCCCGGGCCCCCCGCGCCCTGTTTCCCGCCAAACTCAGGCCACGCGCACAGCGGGGCTGCTCAGACGGCGCGCAGCAGGTCGGCGGCGCGCTCGGGCGAGATGTCGTTGATGAAGACGCCCATCCCGGACTCGGAGCCCGCCAGATACTTCAGCTTGTCCTTGGCCCGCCGGATGCTGAACAGCTGTAGGTGCAGGTGGCCCAACTCGCGGTCGATCCGCACCGGCGCCTGGTGCCAGGCCGAGATGTACGGCATCGGCATGTCGAACAGGCCGTCGAAGCGGCGCAGCAGATCCAGGTAGAGCGGCCCGAAAGCATCCCGCTCACTGTCGCTGAGCGCCGGAATGTCGGGTAGCACCCGGTGTGGCGCGACGTGCACCTCGAACGGCCAGCGGGCGGCCGCCGGGACGAACGCCGTCCAGTGTTCGTTCTCCGCGACCACCCGGTCGCCGGTCGCGCGCTCGGCCGCCAGTACGTCCGCGTACAGGTTGCCCCCACCGGTCCGCTCCGCGTGCCGGCGTGCCGCGGCCAGCAGCGCGCGGGTGCGCGGCGTCACGAAGGGGTACGCGTAGATCTGCCCGTGCGGGTGGTGCAGCGTGACACCGATCTCGACGCCCCGGTTCTCGAAGCAGAAGATCTGCTCCACGCCGGGCAGTTCGCCGAGCACCTCGGTGCGGTCGGCGAGGGCGTCCAGGACGGTGCGGACCCGGCTCGGCGGCAGGCTGGCGAAGGAGGCGTTGTGGTCCGAGGTGAAGCAGACCACCTCGCATCGGCCGACTCCCGGTCGAACAGGCGTGAACGGGGTGATCTCCCCGGGCTCCTCGGCGACCCGGCCACTGAGCGACGGGAACCGGTTCTCGAAGACCACCACGTCGTAGTCGGGCGCGGGGACCTCGGTCAACCGGTCACCCACCGACGGGTCGAGCGGGCACTCGTTCGCCGGTGGGAGGAAGGTGCGGGTCTGCCGATGAACGGCCACCGCCACCCACTCGTCGGTGAGCGGGTCGTAGCGCAGTTGGGACGCGGGGGGCGGCGGCGGCAGGTCGCGGCGGTCCGGCTGGTCGCGGACCGCGTCGTCGCGCTCGTCGAAGTAAATCAGTTCCCGGCCGTCGGCCAGGTCGATCGCGGTGCGTTTCACTGCGCCGCCCCCTCACTCGTCGGCGTGCGCGTCGCGCGGCCCGCCCCGGTCGCTTCTACCATGATCAATTCGCCCACTCGTTCGCCGAGTACCCGTCGTGCGGCCGCTGGCAACCGGTCGTCGCTGACCAGTACGTGTGCTGCCGCCAGCTCGACGATCGAGGAGATGCCCACCGTGCCCCACTTGGTGTGGTCGGCCAGCACCACCAAGCGGTCCGCCGCGGCCACGAGGGCCCGGTCGGTCTCCGCCTCCATGAGGTTCGGGGTGGTGAAGCCGGCCCGCTCGGTGATGCCGTGCACGCCCAGGAAGAGCAGATCCAGGTGCAGTGCCCGGATGGCCCCGACCGCGAGCGGGCCGACAAGCGCGTCCGACGGCGTGCGTTCGCCCCCGGTGAGCACCACCGTCTGGTCCGGCCGACCAGCGGCGTGCAGGATCTCGGCCACCGGCAGCGAGTTGGTCACCACGGTCAGGCCGGGCACGTCCACAAGCTTGCGGGCCAGTTCGGCGGTGGTGGTGCCGGCGGAGAGCGCGACCGCCGCGCCCGGCCGGACCAGTTGGGCCGCCCGATCCGCCATGGCGGCCTTCTCCGCCAGTTGGCGGACCGACTTGGCGTGGAAGCCCGGCTCGTCGGTCGAACTCGGCCCGGCTGCCGTGGCGCCGCCGTGCACCTTGGCCAGCAGGCCACGTTCGTGCAGCGTCTCCAGGTCACGGCGGATCGTCATGTCGGAGACGCCGAACTCGCCCGCCAGCTCACTCACCCGGACACCGCCGGTGGACCGGACCCGCTCCAGGATGGCCGCCTGCCGCTGCTGAGCGAGCATTCGGCGTGCCTCCCGGTGGTCCCCGTACTCTCACGCGGTCAAACGTGTTCCAACAAAGACGAACACTAGCGCGGAGCGGACGATGGCCGGACAGCGGATCCGGAAAACGCCTCAGGCAGAAGCGATCTTCAACTCCACCCAACCCGTCTCGGTGAGCTGGTGCAGCAGGGCCTGAACCGCGTCCGCCACGCTGAGATCGGTCGTGTCCAGCACCAGGTCGGCGTCGATCGGCTCCTCGTACGGGTCGTCGATGCCTGTCATCCCGGTGAGCAGGCCGGCCCGCGCCCGCGCGTACAGGCCCTTGCGGTCCCGGCGCTCGCACACCTCGAGCGGAGTGGCGACGTGCACAAGCACGAAACCCGCCCCCGCCGCGAGCGCCATCTCGCGGGCGGTGGCACGGCCCGCCGCGTACGGGGCGATCGGGCAGCAGACGCTCACCCCCCGGTGCCGGGCGATCTCGGCGGCCACCCACCCGATCCGCCGGACGTTCATGTCCCGGTCGGCCTTGCTGAAGCCCAGCCCGGCGGAGAGCTCCCGGCGCACCACGTCCCCGTCGAGCAGGGTCACCGTGCGGTCCCCGCCCTCCCGCAACGCGTCCGCCAGCCCGCGCGCGATCGTCGACTTGCCGGAGCCGGAGAGGCCGGTCAGGAAGACCACGAGCCCCCGGTGCCGACGCGGTGGCCGGGCCCGGGCCAGCTCCCTCGCCACGGCCGGCGGGGTGTGCCACTCCGGCAGGGGGAAGCCACGATCCAGCAGGTCGTCGATCTCCTGCTGGGTCAGCGCGAGCCGGCGGTTACGGGGTGGGATGTCCTCCCGCCAGCGCCACTGCCCGTCCCTGTTGTCGTAGGCCAGCTCGCGCGGCACCAGCACCCGCAACCCGGCGCCGGAGAGCATCTCCCCGGTGGAGAGCAGGTGGGTGACCCCGTACGCGGCGGAGACCCGGGCGCGCAGCAGCGCGTCGCTGATCTCCTCCCGTCGATGCGACAGCGGCACCGCGATCACGGTGGCGGGCGGCATCCGGTCCCGGGCGGCGAAGATGATGCGTACCAGCGCCTCCGGCGGAAGCCCACCGACGCCACCCTCACCGACCGGGATCATCACGAGCAGGTGCGCGGCCAGGGTGCGGGCGGCGTGGGCGATCTGAGCGAGCTGGGGACGGTGCAGGGGCCGGTCGGCGATCACACCGAGCACCCGGCCCGGGGGCAGCAGCGCGCGGACCTCCTCCGGGCTGCGGCGCAGTCGCTGGAACGGGCCGTGGCCGCCGTCGCCCAAGCGCCGGACCTGGCCGCCCACCCCGGCCACGCCCTCGCGGACCGGCCAGACGTCCGCCACGTCCAGGGCGGCCACCGGCGCGCCCTCGCCGTCGGTCAGCACCAGCGCCCGGCGGGCCGGGTCGCGCGGATCGAAGCCCTGGGCCAGCGCGGCCGGCACCTGGAGGGTCACCGCGACCTGCCAGGGAGTGCCGTCGGCCAGTTGGCCGCGCCGGCTGACCGACACCAGGTCGGCACGGGTCATGAAACCGATCAGGGGGGCGTACGCGCCGGTCAGCAGCAGCTCCAGATCAGCGAGCTCACCGGGACGCGGCGTGTACGCCGGTGCGTCTTGCAGCACCTCGTCGGGCAGCACCCAGCCGTTGCTCATCCACGCCCCCCACTCGCTGACCGGCACACAGTTTCGCAGCCGACCGCCGATCGGTCGAGGCCGCCACTCCACGACCCGGTCGGGCGGATCAGCGGCGGATTCCCCGGCCGTCGCCGACCGCAGCCGACTGCACCCCGGACCGGTTGTGGTCGGCGTGGAGGACGGGCTCGCTCGACATCCAGGTGACGCGGGCACGACTCCCGACGGGCCGGGAGATGAATGGTGTCACCCCGGATCGGCGTTTCCCGAGGCGGGGTCGCGCCGGACGCGCTACCGGCGGCAACGGTTCCACCACCCTCGGCAGGGACCTTAAGGGTCGGTCGGGGCAAGGATCAGGGAAGCGCCGGGGGCGCGCCGGTGCCCGCGGTGGGCGTCGACTCCCTACGCTGGCAGCGTGACACTGATCGCGACCCAGTCGCTCACCAAGACGTACGGAGGTCGGGTCACCGCGCTGGCCGACCTCACCGTCGCCGTCGAGCCCGGGATCATCGGCCTGGTGGGCGCGAACGGCGCCGGAAAATCCACGTTGATCAAGATTCTGCTCGGCCTGATCGCACCGACCAGCGGTCAGGTCTCGGTGCTCGGCATCGACCCGTCGGCCGACCCGGCGGCGGTCCGTGCCCGCGTCGGCTACATGCCCGAGCACGACTGCCTCCCACCCGACCTGTCCGCCGCCGAGCTGGTCACCCACCTCGGCCGGATCAGCGGCCTGCCCCGCACCGCCGCCCGCGAGCGAGCCTCGGAGGCCCTGCGGCACGTGGGGCTCTACGAGGAGCGCTACCGCCCGGTGGGCGGCTACTCCACAGGCATGAAGCAGCGCGTCAAGCTGGCCCAGGCGCTGGTGCACGACCCCGACCTGCTGCTGCTGGACGAGCCGACAAACGGTCTGGACCCGGCCGGCCGCGACGCCATGCTGGCGCTTGTGCACCGGATCGGCACCGAGTTCGGCATCTCCGTGCTTGTCTGCTCGCACCTGCTCGGCGAGGTGGAGCGGATCTGCGACACGCTCATCGCCATCGACGGCGGCAAACTGTTGCGCGCCGACCACATCTCCGCGATGACCACGGCCACCGACGTGCTCGCCGTCGAGGTCAGCGAGGGTACCGAGGAGCTCGCCGCCCGGCTCGCCGAGCTGAAGCTGCCGGTCGCGCGCGACGGGCGACTGCTGCTCGTGCCACTCGCCGACGACGGCACCTACGACCTGATCCTCGGCGCGGTCGCCGAACTGGACCTGCCACTGCACCGACTGGACCAGCGCCGGCACCGGGTGGCCGAACTCTTCGCCACGAGGGAGCTTTCCCATGCCTGAGCCGACCGCCGCCGCCGTGCGCCAGGTGCCGACAGGCGTCATCCACGACATCGGCTACCAGCGCTACGAGGGCCCGAGGCTGGGCCGCCGCCAGGTCTTCGGCGCCCTCTACGGGCACGGGCTGCGCACCGCGTTCGGGTTCGGGCGCAGCGCCAAGGCCAAGATCTTCCCGTGGCTCGTGGTCGGCATCGTCTCCCTGGTCGCGGTGGCCCTCGCGGCCATCCGCAGCCAGATCGGCGAGCCGGTCGCCACGTACGCCCAGTTCGCCGACGCGATGAGCTGGCTCGTCATCTTCTTCGTCGCGGTCGTCGCTCCGGAGCTTGTCTCTCGGGACCTGCGCAGCGGCGTCCTGCCACTGTATTTCTCCCGACCGCTGCCCCGCAGCGACTACGCGCTGGCCAAGCTGCTGGCGCTGGTCACCGCACTCTGGCTGCTGCTCGGCGGACCGCAGTTGCTGATGTTCCTGGGTGCCGCCTTCACCACCAAGCAGGGCATGCGCGGCGTCTGGAACGAGCTGCTCGACCTGCTGCCCGGGCTGCTCTACGCCGGGCTGTGGGCGGTGGTCTTCGCCTCGGTCGGGCTGCTGGTCGCCTCGCTGACCGGCAAGCGCGCCTTCGCCGCCGGTGGGGTGGTCGCGGTCTTCCTGATGACCACCCCGATCGTCGGGGTGCTGAGCATCCTGCCGTCGCGCGCCGCCAACGAGCTGGCCGGGCTCGCCTCCCCCTCCACGCTGGTGCAGGGTGTGGGCATCTGGTCGCTTGGTGACCTGCTGGTCGAGGGCGATCCGGGCGAGATGATGATCGGCGGGTTCGGCCCGGTCTACGCCCTGGCCGCGGTGCTGTTGGTCGCCGGCGCGACCGCCCTCCTGCTGGTCCGCTACCGGAAGGTCGCCTCCTGATGAGCACGCTGAGCCTGACCGGGGTGTCCCGGTGGTACGGCAACGTGGTCGCCGTCAACGACATCAGCATGGCCCTGGGGCCGGGCGTGACCGGGCTGCTCGGCCCGAACGGCGCCGGCAAGACCACCCTGCTGCACATGATGGCCGGGTTCCTCGCCCCGTCGCGCGGCACGGTCACCCTCGACGACCAGCCGACCTGGCGAAACCCCGACGTCTACCGACGGTTGGGGCTGGTCAGTGAACGGGAGGCCGTGCAGGGCTTCCTCACCGCGTACGAGTTCGTGCTGGCCAGCGCCAAGCTGCACCGGCTGGCCGATCCGGCGGAGGCCGCCCGGCGGGCAATCGACCTGGTGGAGCTGGAGTCGGCGCAGAGCCGCCGGATCGGCACGTACTCCAAGGGCATGCGGCAGCGGGCCCGGGTGGCCGCCGCGTTGGTGCACGACCCGCAGGTGCTGCTTCTCGACGAGCCGTTCAACGGGATGGACCCGCGCCAGCGGCTGCACATGATGCAACTGCTGCACAGCCTGGGCGACGCCGGCCGGACCATCCTGTTCAGCTCGCACATCCTCGAGGAGGTCGAGCAGGTCTCCGGGACGGTGCAGGTGATGGTGGCCGGGCGGTTGGCGGCCTCCGGCGACTTCCGGACCATCCGCCGGTTGATGACCAACCGCCCGCACGTGTTCGCGGTGCGGTCGACGGACGACCGGGCGCTTGCCGTCGCGCTGATCGCCGAGCCGTCCGTCAGCGGTGTCGAGCTGGACCCCACCGGTCTGACCGTGCGGGCCGGTGACTACGGCGCCTTCACCCGGGCACTGCCCCGGATCGCGCTCAAGCACGGCATCCGGGTGCGCCAACTGGTGCCGTCCGACGAGTCTCTGGAGAGCGTCTTCTCCTACCTGGTGGAGGCCTGACATGTCGACAATTACCTGGATCACCGCGCGCGGGCTGTTCGGCCGGCGTCGGTTCCTGCTGCTGCTTCCGCTGCCACTGGTGTTGCTCGGGTTGGCCGTTCTCTGCCGGTCGCTGGGGGTGGACCCGGGCGAGTGGGGGCCGCCGGTGCTCGTCGGCCTGGGGCTGGCCGTGGTGCTGCCGGTGGTCGCGCTGATCATCGGCACGGGCGTGTTGGGCGCCGAGATCGACGACGGCACCGTCGTGCACATCCTGACCAAGCCGCTGCCCCGCTGGCAGATCGTGCTGCCGAAGCTCGCGGTGGCCGCCGGGGTCAGCGCGGCCACCGTCGCGCTGCCGCTCTACGTCGCGGGCGTGCTCGCCGACTCGGTACGCCTCGGACTGGCATTGGCCGTCGCGGCGGCGCTCGGCGCGCTGGCGTACTCGGCGTTGTTCCTCGCCCTCAGCCTGGTCACCAGGCGGCCGGTGCTGCTCGGCCTGGTCTACGTGCTGATCTGGGAGGGGCTGCTGGGCAACTTCGTCAGCGGCACCAAGGTGCTCTCGATCCAGCAGTACGTGATCGCCCTCGCCGACCGGATCGCCCCGACCGGGCTGTTGGAGACCACCGTGTCGGTGCCGGTGGCCTCGGTGATGACCGCGCTGGTAAGCGTCGGCTTCACCGTGCTGGCCATCGATCGCCTGCGTTCGTTCAGCGTGGCCGGCGAGACGAGCTGACAGCGGTGCGCGGGGGTGTTCCGGCCAGCCACCCCTCGGCGGTAGGGCTGGCCGGATGGACCGGCTGGGCCCCGTCGGGCCAGGCTGTTGGGTGTGAGCGTCGAAGCGGAGCGGACGTCGTTGGCTGAGCCGTACTCCCGGAGCAGTCGGCCGTGGCTGACCAGCCTGGCTGTTGCCGGGCTGGCCTGCGCCACGGTCGCCACGGCTGCCCAGGGCAGCGGCCAGTTCCACTGGTGGGCCGTGTTCATCCTGATCCCGGCCGCGTTGATCGCGGCCAGCGGCGGCCCGTTGCTGGCTCGGGGCGGTGGCCGGGCCTTCGGCGGTTACATGCTCGCCTGCGTCGGCACCCTGGTGTTCGCGGTGGGCGCGCTGCTGATGTTCGGCGTCATGGGGCGGGGTTGGCCGCTGATGGTGGTGCTGCCCTGCCTGGCGGTCGCCGGCACCTACGGTTGGCGGGCGGCCCACCCGCTGGCCCGGGGCCTGCACCGGGCGGTGGCCCTGCTCGCGCTCACCGGCGCGCTGCTCGGGGTGACGCTGCAACTGATCCGGGTTGACCTGATCGAGTTGGAGACCGGCTGGTGGGGGGCGTTCCTGATGCTGGCCGGGGCCATCGTGCTGGGCAACGCGGGTGAGCTGACCCGACACCGGATGCCGTACCGCCTGCAGGCGATCACCCTGCTCGTCGGTCCCGCAGTTGTCGCGTTCCTGCTCGGGCTGCGCTTCCTGCGCGGCTGGTGACGGCCGGTCCGCCGCCGCCCGGGGGGGTGAGCGGCGGCGGACCGGCTACCTGATCAGGCGGTCACGGAGACGGTGACAGTGCCGATGACGATCCGGTGATCCGAACAGGGGCCGCCGCAGGTGGTCGAGATGGCGAGTGAGTCGCCGCTGTACGACCCGGCGATCCGGTCCTTGCGAACGAAGATCAGGTCGATCTTCTTGCCCTGGCCGCAGAGACCCTCGGTGTTGCCGTCGTAGACGGTGGTCTCGCCGTACCCGGGGCAGCGGCTGTCGGTGTCGTCGAGCTCCCGGTAGGCGCCGGTGTTGGCGCTGTTGTTCGGCGTGTTCAGAGTGGTCGAGTACCAGGAGTCGAGCCGTCCGTAGTGCGGCTGGGCGTTGAAGTCACCCGCGATCAGGACGGTGTCACCGTTGGCGGCGAAACTGTCGATCCTGCCGCGTACCTCGTCCAACTGGGTCACGTTGATGTTCTTGCCGTTGATCACCGCATTCGACGGCGTGATGTGGGTGGTGCAGAACCGCAGGTGTGGGCGCGCTTCGAGCGGGGCGCAGAGCAGCTTGCGTCGCTCGCTGGTGCCGTCCGCGGCCAACGCGTAGCGGTTGGCCGCCCCGAGGGGTGCCCGGCTGAAGAGGGCCACCCCGAACGGTTCACCGCCACACGCGGTCTCGCTGTGTGCCTCGAACCGGGAGAAGTTGGTGTCGTCCTGCGGCCAACCGGACGCGAGCAGGTTCGCCTGGACGGCCTTGTACTGGCCCCAACAGAGCTCGTTGAGGGCGGCGAAGTTGGCGGCCCGGTTGCGGATGGAATCCGAGAGGGCCGGGATGAGGCCGGTGCCGGTGGCGCCTCGGTGGATGGTCCAGCCGGCGACGTTCCACGTCCAACCGGTGTAGGTGGCGGTGACCGTCGCCGCCTGGGCGGGTCCGGCCAGGCCGACGGTGAGGAGTAGCCCGGCCGTGAGCCCGGCGACGAGTGTACGAATGCGCATGATCCCCGTATTCACTGTGCTGGATGATGGGCCATGATCATCGCATCGGTCAGGGCGACCGTCCAGGACCCGTAACGGGTCAGAAGGCGCAGGCGATGACCAGCTCCGGGGTGCGGTCGGGGAGCAGGTCGAGTTTGTCGATCCGGCCGGCCGCCCGGAGGTCGTCGGCGACCAGGGTGAGCTGCTCCAGAAGGGCCGCCGGGCCGAGCGCCTCGGCCAGCGGCACCTCGGCCTTCATCGACAGCTTCCGCTCCGACTTGGCCCGCCGCACCTGGCTCAACGCGTCGCCGGCGAGCCGCAGCAGCGCCGGGTCACCCGACCCCTCGATCGACCGGGCCACCTCGTAGGTGGTGGGCCACGTCGCGCGGTGCACCGAACCGTACCGCCACCACGACCAGACCTCCTCGGTCACGTAGGGCAGCACCGGGGCGAACAGTCGTAGCTGCACCGAGAGCGCCGAGGCCAGCGCCGCCCGCGCCGAGTCGCCGGCCGCGCCGGTGGCGTACGCCCGCTCCTTGACCAGCTCGATGTAGTCGTCGCAGAACCGCCAGAAGAACGCCTCGGCCGCCTGCAACGAGGCCGTGTGGTCGTACGCGTCGAGGGCGGTGCTCGCGGCGCTGACCACGGTGGTCAGCTCGGCGAGCATGGCCCGGTCCAGTGGCGTGGTCACGGGGGCGCGCAGCGCGTCCGCCGCCCCCAGCCCGAGCGCGAACTTGGACGCGTTCAGCAGCTTGGTGGCCAGCCGCCGGCCGATCTTGATCTGCGCCGGGTCGAAGGCCAGGTCCGTGCCGGGCTTGCCACTGGCAGCCCAGTAGCGCACCGCGTCCGAGCCGTGCTGCTCCAACAGGGCCAGTGGGGTGACCACGTTGCCCTTGGACTTGGCCATCTTCTTGCGGTCCGGGTCGAGGATCCAGCCCGACAGCACGGTGTCCCGCCAGGGCAGCACCCCGTGCTCGAAGTGCGAACGGACCACGGTGTCGAAGAGCCAGGTCCGGATGATCTCCTGCCCCTGCGGGCGGAGGTCCATCGGAAAGACCTGCGCGAACAGCTCCGGGTCGGTCTCCCAGCCACCGACGATCTGCGGGGTCAGCGACGAGGTGGCCCAGGTGTCCAGCACGTCCGGATCACCGATGAAACCGCCGGGTCGGCCGCGCTGCGACTCGTCGTAGCCGGGCGCCGGATCACTGGATGGGTCGACCGGCAGCGCGGACTCGTCCGGCGTGAGAGGGTGGGACCAGTCCGGCTCGCCAGTGTTGTCGAGCCGGTACCACACCGGCACCGGCACCCCGAAGAAGCGCTGCCGACTGACCAGCCAGTCGCCGGTCAGGCCGCCCACCCAGTTGTCGTAGCGGTGCTTCATGTGCGCCGGCACCCAGTGCAGCTCCGCACCCCGGGTCAGCAGTGTGGCCCGCAGGTCGGCGTCCCGGCCGCCGTTGCGCAGATACCACTGTCGAGTCGAGACGATCTCCAGTGGGCGGTCGCCGCGCTCGTAGAACTTGACCGGATGGGTGATCGGACGGGGCTCGCCGACCAGGTCGCCCGCGTCGGCCAGCATTCCGACGATCTCCCGGCGGGCGCCGTTGACGGTCTGCCCGGCCAACGCCGCGTACGGCGGTGCCGGCACGCCGGCCGGCGGCTCCGCAAGCAACCGGCCGTCGCGGCCGATGACCACCCGGGTGTCGAGGTCGAGATCCCGCCACCAGGTCACGTCGCTCAGGTCGCCGAACGTGCAGACCATCGCGATGCCGGTGCCCTTGCCCGGTTCGGCGAGCGGGTGGGCGCGCACCGGCACCTCGACGCCGAACAGCGGGCTGCGCACGGTCGCGCCCACCAGGTCGGCGTACCGCTCGTCGTCGGGGTGACAGACCAGCGCCACGCAGGCGGGCAACAGCTCCGGCCGGGTGGTGTCGATCTGCACCTCCCGCCCGCCCGGCCCGGCGAACCGCAGCCGGTGGTAGGCGCCCGGGCGCTCCCGGTCCTCCAACTCGGCCTGGGCGACGGCGGTGGCGAAGCCGACGTCCCAGAGCGTCGGCGCCTCCGACTGGTACGCCTCGCCGCGCAGCAGGTTACGCACGAACGCCCGCTGACTCGTGGTCCGGGCGATCCGACCGATCGTCGTGTAGGTCAACGACCAGTCCACCGATAGCCCGAGCCGTCGCCACAGCGACTCGAAGGCCTGCTCGTCGGTGACCGTCAGCCGTTCGCACAGCTCGATGAAGTTGCGTCGGGAGAGCGGGGTGGGGTCGCGGCGGGCCGCGTCGTCGACAGGAGTCGCCGGTGGCCGCCACACCGGGTCGTACGCCAGTGCCGGATCGCAGCGCACCCCGTAGACGTTCTGCACGCGACGCTCGGTGGGTAGGCCGTTGTCGTCCCAGCCCATCGGGTAGAAGACGGCCTTGCCGCGCATCCGTTGGTAACGCGCGACGATGTCGGTGTGCGTGTACGAGTACACGTGCCCCATGTGCAACTCGCCCGATACGGTCGGCGGTGGCGTGTCGATGGCGTACACGTCCTTGCGCTGTTTGGCGCGGTCGAACGCGTACGTGCCCTTCTCCTGCCAGTGGCGTGCCCAGCTCTCCTCGAGCCCGTCCAGGGTCGGACGCTCGGGGACGCCGGCGCGGGCCGTCCTCGCCGTATCGGTCATGCTGCGATCGTAGGCACCGCCGGGGGGTCGGGCCACGCAGTTGTGGGATCGCTGGTTCAGATCAGCGAGTCGCGCCACTGTCGGTGCAGGGCCGCGTACCGGCCGCCGGCCTCGGCCAGCACGGCGGGTGGGCCGTCCTCGACGATCTTCCCGTCGTCGAGGACGAGCACCCGGTCGGCGGTCTCCACCGTGGAGAGTCGGTGCGCGATCACCAGGGCGGTGCGGTCGCGCAGGATGGTGCCGAGTGCGCGCTGCACCAGCCGTTCGGTCGGTACGTCGAGCGACGACGTCGCCTCGTCCAGGATCAGCACGGTCGGGTCGGCCAGGAACGCCCGCGCGAACGCGACGAGTTGGCGCTGCCCGGCGGAGAGCCGGCCGCCGCGCCGGTGCACCTGGGTGGCGTACCCCTCGGGCAGGGCGGCGATGAAGTCGTGCGCGCCGATCGCCCGCGCGGCGGCCTGGACCGTCTCGTCGTCCGCGCTCGGGCGGCCGAACCTGATGTTCTCCGCGACGGTCCCACTGAACAGGTGGTTCTCCTGCGTCACCAGCACCACGGCGCGGCGCAGGTCGGCGTCGCCGACGTCGCGCAGGTCGACCCCGTCGAGCCGGACCGTGCCGCTGTCGGGGTCGTGGAAACGGGCGACGAGTTTGGCGATCGTCGACTTGCCCGCGCCGGTCGGCCCGATCAGCGCCACCGTCTGTCCGGCCGACACGGTCAGCTCCAGCCCGCCGAGGATCGGGGTGCCGGCCCGGTATCCGAAGGAGACCGCCCGGAAGGTCACCTCGCCGCGACCGGGCCCGGTCGGCAGCGGTGTGGGCCGGGCCGGCTCGGCGACGGCCGGCCGCTCGTCGAGCACCCCGGCCAGCTTCTCCAGCGCCGCGGTGGCCGACTGCAGGGAGTTGTAGAACTGGCTCAGCTCCTGCATCGGCTCGAAGAAACGACGCAGGTAGAGCAGGAACGCGGCGAGCACACCGACCTCGGTCTGGCCGTCGAGCACCCGCCACCCGCCGTAGCAGAGCACCGCCGCCACGGTGATGTTGCCGATCAGCTTGATCGCCGGGGAGTACGTGGCGATCAGTCGGAACGTGTGCAGGCTGGTCCGTCGGTAGTCGTCGCCGAGCGCCACGAAGATCCGTTGGTTACGCGGCTCCCGGCGGAACGCCTGCACCGCCCGGATGCCCCGCATCGACTCGACGAAGTGCACGATGACGAGCGCTACCGCGTCCCGGGTCCGCCGGTACGCGCTCGCCGACGACCTGGCGAACCAGCGGGAGAGCACGAACAGGAACGGAAAGGCGAGCAGTGTCACGGCGGCCAGCGGCAGGTCCAGCCAGAGCAGGATGGCGGCCACCGACAGCATCGACAGCCCGGCCATCACCAGGTTGTCGATGCCACCGTCGACGAGTTCGGCGATCGAGTCCAGGTCACTTGTGAGCCGGGAGACCATCCGGCCGGAGGTGTACCGCTCGTGGAAGCCGACGGACAACCG
Source organism: Micromonospora sp. DT228 (assembly GCF_049841595.1). Classification (NCBI taxonomy): domain Bacteria; kingdom Bacillati; phylum Actinomycetota; class Actinomycetes; order Micromonosporales; family Micromonosporaceae; genus Micromonospora; species Micromonospora sp. DT228. Next base: position 206,369 of record NZ_JBNCKO010000002.1, read on the forward strand.
CAGGAAGTGCCCGAACACCCGCTGCCGCAGGTCGAGCAGGACGGCCTGGCCGATCCGGGCGGAGAGGGTGAGGAACCCGCGCCGGGCCGCGTACTCGGTGAGCGAGGCGACCACGAACGCCCCGGCGACGGCGACCAGCGGGCCGGCGTCGCCGGCGCGCAGCGGCGCGATGGCCCGGTCGATGCCGATCATGACCAGGTACGGGCCGGCCATCGCGGCGGCGTTCTGGGTCAGCAACAGGCCGACCGCTGCGGCGAGTCGTCTCCGGTGTGGTCGGAGCTGGTCGGCGAGCAGGGCCCGGCTGAGCCGGCGCAGCCGGGCCACCGCCTCGGGTGCGGCGTCCTCGGCTCGGCTCCGGTCCGCCTCCGGGTCGGTGGCGGTCCCGCGCCAGCGGGTCAGCTCCGATTGCTCCTCGGGCGGTGGTTCGGCGGGCTGCGGCACTGTCACGAGCGCACCAGCCCCCAACCGTCGGAGGGGAACGGACTCGGGCCGGCGGTCTCCGTCGCCGGTGGGCGCCCGCTGGGTGGGTCGGCGGCCAGCAGCGCCCGGTACGCCGGAACCGTGGCCAGCAGGTCGGAGTGCCGGCCCACGGCGGTGATCCGCCCGTCTTCGAGCAGCGCGACCCGGTCGGCCAGGGAGATCGTCGAAGGCCGGTGCACCACGAGCAGCGCGGTGCTGTTGCGCAGGACCTGCCGCAGGGCCGCCTCGACAAGCGCCTCGGTGTGCACGTCGAGAGCGGACAGCGGGTCGTCGAGCACCAGCACCGCCGGTCGGCCGAGCACGGCCCGTGCCAACGCGAGTCGCTGACGCTGCCCGCCGGAGAGGGAGATCCCCTGCTCACCGACCCGGGTGGCCAACCCCCACGGCAACTCGTACGCGAAGTCGGCCTGGGCCAGCGCGAGGGCCGCGCGGACGTCGTCGTCGCCGGCGTCGGGATGCCCCAGGGTGAGGTTCTCCCGCACCGACATGGAGAAGAGCGTGGGCTCCTCGAACGCCACCCCGACCAGTCGGCGCAGCGAGGCCAGCCGCAGTTCGCGCAGGTCGTGACCGTCCAGGGTGATCCGGCCCGCGGTCACCTCGTGCAGCCGGGGCACCAGCGAGAGCAGCGTGCTCTTGCCGGAGCCGGTGGCGCCGACCAGGGCGAGCGTCTCGCCCGGCTCGATGACCAGGTCGATCTCGCGCAGCACCGGCGCGGTGGCGCCCGGGTAGCTGAACGAGACCCGCTCGATGCGGAGCCGGCCGTGCACCGCGTCCCGGGGCAGCGCGAGCGCGCCGGGGGAGTCCACGATCTGGGGTGGGGTGTCCAGCACCTCCTGGAGCCGGTCGGCGGCGGTGGCGGCCTCCTGACCGTTGGCGATGATCCAACCCAGCGACTGCACCGGCCAGATGAGCATCAGTTGGAGGCTGACGAACGCGACGAGCTCGCCGATGGTGAGCGAGCCCTTCGCGGCGGCGGCCGCTCCGGCCACCAGCACCACGCCCAGTGTCACGTTGGGCACCAGGTCGAGCAACGCCGAGGTGTTGGCCAGCAGCCGTGCCTTGCCGACGCCCGTGTCGTGCAGCCGCTGTGCCCCGACGCCGAAGCGGGTGGCCAGTTCCGGCCCCCGGCCGTACGCCTTCATGGTGCGCAGGCCCTGCGCGGTCTCCTCGACCAGGGTCGCCACGTCGCCCTGCTGGTCCTGCATCCGCCGGGACGCGGCGTGGTAGTTCCGCCCGAACCGGCGGCTGATCAGCAGCAGCGGCACCGAGCTGGCCGCGACCAGCGCACCGAGCATCGGATGCAGGTTGACCAGGAGCACGACCACGACCACGTAGGTGGTCAGGTTGAGCACCAGGAAGAACACGCCGAAGGAGAGGAACCGGCGGATCACCGACAGGTCGCTGGTGATCCTGGACAGCAACTGGCCGGACTGCCAGCGGTCGTGGAAGCTTGTCGCCAACCGTTGCAGGTGGGCGTAGACGTCGGCGCGCAGCGCCGCCTCCATGCCCACCGCCGAGGAGGACTGCACCCACCGGCGGATGAAGATGAGCACCGCCTCGACCACACCGAGCAGCAGTGCCAGGCCGCCGAGCTGGAACAGCCCGGCCGGTTCGTGTCGGGCCACCGGCCCGTCCACCACCCGCTGCACGACGAGCGGTACGGCGATCCCGGCCGCCGTGCCCGCGAGGCCCGCGACGAGCAGCCAGGCGAACTCGGCGGCGTACGGGCGCAGGTAGGGGCGCAGCCGCCAGAGGTTGTGAAACGGGTGCCGGGGCGCGGCGACCGGGGTGGCCGGGTCGCCGTCGCTCCGCAGAGGCATACCAGACGGTAGCGTCAATGGCGGGTGCCGCCGGTGTCAGCTTGCTGTCAGGCGCCGCTCATGACCGAGAAGCCACGTCTTCACGTCCAGCCCCCAGCGGTATCCGCCGAGCGTGCCGTCGGTGCGCAGCACCCGGTGGCAGGGCACGAACAGTGCCGCCGCGTTGCGGGCGCAGGCGGCCGCCGCGGCGCGTACCGCCGGTGGCCGACCGGCCAGCGCGGCGTACCCGGTGTAGGTGACCGGGGCGCCGGGCGGCACCTCGCGCAGCACCTGCCAGGCGTGCGCCATGAACTCCCCGCCGGTGCGTTGGCGGACCGGCACCGCGTCGATCGCGTCGAGGTCACCGTCCAGGTAGGAGTGGACCGCCGCGGTGACCGGGCCGAGGTCGGCCCGTTGACGCACCGGCGCCCGCAGGGTCGGGTGGATCAGGGGCAGCAGCGCCGCCGGGTCCGGGGTGAAGCCGGCCGCCCGTACGTCGCCGTCCGGGCCGGCGAGGATGCTCAACGGGCCGGCCGGCGTGCTCAGTACGGTGCTGTCGATGCTCATGCCGCTCTCCAGAGTCTCATCGTTGCGTAGGACCGCCAGGGACGCCATCGGTCGGCGTACCCGTCGAGGGTTGTCGGTTTGTCGGGCAGGCCGAGCGCGGTGGCACCGCGCCGGACCGCGAGGTCGGTGCCGAGCAGGATGTCCGGGTCGCCGAAGGCGCGCATGGCCAGATAGTTGGCGGTCCACGGCCCAACCCCAGGCAGCGCAAGCAACCCCCGAGTGGCCTCCCCCCGATCCACCGAAGCCCCCAGGTCAAGGGACCCGTCAACAACAGCGAGAGCCAACCTCCGAAGGGTCTCCCGCCGCCCGACCGGCATCCCAAACCCGGAATCCGGCACCGCCAACAACTCCTCCGGGCCCAAGAACCCCCGCAGCCCCCCGTCCCCGGCGTCGCCCCGTCGCCCGCCCCCTGCGCCCCGTTGATCATGAGGTTGGCCTGGGGTTCGATCTCCAACCGCCAGGTCAACCTCATGATCGACGTGATCGGGGGCGTGGGCGGTGAGGAGGCGGGTTATCGTTTTTTGGGCGGCTTTTAGGGAGATCTGTTGGCCGATTATGGCGCGGACTGCCATTTCGAAGCCGTCTACCGCTCGGGGGACGCGGATTCCTGGTTCGGCGGCGACTACGGCGGCTAGCGCCGGGTCGGCGGCTAGCGTGGCGTCGATGGCGGCCGGGTCCGCGTCCAGGTCCAGCAGCCGGCGGCACCGGGCCACCGCTGGCGCCAGGTCGCGCAGGTCGGTCAACCGCAGCGTCGCCGCCACGTGCCCGGCCGCCGGGGTCAGCGCCACCTCCCCGGTGCCGTGGGGCAACCGCAGACCCCTGTGGTACGTCCTGTCGCGGACCTCGTCCACGCCGGGCAGCGCCCGCGTCGCGAAGAAGTCCAGCAGCGCCTGGGCGTGCAGCGGCGGACGGTACGCCAGCCGCAGCGCGATGGTCCCCGCACCGGCCGGCGTCCGCTGACCGCCGCGCGCCGTCCGCAGGTCGGACGGGGCACTCGCGTACACCTCGCGGAGCGTGTCGTTGAACTGCCGGACGCTACCGAAGCCGGCGGCGAACGCGATCTCGGCCATCCCGAGGTCGGTGGTCTCGATCAGGATCCGGGCGGTCTGTGCCCGCTGGGCGCGGGCCAGCGCGAGCGGCCCGGCGCCCATCTCGGCGCTGAGCATCCGGTGCAGGTGCCGCTCGGTGTAGCCCAGACGGGACGCCAACCCGGGTACGCCGTCCCGGTCGACCACGCCGTCGGCGATCAGCCGCATCGCCCGGCCGACCACGTCCGCGCGGACGTCCCACAGGGGTGAGCCCGGCGCGGCGTCCGGCCGGCAGCGGCGGCAGGCGCGCAGCCCGACACCCTGTGCGGCGGCGGCGGACGGAAAGAAACGGACGTTCTGCCGCTTGGGGGTGATCGCCGGGCAGGACGGCCGGCAGTAGATGCCGGTGGACGTCACGCCGGTGTAGAACCAGCCGTCAAACCGCTGGTCACGACTGTCCACGGCCCGGTAACACCGCTCGAAGTCCAGCTCCATGTCACTGATGATGCCCCGCTCGACCCGCCATCGGCTGGCGGGAATCGGACCTTGGTGTGCCGGTGAGCAGGGGCCTCCGTCAGCGGGGGCGGCGACGTCGTCGATGCGGTTGACCGGCCGAGGTGGGCTGGCCGGATCGGCTGGGCTGGGCGGATCGGCTGGGCTGGGCGGATCGGCTGGGCTGGGCGGCGCGGTGGGGCTGACCGGTCAGCAGGGCCGACCGGAACACGCCGTCCGGGTCGTACCGCTTCCACAGCCGCCGTACCCGGATCCCGGTCTCGCCCGGGTAGATCCGGGCGAACGCGGCCGGGTCCGGTCGGCCCTCGAAGTTGACGTACGCGCCGTCGGCCCGCGCCCCGACGGCCCGCCAGGCGGTGTCCAACGCCGCCCCACCCTGCGGCGGGAACACCGAGGCGATGACAAGCGTGTCCTGGTGGCGGTGGGCGTACGCGGTCGCGTCGGGTGCCACGTCGTTCACCGCGCCCCCCAGCGAGCGGAGCTGGACCACCGCCCGCCCCGGCCCGGTCACCGCCCGCTGCACGGCCCGCGCACCGGCGTCGTCCAGCCCGGTGAACAGACCGTTCGTGGTCGTGCCGCGCTGCTGCCCGACGTTGGGGCTCAGGTGCGCGGTCGGCACCAGGGTCGGGTAGGGCAGCAGGTCGGTGCGGTGTTCGAGCACCTTGCCGATGGCGAGCAGCGGCTCCACCACGGGCCGGGCTCGGCGCAGGCTCTCGGCGGCCACCACGGCGGTGATGGACATGAGGGCCGAGCGCCCCTCGGCGTACACCACGGCCGCCGCGGACAACTCCCGTGGGGCCTGCGCGAGGTACGCCACCCACTCCCGGATGGTGCGCCCGTCCGGATGCGCCTCGACGACCAGTTGCGTCACGCCGACATTGCGCTGCTCGACCGCCTCGATCTCGAAGGCCACCACGATCCCGGCCCCGGCTCCGGCGCCCCGGACCAGCCAGAACAGGTCCGGTTCGTGTGTGGCGTCCGCGCGGACCAGCGTCCCGTCGGCGAGCACCACCTCGACCGCGCGGACTCGGTCGAGAGTGAGACCGTGGGCGCGGACCAGCCAGCCCACACCGCCGCCGGTGGTCAGGCCGCCGACGCCGACGCCGCCGTAGTCACCCGAGCTGATCACCAGGCCGTACGGCGCCAACGCCTTCGCGACGTTCGCCCAGCGGGCCCCGGCCTCGACCCGGACCAGCCCGGCCCGCTCGTCGAGCACCTGCACCCGGTTGAGCATGGACAGGTCGATGACCACGCCACCGTTGTTGGAGGAGGTCCCGGAGAAGCCGTGCCCGCCGCTACGGACGGAGATCGGCAGCCGCTGCTCCCGCGCATAGCGCAGCGCGTCGATCACCTGCGCGGTGGTCTTCGGCAGCAGGACGGCGGCCGGCGACGCCGCGGTGGTGTACGTGGAGCGCAGCTGCGCGTACCGGCGGTCGCCGGGTGTGACGATCTGCCCGGTGAGCGAGGTGGGCACCCGGGGCATCGTGGTGCTCATCGTCGCCCCCGCGGCTGGCACGTCGGGTGTCCGGGATCGGTCATGCGCCCAAGGATGGGCGGGCTCACCGGCCTCGGCCAACCCGGTGGGCCGGTGCCCGCCGTTCGCGGGGGCGGCGCGGCGCTCACCGGTGCGGGGACGTGACGTATATCTCCGGTCTACCCCGCCTCATCGCCCTGGCGCTGCTGCCCGAGCCGGCCGTGGCTGGGCCGGTCAGGCCGGGGCGAGAAGGCCGCCGACCTGACCGGTTCTGCTCAGCGCGACACAGCCGGCGTGCCCACCGGCTGGCCCGGCACACCGGGTGCGTTCAACGACGACGGCTCACCAGGCTGCGCCGGCCACCCCCGGCGCAGCAGGTACGCCTTACTCTCCTGGCGGAGCGGGCACCCCCGAGGTTTCAAGCGCGGTAGGCGCGGTAGGCGAACCGGGCGCACCGGGTTTGCCGGGCGGAGTAGGTGCGTCCGGCCGCGACCACGGGTCCTGTTTAACGCCGGGGCTTGGTACGGCCGTCGGCGCGACGGGCGGCGCGGACGGGTCGGGCACGGCCGCCGGGCCCGCCGGGCTGGGGGCGGCCGGTGGCGCCTCGTCCGCGCCGGTCGAGGCGAGAGCGAGCGGAGCGGCGATGAGGATCGCCGCGAGGGTGCCGACCGCCCCCATCGTCACCGTGGCGCGGCGCCTGTTGCGCACCCGCCGTTCCGCCCCGTTCAACTGGTCATGCACGATCGGTGCCTCCTCGGCGAGGTCGGTGAGGGTGGAGCGGATGAGGTGCTCGAAGGGATCGGTCATCGCCGTGCCTCCAGCATTTCGACCTCCGGCAGCAGTTCGCGCAGACGCGTGACCGCCCGGTGGGTACGGCTGCGTACCGTGCCCACGGAACAGCCGAGCAGCTCGGCCACCCGGGCTTCGGGCAGATCCTCGTAGTAGCGCAGGACCACCACCGCCCGCTGTGCCGGTGGTAGGTGGCGCAGCGCGGCGCGCATCGCCAACCGGACGTCGGAGCCGCCGCTCGGGTCGGCGCCGACCGGTTCGTCCGCCGGATTGAGCGGCGTCTCACGCCATCGGCGCAGCCGTCGCCACCAGCTGATCTGCTCGCGGTACATCACCACGCGGAGGTACCCCTCGGGATCGGCGTGCCGGATCGATCCCCACTTCGGGATGGTCCGTGCCAGTGCCGACTGGAACAGGTCCTCGGCGGCGTTGCGGTCGCCGGTCAGCAGGTACGCGACACGCATCAGCGCCGGCGTCCGGCTGCCGACGAACTCGGCCAGCCGAGCACGCTCGTCCTCGTCCACCCACCACCCCCGTTTCGTTGTCACAGATACAGACGCCCCAGGTCATCGTCGCTATCCGCGATCCGACGGGTTTCTCCGGCCCGGAAGTGTCGGTCGTGCCGGGTAGCGTCCGGCCACCAACTCAAGAAGGGGTGCGGCGGATGACGAGCGTGGCGGGTTGGGCGGCGGCGTCGACACCTGACACATTCCCACCACTGCCCCGCGCGGTGGCGCAGTCCTTCTACCGCCGGATGCGGGCCGTCGCGCCCGCCGCCCGCGGCGCCATCGACCGGGACCGGACGACCGACCCCGAGCAGACCTTCACCGACACCGCCTGCGGTCGGCTGGTCGGCTCGCTCGACGACGCGGGCCTGCGGGCGCTCGGCATGTGGACGCACCACTGGTGCATGCGCTTCTACGACGACGACACCCGGGTCGGCCGGCGGTTGGTCCGCGAGATAGCCGCCCGGCCAGGGCTGGGCTGGACGGCCGACGAGGTGCGCTGGATGCTGCGCGAGTCGATCTCTGCCGGCCCGGCCGCCGCGGACCGGTTCACCCTGCCCCGCGCCGCCGCGGCCCAACTGCCCCCGGCCGACCGTCCGCTCGACGAGCTGCCCCCGGCCGACCGTCCGCTCGACGAGCTGCCCCCGGGCCTCCGGCCCGAGGTACGGGTGCCCCGACAGCGCCACGGCAACTGACCGCGTCGGTGACCGCCCGCGCCGGGTTGACGGTGTGCCGTCAGCCGGCTGCGGCAGGATGGACGCCGCACCCCCGACGGAAGGACGCCCGATGCCCGCCAGCACACCGACCATCCTCGCCACCAGCATGGGCTTCTTCCGGGGCAACCGGGGCCCGACCGACCTGCGCCCCAGCCCGGTCTTCGAGCTGGCGGCCGAGCTGGCCGAGGCGGGTTCGCAGCCGCGGGTCTGCTACCTCGGCCAGGCCATCGGGGACCATCCCGTCGTGTTGAGCGCCGTCTACGGCGCGTTCGCCAAGACCCGGTTCCGGCTGTCGCACCTCGCCCTGTTTCCGATGCCGAACATCGAGGACATCCGTGCCCACCTGCTCGCCCAGGACGTGATCTGGGTCGACGGCGGCAGCGTGGCCAACCTGGTCGCCGTCTGGCGGGCGCACGGGCTCGACGAGATCCTGCGCGAGTGCTGGCAGGCCGGCGTGGTGCTGGCCGGGGTCTCCGCAGGCTCGATCTGCTGGCATGTCGGCGGTGCCACCGACAGCTTCGGCCCCCGGCTGCGCGGCTTCACCGACGGCCTGGCCTGGCTGCCGTACGGCAACGGGGTGCACTACGACAGTGAGGGGCAGCGGCGCCCGCTCATGCACGAGCTGGTCGGCAACGGGGCGCTGCCGACCAGCCACTGCACCGACGACGGGGTCGGCCTGGTCTACCGGGGCACCCAGTTGGTCGAGGCGATCGCGGACCGCGAGGGCGTCTCGGCGTACGAGGTCAGCCGGGGCGCGGACGGCACCGTCCAGGAGGTGGTGATCGCCCCGCGCCTGCTCGGCTGAGCGCCGGGGTCGGTCACGCCTGCTCGCCGGGGTCGGTCACGCCTGCTCGCCATCGCCGCGGCGCGGGCCGACCACGCCAGATTGGCGGCGGCGGAGCACCGCGTCGAAGACCTGCGCCAGTTCGGCGGCGTCCTCCCCGGCGTGGTGGGTGTGCGGCACGTCGTGCAGGCCCAGCTCGTGCTTGATCTTGCCCTTGTGAGTCTGGACCCACTCGCTGCCGGTCAGCCCCATCCAGTAGCTGCGGAGGTCGACGCCCGAGCCGGTGGCACCGAACGGGCTGTGGCCGACGAAGCGGACGAAGTACCAGTGCACGAACATGCCGTCCCAGACGGCGGGGGCGGCGAGGAAGACCGGGCGGCCGATCCGGCGCAGCCCGTTGACCCAGGCCGCCGCCGCGGACATCGCCTCCTGCGCGGTTGGCGCCTCCCGCACCAGGCGGTCCCGGGCCAGGCCGGAGACGGCAAGTGCCGCCGGCACGTAGTCGTCGGAGATGGGGCGCAGCTCGGTGTAGAAGGACAGGTCCGGGTGGCCGGCCACGGCCATACCCAGCGAGATCATGCTGTACGGCCCGGGGATCGGCCCGTCCGCCTCCACATCGACGGCGATGTACAGCTCGGGCAACGTCGAGGTCATCCCACCTCCCGCAGCGAGACATCGAGTTCGGCAGGGTAACAACGCTTGCCGGGTCCCGTCGCGAGATAAACCGCGCGCCGCGTAAGCTGGCTGGTCGTGAGTCTTTCCATCGGCATCGTCGGCCTGCCCAACGTCGGCAAGAGCACGCTGTTCAACGCGTTGACCAAGAACGACGTGCTGGCGGCGAACTATCCGTTCGCCACCATCGAGCCCAACGTCGGTGTGGTCGGGCTTCCTGACGAGCGGCTGGGAAAGCTGGCCGAGATCTTCTCCTCGCAGAAGGTGCTGCCTGCTCCGGTGTCGTTCGTCGACATCGCCGGCCTGGTCCGTGGCGCGTCGAAGGGGCAGGGTCGGGGCAACGCCTTCCTGGCGAACATCCGCGACGCCTCGGCGATCTGCCAGGTGGTCCGGGCCTTCTCCGACCCCAACGTGGTGCACGTCGACGGCAAGATCTCCCCGGCCGACGACATCGAGACGATCAACACCGAGCTGATCCTCGCCGACCTGCAGACCCTGGACAAGGCGCTGCCCCGGTTGGAGAAGGAAGCCAAGCTCCGCAAGGACCGGCTCGCCGCGGTCGCCGCCGCGAAGGCCGCGATCGAGGTGCTCGACGGCGGCACCACCCTCTACTCCGGGGCCGCCGCCGCCAAGATCGAGCTGGAGCACCTGCGCGAGCTGCACCTGCTCACCACCAAGCCCTTCCTGTACGTCTTCAACGTCGACGAGGCCGAGCTGGCCAACGAGGCGTTCCTCGACGAGCTGCGGGCCCTGGTGGCCCCCGCCGAGGCCGTCTTCATGGACGCGAAGATCGAATCCGAGCTGGTGGACCTCCCCGAGGACGAGGCCCGCGAGCTGCTGGAGTCGATCGGGCAGAACGAGCCCGGCCTCAACCAGCTCGTCCGGGTCGGCTTCCGCACGCTCGGCCTGCAGACGTACCTCACGGCCGGCCCCAAGGAAGCACGCGCCTGGACCGTCCCGGTCGGCGCGACCGCGCCGGAGGCCGCGGGTGTCATCCACAGCGACTTCCAGCGCGGCTTCATCAAGGCCGAGGTGGTCTCCTACCACGACCTGGTCGAGCACGGTTCGATGGCGGCGGCCAAGGCGGCGGGCAGGGTCCGCATCGAGGGCAAGGAGTACGTCATGCAGGACGGCGACGTGGTGGAGTTCCGCTTCAACGTCTGAATCCGGCCTCCTGGTCTCGGATTGAGGTTGACGGGAATCGCCTCCTCTAACCGTCGTACGGGTCCGGCCGTCGCCCGCCGTGCCCGTCTGCGGCACCGAGACGCTAACCGGCAGTAGCTTGGGAAATCGGGCCAGGCTGTTGGGCGTCGCCCTGCCGTCTAAAGTCCACCCACTGTCGGCTGACGTCCGCCCAGATCTGTTGCTGATCGGCAAAAAACCGATCTATGTGCTCACGGGTTATCCCGTCCGGTGGATTAGCTACGAGCAGGTAGTCGATTTCGTCGCGCAGGCGGTTGAGGCGGTAGCGCGTCTCTTCCATCAAAATCCACCGCGACCGCCAATTATGAAACAATTCCAGTGATCCCAGCAGCGTTACCACTGCGACCATCGGCAACGCAATCGATGCATTGAACGGGATTTGCGGGATTCCTAGGACCACCGTCGACAAGGCGGTCAACCCGAGTGATAGCCCCTTGGACCAGGTTGAACGACGGCGAAAACGCGTCTTTCGAGAATCCGCCCATTCCATGTCGGCGGAAACCAGCTCTCGGAAGGTTGTAAGAGCCTCCGTTAAGGGTAAGGCCGTCCGGCGGCCAGCCAGGGCCAGTAGCCCTTGCTCGGAAACCACCATCTTGGAAGCCGCCGTCTGTTCATTGCCATGCTCGCGTTGCTGGGTCATCCTGCAATTCAGGAGGATGCCGGGCGTTCAGATGGGTTGGCTGCCGGATACCTGACAGTCGAGAAACAGAAGGTCATGCCGGGGTCACGAGGACGAGCGTCCTGTCCAAGCCGCTGAATCGCGTCGCCGTGGCGATCATGAAGTGGCCCCCTCAACGACCGTGGTGTCAACCCGGACCCGGCGCAGGGCAGCCAGCTGCCGGCGTGTGCCTGGTCCCACCAGTGCTTCACGCTTGGGCTAGATGATCGATCACAAGCTCGGCGGCGTACTCGCTGCGGCGAACGTCTTCACGGCCTGGAGCAAGCGGTCGAGGAAGGCACACAGGTCTGGGGCAGCCGTATCGAAGCGCGGGTCCTCTGAGGTGTAGATGCCATCGAGGACGAGATCCGGCGGGAGTCGATAGACGGGTGATCCGGCAGGCGTGGCTAGCGCGTACTGGGTGACCGTGATCCGGTTACCCGCCTACGCTCCGGACCTCAACCCCACCGAAGGCGTCTGGCGCTGGATGAAACGCGGCCTGACCAACACCGCCGCCCGGGGTGTCGACCACCTCGCGCAACTGGTCAAACGTCGGCTACGCGCGTGTCAGCAACAGACCGATCTCCTCGCCGGCTTCCTCGCCAGCACCGGCATGACCCTCGGACCCGAACCACCGAGACAGCCCGAACGCTGACCTTTCAACCTCTGTAGCAACCCCGAGTGTCCGGACCTGAGTTAAGAGCCTCGGGATGGGACGTAGGTTCTGCCGTCAGTCGTTTGCATCTCGCCTGGCAACGATCTTCAACAGACCTTTGTAAAACTCGACAAGTGTATTATCGCTTTGGTCGATCTTCCGCATGCGTTCGATGACGCCCTCGGTGAGAGCGGCGACGATACGCTCGGCTCGATCTGGTTCCCTGCGGCGCAGGTCTAGCAGACCCATCGCTCGGGCGGGCCGCAGGTGCAAAAGCAGATCATCGTCCTGGAGCATCCCGGCGGGCACTGAATTGACAATGTCTTCGAAGACGCGGCCCTGGATGTACCACTCTCGGTCATCGTCAAAGACCACGATCATCATTGCCGTTCCCTCGCCCCCAGGCCCCTGGCATAACTTGATCTGAGCATAGTTGTCGACGCGGACAGCTATCGGGGTGGGTGACTGACCGAGTGACGACAGGGGCGGACTTCTGCGGACGGACGTGGCCGCCGAAGGACGTTTCTTGCAGGTCTCATACCGCAGCAGAGCAGGTCAGGCGTGTGTGTTGGTTGCCTGGGGGTCAAGGAGTCGTCGCGGCCCGCCCAAACACCGGCAAGATGGTGACGTGATGACCGAGCCCGTGACCGCCGGCCGGATGGAACTGGTGGATGACCTGGAAGGGCTGCCCGGCAGTTCCGGCGGCTGTCTTCTTGCCCTGACGTTGGAGTTGCCGGTCTTTCTTCGCGTTGGCGACGTCTGGTGGGTTGAGGACGAGGTGCTGTACGTCCAGCGAGGGGACGTCCCGGTTGCGGCGGCGCATCGAGGTCGCCTCGAATGGCGTCGGAAGCGGTAGCGCCGGGCTCTGGGGCACACACGGGGCACAAGGCACCGTGAAACGTCGTCAACTAACGAACAACGCTGAGAGCCCAAGACGCCGTGTGATCAGGTGCCGGACGGTGTCGCCGCTGGTAAGGGAATCGCGGCTCTTAGTTCCGCTTCAACGTCTGAATCCAGTCTGTTTCCGCAGGCCGGGTGGTTGGGTCAGGCTCTGCGACGCCACGTGCTGCTCTTCGGCGGTGTCCGAGAGTGCTGCGCGTACTCAGTCGAGCACTCCGGCCTGGTGGGCGAGAATCGCCGCCTGGACGCGGTTGGTCAGGCCCAGCTTCGCCAGAATCCGGCTGATGTGCGTCTTCACCGTCGCCTCGCTCATGTAGAGCTTGGCCGCGATCGCGGTGTTGGACAGGCCGCCGCCGACGGCGATCAGGACTTCTCGCTCTCGTTCGGTGAGCACCGTGAGTCGTTGTTCGGCGTTGTTGCGTCGGTCGGGTGTCGGACCGGAGAACTGCCGAAGCAGTCTGCGGGTCACCCGCGGGGAGATCATCGCGTCACCGCGCGCTGCGCTCCGTACCGCGTTGATCATGTCTTCGGCGGAGGCGTCCTTCAGCAGGAAGCCGACGGCGCCGTGGCGAAGCGCCGTGTGCACGTACTCGTCGAGGTCGAACGTGGTGAGCACGACGACGTGTGGCGGCCGGTCGAGTCGGGTGATCTGCTCGGTCGCGGTGAGCCCGTCGGTCCGCGGCATGCGGATGTCCATGAGGACGACGTCGGGCCGGAGCGTCCGGGCGAGTTCGACCGCCTGGGCCCCGTCGGATGCCTCTCCGACCACCGTGATGTCCGGGGCCGCGTCGAGGATGGTGCGCAGCGTCGAGCGCACCATCCACTCGTCGTCGACGATCAACGTCCTAGTCGGTGCGCTCATTGTCCTTCCCGGGTGCGATCGGTACCTCGGCGACCAGGCTGAATCCCCCGTCGGGTGTGGGGCCGGAGGTCAGTTTCCCGCCGATCAGGTGGACGCGTTCGGCCAGGCCGAGGAGCCCGTGGCCGCCGACGGGCAGGGGCGGGGCGGTGGCCGGCCGTCCGCGCCCATTGCTGATCGTCACCCGAAGCGACTGCGGTGTCTGCCGGACGCGTATCCGGGTTCGGGCACCTGGCGCGTGCTTGTGCACGTTGGTCAGGGACTCCTGCACGATGCGGTAGGCGGCGTGCTCGATGAGCAGCGGTAGGCGTACACCTGTCGCGTTCTCCACCTCCAGGGTGACCGGTACGCCGAGCCGGCGGGAATCTTCGACGAGCGCGTCCAGATCGGCCAGGCCGGGCTGCGGGGTGAGCGGCGCGTCGTCATCACCCCGGAGGATTCCCACCAGGGCACGCAGTTCGGCGAGCGCCTCCCGCCCAATAGCTCCGATCTGTCGTCCCCGGGCCACCGCGTCGCCGCCCCTGGCCGACTCCAGTGCGGTGGCCTGCAGCACGATCAGCGCCACCCGGTGGGCGACGACGTCGTGCATGTCGCGGGCGATGTGGGCCCGTTCGTCGCTCCGGGCCTGGGCCACCCGCTGGTGCTGCTCGCGTTCGAGCCGCTCGGCCCGTTCCCGCATGCGTTCGACAAGCTCGCGCCGGGTGCCGACGTAGAGGCCGAGCAACGCCGGCGCCACGCATACCGCAACGGTGACCGGGATCGCCCCGTCGGCACCGGCGTACCGCCAGATCGGGATGCCGATCAGGACCACCGAGACCAGGACGCTGGCGGCGACCTTGGGCCACGCCGTGGTGCGCTCGGCCAGCGTGTAGAGCGCGAGCACGACCGCCACCTGGGCCGACACGAGGAAGGTCGCCGCCAGGGAGCCGGCCAGCAGGAGCGCCGGGGCCTGGCGCCGCCGCCAGGTCAGCAGCCCGACCGCGAGGCCGAGGGGGATGCCGAGCCAGAGCGGGGGAAGGCGGGGGCCGAAGCCGGCGATGGTGGGGCCGAAGAAGTCCACCCCGAACTCCCCGGTCGCCACGAACACCGCCATGGCGAACGCCACCACCGCGTCGATCACCGGGCGGTGGCGGAACCAGCGCACCACCTGGTCCAGGAGACGCGACGTCATGATGGTGCCAGCGTAGGGCCGACCGACGGGCGCAGGCGTCGGTCGAAAGTTGTACGCCACCCCCGTTGATCATCGCCGATGGACTGATCCGTTCTATCGGATCCGCCGACGCACCGAGCGGCCCGCCCCGGCGAGGGTGGGTGCATGGCCAGACCACGTCCCAATCCGCGACTGATGCAGCTCGTCTTCGGTGTCTTCGCCGTGACCGCGGGTACCTTGATCGCGCTGCGTCCCGACCCGCCGAACCCGCTCTTCACGACCGCCGGCACGTACGGCTACGCGCTTGCCGCTGTGCTGTCGTTCGGTGGCTGGCTCGCGCTCGGACACCCCGCGCCCGCCGCCCGCACCCGGCAGGTGCTCATCGTCTTCCACCTGCTCTTCGTGCCGGCGCAGTTCCTGTTCCTGCTCGCCCACGACACCCCGTGGCTCGGTATGGCGCTGTCCTCGGCGATCGTGGTCGGCCTGAAGCCGCGTTTCCCCCGGCTGGGGCGGATGGCGCGGAAGGTGTGGCTGACGCTGCACGTCGGCATCGGGGTCGGCTGGCTGGGCATCTCGACGGGGATGCTGCTGCTGGCGGTCACCGGGGCGACGGCCGACAGCCACGAGTTGCAGCACGGGGCCTACCTGTTGCTGGGCAGGTTCGACATCTTCCTGGCGATTCCGAGCGCCTTTCTGGCGATCGTCACCGGTGTCGTGGTCTCGCTCGGCACCCCCTGGGGACTGCTCAGGCACAGGTGGGTGTTGGCCAAGCTGGTCATCGCGCTCGCCCTCCCGTTCCTCGCGGGCTTCGAGGGCCCCTGGATCGAGGAACTGGAGGCCCGCAGCGCACCCGGCCTGATCGAGACCGGCACCACCGGAATGCTGCTGATCGGCGCCATGGGGCTGTTCGCCGCCCTGCTGTGGACCGCGACGATCCTGTCCGTCTTCAAGCCCGGCGGGCGTACCCGATGGGGCCGCCGCCCGGACGGGCGCCTGCCCGCCCCGGACACCGCGGCCACGGTTGTCGCCGCGCGTCCGGTCGCCGCCGGCACCGTTGCCCCTTCCCGCCGATGACCCGGGTCGTTCTCGTCACGACAGTCGCCCATCTGGGCGGCACGGTGGCATTCGGACTACTGCTGCTGTACGCAGCGGGCGCGGTGGGTGTCGCCATGCTCGTCGGACGGCGTCGCGACCTCACCTGAATCGACCCCGCCATGCTCACCGTCAGCGCAGGTGCAGGGCGTCGACGAACTGGGTGAACGTCGGCGTGACCTGCCGCCAGGAGCAGTGGCGTGCGGCGGGGATGACGGCGGTGGCCAGTACGCGGGGGTCGGACGGGTTGGTGCGATAGTCCAGCGCGATCGAGATGTCGTCGCCGGCGTAGCGGCATACGGCGATGAAGACGGCCTGGTCCAGGTCGAGCCACGGCATGACGACCGGGCGGCCCGCGCTGCCGCGGCCGATGTGGAAGAACCCCATCGTGTCGCTGTCCAGTTGGGCGGTGAGACGGTTCTGGAGACGCAACTCGTCGATGGTGGTCATGAAGTCCAGCGGGTCGTCGAGCCAGGGGATCAGGTGGCGGAGCACCTCGTCGCCGGGGTGTCGCCAGCGGCCGGACTCGATCAGGTCGATCAGCGGGTCGGGCAGCGGTAGCCCGTTGATCTGCCACCTGTCGTTCACGCTGGGAACCGCCCGCTGATGAGGTCGGCAGCGGCGTCGAGCCACTCCCGCTCAGTGGTGGTGAGCGCCGGATCGTTCCGCCGTACCGTCAGGGCATCGCCCAGCACGCTCAGCAGGCCGCCGCCGACGCGGTCCAGGAAGGCATCCAACAGCGTTGCGGCCGGTGCCGCCAGGGGGTGCTCGCCATCGACGGCCACCTGGGCGAGGATCACGGCGGACAGCGCGACATCGAGGTCTGCCGGTCCCTCGGCGGCGTTGCGCCAGTCAATGAGGACCGGCCCCCGCGACGTCAGCATGACGTTGTCCGGGTGCAGGTCGAGGTGCAGGATCCGGGCATCGTCGGGTGCGCCGAGCCGGGGCGGCAACGCGTGGAGTCGGCGATGCAGGCCCGCCAGACAGTCGGCCGCCGCCAGGGCGTCGAGTTCACCCGCGACGAGCGCCGCCAGCATGGTGCGCCCGTCCAGGCGTTCCATGACGAGATCAGCGCCGCGCGCCTCGTACACGGTGGGCACCGGAAAACCCAGACTTCCCACGTACGCCATGACGGCCGCCTCGGCGGCCACGTCTCCACCCTCGCGGTAACGGCGCAGGACGCGCCGGTCGTCGATGGCGAACACGTCGGCGTCTCGCCCCGACGCCAGCGGAACCGGATCCACCACGCCCCGACGGTAACCGGGGCAGTCATCCGCCGCCGAAGCCTCCGACAAGGGTCGGCTCGCCTGGCAGCCGCCTATGGTCACTACATGGACGACGAACTGTTGCGATCATCGTTCGGCGCGGCGGCGACCGCGTACGCCGAGCACCGCCCGGATTACGCGCAGGCGGCCGTGCGCTGGGCGCTTGAACCCGCGCCCGGCCCACGGGTGCTCGACCTTGGTGCCGGCACCGGCAAGCTGTCCGCCACGCTTGTCGAGCGGGGTACGGACGTCGTCGCGGTCGAACCCGACCCGGCGATGCTCACCGAGCTACGCCGTGCGCTGCCGACCGTCCGTGCCCTGCCGGGTAGCGCGGAGTCGATTCCGTTGCCGGACGCATCCGTCGACGCTGTCCTGGCTGGCAACGCCCTGCACTGGTTCGACCTGGCCGTCGCGGGGGCGGAAATTGCCAGGGTCCTCGCGCCCGGTGGCATTCTGGCTGGGCTGTGGAACGTCATGGACGACCGGATCGACTGGGTCTCCGCACTCGAACGAGTCAGCGGAAGTGCGGCCATCGGTCCCCGCGACACGCTGAGCAGTTGGCGCGCGGCGACTGCTGACATGTTCGTCGCGCGCGCTGGCCTGGACACCCGGTTCGGCTCGCCGGAGCAGGCCGAGTTTCCGCACGGGCAGCGCCGGACCGCCGACTCCCTCGTCGCGACACTCGCGACCCGGGCGGGGATGCTGGTCATGGCGGAAAAGGAGCGGGACGCCACCCTCGGCCGGATTCGCGCTTTCCTTGGGAAAAGGTCCGAGACCGCTGAGGGTGAGTTCACCCTGCCGATGTTGACCGGCGTGCTGCGCGTCCAGCGTAGGTGACCGCCATCGACTGACGCTGAGCTACCGCTCCATCTCGCGAAGGTCGACCCTGTCCGTCCGGGCTGCCCGCTTGGCATCATTGCCCGATGAGCCGACGCAGGGCCGGGACTCCGTACGCTGTGCTGGCGGGCGCCGACGTGACGCTTGTGGGCCTGTTCTCCGCGAAGGACAACGAGTTCACCCACAAGCTCGATCTGCTGGCCACCATTGTGGAAATCCACGGCGGTCACGTGGCGAGTCGGCACGTTCAGCGGCGGGGCGTCTCCTCCGGCGGGGTGGACAAGATGGCGGCTCCGTTCTCGCGACGCACTCTGCTCAGCCCGGGCAAAGCCCGTGAGGTCGCCGATGCCTGCCAGCAGGGTGGGGTCGACGTCGCGGTCTTCGTGAACCCCCTGACCGACCACCAGCGGGCTGTTCTCGGCGACCTGTTCGGCTGCCGGGTCATGAGCGGCGCGGACTTTCGATAGGGCATGGCGCATCGTCAGGGACGAAGCGCCTTCTCACCATGGACGGCCGCGTACTCCGCCGCGAGCCATGGCCCCAGGTCCTCGATGAGGTGGCGTAGTACCGCCGGATCCGCCGAGGGCGTGCGCCCGCGCTCGGCAGCGGCGCGCATCTGCTCGGCGCGCTCGGGATAGTAGAGACCGAACGCCTCGGCGGACTCGACGAGGTCGCTTGTCCAGCCTTCCCAGCGAGGCATGACCAGGGTGAATCCCGTCCGGACGATGCGACGGGCGACGAGCCGGCAGAGGCCCCTGCGGTGCTTGTCGGTGCTCGCCTCGTCCGCCTGTCGACGCCAGCCCGGAAGCGCGAGTGACAGGTCGCCGTTCGTCTCGCGGGCGAGCAAAGGAGTGGGCCGGTAGCGGGGGAGTTGGTCGGCGAGGTCGTCGCCCAGCAGGGGAGTGCACAGGCAGGCGACGAAGAACCCGAGATCGTGGCGCTCACGCTCGCTGAGCAGTGTGCGTACGCTGAACAGCAGGATGCCCACGCCGTCGATCTCCTCGAAGGACTTGTCGAGGGCATGTTCGATCCGCGTGGCATCCCGCCGGTCGGCCTCGGTCGGCTCGGCGTGCAGGGCGAGCAACAGATCAAGATCGGAGACTCCGGGTACGGCGGTGCCACGCGGGATGCTGCCGTAGAGGTAGGCGCTGTGCATCCGACCGTCGCCGAAAGCCTCGACTATCCGGGTGCGCGCCGCGTCGACAACACCGCCGAACGCGCGTGGGACCCGACTCAGCGCACCTTCCCGCGCGATCGATCCGTCGATGGTCAACCCTCTTCCGGCCATGGGGGTCACTCTGCCAGCGACCATTTGAAAGGTAGTCGCGCGGTCACTGACGAGGAGGTTTCTTCGGTGTAGCGTCCAAAGTGCCAGCAGTTCACCACCTGGGAGTACCGCTGATGCCCCGCCGCCCGATACCTGACGATCCGTCGATCGGTGATCGCATTCGTGCTCGCCGCGAATTGCGTGGCTGGAGCGTGCGATATGCCGCGAGCCGCGCCGGTATCTCGCACACGTCCTGGTCACGGATCGAGCGCGGGCAGCAGCGCACCGACCGGTACATGGTGGTGGACTTGGCCGCCGCTCTCGAATGCTCGGTGGCCGATCTGACCGGGCAGGCGTACACGCCCGCTGATCGGCAGCTCGATGCCGCGCGCATCGACGCGGAGCGGGTGTGGCGGATCATGATGGACACGCCGATGACCGGCCGTGGCGACACCGCCGCGACGACCGAGCAGGTGCAGCGTGAGGCGGCTCTCGTGCGTGGCCTGTACGGGCGGTGTGACTATGCGGGTGCCCTGCGCCGGCTGGTCGATCTGGTGCCGGCAATGCACGGTCTCACCGATCGGCATGCAGCGCTCACCGAGATGGTGCCGGTATATGGCGTGGCGATGGGTTCACTCCTGAACGTCAGCTTCCCTGCTCACGCGTGGCTGGCTGCGGAGCGCTGCGCGCAGGCCGCGGGTCTGCTCGATGATGCGGTGGCCGCTGGCGTTGCGGCTGCCAACCGCGCCCGGGTATCCGCGTACTCCGGGGCCTTCGGGCCGGCGCGAACGCTCTGTGACGTGGCCGCCGCCGACCTGGCGGGCAGCGCGAGGGGCGGCGCTTTGGACGTACTCGGCTTCCTGCACCTGGCGCGGGCGCTTCACCTCGCCGGCCTACGCGACCACGCAAGCGCCGAGGGGCATCTCACCGAGGCCGCGCGGATCGCCACGCGTACCGGTGAGACCGAGAGCTGGGATCTCGCCTGGGGGCCACGGAATGTGGCGCTGTGGCGGATGGCCTTCGAACTCGACACGGGCCGCCCCGAAGCGGCGTTGGAGACGGCGGCGAGTGTCGAACTGACGGGGCTGCCAGCGGTGCGGCAGGTGTATTTCTGGCTCGACATGGGCCGGGCCGCCGAGGCGGTGGGTCGGGATCGGGATGCGGTGCGGATGCTGCTCACCGCCGAGCGGGTCGGTCCGCAACATGCCCGATCGTCAGCGGCGGCGCGGGAGACCGCGCGGGCGCTACTGCGCAAGAGGGGGGCCTCCCCGGAGTTGCGGGGCCTCTGCGAACGAATGAGCCTGACCGTCCAGTAGCAGGCTAGTAGTGGTGCGTAAGCGTTCCAGTCATCGTCCGTACTGTCCGTAGCGTCTCCATCACAGGGACGCGGGCTGCTTCGCACGGCAGCCACTGCGCGCCCCGAGTCCGGCGCGGCGGTCGTGCTCCTGTTGGGACCACACCCGCCGCGCCCCAGAGAGAGGGGGTGCAGGTGGACGGTACGCGGCGTGACCCAGGGTCCAGCCAGGGTGAGCAGGCCGAGGCGGCCGAGCGGGAGGCGGCGAAGGAGAGACTCCTCGCCCAGGCCGAGGCGGAGCGGATACCGGTCGAGGAGACAACTCGGGCGGTGCCGGATCGGCGGTGGAGTCGTGAGCGGTGACCACCTGCCGATCGGGCGGCGGGTCGCCTACCTGCGCGTCCGGCGGAGACTGTCGCAGCAGACCTTCGCCGACCGGCTCGGCAAGTCGAAGAGCTGGGTGGACAAGGTCGAGCGCGGGGTCCGGTCGCTGGAGCGGATCTCGACGATCCGGGACATCGCCACGGTCCTGCGGGTCGACGCCGCAGCGCTGCTCGGGCGTGCTGCCCAACCAGCCGACACGGCCGAGCGGACCGAGGGCATCGCGCGGATTCGGGCCGCGCTGTCGACGTACGCGATGGCGCTCGGCCCTTCGACGGCGCGTCGCGACGTCATGCCGCCTGATCGTCTCGCGCAGCAGGTGGGGCATGCCTGGAGCAGTTTTCAGCATGCGCGATATCCGCAGGTGGTCGACCTGTTGCCGAGGCTGCTGGTTGATGTCCAGCGCGCGCACGTCCAGGATCCGGCGGCTGGCCGGACGGCGTTGGTGGAGGCATACCGGGTGACGGCGTCGGTGCTGGTGAAGCTGGGTGAGGCGAGCCTCGGTTGGCTGGCCGCCGACCGGGCGATGGCCGCCGCGACCGGTGACCGGGTGCTGGTGGCCGCGGCAGCGGTGCAGCTCGGCCAGGTGCTGCGGGCGTCAAAGCGGGCGCGGTCGGTGCTGTTGGGCGTCGCGTACCGGATCGCTCCTGATGACTGTGGTGACGGTGCGCCGCAGGAGCTGTCGCTGTGTGGGTCGCTGTTGATCCAGGCGGCGTTGATGGCGGCGAGGTCCGGCGACGACCGGGCCGCCGTCGAGCTGCTGGACGAGGCGGCCAAGATGGCTGCTCAGGTGGGCGACGGACACGACCACCACCACACCGCTTTCGGACCGACGGCGGTCGACCTGGCCCGGGTCGCTGCTGCCGTCGACCTGGTCGACGGGCACGACGCGGTGGCACTGCACGAGGCGGCGACCAGGCGGGACGGCTGGCGGTGGTTGCCCGCCGAACACCGCGCCGCACACCTGCTCGACGCGGCCCGCGCCTACCTGCTGGTCGACGACCCCGCCAACGCGGCCCGGGTGCTGGTCTGGGCCGACAGCATCGCGCCCGCCGAGGTGCGGCACCGACCGGCGGCCCGGGACGTGGTCGCACAGGTCGCCCGCGACCCGGACTGCCCGACGACGATCACCCACCTCGCCAGTGACCTCAGAGTCGTCTGACCGGCGTGCGAGACCCGGACACGGTTACCGCTCGGCCCAGGCGCCCAGCTCGTTGCCACTGGGGTCGGTGAAGTGGAACCGGCGGCCACCGGGAAACTCGTACGGTCCCTTCACCACCTGGCCGCCGGCCTCCTTCACGGCCTGCACGGATCGGTCCAGGTCGTGTGAGTAGAGCAGAACCAGCGGGCCGCCCACCCGGACGTCCTGGTCCAGGCGGAGGCCGCCGACCTCGGGGGCGGAGTCGCCGAGCGGGTTGCGGATGCCCGCGTACCCGGGGCCGTAGTCGGTGAACTGCCAGCCGAACGCGTCGGCGTAGAAGCGCTTGGCCTCGGCGAGGTTTGTCACCGTGAACTCGACGTAGTCGATGGCGTGGTGCCGGTGCGGCGATGGCTCAGACATGCACGGCATTGTGCGCCCCGGGTACGACGGAGACCCGACGTGCAACGAATGGTTGCGCGAGGGGCGAGGCTGTCGTAGGTTAGGTGCAACCAAAGGTTGCGAAAGGTTGGGGCGCATGGAACAGGGAACCATCGAACGCGACATCCACGTCGACGCGTCACCCGAGGTGGTCTTCGAGGTGGTCAGCCGGCCCGAGCACATGCGGGAGTGGTGGCCCGACGACGCCCGGTTCGACTCGGTCGCCGGCGCGCCCGGCGAACTGGTGTGGCGCAACGCCGACACCGGCGAGACGACGACCGTCGTGCTCGCCGTCGTCGAGGTCGACCCGCCGAAGCGATTCTCCTTCCGGTGGTGCTTCACCGAGCCGGACCGCGGTGGGCCGGCGCTGCTCGTCACCTTCGACCTGACGCCCACCGGCACGGGCACGCAGATCCGGATGACCGAGACCGGGTTCCGCGAGATGGGCTGGGAGGTCGCCGTCCTGGAGGCGCAGTACCAGGACCACGAGAACGGCTGGGACCACTACCTGCCCAGGCTGGGCGGGTACGTCGCACGGCTGGTCGCCACGCCGTGAGCACCGCTGTCGACGACGAGTTGTGGTCGGCGATCGGTGACCCCACCCGTCGTACGATGATCGATCTTCTGCTCTCCGACGGGCCGGGCACCGCGACGTCGCTGAGCCGGCGGCTACCCGTCACCCGGCAGGCCGTCGCGAAGCACCTGGCCGTCCTGGACCGGGTCGGCCTGATCCACGCCGAGTCGGCCGGTCGCGAGCGTCATTACCAGGTCGACGAGGCGCAGCTCGCGCGAGCCGTCGCGCAGTTGTCGGCGGTGGGCGCCACCTGGGACGCACGGCTGCGCCGGATCAAGCGCATCGCCGAGGCGATCGAGCGCAACCGCCACGAGGACGAAGGAGAATGACAATGGTCAACATCCTGCACCAGGTCGGCGTCGTCGCTCCGCTCGACGACGTCTACCGGGCGGTGGCAACTCCCGAGGGCGTTGCCGGCTGGTGGTCGGTCGACACGACAGGCAAGAGCGAGGTCGGCGGGCGGTTGGCCGTCCGGTTCGGCGACGACCCCGGGTTCGACCTGGAGATCCTTGCGCTGGACCCGGCCGGCCGGGTGCGGTGGCGGGTCACCGACGGCCCGACGGAATGGATCGGCACCGAGATCGGCTGGCGTCTCGACGAACGTGGCGATTTCACGATCGTCCAGTTCACCCACGAGGGTTGGCGCGAGCCGACCGAGCTGATGCACCAGTGCAGCACCAAGTGGGCGACGTTCCTGCTGAGTCTCAAGGCGCTCGTGGAGACCGGGCGCGGCCGGCCGGCACCCGACGACGTGCAGATCAGCGACGGGCACTGACCTCGGTGACGGTCGGCCCGACGGGGGTTCGCGCGCTCCGCCGGGAGAGCGCGAACCCTCCGGCGACCAGGCCGAGTGCCACGATCGCCACGGCGCAGAGCAGCATCGTCGGGCGCGCGCCCACGGCACCCACGAGTGGCCCGCCCAGCATGGTGCCCAGGGGCACCGCCAGCACGAGGACGGCGCCGTTCGCGGCGAGCACCGCCGGCAGTTGCTCGGTCGACGTGCTGCGCTGGAACAGCGCCATCGAGGTGGACATGTACGGCGCCCAGATCAGTCCCGCCAGGGCGAAGGCCGGCAACGACACGACGAGCGGCGCGCCCAGGCCGAGAGGCAGCATGGCGATCCCGAACCCGACGACGATGCCGATGGTGGTGACCCGCAGCGGCCAGCGGCGGAGGTAACCGGCGACCAGGCCGCCGACGAGACCGCCGACGCCGAAGGCGGTGAAGAAGATGCCGAGCAGCGTCGCCGAGGCGTGCCTGTCGTCTTTGATGTGCATCGGCATGGCCACGTACACCGGTCCGAAGAGGAAGAAGAACCCGAGGCTCAACACCAGGAGGCCCAGCAGGGCGGGGTTGCGGCGGATGACCGCGAGGCCGGCGGTCCGCGAAGCGCCGCGCTCGGCCCGCGGGGCCTCGTCGCTGGTGGGAAGGGCGAGGCGGTACGTGAGGGCCAGCGCGGCGAAGGTGGCGGCGTCGATGGCGATGACCCACACCGGCCCCGCCCAACCGATCAGGATGCCCGCCAGTGGTGGGCCGACGATCGTGGCGAACCCGCCGATGGTGCCGAGCACCGCGTTGGCGGGCAGGTGGTGGCGCTGCGGCAGCAGCTCGGCGATCAGGGTGAACCGTCCGGCCGAGCCCCACGAGTGCAGCAGGGCTGACGCGGCCAGCAGGACCACGTACAGCCCGATGGTGAGCACACCGGCGAGGTGGGCGAGCGGGATCGCCGCGAGCGCGCACGCCCGCAGGATCGCGTCCCACCCGGCGAGTTGGGCGCCGCCGCGCCCACGCAGCAGCCGGCCGAAGACGACAGTCCCGACCGCGCTCGGCACGGTGTACGCGGCCATGGCCAGCGCGATCGAGGTCTCGCGCTGATCGGGCGGGGCGAGGTCGCTGGCGAGCCAGATCACCGCCATCACCGCCATGCCGTCGCCCAACGCGGACACGGCGAGCCCGGGTAGGACGCGCCGGAGTTGCGGGTGACTGACCACCGGCCAGTACGGCGAGGAGCGCGGGAAACGGGCTGTCATCTGGCCAGTTGACCCGGCGCTGGCCGCGCGGATCAACAAAGACTGCCAACAGCAGAATCAGCCCGGGGCGAAGGGGTGGCGGCGGAGATCGACTCCGGTTCCTTGACGTCGGGGGGTCAAGGGGACCTTGACACCCCGGATTCCTGGAACCGGAGTCGACCAGCCGCTGTTACTCCGCCCGATAGACGGAGATGTGCGATGAACTCTCGGCGGTGAACGGCTGCCGGTGCCAGTCGGCGTACCGCTCGGTGAGCCGGAGCCCCGCCCGCTGCGCCATCTCGTCGATCTGGTGCGGCCAGGCGTACCGCATGGCGAACGGCTTCAGGTGCACACCGTCGGCGTCGAAGGTGATGGTCTGCCGGATGAAGGACTGCGCCGGTCGGTCGTACCGATGCAGCCTTATCGTCGCGGAGTCCTCGGTGACGCCCCAGACCTGCACCTGCTCGTGGGCGTCGAAGTTGCGCGGGTCGGGCACGAACGTCTCGATGACGAACGCCCCACCCGGCGACAGCACCCGGGCGACGTTGCGGAAACAGTCCGCCTGCCGCTCGGCGTCCACCAGGTTGAACAGTGTGTTGAAGACCAGGTACGCGAGCCGGAACTCACCCGTCACCGGTACGTCCGCCATGTCGGCGACGACCACCGGGATCCGGTCGCCACCGGGCTTGGCCCGCAGCTGCGCCAGCATCTCCTCGGACGCCTCGACACCGTGCACGTCGAGACCGCGCTCGGCCAGCGGCAGCGCGACCCGGCCGGTGCCGATGGCCAACTCGAGAACCGGCCCACCATCGGCCAGATCGGCCAGGAAGTCCACCGCTGGCACCGGGTCGGGGTTGCCTGGGCTGTCGTAGCCGGCGGCCCACAGCCGGCCGAAGAGGCCGGGATCGTCGAAGACCGACATCAGCGGCCTCCGGGGTTGGTCAGGGGGTCAGTGGCGCGCTCCCGCGCCACGGGAGTCGGAGCAGAGCTGCTCACGAAGCCTCGATTCCTCAGGTCGGATGACGTTCGGTCGGAGGGACTTCGTCGTGTTCGGCATGGTGGCTGCTCCTCTCGCGCGGCTGTGGACCGAGCAGACCAGAGACGGCCGCGGCCTGGCAAGGCATATACGCCGTGCCGGGCCGACGACGGTCGGGCGGTCAGGAGATGTGGTGCAGGATCACGTTGTGCACGTGGTGGCTCTTCTGCGCGCCACGGAACTCCACCTCGTAGGTGTGCGTCCCCACGTGGATGGCGATCGCCCCGGTGGAGAAGAACGAGCCACCCCAGGACTTGTTGCTGACCACGCTCACGCTGGTGATCTTCGAGTACGGGATGCTGGTGATCGCGTACCGCTTCCCGACGAAGGAGCGGTCCTGGATGATCACGCGACGGTCCGTCAGCCCGATGAACCCGGTGCCGGTGCCGACCGCGTCGTAGACGGCGATGATCTGCTCACCGTCGAGGAGGCCGCTCTCGATCTGCTGGACCTGCTCCTTGCGGTCGTACGCGATGTTCGCCATGTGTCCAAGGCTAGAAAACCGATGCCAGCGCCCGGCGAGGGCGACGGGGCATCAGGACTCGGTGACCGCCCGGTACGCGTCCTCGATGCGGGCGGCCAACAGGACCTCACCCTCGGTCAACGGGTCGCCGTTGCCGTGCCCGACCCGGATCTGGGTCCGGTCGGGCAGGCGGCTGATCTCGGGGCGCAGGTGCAGCGCGTCCGCGACGACCTTGACCCGTTCAGTTAGGGCGGCGTGTTGGGTATCGTCGATCGCGAGCGTCCGTCGGATCTGCTCGCCCTCGCGCGTCCAACCAGCTAACAGGGTCAACGCGTCGGAGAGGTAGTCCTGCTTGGCCCTGCTGTTGAACAGCACGCGCATCACCGCACCCCCCAAGCGCCGTTGTCGGCTCGTGGCCAAATCGTCGCCATCCCGTGTCTTGTCGGTGTCCTCTAGTCTGTCGCCGCTCGGAAGACGTGTCCACGCCCACACTTCCGTGTTCTGTTGGCCTAGCGGACGGCTACGGTACCCAAACCGCCGATTGATCTGGCACCCTGGACGCCCGTGCGGACCGAACGGGCGAATGGCGGCGGGCAGACCGAACGACGGGACCTGAAGGTGATCGTCGGCGCGGCGATCATCCGGGACGGGCGGGTGCTCGCCTGTGCGCGTGCCGCCCCGCCCGAGGTGGCCGGAATGTGGGAGTTTCCCGGCGGGAAGGTCGAGCCGGGGGAGGCCGAGACCGACGCGCTGGTCCGGGAGTGCGCCGAGGAACTGGCCGTACGCGTAGAGATCGGCGATCGGGTCGGCCGCAACGTACGGATGGCGCACGGCCGTTCGGTGCTCAAGGTGTACGCCGCCCGCCTGCTCCACGGCGACGAGCCCCAGGCGCTGGAACACAAGGCGCTGCGCTGGCTCACGGCCGACGAGCTGGACTCGGTCACCTGGCTCCCCGCCGACACCCCCATCGTGGCCGCCCTCCGCCGGCTCCTCAAAACCCCCTAACTCCAGCCCCTCCGTTCGCCGGTTGATCATGAGGTTGACGGGTCGGTTGAGGCCTGAGGGACCCGTCAACGTCATGATCGACGCTTGAAGTGGGACGGGGGCCGCGGCGATAGCCGCGGCCCCCGTCGTCGTTGCGGGTTTTAGTGGTGCTTGTCCTGGTCGGGGTGTGCGAAGTTGAGGTGCTCCGGGGGCAGCGGGAAGGTCACGTCGTCACCGAAGGGCGACGGCGCGGCGGCCCGGTCGAAGGTGAGCTCGGTCAGCGGCAGCTTGCCCCGGTCGTCCACCGCCGGAGCGGTCGGGTGGGGCACCTCCCGGTCCCAGTTCACGCCACTCTGCGCCTGTGCCTCGGCGCGTGGGTCGTGGGAACCACCCGCGTGCGAGTGCACCCCGCTCCGGGCCGAGCCCGACGTCGTCGAGCCCTGACGGGCGGTGGTCACGCTGGTCTGGGGAGTCTCGCCCCGACGGAAGATCTTGCTACCAAGCCACACAAGGGGATCGTACCTGCGGTCGACGACCCGTTCCTTCATGGGGATGATCCCGTTATCAGTGATCTTGATGTGCTCGGGGCAGACCTCGGTGCAGCACTTGGTGATGTTGCAGAATCCGAGGCCCTGTTCGGCCTGCGCGTACTCCTTGCGGTCGGTCCGGCTGTCCAGTGGGTGCATGTCCAGCTCGGCCGCCCGGATGAAGTATCGCGGGCCGGAGAACGCCTGCTTGTTCTCGTCGTGATCGCGGATCACGTGGCAGACCGTCTGGCACAGGAAGCACTCGATGCACTTGCGAAACTCCTGCGAGCGCTCGACGTCGACCTGCTGCATCCGGTAGTCACCCGGAGCCACGTCCGCCGGCGGGGCGAACGCCGGGGTCTCCCGTGCCTTCTCGTAGTTGAACGAGACGTCGGTGACCAGGTCCCGGATGACCGGGAACGTCCGCAGCGGGGTGACCGTGACGGTCTCCTCGTCGCCGAACGTCGACATCCGGGTCATGCAGCCCAACCGCGGCTTGCCGTTGATCTCCATGGAGCAGGAGCCGCACTTGCCGGCCTTGCAGTTCCACCGGCAGGCCAGGTCCGGCGCGTCGGTGGCCTGGAGGCGGTGGATGACGTCGAGGACCACCTCGCCCTCGTTCACCTCCACCATGTAGTCCTGCAGGTCCCCGCCGGTCTCGTCGCCCCGCCAGATCCGGAACTGACGCTTCGCGCTCATCGGTTGTCCGCCTCTCCAGCGTCGGCGAGGAGGGCGTCGAAGTCGGCCAACTCCTCGTCGGTGAGGTACTTGGCCAGCTCCGCACGGTCGAAGAGGCCGATCAGCTCCGGCCGCATCTTCGGCAGCGGCTTACGGGTGAGCCGTACGCTGTCGCCGTCCAGCGAGCAGACCAGGTTGACCTGCCGCCACTTCGGCTCCATCGCCGGATAGTCCTCCCGGGTGTGCCCGCCGCGCGACTCCTGCCGCTCCAGCGCCGCCTTAGCGGTGCACTCCGAGACCACGAGCATGTTGCGCAGGTCCAGCGCGAGGTGCCAGCCCGGGTTGTAGCGCCGGCCGCCGAACGCGCTGACCTTCGCGACCCGCTCGCGCAGCTCGGCCAGCCGCGCCAGCGCGTCGGCCAGCTCGCCCTCGCGGCGGATGATGCCCACCAGATCGCCCATGACCACCTGGAGGTCCTGCTGAAGGGTGTACGGGCTCTCGCCGGTGTCCCGTTGCAGCGGGGCCAGGGCGGTCTCCACGGCTGCCTCGACCGCGTCCACCGGCACCTTCGGACGGGCGGCGAGCCCGTCGGCGTAGCTTGCCGCGTGCCCGCCCGCCCGCTTGCCGAAGACCAGCAGGTCGGACAGGGAGTTGCCGCCCAGCCGGTTGGAGCCGTGCATACCGCCGGAGACCTCACCGGCGGCGAACAGCCCGCGTACGTGGCCGAAGGCGGCACCCGAGTCCGGGTCCACCTCCACGCCGCCCATCACGTAGTGGCAGGTCGGCCCGACCTCCATCGGCTCGGCGGTGATGTCGACGTCGGCCAGCTCCTTGAACTGGTGGTACATCGACGGCAGCCGCCGGCGGATCTCGTCGGCCGAACGCCGGCTCGCGATGTCCAGGAAGACGCCACCGGCGGGGGAGCCCCGACCGGCCTTGACCTCACTGTTGATCGCGCGGGCCACCTCGTCGCGGGGCAGCAGCTCCGGCGGACGCCTGTTGTTGTCCGGGTCGGTGTACCAGCGGTCCGCCTCCTCCTCGGTCTCCGCGTACTGCTTGCGGAAGACGTCGGGGACGTAGTCGAACATGAACCGCTTGCCCTCGGAGTTCTTCAGGACGCCACCGTCGCCACGCACCGACTCGGTGACCAGGATGCCCTTCACCGAGGGCGGCCAGACCATGCCGGTCGGGTGGAACTGGAGGAACTCCATGTTGATCAGTGTTGCCCCGGCGCGCAGCGCCAACGCGTGCCCGTCCCCGGTGTACTCCCACGAGTTCGAGGTGACCTTGTAGGAGCGTCCGACGCCACCGGTGGCGAGCACGACGGCCGGCGCCTCGAAGAGGATGAACTCACCGGACTCGCGGTAGTAGCCGAACGCGCCGGCGACCCGGTCACCGTCGAGCAGCAGCTCGGTGATCGTGGTCTCGGAGAACACCTTGATCCGGGCGTCGTACGAGCCGAACTCCCGCTGGTCCTCCTGCTGCAGCGAGACGATCTTCTGCTGGAGGGTGCGGATCAGCTCCAGGCCGGTCCGGTCGCCGACGTGCGCCAGGCGCGGGTACTCGTGGCCACCGAAGTTGCGCTGCGAGATCTTGCCGTCCTTGGTGCGGTCGAAGAGCGCACCGTACGTCTCCAGCTCCCAGATCCGCTGCGGCGACTCCTTCGCGTGCAGCTCGGCCATCCGGAAGTTGTTGAGGAACTTGCCGCCGCGCATGGTGTCGCGGAAGTGCACCTGCCAGTTGTCCCGGCTGTTCACGTTGCCCATGGCGGCTGCCGCGCCGCCCTCGGCCATCACCGTGTGCGCCTTGCCGAAGAGCGACTTGGAGATGATCGCGGTCTTCTTGCCGGCGAGCCGGGCCTCGATCGCCGCGCGCAGACCGGCGCCGCCGGCCCCGATGACGACGACGTCGTAGTGGTGTCGTTCGATGCGAGTGGTAGTGGTCATGTCAGGGGCCCTTTAGTTGATGAACCGCAGGTCGGAGAACCAGCCGGCCGCGAGCGCCATGATGTAGAAGTCGGCAAGCGCCAGGGTGCCGAGGGTGATCCAGGCGAGCTGCATGTGTCGGACGTTCAACGCCGAGACGACAGTCCAGGCCTTGTACCGCACCGGGTGCTTGGAGAAGTGCTTGAGCCGGCCGCCGATGATGTGCCGGCAGGAGTGGCAGGAGATCGTGTACGCCCAGAGCATCACCACGTTGAGCAGCAGGATGATGTTGCCCAGCCCGAAGCCGAAGCCCTTGGGCGAGTGGAAGGCGAGGATCGCGTCCCAGGTGTTGATCAGCGAGATGATCGCGGCGGCGTAGAAGAAGTAGCGGTGCAGGTTCTGACCGAGCAGCGGGAAGCGGGTCTCACCGGCGTACTCCTTGTGGCCGTCCGGGACGGCGCAGGCCGGCGGCGACAGCCAGAACGACCGGTAGTAGGCCTTGCGGTAGTAGTAGCAGGTGAGCCGGAACAGGAGCAGGAACGGCAGGGTCAGCGCGGCATCCGGGATGACCCACCAGCCGGGCAGGAACCGGCCGAAGTGCGAGGCTTCCTCGACGCACCTGTCGGTCACGCACGGGGAGTAGAACGGGGTCAGGTAGTGGAACTGGTCCACCCAGTACCACTTGTGCATGAAGACCCGGACCGTCGCGTACGCGACCCAGGCGCTGAGCCCGATCACGGTGATCAGCGGGGCGAACCACCAGCGGTCGGTACGCAACGTCTTCGCCGCGATCGCGGCGCGCGCCCGCGCTCCCCGCGGCTTCGTTGCCGTTGAAGTCATTCGAGTCGTCTCCTCGACGGGCCCGTACGGGCGGGCTGATCTTTCTCCGGTCGGCACGCGGACCGGCGAACCCGCACCCGCTGCCACGTCCTGCGCACACCTTCGACCACGCCGGATCGACCGACGCAGCTAAGTGACACACGTTACGCCGATCTCTGCGAGCCGTCCGCGCAAGGGAGTGTCCCGTGTGTCTGGCCTGCGGAAAAGCCTCGCGCCGCCGGCCGGCGGCGGACCGCCGCGATCATCCCGAGGCACCCCCGGTGAAATGCCAGGACGCCAGTCGCAGCGAGGGGGCCGCCCACCACGCACCGTCCACCCGATCCGGTTGACGCATCACCCGCGCGCCCAGCCCGAGCACCGCCCCGGGCCCGAGCGCGCGCGGATAGGACTCGGTGAACCGCAGGTCACGGACCGCCCGTACGACCGTGCCGTCCTCGATGAGCCAGACACCGTTGCGGGTCAGCCCGGTGACGACGAGGCTCTTCGGGTCGAGCACCCGGGTGTACCACAGGTCGGTGACCAGCAACCCTCGGCGTACGCCGGCGACAAGCGCCGCGGTGTCCGCGTCGACCACCGCGCCGGCCGCCCCACCGGAGGTTGTCCGGCCGGTCGCGCTGACCGGGCCGGCCGTCGCGCCGGACAGCCGCAGGTTGCGGGCCATCGGCCCCCAGGTGGCTCCACCCGCGACCGCGTGCCCGGTGGACTGCGCACCCGCCGCGTCGGCCGTCCGCCGGTCGTGCGCCACCGCCCGGGTGATGCCCGCCTCGACCAGGGTCAGCGCCCGCCGACCGGTGCCCTCCGCGTCGAACGGCAGCCCCGACGCGCCGAGTGGGTCGTCCACCAGGGTCACCGCCCGGTCGAACTGGGCCGTGCCCGGCTCGGCGAACGACTGCCGCTCGGCGTACCGCTTGCCGTTGAAGCCGTACCAGGAGAGGTTCTGCAACAGGTCCGCCACGGCGGCCGGCTCGAACACCACCTCGTAGCGCCCCGGTGGCAGCTCGACCGGGTCGGCCGCCGCCTGGGCCTTCGCCGCCGCCTGCGCGCCCAGCTCGGCGCCGTCGAGGTCGGCGAGTCGGTCGGCGTGGCGTCGGGCCACCCCGTCCGCGCCGTCGAGACGCGCGATGCCGTCCATCGCCGCCTCCGCCGAGCGGCCGGAGGCCGTGTGCCCCACCGAGTTGGCGTACGCCGACGAGCGGTGCGCGGTACGGCAGTAGCCGGCCGTGCGGAGGCCCCCGGCGGCGGCCACGAAAGCGCCGACCCGGTCGGCCCGCTGATCCGGCTCGGCGTGCGCGGTGGCCTCGTCGACCGCCGGCGCGGCCGGCGTGGGCGCCGGCGGGGCCAGGCCCGGCCAGCCCGGGTCGGGCGGGCAGAGCCGCGCCGCGACCAGGGTGCGCTCGACAAGCGCGCTCAGCCCGTCGGCGGTGACCACGCTGCCGCTGCCGGCGGCGGTCCGACCGTCGACGTGCAGCCGCAGCCGGACCCCGACTGTCGACTCCGCGACGTTCTGGTGGATGGCCGAGTTGGCGAACCGGGTCAGCGCCAGGTCCGCCCGTGTCACCACCACCTCGGCCTGCGCCCCCGACCTACCGAGGCGGCGGACCAGCTCGATGACCTGCCCGGCCAGCTCCACCTCACTGCTCGCGCTCACGCTGGGCCGCCTTTCGTTCGCGACTGCGGGGCTCGCAAACCCGGCTCACTCCTCGCGCTCACGCTGACACCCCCACTCGGACGTTGCGGAAGCGGGCCGGCGCGGCCGGGTGGCCGGTGTGCCCGATCTGGCCGGGCTGGCCCTTGCCGCAGTTGGGTGTGCCCCAGGAGACCGTCTCGCCGGAGAGCATGTCCATCGAGCGCCAGAAGAGCGGGCCGATCCCGGTGTACGTGGGATTGCGCAGCATCCGCCCCCGCCGCCCCTTCTTGATCTCCCAGCCGACCTCGCAGCCGAACTGGAAGTTGAGCCGCTTGTCGTCGATCGACCAGGACCGGTTGAGGTCCATCAGCACACCGTCGTCGGTCGCCGCGATGATCTCTTCCAGCGTGTGCGGGCCGGGTTCCAGACCGACGTTCGTCATCCGCACCATCGGCAGTCGGGCCCACCCGTCGGCGCGTACGCTGCCGCCGTAGTCGAGGCTGGCCATGGCCGCGGAGTCCCGGCCGGCCAGCACCCCCACCCAGCGACCGTCGCGGACCGCGTCCCGCTTGACCGCCGGGGAGCCCTCGTCGTCGAAACCGAAGCTGCCCAGCGCGCCGGGGATGGTCGGATCGATCGTGATGTTCATCAGCTCCGAGCCGTAGCGCAGCGAACCGAGCTGGGCCAGGTCCAGCCAGGACGTGCCGGCGAACGCCGCCTCCCAGCCGAGGATCCGGTCCAGCTCGATGGCGTGCCCGACCGACTCGTGGATCTGCAGGGCCAACTGCTCACCGCCGAGGATCAGATCGGTCTCGCCGGCCGGGCAGAGCGGCGCGGTGAGCAGCGCCCGCGACTCCTCGGCGATCTGCGCGGCGTGTGCGGCCAGGTCCAGCGACTCGACAAGCTCCCAGCCGGTGGTCCCGTACTGCCCCCGGTAGCTGGGCCAGGACCGGCGCTGCGTCTCCCCGGCGCCGATCGAGGTGGCGGAGATGCCGCCGCCGCACTCGCGGATCCGCTGGTCGATCCGGTGGCCCTCGCTGGAGACGAACCACTTCGCGGTGTCCCAGATCTGGTAGAGGCCCTCGGCCAGGTCGGCGCCGTGCTCGGCCATCGTGCGGGTCGCGCCGACCAGCAGGTCGCCCTTGTCCGACAGGGGCACCCCGAGCGGGTCGATCTCGCAGCCGGAGGCCCAGCTCGCGGTGACCGCCTGCGCCGGGACCAGGTCGACGGGCGGGCCCGGCACCCGCGCGCTCGCCATGGCGGTCCGCGTCGCGCGCCGGCCGGCGTCGCGGGCGGCGGCGTCCGAGAGATCGGGTACGGCGTGGAAGCCCCAACTCGCACCGACGAGCGCCCGGACACCGAGCCCGATGCTCTCGTCCTGGGTCAGCTCCTCCACGTCACCGTTTCGCGCGGTCATCGACTCGTAGCGGCGGTGCATCACCCGCGCGTCGGCGTACCGAGCCCCCGCGTCGAGGGCTGCCTGGACGGCGGCGCTGGCCGCGTCGAACTCGGTCATGGACCGACCCTAGGCCAGCCGACCGACACCCGTCAGGGGACGAGGTCCTCCGGTCGGATCGTGGCCCGCACCGGCTCGGTCAGTTCCAGAACCTCGCCGCGCTTCGTCGTTGCCCTCTCCACGTAGTGGCCGCCCTGCCGCTGGTAAAGGCGCATCGCACCCGTCCCCTGCTCGACCAACAGATACCACTCGATGCCAGCCGCCGCGTAGTAATGCATCTTGAGGACTTTGTCGGTGGATGCATTGCTCGGCGAGATGATTTCGCAGACCAGCCGGACATCAGCCGATTCGATGTTGGGCTCGTCGAGATCGATCGCGTTGGTGACGACGAGATCGGGAATCGGTATCCGACCTGGCCGGAGCCGGACGTTCACTGCCTCCAACAGCTCAAGGTCGGCCGCCTCCGCCGCTGCTTCCAGGATGTTGCCGAGCTTGCGGGAGATTCGTTGGTGTCGTGGGGTGGGTCCTGGGGTCACGTGGAGGCTCCAGTCGAAGAGTTCGACGCGATCCTGCGTCTCGCCGAGGGCGAGGAACTCCTCTTCGGTCCACGGACCTTCGTGATCGAACACTGCCGCGGTCATGGGTCACCTCCACCTCGTGCCGCCGTCATCCTCTGCTGGCTGCTCGTCCAATGATCGCACTTGACGTGCGATCAGGGCCATGAACGGGTGTGGATGGGGAGGTTGCGGGGGTGCGGGGCCGATGCGGACTCGTTACGCTCGGGCCCGCTGACACGTGCCGGCTTTGTAGCTTATTTTCACCCTCAGGACTTTCATGTAAGTTCTCTTCGTCACTGAGGGAGGCGGCCGTGGACAGTTCGGATGCCTACCTGCGGGTGCGTGACCTGCGGGTCCGGTTCGACACCGAGGATGGCGTGGTGCGCGCGGTCGACGGGGTGTCGTTCGCCGTCGAGCGGGGCCGCACCCTCGGCATCGTGGGCGAGTCGGGCTCCGGTAAGAGCGTCACCTCGCTGGCCATTCTCGGCCTGCACGACCCCAAACGGGCCACCATCACCGGGGAGATCTCCGTCGGTGGCCGGGAGCTGGTCGGCCTGCCGGACGAGGAGGTACGCCGGCTGCGCGGCCGGGACATGGCGATGATCTTCCAGGATCCACTGTCGGCGCTGCACCCGTACTACACGGTGGGCCGGCAGATCGCCGAGGCGTACCGGGTGCACCACCCGAAGGCCAACCGGCGCGAGGCCCGCCAGCGGGCGGTGGACATGCTGGACCGGGTCGGCATTCCGCAGCCGGCCCGCCGCTTCGACCAGTACCCGCACGAGTTCTCCGGCGGCATGCGGCAACGGGCGATGATCGCGATGTCCCTGGTCAACGACCCGGCGCTGCTGATCGCCGACGAGCCGACCACCGCGCTGGACGTCACCGTGCAGGCGCAGATCCTGGACCTGCTCGCCGACCTTCAGGCCGAGTTCCACTCCGCGATCATCCTGATCACCCACGATCTCGGCGTGGTCGGCCAGGTCGCCGACGACGTGCTGGTCATGTACGGCGGGCGTGCCGTCGAGCGGGGCAGCGTCGAGCAGGTGCTCCGGGCGCCGCAGCATCCGTACACCTGGGGGTTGCTCTCCAGCGTGCCGTCGCTGCACGGCGACGCGGACGCGGACCTGGTGCCGATCCCCGGCAACCCGCCCAGCCTGATCAACCTGCCGTCCGGCTGCGCGTTCCATCCTCGCTGCCGGTACGCGGACCGGGTCGGCAGCCGGTCCCGCAGTGAGGTGCCGGAGCTGCGGGCGGCCGGGGCCGACGGCCATCTGGTCGCCTGCCACCTGAGCGCCGAGGAGCGCGCCACGTTCTACGCCGAGGACGTCGCATCCGTGGGGGTGGCCCGATGACCGACGAACCACTGCTGCGGGTACGCGGGCTGACCAAGCACTTCCCGGTACGCCAGGGGCTGCGCGCCACCGGCCAGGTGCGGGCGGTGGACGGGCTCGACTTCGACGTGCGCCCCGGCGAGACGCTCGGCCTGGTGGGGGAGTCGGGCTGCGGCAAGACCACCACCGGCCGGATGCTGGTGCGGCTGTTGGAGCCGACGAGCGGCAGCATCGAGTTCGCCGGGCGGGACATCACCCACGCCGGCCGGCGGGAGTTGCGCCCGCTGCGCCAGGAACTCCAGATCATCTTCCAGGACCCGTACGCCTCGTTGAATCCCCGGCACACCGTCGGCCGGATCGTGGCGATGCCGTTGCAGGTCAACGGGATCAAGCCGCCGGGTGGGATCAAGGCCCGGGTGCGGGAGCTGCTGGAACTGGTCGGGTTGAACCCGGAGCACTACAACAGGTACCCGCACGAGTTCTCCGGCGGTCAACGTCAGCGCATCGGCATCGCCCGCGCGCTGGCCCTGCGGCCCAAGCTGATCGTCGCCGACGAGCCGGTCTCCGCGCTTGACGTCTCGATCCAGGCGCAGGTCGTCAACCTGCTGCGCGACCTGCAACGGGAGCTGGGCCTGGCGTTCGTGTTCATCGCGCACGACCTGGCCGTGATCCGGCACTTCAGTCAGCGGGTCGCGGTCATGTACCTGGGTCGGATCGTGGAGATCGGCGACCGCGCGGACATCTACGAACGCCCCCAGCACCCGTACACCCGGGCGCTGCTCTCGGCGATCCCGGACGTCACCCAGCTCGGGCCGGCGGGCCGGATCCGGCTGACCGGTGACGTGCCCACCCCGCTCGATCCGCCGTCGGGCTGCCGCTTTCGGACCCGGTGTTGGAAGGCGCAGGACATCTGCGCGAGCGAGGAGCCGGCGCTGGTCCCGCGCGACGGCGGCCGGCAGGCCACCGCGTGTCACTTCCCCGAGTCGGCGGAGTCGGCTGCGGAGGTCGTCGAGGAGGTGTCGCCGTGAGCCTGTCCCCGGTGGAGGGTGTGGCGCTGGCCGAGATCGAGTCCGACCCGGACGCGAACACGCCCGCCGTGAAGG
Source organism: Micromonospora sp. DT228 (assembly GCF_049841595.1). Classification (NCBI taxonomy): domain Bacteria; kingdom Bacillati; phylum Actinomycetota; class Actinomycetes; order Micromonosporales; family Micromonosporaceae; genus Micromonospora; species Micromonospora sp. DT228. Next base: position 243,950 of record NZ_JBNCKO010000002.1, read on the forward strand.
GCGTCGTCGGCCGCTCACCCGGTCAACTCGCCTGGATGCGACTGCGTCGCGACCGGACAGCCGTGGTCAGCGGCGTACTCCTGGTCTTCTTCCTGCTGTTGGGGTTGGCCGCCCCGCTGATCGAGATGGCCTACGGCGTCGGGCCGCGGACACAGTTCCAGAACCTGCTGGACGGCTTCGGCATGCCACTGGGCTACGCCGGCGGCGTCACCGGGGACCACTGGTTCGGCCTGGAGCCGAACCTGGGTCGGGACATCTTCATCCGGTTGATCTACGGGTTGCGGACGTCGCTGTTCATCGCGTTCGCGGCGGCGCTGATCACCGCGACGATCGGGGTCGCGCTGGGCGCGCTCGCCGGCTACCTCGGCGGCTGGCTCGACGCGGTGATCAACTGGATCACCGACCTGACCCTGGCCATGCCCTTCCTGATCATCGCGTTGGCGCTCACCCCCACCGTCACGCTGCGCTTCTACGGTGAGCGGGGGCAGGTGTCGTCCGCCTTCGGGATCGGCGTGCTGATCGCCGTGTTCGCCATCTTCGGCTGGACCAGCACGGCACGGCTGGTCCGGGGGCAGGTGATCGCGCTGCGCGAGCGGGAGTTCGTGGAGGCGGCCCGGGCCAGCGGGGCCGGGCTGGGGCACATGCTCTTCCGGCAACTGCTGCCCAACATCTGGGCGCCGATCCTGGTGTCGTTCTCCCTGGCGGTGCCGCAGTTCATCACCAGCGAGGCCGCGCTGTCGTTCATCGGTGTCGGTCTCAGCGACGAGACGCCGAGCTTCGGCCGGATGATCTACGACAGTCTGGACTTCCTCCAGACCGACCCGGCCTACGTGTTCTTCCCGGGCATCATGATCTTCGCGCTGGTGTTCGCCTTCAACCTCTTCGGCGACGCGTTGCGGGACGCGCTCGACCCGAAGTCGTCCCGGTAGGGGTGGGCTCATGTCACGGTTCCTGATCAAGCGGCTCTTCTCCGCCACGCTGACCCTGTTCGCGGTGAGCGTGCTGACCTTCCTGATGTTCTTCGCCCTGCCGCGCGACCCGGTCAGCAGCATCTGCTCGAAGAACTGCAACCCGGAGCGGCTGGAGCGGGTCCGCGACGACCTTGGTCTGAACGACCCGCTGGTCAGCCAGTACGCCGGTTACATGAAGGGCATCGTCACCGGTCGGGACCTGGGCAGCGCCCAGGGTGGCAGGTGTGACGCGCCCTGCCTGGGCTGGTCGTACGTCACAAACGAGGCCGTCTCCGACACCATCGCCCGGGTGCTGCCGGTGACGCTGAGCATCGTGATCCCGGCGGCGATCCTCTGGCTGCTGCTCGGGGTCGGCCTCGGCATGGTCTCCGCGTTGCGGCGCGGCACCTGGCTGGACCGCCTGGCCATCGGCTTCTCGCTGACCGGCGCCTCCTTGCAGCTCTATTTCGTGGGCGCGGTGCTGCTGCTGGTCTTCGTCTACAACCTGCGGCTGCTGCCGGTGCCCAGCTACACCTCGATCTTCGACAACCCGGCGAAGTGGGCCAGCGGGTTGGTGCTCGCCTGGGTGGCGCTGGCCTTCCTCTTCTCGGCCATCTACGCCCGGCTGTCCCGGGCGCAGATGTTGGAGACGCTCTCGGAGGACTTCGTCCGGACCGCGCGGGCCAAGGGCCTGGCCAAACCCACTGTGTACGGGAGGCACGCGCTGCGCGCGGCGATCACCCCGGTGGTGACCATCGCGGGGCTGGACGTGGGCGGGGCGCTGGGCGGCACGGTGATCACGGAGACGACGTTCGGCATCCAGGGGTTGGGGCGTACGGCGGTGGACGCGGTGCGCTCGGGCGACCTGCCCACCATCATGGCCACCGTGCTGATCGCGGCCGTCTTCGTGGTGCTGGCGAACGTGCTTGTGGACCTGCTCTACGCGGCCATCGACCCCCGGGTGCGGCTGCGCTGACCCGGCCGCTGCACCGGCCGCTGCCCAGGGCGTGGCTGCTGGCGAAATTTATCGACAACTGTTACACAACTTGTAGTTTTTCTTCCTTACGATCCTCGGGACGTCGGCGGTTCTCGCCCCGACGAAACGCACGGCACATGGGTGAAGGAGGTACTTCATGAGACCACGCGTGGTGGCCGCCGCGGGCGGCGCGATCGCTCTGGTGGTGGCATTGGGTGCGTGCTCGAAGAACACGGGCGAGGGCACCACCGTGGACACCGACCGGCAGCAGACCGGGGTCATCGCGACCGACCCCAAGGACTCGCAGGGGCCGGCGGCCGAGGTGAGCGGCGCCGCGAAGGGCGGCACCTTCACCATCATCCGGGAGTCGCCGATCTCCCACCTGGACCCGCAGCGGACGTACTCGTTCGCCGGTCTGATGACCAACCCGCTCTTCGCCCGCTACCTGACCACCTGGAAGGACGACGGCAAGGGCGGCCTGGTCCTCGTCGGCGACCTGGCCGAGACGCCGGGTAAAAACGTCAACAACGACTGCAAGGTCTGGGAATTCACCGTCAAGGACGGGGTGAAGTTCGAGGACGGCCGACCGATCACCGCCAAGGAGATCGCGTACGGCATCGCCAGGTCCTTCGACCCGGACCTCTCCGGCGGCCCCACCTACATCCAGGAGTGGCTGGCCGACACCCCGCAGTTCGACACCAAGTGGGACTTCAAGAAGAACAAGACGTCGCTGCCGCCCGGCCTGAGCACTCCGGACGCCAAGACGCTGCGTTTCGAGTTCGCCAAGCCCCGGTGTGACCTGCCGTTCGCGGTCTCGCTGCCGACCACCGCGCCGCTGCCCGCCGACAAGGACACAGGCGTCGACCTGGACAAGCAGCCGTTCTCGTCCGGGCCGTACAAGGTCGCCAAGAACCAGGTGGGCGTGCAGCTCACCCTGGACCGCAACCCCAACTGGGACGCGAAGACCGACCCGGTCCGGCACCAGTACCCGGACCAGTTCGTCTGGAGCTTCGGCCCGACCGCGGACGCCGCCAACAACCGGGTGATCGCCGACAACGGCGCCGACCAGAGCGCGCTCGCCTTCAACACCGTGCCCGCCTCGCTTGTCGCCAAGGTGGCCGGGGACACCGCGCTCAAGTCCCGGACGATTCTGTCGCCGACCCCGAGCGCCAACCAGCTCGTCATCAACAACCAGCGGGTCACCGACCTGAAGGTCCGGCAGGCGCTCAACTACGCCATCGACCGCGAGGGCTTCATCAAGGCGATGGGCGGGCAGACCGTCGCCGCGCCGCTGACCACGCTGATGCCGTCGGCCACCATCGGCTACAAGGCGTACGACGCGTACCCGGCGGGCGCCAACGGCAACGTCGACAAGGCCAAGGAACTGCTCGGCGGCAAGACGCCGGAGCTGGTCCTCGGTGTCGCCGACAACTCGACCGAGCAGCAGCAGGGCGCCCAGCTCAAGGCCAACCTGGAGCGCGCCGGCTTCAAGATCACGCTGCGGAACATCTCCGACGACGCGAAGCTCGACGAGATCAAGAAGAAGGACAACCCCTGGGACCTGTACATCGGTAACTGGGCGGCGGACTGGCCGAGCGGGGCGTCGATCCTGCCGGTGCTCTACGACGGCCGCACCATCAAGGCCGAGGGCAACAGCAACCAGTCCTACTTCAACGACCCGGCGATCAACACCGAGATGGACCGCATCCAGGCCATGCCCGCCGCCGATCAGGGCCCGGAGTGGGCCAAGCTGGACGAGCGGATCATGAAGGAGCACGCGCCGGTGGTGCCGCTCTTCGTCGACGTCGCCTACAACGTGCACGGCTCCAAGGCCGGCGGGATCTTCATCTCCAGCGTCTTCGGCTACCCGTCGTTCGTGAACGCGTACGTCAAGCAGTAACTCGCACCGCAGGCAAGGGTCCCCTCCCGACAGCGTCGTCGGGAGGGGACCCTTCTGCTTTACCCGGTGCGGCACTGCCGTTTCATTCGGCTGCCTCGGCGGGACGCGGTCAAATTGTGTGGATCGTGATGAGGTCTTCGAGACCGGCGAGGTCGTCGGCATTGCGGGTGTAGATGGCGGCGTCATGAGCGTGCGCGGTTGCGGCGATGAGCAGGTCCATCACCCTGGCTCGTGGCTGACGGCCGATCTCGACGAGGCGGGCAGCCAGTCGCGCGTAGCTGTCGGTGATGGCTTGTCGAGGAGGTCCCGATCTGCTGCCCATCCTGGGTCGGTGGGTTGGTCAAATACGCCGGCGAGATCGTCCCATTCGCGCCGCCGAGGGCCTCGCAGCTCAAGCACAATCAGTTGCACGGCCCGGCTCGCTGCCGCCCTCGGCGACCTTCGCGTCGATGGCCGTTCACCCGGCGCGGCCATTCCGCTCTGCTGACGCCTCGGACGACTGTCGCGGGCCTGGCGCAGGACGTGCCCCGAAGGGCGCATCGCGCCAGGCCCGACACTTCGTTCGAGGTCTGGTGCTGCTACCTGTCGAAGATGTACTGCATTTCCGCATCGCTCAGCAGACCCTGGAACGCAACGACGTCATCGACCCGCCCGTAGAGCCATTCGGCCGGTCCTTCGGGGGTGGTCGAACGGCCGACGAGCAGGGAGCCACTTGCCTGTCGAGGCTGCCAGGCCTCGTTGAGTCCGACCGCCGCGGCGAGCGATCCGTCCACGTAGAGCCGGGCCTGCCGGTGCGTGGCGTCGACGGCGGCGACGAGGTGGTGCCAGCCGTCGACGGCGGTCGCGGGCGCGGTCGCGTAGGTGGTGGCGTCGGCCCCGGCGGCGACTGCGAACTCCCACTGGCCGCCGTTGTCCGGCTCGTACGCCAGCCGGAAGGCGCTGCGGTCCCCGTCGTCCTGCGACATGACGGTCTGCGCGCCCTTCGCCGGGTCGAGCCGCACCCAGGTCGACACGGTGAACGATTGGTCCGTGCGGAGGACCGGTCCGTCTTGCCACACCGGGTTCCCCCGATCGCCCACGTTTGTCTGACTGCGGGCGTACTCCCGGGTCGCCTCGCCGTAGTGCGGATCCGAGGGGTCGTCGATCCAGTGGGTGTCGTCAAGTGCCAGGGTGTTGCTTCCCCGACGCGAGTCGTACAGGACATCGGTGCCCTTGGTGAGGGTGAGCTGGCGGTCGAAGATGCTTGCGTCCGGTGCCGAACAGAGGTCCGGGCCGAGGTTTTCCTCGTAGCACAGGACCGCACCCTCGAAGTTCCAGTCACCGACTCGCCGAGCAGCCAGCAGGCCTGGCATATTGAAGCCGCCGGACGCTGGATCGGAGGCCAGCCAGCCGGTGAAGTCCTGGTCGACCAACACCCGGTCGTACACGTGGACACTGGCCAGGTTGCCCTGCCACCAGGTGGTGTCACCACGGCCCAGCCGGACCGCCCCGGACGGATCGTTGACCGCTGCCACCTTGCCCGCCGTCGCCTCGGCGACTCCGTTCACGAAGATGGTGACACTCCGTGCGGTCGCGTCGTGCACGACCGCCAGGTGCGTCCAGAGTCCGATCTGCGGTGCCGACGTCGAACGGGCGACCGACCACTTCGCGCCCTTGCCGATCTTCGATGGCATCTGGACCTGCCACCGGTTGCTGGCCCTGTCGTAGCCGACCGAGAGGGAAGCCCGGCCGGCGGCGCCGGCCTTGCTGGCGAAAACCCGGCTGGCAGACGTGTCGGTGAGCCGCACCCAGGCGGCGAGAGAGAAGGTGCCGGCCGTGTTCAGGGCCGATGGCGACGCGGACAGATACGACGATGTCCCGTCGAAGGCCACCGCTTGGCCGCCGACCATCAGGGCGTCGTCCTGCCAGGAGATGTCAGAGCCGACCAACGGGGTATCGCCGCCGAGTGCGGGCTGCTGGTCGGCCAGCCCCTGTGCCTGGCTAATTCCCGGAAACGCCTCCAGTCCCCACATCGCGGTCGCCCCGCGGGGCAGGTTGACGGCGGTGGAAGGACGTGGCTTCGCGTTCGCCGCGGTGGCACCGGCAAGGGGTAGCGATGCGGCGACGCACACCACGGCTAGGCGCAGCGCGGCCTTACGGGCGGATCCCCGGGCCGGGCCTGTCGAGAGGCTTTTGATGATCATCGAACCTTCCGCGTGGGAACTGTCAGACGGGACCGGCGAGGAAATCACAGCACCTCGCCTGGTCGTCGGGACAGTGTCACAGGACGATGACGGTGCCGCTATCCCAAGATCGTTCACTGAGTACCGGCCTGGATGGACACCACCGGGATGTTCGTCGTGTCAGGTGCCAGCGCCCGACAGCGTCGTCGGGAGGGGCCCCTTCTGTCTTCGCTGAACGGGGCGCTGAGGCCGGGGCGATAGGGTGGCGCGGTGTTCTCCGCTGGCGAGCGTGACTCGATCCGAGAGCGGTTGCTCGGCTTGGCCGCAGAAGACCCCGCCGTCGTCGGGGCCGCCATCACCGGATCCCACGCCCGTAACGGTGGCGACCGATGGTCGGACATCGACCTGGCGTTCGGCATCGAAGGACCGCTGGATCCCGCGATGAGCCGCTGGACCGAGCTGCTCTACCGCGACTTCGCCGCCGTTCACCACTGGGACCTACCGTCCGGTCCGGCGGTATATCGGGTGTTCCTACTCCCCGACCTGCTCGAAGTGGACATCGGGTTCACCCCGGCAGCCGCGTTCGGGCCGCACGGTCCGAACTGGCGTACCGTCTTCGGGCATCCCGCCGGGGCGAAGGACGACCCGTCCCCCTCTCGACGGACTCTGGTCGGATTGGGATGGCACCATGCCCTGCACGCGTGGGTGTGCATCCAGCGACACCGCTGGTGGCAGGCCGAGCAGTGGATCAGCGCCCTACGTGGCCAGGTTCTCGCCCTGGCCTGCCTGCGCCTCGGTCACCCCACGAGCCACGCGAAGGGCGCCCACCTGCTGCCCGCGGAGGTGAGCGCGTCGCTGAACACCACTCTGGTACGCGCGCTCGACGAGGCCGAGCTGACCCGTGCCCTCACCGCGGCCACGGCCGCGCTGATCGCGGAAGTCACGCTCACCGACGCGGCTCTCGCGACCCGGCTCGCCTCCACCCTCCGCGCCCTGCGCGACGAGGTATACCCGGCCGTGGATCTCCAGGTAGCCATCGGGTATCGCGGCGAAGCCGAGCAGTGAGACCGGCAGGCCGGTGACGACGCCCTGGCTGGTACGCATCCCAGTGCGGACTGCGCGCGGGCCGATGATCGGGGCCTCCATGTTCGCTACGCTAACGTCGTGTTGCCGCAGTGTCACGCTGGGTGCCGCTGGATTGTCACGCCCACTGTGCACAGGTGGGCGAACGAGATATCCGTCCTGGCCGCTGTCTGGGGGCGTTGTCGTGTCGCATGTCGATCCGCGCTTCGGTAGCCAACTACGTGCGCTTCGGGCCGAACGTGGGCTGTCGTTGCGGGCACTGGGTCAGCTCGCCCACCGGGCTAAGAGCCACCTGCACGATCTGGAGACCGGTGCGAAGGCCCCCACCCCGGAGACGGCGAGGCACCTCGACGACGTGCTGCGGGCCGGCGGGACGCTCGCCCGCCTGGTGGACGAGCCCGTCGACCACGACACCGAGGCCGGGGAGTTGCTGGCTCGGGTGCGGCTCAGCGATGTCAGCGCCGACACGCTCGCTCGGATCGAGGCAGGTGTGGACGACCTGGCAAGCGCGTACGCGCTCATGCGGCCGGTTGACCTGCTGCCGCTGGTGCGTCGCCAGTTGGCCTATGTGGGGCGGCTGCTCGACGGTCGCGGGACACTTGCGCAGCGCCGACGGCTCGTCGTCGCCGGTGGTTGGCTGACGGTGCTGCGGGCGACGGTCCACATTGATCTGCTTCAACAGCCTGCGGCGGGCGCTCATCTGCGTACGGCAATGGCTCTTGCCGAGCATGCTGAGCATCAGGAGATTCAGGCGTGGTGTCTGGAGACGCAGGCGTGGGACTCGCTCACCCAGGGCGACTACCGGCGGGCGATGGAGCTGTCGCGGCAGGCGCAGCGGGTGGCTCCTCGGGGTAGCTCGGCGTACATCCAGGCGACCGCCCAGGAGGCGCGGGTGTGGGCACGGTTGGCTGACGTGCGGCGGACACGTGAGGCGCTGGATCGTTTGGACCGGTTGACGGCGAACCTGCCGGTGCCGGAGCGGGCCGAGCACCACTACCGGTACGACCCGACGAAGGGGTTGGCGTACACGGCGACCACGCTGTCGTGGGCGGGCGACCCGGCCGCCGAGCAGGTCGCCCGGACCGTCTTGGCGGAGTTGGACCCGCGCGGCGATGGCGGGGAACGGCCACGGCGCTCTGCTTCCGCCCGTCTCGATCTCGCCATGGCGCTGTTGGCTGCCGACCAGCCGGATGAGGCCGGCGTCGTGGCCGCCGACGCGGTCCGGTCGGGGCGGGTGGTGTCCTCGAACTGGTGGCGGGCGCGGGAGGTGCTCCGGGAGGTCGAACACACCGGAACGGCGGAAGCGGCAGCGTTCCGTGAGGTGTACGAGGCGTACCGGCCCACGACTCGATAGCGGACGGCACGCGCCACCAGCGGACACCTTTTAGCTTTCTGTCACCGCCTGTTCACCCGATGCTGTGCGTGAGGGCGGGGATCAGCACGAACACGTCGCCAAAGCGAGACCACCCGCCCTCTGCCAGCGGAGGTGGGTATGAGCGGCAAGGACGATCCCGGTACGCCCAACAGGGGCGAGCAAGTCGACGCCGATGAACGGGAAGAGGCCAAACGTCGGTTGCTCGCGCAGGCCGAGGCGGAACGGATCCCGGTGGAGGAGACGACTCGGGCGGTGCCGGATCGGCGGTGGCGTGGTGAGCCGTGATCCCGTGCCGATCGGTCGGCGGGTCGCGTACCTGCGGGTGCGGCGGAGGCTGTCGCAGCAGTCGTTCGCGGATCGGTTGGGGAAGTCGAAGAGCTGGGTGGACAAGGTCGAGCGTGGGGTCCGGTCCCTGGAGCGGGTGTCGACGATCCGGGATGTCGCGGCGGTGTTGCGGGTCGACGTCGCGTCGCTGCTCGGTCGTGATGTGCAGCCCGCTGGGGTGGCCGAGTCTCACGAGGGCGTGGCGCGAATTCGGGCGGCACTGTCGGCGTACCCAATGGCTTTTGGTTACCCGACGGACCGGGAGGTGCTGTCGCCCGATCGGCTGGCTGGGGAGGTGCGGCAGGTGTGGATGACCTATCAGTACGCCCGGTATCCGCGTCTGGTCGAGCTGCTGCCCGCGGTGGCGACCGAGGTGTACCGCGCCCACATTCAGGACCCGATGGCCGGACGGGTGGCGGTGGTGGAGGTGTATCGGGTGACGGCGGCGTTGCTGGTCAAGCTGGGCGAGGGGAGCCTGGCCTGGTTGGCCGCCGACCGGGCGATGTCGGCCGCCGCCGGCGACCGGATGTTGCTGGGCTGCGCGGCGGTGCAGCTCGGTCAGGCGCTGCGGGCGTCGGCGCGGGCCAGGCCGGTGCTGCTGGCCGCCGCGGACCAGATCGCCCCTGGTACGCCTGAGGAAGCGTCGCTGCGCGGGTCGCTGCTGGTGCAGGCCGCCCTGATCGCGGCCAGGGCGGGTGACGACCGGGCGGCCGGTGAGCTGCTGGACGAGGCTGCCGTGCTGGCCGCTCGGGTGGGCGACGGACATGATCGTTGCTGGACGGCGTTTGGGCCGACGGCCGTCGAGCTGGCCCGGGTCACGGCCGCCGTGGAGTTGGGCGACGGGCCGCAGGCGGTCGCCCGGCACGAGGAGGCGATCGGGCGGGACGGGTGGCGATGGCTGCCGATCGAGCACCGGGCCGCGCATCTGATCGACGCGGCACGTGCCTACCTCCAGACGGACGACCCCGCCAACGCTGCCCGGGTCCTGTTGCGGGCCGAGAGCATCGCGCCCGCCGAGATCCGCCACCGGCCAGCCGCCCGGGACGTGGTCGCCCAGGTCGCCCGCGACTCGGACGCCCCGCCGATGATCACCCAACTCGCCATCGGCCTCGGGGTGCTGTGAGCAGGAATACCGGGTCGTGGATCTCCTGGCCGGCTGTTAGCGTCGCGGCATGTTCGCCACCGACCGGGTCCGACTGCGCCCGCCCACGCCAGACGACGCGCCGAACATGTTCCGTCTGTACGGCGATCCCGAGTTGCACCTGATCACCGACGGCGAGCCGTTCCTGCCGCGCCACCTCGGCCAGGTCCGGGCGCGACTGGAGAAACAGGTCACCGAGCCGCCCGACGGCGAGGCCCCGGTGGCGCTGCTTGCCGAAACCACGGCCGACGGCACATTCCTCGGTGGCGGTGCGCTGTGGGGGATCAACCCGTTCAATCAGTACGGCCACCTCGGCATCTCGCTGGTGGCCGAGGCACGTGGCCAGGGGTACGGGGCGGACGTGATCCGGCTGCTCTGCCGGTACGGCTTCCGCAACCGCAACCTCCGCCGTCTGGAACTGGAGACGCTGGCGAGCAACACCGCCATGCGGCGGACCGCGGAGACCTGCGGCTTCACGCACGAAGGCACCCAGCGGGAGCGCGAGTACGACGGCGACGGCTTCAAGGACATGGTGATCTACGGTCTGCTCCGGCGCGACTGGAAGCCGTAGCCGGGCCGAAGCCGTCCAGTCGTGATCGGGTGGCCCAGGCGTCCGAGGCACGTCGGGGTGCCGGCCGATCCGGAAGCGTTGTGCGACGAAGTGGGTCGCTTCAGGACGTGTAGGAGTGCGGTCCTCCGAGCCACCGGCTCAGGTAGTCGGACTGAATCTCACCCGTCAGTAAGCCGACGAGGGCTGCGGAGAAGCTGGCCTGGTACTGCTCCCAATACGGCCCTTCCTCCTTGAACACCACCGGCCAGTCGTTGGGATCCGCGCCAGGCTTGACGTGCCAGAAGAGCAGATCGCCGTTGCCGGTGTGTCCCCAGGAGATGAGGTTGTCGCCGGGGTCGAACCAGGATGGGACGTCATCGCGCTGTGGATCCCACTGCGACGAGTCGCCCAGGCGCCAGGCGCCGGAGGCATTGTCGGGACCTCCGAAGTCCACGCGGACGCACTCGTGAGCCCAGGCGTTGTGCTGCACCAGATCTGCCCAGTCGCGTGGTTCATCGGGGCCGCACACGGTGACGTGATCGTCGATGAGGCCGGCGCCGTAAGTGTCGGTGAACCTCTTGTAGTCCCTGGGAAGAGTGACACCCAGCTCGGACTCGACGGCTGACCAGTTGGAGCGGCCTGTGGGGGCACCTTCGGGTGCCGGTAAGCCCAGAAGCCCGGCCAGGGTTTCGGTCAGGTCCACCCCGGTGCGGCGATCTGTCGACGGCTCGGGTGCGTCATGCTCAGCTGGGCGTTCTCCGGAGAGGATGTCGTCAGGTCGGAGTTGGTCACCACCGGAACCGGTGACGATCGCGTGAGATTCGCTGAGCTCCACCACGGCCAGGTCCACGTTCCGCTCGTGGCCGCCGTGTTCCCCGCAGGCACGGTCGAAGCGGTCTCCGGGACGCGCCCAGTGCCGTCGGTGATATCCCGGCTCACCCTCCAGGCGCCAGCCTGCTGGGACCGCCCGGACAGACTTGACGAAGAAGCTCAGACGCTCGATCCGCACAGGCGATATGGTGCACGACCCGCCGGCTGGACACCACCATCGATGTCCTCGACCGGTGGCGGGCGTGGGAAGTGCTCCGGGAGGTCCAGCACACCAGGACGGCGGAGGCGGCAGCATTCCGCGTGGTGTACCGGCGCGTGACTCGACAGCGGACGACCCGCGCGAGCGGCGGACACCCGCCAGCGGCTTCAGGGAATTGTGGCAGATCCGTGCGCAGGCCGTCGGAGGTGAATCAGGGCTGGGCTGCGCTTTCCATGGTGGTGCTCTGCTGCGGACGAAGCGCGGTCAGCAGACTGTCGAGTTGACCCCAGGCCCGCGCGCTGGAGAGGTGGTCGATGTAGTCGCGGGACTCGATGATGAGCCCGTCGCGGATACGCATCACGAAGACACACGGCACCGTGAACGCCTCGCCTGTCTCGTCGACTCGCCCCTGATAGGCGAACTCGGCGACGATCACCTCCGGGTCGGCGGTTTCATGAATCGTCACGTCGACCGGCTTACGGTTCAGTGTCCGGCCGACCGGAGGTGGCGAGGTGAAGTGTTCGTGCAGCTCACCGCGGCTGAGCAGCGGTGCCGGGTTGAGCGGGTGGAACGGGTGCGTGACGTGGGTTTGTTCGGCGTACAGGTCGGCCAAGTCTTCGTACGGACCGTCGCAGACGCCGTTGACCAGACGGAGGAAGGTTTCGCGTGGGCTAGTCATGCCGAACATCCTTCGAATCGGTCGATGGCACTTTGGGGCATGCCGGGGCCTGCATCGGGAATGGCCGGCACCCCATCGGCGGCACCCTACCGACCTCAGCCCCGACTTGACTGCCCCGAAGCGCTCTCGTCGGGCGACGTGTTGTACCGGTCGAGCGTCGCCTTGGACGTGGAAGCATCCCGGAAGGTCAGTTCCCACGGCCCAGTGTTGACGTCCATGTCCTTGCCGAACCCGACCCATTTCCCGGCCATCCGCCGGCCGGTGGGCTCCACCAGTAGTTGGATTGCACCGTGGTACCGGGCTCCCCGGTAGTAGCCGGCAGGATCGGTCTGCTCCACCCAGGTTCCGGTGACCACGGCACCGTCCACCGTGAGATCCATTGCCAGTGACGATGCCGCCGAGCCGGGCAGGCTGCGCACGGTCAGTCTGTCGCCGTGCTGAAGTACAACTACGAAGTGCTGCCCGGCGAATGATTTTCCCCGGCCACTCGAGTGAAATTGGTAGCGGCTGAGCCAGACGCCCTCGTACGACCCGTGGACCGCGAATGGCTTGGGCGTTGGTGTGGCCAGGTTGGACATGGGCGAGGTCAGGTCGTGGCCACCGTGTTGGTCATCGACGACCTCGCCATTGGGTATCGCGGCGAAACCGAGTAGCGAGACCGGGAGGCCGGTGACGACCTCCAGGGCGCGGGCATACACGGGCCGCGGTGCTGCGATAGCGCCCGACTCCCAGCGCTGCACGAGCCTCTTGTTGGCGTCGTTCGGCTCGCCGACGCGGCGGCCGGCGGCCTGGAGCGCGCGGGCAAAGTCGTCCTGGCTCATGCGCATCCCGGTGCGGACCGCGCGCAGGGCGGTGTTCGGGGCATTCATGTTTGCCACAATAGCGCCGTGTCGCCTAAATGTCGCCATGAAGGAGCCCGAGATGTCGCGCTCTGTGCCGTCGCGCCCGGCGACGACCCGGCGTCATTGTGGATGGCACGCGACGGCTGAGCCTGCCGATGCGCCCAGCAGTGGAGGTGATGATGCCGAAGTCCGACGACGAGCCGCCCAACACGGGCGAGCGGATCGACGCCGTCGAGCAGGAAGCGGCCAAACGTCGGTTGCTCGCGCAGGCCGAGGCGGAGCGGATCCCGGTGGAGGAGACGACTCGGGTCGTGCCGGATCGGCGGTGGCGTGGTGAGCCGTGATCCGGTGCCCATCGGCCGGCGGGTCGCGTACCTGCGGGTGCGGCGGAGGCTGTCGCAGCAGTCGTTCGCGGATCGGTTGGGGAAGTCGAAGAGCTGGGTGGACAAGGTCGAGCGTGGGGTCCGGTCCCTGGAGCGGGTGTCGACCATCCGGGATGTCGCGGCGGTGCTGCGGGTCGACGTCGCGGCGCTGCTCGGTCGTGATGTGCAGCCCACTGGGGTGGCCGAGCATCGCGAGGGCGTCGCGCGGATTCGGGTGGCGCTGTCCGCGTACCCGATGGCTTTTGGTCGCCGGGCGGGCCGGGAGGTGATGTCCGTCGATCGGTTGGCGCGGGAGGTGCGGCAGGTGTGGATGACCTACCAGCATGCCCGGTATCCGCGTCTGGTCGAGTTGCTGCCCACGGTGGTGACGGAGGCGCACCGCGCCCACGTGCAGGACCCGGAGGTCCGGCGGGCAGCGGTGGTGGAGGTGTATCGGGTGACGGCGGCGCTGCTGGTCAAACTGGGTGAGGGGAGCCTCGCGTGGTTGGCCGCTGACCGGGCGATGTCGGCCGCCGCCGGTGACCGGGTGTTGCTGGGCTGCGCGGCGGTGCAGCTCGGTCAGGCGCTGCGGGCATCAGCTCGGGCGGGACCGGTGCTGCTCGCCGCCGCTTCCCAGATCGCCGATGGCACGCCGGATGGGATGTCGCTGCGGGGATCGCTGCTGGTGCAGGCCGCTCTGATCGCGGCCCGGGCGGCTGACGACCGGGCAGCCGGTGACCTGCTGGACGAGGCCGGCGAGCTGGCCGCTCGGGTGGGCGACGGACATGATCGTTGCTGGACGGCGTTCGGGCCGACGGCCGTCGAGCTGGCCCGGGTCACGGCCGCCGTGGAGTTGGGCGACGGGCCGCAGGCGGTCGCGCGGCACGAGGAGGCGACCGGGCGGGACGGGTGGCGGTGGCTGCCGATCGAGCACCGGGCCGCGCACCTGGTCGACGCGGCGCGCGGCTACCTCCAGGCGGACGACCCCACCAACGCGGCCCGGGTCCTGTTGCGGGTCGACAGCATCGCGCCCGCCGAGATCCGCTATCGGCCGGCCGCCCGGGACGTGGTCGCCCAGGTCGCCAGAGATCCGGACGCCCCACCGATGATCACTCAACTCGCTATCGGCCTCGGGGTGCTGTGAGTAGGGGGTCGGCGTCGTAGGCGTGCCGTGCGCTCTCCACCTCGCCGAGGTGGGCGTCGGCCCAGGTGGTCAGGTGCGCGAAGAGCGGACCGAGGCTGGCGCCCAGCTCGGTGATCTCGTATTCGACCCGGGGCGGCACCTCGGCGTAGTAGGTGCGTGCCACCAGCCCGTCGCGTTCGAGTTGGCGCAGCCGCTGCGTGAGCACCTTCGGTGTGATGCTCGCCAGTCGGCGCTCCAGCTCCACGAATCGCTGCCGCCCGTACTCGTGCAGGGCCCACAGAATGGGTGTGGTCCATCGGCTGAACACGATGTCGACGACCGGCGCGACCGGGCAGGCCAGCTCGGGGTTGGCTGACCGTTGCATGTGACCTCCGTCATGGAGCCATTACTATCCTCTAGGTACCTACTATATCGACGCTACTAACGTCTCCTCCAACCGCGTGGACGGCGCGGTCGACTTGGAGGTTCAGACATGTTCGTCGTGACAGGTGCGACCGGGAATGTCGGTCGGACGCTCTTGTCCATCCTCGCCGCGTCGGGTGCCGCGGCGACGGCGGTGTCCCGTGCGCGACGCCCGGTCGTCGTACCGGACGGGGTTCGCCACCATCGCGCGGACCTGGAGCGGCCGGAGAGCCTGCGGCCGGCGCTCGCTGGCGCCGAGGCGTTGTTCCTGCTCGTGGAGGGCGCCGGGGCGCATCTCGACGTGCCCGAGATCCTGCGGGTCGCCACGGACGCCGGCGTGAAGCGCATCGTGCTGCAATCGTCGCAAGCGGTCGGCACCAGGCCCGGGACGGTGTCGCACGCGCCCCTACATGCCATCGAGGAGGAGGTACGCCGGTCCGGCCTCGACTGGACGATCCTGCGCCCCGGCGGCTTCGCCTCCAACGCCCTCGGTTGGGCCGATCAGGTCTGCAATGGACGGACGGTGGCCGCACCGTTCGGCGAGGTCGGCCTGCCGGTGATCGACCCGGACGACATCGCCGAGGTGGCGGCTGTCGCCCTCCGCGATCGCACCCACGTCGGTCGCACGTATGAGCTGACCGGTCCGGCGCTGAGCACGCCACGTGCACGGGTTGCCGATCTCGCCACCGCGCTCGGCGAACCGATCAGCTTCGTCGAGCAGACGCCCGACGAGACTCGCGAACAGCTGCAGCGGTTCATGCCACCACCGGTGGTCGAGGGAACGCTGGCGATCATCGGCGCGCCGACCGCACGGGAGCAGCGGATCAGCCCGGACGTGTCGGAGGTCCTGGGCCGACCGCCACGCCCCTTCGCCGCCTGGGCCGCGCGCAACATCGATTCCTTCCGCTGATGCGACAGGCCCCTGCACCATCCGCCGCCCTGTTGCTCGACGTCCGCGTCGGCGACGAGCAACAGGACGGGTGCGTCTGGCTCGAGATGTCCGAGCAGGGGCTGATCAACAAGATCATCGACTACTGGCCCGAACCGTACGATCCGCCGCAGGGTCGGGAACACCTCGTCGAGCGTTGGTGACCGTGACTGGTGCTACCGCGTCCCTACCTGGCGTCGTCCGTGGCCGCCTCGGGATCGACGGGGTGCGGCAGCACCACCGCTTGCGCGGCGATGACGCGTTCGCCGTCGAAGGTCAGCGCCGGTGAACCGTGCAGCCGATAGCCCTGATCGAGAAGCGCGCTGACGCGGGCACAGAATTCGGCATCATCGGGTCCGGTGATCAGGCGGTAGCCGAGGGGCTTCGTAAGATCTGACATTGCCGCATTGTCCCCGCCCGGGTGACGTCACTTCTCATCGTGCAGCCCCGGCAGAACCCGGGTGGCTACGTGGCCGAGCCGTCCCCGCGCTCAGGAACGGCCGATGGAGCGGTCCAGGAAGTCGTGGATCATCGGCGCGGCGACGTCGAGCTTGTCTTCCAGCAGGAAGTGGCCGGTGTCGAGCAGGTGGAACTCGGCCGACGGCAGGTCCTTGCGATAGGGGTGGGCGCCAGCGGCCGGGAAGACCGGATCGTTCTGGCCCCAGACGATCAGCGTCGGCGGCTGGTGGTCGCGGAAGAAGGCATGGAATTCCGGGTACAACGTGACGTTGCTGCCGTAGTCGTAGAACAGATCCAGCTGGATGTCCGCGTTGCCGGGGCGAGCGAGCTGCATGTCGTCGTGGGCCCACCGGTCGGGGTCGAGCCGACTGAGGTCCTGCACCCCCGCCGTGTACTGCTGCTTGACCGTGTCGGAGCTGAGGATGAACGCGATGGCCTGGCGGCGCTCGTCCGTCTTCTCCGCCCAGTAGGCCTTGATCGGATCCCAGAACGCACTCAGGCCCTCCTCGTACGCGTTGCCGTTCTGCACGATGAGCGCGCTGACCCGTTCGGGGCCCTTGAGCGCCATCCGGTAGGCGGTCGGCGCCCCGTAGTCGAAGCAGTAGAGCGCGTAACGATCCACGCCGAGCTGGCCGAGCAGACCATGCATCAGATCGGCGAAGTTGGCGAACGTGTAGTCGAACGACGACCGGTCCGGGCTGGCGCTGTGGCCGAAACCCGGGAAATCCGGGGCGATCACCCGGTACCGGTCGGCGAGCAGGGGGATCAGGTGGCGAAACTGCGAGGACGCCGTGGGAAATCCGTGCAGCAGCAGGACCGCCGGGCCGTCGGCCGGTCCGGCCTCCCGATAGAAGATGTCGATCCCGTTCACTGTCGTCGTCCGAAAGTGCGTGACCGGAAACTCGCCTTCCTGCACGGCGGCGACCGAGGGTTTTTGCGCAATGCCCACCATTGTGGAGTCCTTTCGGAATGAAGGGAAAGCGGTGCCGCCCTTGGCGATCTCTGTGCCGGGTCCCGCTTCGGTCAGCATGGCATGCGACAGAGCGCTCGACGTGCCGAAATCACTTATCCAAAAGGGGTTTCACAGCAGATGGGTACGGAGGAAGTCGAGTTCCAGGGGGAGCAGTCGCTCGGCGGTGCCGTTCGCGGCCATGTGGGTGGCGCCGGTCAGCGGCAGGACCGCGTGCGGGCGGCCGGTGCTCAGCAGGGCCGCGGAGAGCCGGAGCGTGTGCGCGGCCACCACGTTGTCGTCGGCCAGGCCGTGCACCAGCAGCAACGGGCGGGCCTGGTCGGGGCCGGTGACCGGCTCGGCGGCCAACTCGACAAGTGAGTGGTGCGCGTAGACGTCCATGCCGTCCTCCGGCAACCCCAGATAACGCTCGGTGTACGCGGTGTCGTACAGCGTCCAGTCGGTCACCGGCGCGCCCGCGATCCCGCACCGGAACAGCTCCGGGTGGCGCAACACCGCCAACCCGGCCAGCCACCCGCCGAACGACCAGCCACGAATCCCCACCCGCCCCATGTCCAGGTCGGGGTGCTTGCCGGCGAGCGCGGTCAGGGCGTCGATCTGGTCGGTCAGGGTCACGTCGGCCATCCGCCGGTGGATCGCCTTCTCGAACGACGGTGCCACTCCCGGCGTACCCCGGTTGTCGATGGTGACCACCGCGAACCCGGCATCGGCCCACCACTGCCGTTCCAACCAGGCCGCCCGCGCCGCCACGACCTCCTGGTGCCCGGGCCCGCCGTAGATGTCCAGCAGCACCGGCAGCCGCCGGCCCGTCACGTGGTGGTCCGGGTAGAGCACCGCCGCCGGCAGCCGCCGATCGGTCACCCGCTCCAGCAACGGCAGCGGAGAGTACGGAGGGGTCGCGGCCAGCGACCGCAACTCGGCCAGCTCCTGGTCGCCGCGCCGCACCGTCCACCGCACCCCCGCGTGATCCAGTGACGCGACCCCGACGGCCAACACGTCGCCGCCCACGGCGGCGGTGTGCCAACCCGAGTCGGTGGTGATCCGGCGGGCGTCCACCCCACCACCGATTGTGGTGCGGACCCGGAACAGGTGCCGCTCGCTCGGTTCACCGTCGCTGGCCTCGACAAGCAGGTCGGCCGGACCGGAACTGGCCGACAGTCGACCCACGACCCGCCGTACGTACAGCGACGGCGGAGTGAGCAGGGTGCCGTCCGCGAACAGGCACCGCGCGTCGTACCCGTCGTGTGCCAGCTCCCCGCCGACCAGCACCCGGCCGTCCGGCAGGTGCGCCGGGGTGCCGGCGATCGGCTCGACCCAGCGCGGGTCGGCCAGCTCCGCGTGCACCTGCGTCTCACCCGTGCGGGGGTCCACCGCGAGCACCAGCCCGTGCTGCTGCGAGCGGCGCAGAACGGTGATCAGCGGGCTGCCCTCGACCCAGCTCACCGCGGTCAGGTACGGGTAGGTCTCCCGGTCCCAGTGCACGTCGACCCAGCCGTCGTCGAGGTCCAGCAGGTGCAGGCTGACCTCCGCGTTCGGCCCACCAGCCCGGGGATAC
This sequence comes from Micromonospora sp. DT228, assembly GCF_049841595.1. NCBI lineage: Bacteria > Bacillati > Actinomycetota > Actinomycetes > Micromonosporales > Micromonosporaceae > Micromonospora > Micromonospora sp. DT228. The sequence continues at coordinate 262,782 of NZ_JBNCKO010000002.1, forward strand.
GCCACGGCGGTCGGCGGACTGGCCGGCTCGGCCGGGTCGTGCAGGTGCCAGCGGTCCAGGCGGGACTCGTCGACCCGGGCGGCGAGCACCGAGCGCCCGTCCGGCGCCCACCAGTAGCCCCGGAACCTGCCGAACTCCTCCGCCGCGATGTGTTCGGCCAGCCCCCAGCTCACCCCGGCGTCCTCGCCGGCCAGCAGGGTGTCGGCGCCGTCGGCCTCGATCACCCGCAGCTCGCCCCGACGCACGCCCTCGCCCGCGTCGGTCACGTACGCCAGCCGCTGCCCGGTCGGGTCCGGACGTGGGTCCAGCACCGGGCCGACGGTGGCCACCTCCACCACGTCGCCGTGCACCAGATCGGCCCGGAACAACCGCCCGGCCAGCGCGAACACCGCGATCCGCCCGGCGGCGTCCAGCGCGTACGAGCCGATGCCGGCGGCGCTGAGCCGTAACCGCTCACGCAGCGCGCGCTCGCCGGGGGAGAGGGACCGCACGTCCCCGCCCTCGCCCAGCAGGGTCGCCGGGTCCGCGACCAGGCGCTCCTCGGCGGTGGCCACGTCCAACAGCCAGAGCGCGTCCGCCGGATCCTCCGGCCCGGCCGAGCGCAGAAAGATCACCCGGGAGCCGTCGTCGGCCACGGAGACAGCGCGCGGCGCGCCGTGGCTGAACCGGCGGGTGCGGGCGGCCAGCTCCGGAAAGTCCACAGACCAAATCGTAGAGCGGTACGGGGGGTGATGTGGCCGACCTGGGCGGACGCGTCAGCGCCAGCGGGACCTGACCGCCGGTTAGAGTGACCGTCGTGACGATGCTGCCCGACCGCCGCCTGCTGCTGGTCCACGCGCACCCCGACGACGAGTCGATCGGCACCGGCTCGACGATGGCCCACTACGCCGCCGACGGGGCCCACGTCACGCTTGTGACCTGCACCCTCGGTGAGGAGGGCGAGATCCACGTACCGGCGCTGGCCCAGCTCGCCGCCGCCGAGGCCGACCAACTCGGCGGGTACCGGATCGCCGAGCTGGCCGCCGCGTGCGCCGCGCTCGGCGTCAGCGACCACCGCTTCCTGGGCGGGGCCGGCCGCTACCGCGACTCGGGGATGATGGGGCTCGCCACCAACGACCACCCCCGCGCCTTCTGGCAGGCCGACCTCGACGAGGCCGCCGGGCACCTGGTGGAGATCATGCGGGAGGTACGCCCGCAGGTGCTGATCACGTACGACCCGAACGGCTTCTACGGCCACCCCGACCACATCCAGGCCCACCGGGTCGCGATGCGCGCTGTCGAGCTGGCCGCCGCCGAGGGCTGCGCCCCGCTGAAGGTCTACTGGACCGCCTTGCCGCTCAGCGTCCTGGAGGCCGGCATGGCGCACTTCGCCGAGTCCTCCGACAACCCGTTCGGCGGCATCGCCGACATCGCCGACCTGCCCTTCGGCACCCCGGACGCCCAGATCGCCGCCCGGGTCGACGGCACCGACCAGCACACGGCCAAGGAAGCCGCGATGCGGGCGCACGCCACCCAGATCCCGGCCACCTCCTGGCTCTACTCGATCGCCGGCAACTTCGGCGGCGAGTTCATGGGCGTGGAGTTCTTCACCCTCGCGGTCGGCGAGAAGGGCCCGGGCACCGGACGGTACGGCTGGGAGGACGACCTCTTCGCCGGGCTCCCCGAGGAGAGTGCTTCGGACGGGTCGTCGGTCGGGGCCGCGCCGGACCGGTCCTCGGTCGCGGCGGCGGGTCTTCGGTGACCCTGCCCGCGTCGATGACGGTTCTTGACGACCAGGATGCCCCGCCCCCGGCGGGGCCACCGCCGCGACTGCTCGACCTGGGCCTGCGGCTGGCCGGCGCGATCGTCGTGGTGGTCGCCGGAGTGCTGAGCGGGGTGCTGGAATTGCTGCTCGCCACGGTCCGCGTCGGCGGGCAGCTGATCGGTGTCTCGGCGCTCCTCGCCGTCGGTGCGAACATCGTGCTGAGCTGGTTCGCTCACGAGGCGGTCGGCCGCAGATGGGCGGTGGCGCTGCCTGCGGTGCCATGGTTCGCGCTGATGGCGGTGGCTGCGATCCGTACCAACGAGGGTGACCTGTTGCTGGCCGGCGACAACTGGGTCGGCCTGGCCATGATCGTGGCCGGTGCGATGACCTTCGCGGTGATGGGCTTCCGACAGATCCTCGCTCCGCCGGCCACGCTCGGGCTGATGACGCCACCCAGGTAAGGGTGGTAGATATTCCAGCCAGGGATGTGAGCCCCGCGACGGGGCGTACGGCAGGAGGTCCGGTGATGGACAGACGGTGGCGTGACATCGCGGTGCTCGTGGCAGCGTTGTTCGCGGTCAACGTGGTTGCCCGGTTGATCATCCGGTTCGGCTTCGAGGAGGACGACACCGCCGCCGACCGAGTGTCGTTGGCGATGTTCGCGGTGATCGGGCTGACCCTGGCCGTGGTCGCCTTCCGCTGGGGTCGTCGCCGGCCACTGGCGGACTGGGCAGCCGACATGGCCCTCGTGGTGCTGGCCGCGATGATGTTGACCGTCCTGGTCGGGCCGCTGCTGATCGGCCACAACCCGTTCGCTGGCGGCGCGCCGACGTTCTTCGCCCAGCTCTGGCTGTACCTGCTCGCCTCCGGCGCCGGAGTGCTGATCGGCTACCTGGTGCTCACCGCGCTGGGGCGTGACTACCGCTCGTGGCAGCTCAAGCGGTACGCCGAGGTCAAAGCCGCCAAACCCCGCCGCGTCGTCCGCCGCTAACCCCGCTCGCGCTGACCCGCCTGCGCGGTCGGGCTCGCGGTGTCGGGTTCGCGGTGTCGGGCTCGCGCTGTCGGGTTCGCGGTGTCAGGCTCGCGCCTTGATCAACTCGGATCCCATGAAGTCGGGCTGTCCCGGGCGTGCGGATACCCCGATTTCCTGCTGATCAACTCGGATTTCGTGAAGTCGGGCCGTCCTGCGCAGTCGGATGCCGCGACTTCCCGGAAGTCGAGTCGATCACGATGCCCGGCTCACCGCGCGTGCCAATTGCCCTGCGTGCTGATTCGCCATGCACAACCTCGGTCCCGGTGATCATGGAGTTAGCGGCGCGACACGCCGTGCCGGATGGCAATAACCTCATGATCGTCGTGGCCGGGTGGCCGGGTGGCCGGGTGGCCGGGTGGCCGGGTGGCCGGGTGGCCGGGTGGCCGGGTGGCCGGGTGGGCGTCGTGGGTGGGTGGGTTTGCCCCTTCTGGCGGTTTGGGTCAGTGTGGGGCGACTCGGGTCAGGTAGGTGTGGTGCGTGCTGAAGCCGAGTCGCTGGTAGAGCGCCACCGCCGCCGTGTTGTGTTGCTCGACCTGGAGGAACGCGTGCGTCGCGCCAGTGGACACGCCCCAGTCGGCCAGCTCGTTGATCACCCGGCTGGCCAGCCCTTGACGGCGAGCCGCCGGTAACACCTCGATGAGGCTGAGGCCCAGCCAGCGCCCCTGACCGGTCACCGTGCCCCGGCCGATCGCCACTAGCGTGCCGTCGACGTACACGTGGGCGAAACGGACCTGGTCCACGGCGGTGAGCACGTGCCGGGCGGCCTCCGGCAGGCCGCCCTTGCGGCCGGCGGCGACGGCCAGCCACCCGGCGCTCGGCGCGCCGGCCAGCTCAACGACCGCATTGCTCCACGCGCCGGTCTGTCCGTCGACGGCGGCACCCGCGCCGGCCTGTCCGTCGACGGCGGCACCCGCGCCGGCCTGTCCGTCGACGGCGGCACCCGCGCCGGCCTGTCCGTCGACGGCAGCAGCCGCGCCGGTCTGTCCGTCGGTAGTCGCGCCGGCCTGGTCGGTGGTGGTTGATTGGGTAACCGGAGCGGTGCTGGTCGGCGTGGCTCCGTGGGTCGTTGGCGGTCGTAGCGGGAGCGGTGTGGTCTGCACCAGGACCGGCGGACGGGCGGCCCAGCCGCGGGCGTCCAACTCGGCGCCGACCGGGGCGGCGAGTGGCAGGGGCGTGTTGATGATCGGAGGCTGGCCCTGTTCGGCGTACCAGCGTTCGACCGCGTCCACGGCGGCGGGCAGCGGTCGGTCGGGGTCGCCGATCGGCAGCGCCGAGTTGGCCCGCCCGCTCCAGCCTTCCGCCGAGCGGAGCAGCCAGTCGCCGAGATGGCCCCGTGTGAGTGCCGGCCAGGCCTCGTCGGCGGCCCGTTCCAACGCCACGACCGCCGCGGCGGTTGGCCGGCGGGTGGGTGGCACCCGCTTGGCGCGGTGGACCTGCGCCACCGGTACGCGTAGGTGGCCCTGTGCGGTGGAGAGCGTGAGATGAGTCTCGCTCAGCTCGACCAGCTCGCCGAGAGCGTCGGAGAAGAGCGGGCGGCCCTCCCGAATCCCCACAATCCGGCGAACTACGATTCGGTGTCCCACATCCTGCTGTCGGAGCACGATCGACCCCCTCCCCGGCGAGATACTAGGCTCTTACCGTCGCGGGTGATCGCGGCGTGTCTTGCGGAGGAGAAGACCGGTGACCTACATCATCGCCGAGCCGTGCGTGGATGTGCTCGACAAGGCATGCATCGAGGAGTGCCCGGTCGACTGCATTTACGAGGGCAACCGGATGCTCTATATCCACCCCGACGAGTGCGTCGACTGTGGTGCCTGTGAGCCTGTCTGCCCGGTGGAGGCGATCTTCTACGAAGACGACGTGCCGGAGCAGTGGAAGGACTACACCGGCGCCAACTACGAGTTCTTCGAGGAGCTGGGCTCGCCCGGCGGTGCCTCGAAGATCGGCAAGGTGGAGAAGGACGCCACCTTCGTCGCCGCGCAGCCGCCGCGCGGCGAGGGCCACTGAACCGGCCCGCGCCGGTCTCGTCGCGGCTGCCCGAGTTCACCTGGGACACCCTGGACGCCGCGGCCACCCTGGCCGCGGCGCATCCGGAGGGCCTGATCAACCTCTCCATGGGTACGCCTGTCGACCCGGTGCCCGAGGTGATCCGGCGGGCGTTGGCTGACGCGTCCGATGCTCCCGGTTACCCGCTGACCGCCGGCACCCCCGCGTTGCGGGCCGCGATCGCGGCGTGGGTGTCCCGGGCCTGTGGCGCCGGGGTCGACGGTCTCGGCGTGCTGCCGACGATCGGCTCGAAGGAGCTGGTCGCCTGGCTGCCGACCCTGCTCGGCATCGGCCCGGGTGACGTGGTGGTGGTGCCGTCGATCGCGTACCCCACCTACGAGGACGGCGCCCGGTTGGCCGGCGCGACTGTCGTCCGCGCCGACTCGCTCACCGCGGTCGGGCCGACCTCGCGGGTCCGGTTGGTCTGGGTCAACTCGCCCGGCAACCCGACCGGCCGGGTGCTGCCCGCGGCGCACCTGCGCAAGGTGGTCGACTGGGCTCGGGAACGCGGCGCGGTGGTCGCCAGCGACGAGTGCTATCTGCCACTCGGCTGGTCTGCCGAGCCGGTTTCGGTGCTGTCGCCGCAGGTCAGCGGTGGCAGCTATGCCGGGATCCTCGCCGTGCACTCGCTGTCCAAGCGATCCAATCTCGCCGGCTACCGGGCCGGGTTCGTCGCCGGTGACCCGGCGCTCGTCGCCGAGCTGCTCAAGGTGCGCAAGCACGCGGGCATGATCGTGCCCGCGCCGGTGCAGGCGGCCATGGTGGCGGCACTGGAGGACGAGCGACACGCCGAGGAGCAGCGGGAGCGCTACCGCGCCCGCCGGGAGGTGCTGGCCGCCGCGTTCACAGGTGCCGGGTTCACCGTCGAGCACTCCGAGGCGGGCCTCTACCTCTGGCTCACCCGAGGTGAGGACTGCTGGCAGACCGTCGACTGGTTGGCGCGGCGCGGCATCCTGGTCGCCGCCGGCGCCTTCTACGGTCCCGGCGGTCAACAACACGTACGGGCGGCGCTCACCGAGTCCGACGAGCACATCGCCGGCGTCGCGGCGCGCCTCGCGCGGGACTGACCGCACGTCCGGGCGGTCGAGCCGGTGGCCCGACCGCCCGGACGGTGTCAGTCGGTGATCTGGCGGAACACCCGCAGCAGCGTGTTCCGGCTCTGCTTCTCCAGCAGTTCGCTCGCCATCAGCTCCTGCATGGCGATGACCCGCCCGTCGTGCAGGGTGATCTCCGCCTTCAGCGGCACCTCCCGCTTGACGTCCACGGAGACGATCTCCTCGTAGGGCAGGAACGTGTGCCCGGCGGTCAGCTCCGCCATCGACACCGAGCCGACGAGCGCGCGTAGCCGCTTCTCGCCCTGGCTGGCCTTACCCGGGTTGACGATCAGGACCAGTCCCCGGTCGAGGATGAGCACGTCGTGCTCCGTACCGTCGATCTTGATGTTGGCCAGCGCGCCGATCAGGTCGGCGTTCCGACCGGAGACCCGGTCCTGCACGACTGTCGCGCCGGAGGGGTCGATGCCCAGCTCGGCCAGGCGGGCCAGTGCCACGTCCAGGGTCTGGGGCGCGACGGCCAACTTGGCGATCTCGGCGAGGTCCCACGGCTGCGCCTCCGGGCCGACGAGCTGCGCCGGGCCGGACCAGGAGAGCTGCCAGTGGGCCTGACCGGAGCGGACGGCCGCGTTGTCGAGCAACGTCTCCATCGGCCCGGCGAATCGGGCGGCGGCCTCCTTGCGGGTGGCGTCGTCGAAGAACTGCTCGGCGAACTCACCCAGCCGGCCGGCCCGCACCAGGTCCAGCACAGTGCCGAGCCCCGGCTGGGAAACGCCCGTGAACCGCCCGGCCGCCCGGTAGACGCCGTCCGCCTGCTGTTGCACACCGGCCGCGACGGACGCGGCGGTGAACTGCGTCCAGGGCAGCGCCCTGCGGTTGCCGTGGTTGACCACGATCGCCTGCAACTGCCGTCCGGCGGCGTCGATGTCGGCGAGCAGCAGCGCGGCGGGCCGTTCGTCAGGTGCGACGGTCCCGGTCGGCAGGGCCGCCATCGCGGCGACCCGGACGCCGATCGGCGGGTGGGTGTCCCACGGCGACGGATCCCGTTCGGGGGCGCTCTCCCGTAGCTCGGCGATCTCGTCCCGTCGTGCGTGCAGCAGTCGGCCGAAGCCGCCGAAGAGGTCGTCCGGCGCCAGCTCCGCGGACCAGCCCGGCTCGACGTACCGACGCATGAAGAAGCCCCAGGCCGCGCCGAGCGCCGGCAGGGTACGCAGCGCGGAGGCTGCGGCCTCGTGTCCGGCCAGCAGCACGGAGGAACGGTCGGCCTCCAACTCCTGCCGTCGTGACGCGGCGTTGTCGACCATCAGGTAGAGCTTCGAGTAGCCCTTGAAGACCCAACCGATCGGGTTACGCGGGCTGATCCGGTCCAGCGTCTCCGCGATGGCCAGCCGCCCTCGGTACGCCACCCCGCCGAGGCGGGTGTGCTTGCCGGAGTAGTGGCCCAGCTCGTGTGCGAGGACCGAACGCAGCTGGTCCGTCCGCATCGCCTGGAGCAGCGGCAGGCCGACATACAGGGTGCGCCGTCCGCCGACCAGGCCGAGCAGTCGGCTCTGCTCGGCGACGGCCGCGTTCACCTCGGGCACCAGCCGGATCTCGTCCGGGGCACGGGTCCCCACCGCGCTGGCCAGCTCGCGCACGGTGGCCCAGAGGCCCGGTGCCTCCTGCTCGGTGAGGACCAGGCCGGGTTCTGGCTCGTTCTTGGTACGGATCGCGCGCCACAGCCCGACGGCCACCGCGCCCAGCGCGATGACCAGGGGCAGCATCAGCTTCCCGGCGATGATCCCGTTCGTGTGGTCGAACAGCCAGACCCCGAGCGCGACGACGGCGGCGAGCTGGAGGAGCGCGACGACGTAGAAGCCAATCAACATGACCACCGAGGCGAGCGCCCGGTATGTCGCGGACATTGGGTTTCCTTCCCGCTGAAGCCCGCGTCGATATGGCGGGCGGCGGAGCGGACCGTACGACGCTGATCTGAGGCGGGCAACCCCCTTCCGGGCGGCCTCGCCAAGATTTACGATCTTGCGGATCGTCACGGGGTGAGAGGACAACGCGTCATGTGGCCGTTCCGGCGCAGCAACAGGCGGATGGCGGTGCCCACGTTGACCGTGGACCCGACCGAGCGAGACCCGACCGCACGGGCGTTGCGGGAGGCCGCCGAACGGCGGGACTGGGCCGCCATCCGTGATCTGCTCACCCCGGTGATCGACCCCGACGACCACGCCTTCTACGTCACGGCGGTCGCCCACTCCGACGGCGTGCAGGACTGGATCGGTGAATGGATCGAGGCCGAACCCCGTTCGACGCTGCCGGTGCTGGTGCGCGGGGCGCGCGCGATCTACTGGGCCTGGGAGGCCCGCACCAGCGGGCGGGCGTCGCAGGTGAGTCAGGATCAGTTCAAGGAGTTCTGGCGGCGGCTGCGGCTGGCCGAGAACTGCCTGGACGAGGTGGTCGACCGCGATCCGGACGACACCACCGCGCGTACCTTCCTGGTGATGTCGGCACGCGGCCGGCAGGTGGACACCGACGAGGCGAACAGGCGTTTCGGCGAGGTGGTCACGCGGCACCCGTGGCACCGGATCGCGCACGAGCAGATGCTGCAGTACCGCTGCCGCAAGTGGTACGGCAGCCACGAGGAGATGTTCGCGTTCGCCCGGGAGGCGGTGGCGAAGTCGCCGGCCGGCTCGGCGCTCGGACACCTCGTCGTCGTCGCGCACCTGGAGCAGTGGCTGGACCTGCCCGTCGGCGAGGACGACGAGTATCTGGACGACGACGCGATTCGCGCCGAGCTCAACGCCGCCGCCGACCACTCGGTACGGCACCCCGACTACCGGCGTCGACCGGGCTGGGCGAGCGTGCACAACACCTTCGCGATGGGCTTCTCGAAGGTGGGGGACCTGCGCTCCGCCGCCGGCCAGTTCGAGGTGATCGGCGACCAGGTGACCTCCTGGCCCTGGCAGTACATCAACAACGACCCGGCGATCCCGTTCGTCGCGTGGCGCGACGACGCGACCGCCGCCGAGGACTGACCGGAGTCCGGGCCGGTCCCGGACGATATCCTCGGCCCGACCTGGTCGGGGCCGCGTCGGCCCCACACCCCAGCAGGAACGTCGAGGTGCGCGGATGGTGGACCGGCTCGGTGTGCGGGCGGCGGTGGTCGGCACCGGCCTGATCGGTGGCTCGGTGCTGCTCCGACTGCACGCCGCAGGCGTCGACGTGACCGGCTGGGATCCCGACGAGCACACCCGGCGGGAGGCCCGCCGGATGGGCGTACCCGCTCCGGACCGGCTGGTCGAGGCGGTCGCCGACCGGGACGTGGTCTTCCTCTGCGGTCCGCTGCCCACCCTGCCGGCGACGCTGCTCGACGTGGCCGCGATGACCGGTGAGCGTTGTGTGCTGACCGATGTGGGTAGCACCAAGGAGGAGGTGGCGGCGTTCGCCGCCACGCACGGGCTGACGCACCGGTTCGTGCCCGGCCACCCGATGGCCGGCACCGACCGGGCGGGCTTGCCGGCGGCCGGGCCGGAGTTGCTCAGCGGCGCCGCCTGGGTGCTCTGTCCCGCTCCTGGGCAGGCCACGGCCGCGTTCCGCTGGCTGGCCGAGCTGCTTGTGGACCTCTTCGGGGCCCGGGTGGTGCCGATGTCGGCGGCGGAACACGACTCGGCCGCCGCGCTCGCGTCCCACGTGCCGCACCTGCTGGCCGGCGCGCTGGCCGGCGCCGTGCAGCGCGCGCCGCTGCGCGACGCGATACTCGCGCTCGCCGCGGGCAGCTTCTCCGACGGCACCCGGGTCGCCGGCACTCCCGCCGGCCGGACCGCCAACATGCTGCTCGGCAACCGGCAGCGGGTGCTGCGCGAGCTGGCCGAGGTCACCGCGTTCCTGGACGACCTGACCGCCGCCCTGCGCGCCGGCGACGCGCCGGCGCTCACGGCACGGTACGACGAGGCAGGTGCCGCCCGCGCGGCGCTGCGCGAACGCCGGTTCGACGCGTACGACGGGCAGTTCCCGCTCGGCGGTGACCACGCCGCGGAGGTGTCCTGGCTGCGCGAGCTGGGGGTGGCCGGCGGTCACCTGTTGGGTCTGCACGTCGGCGTCGACACCGTCTCCTACGCGGCGCGGCGGCCGATGGCTGACTAGGCTGAGGGGCATGGTGGCGGACGGTCCGGTGGTGCAGGTACGCGGCGAGGCGTACCGGGAGGTGCCGCCCGAGCTGGCCCGCTTCGCGGTCACCGCGACAGCGCGGGACCGGGATCGGGAGACCACCCTGACCCGGCTGGCCGAGCGTGCCGCTGCCATCCGGGTGCTGCTGGACGGCTCCGGGTCAGCGGTGGCGCGGCGGGAGACCGGCGATCTGCGGGTGCGGCCGGAGACCCGCCGCTCGGGCGAGCGGGTGGTCGCCTGGCACGGCGGCGTGACCACCACGGTCACCGTCACCGACTTCACCGCCCTCGGCGAGTTGATGCTCCGGTTGGCCGACCAGGATCAGGTCGAGGTGGCCGGGCCCTGGTGGGAGCTTCGCCCGGACAGCCCCGCGCACCGCGAGGCCCGACACGCCGCGATCCGCGACGCGCTGGTCCGGGCCCGGGAGTACGCCGAGGCGCTCGGTGCCCAGGTCACCTCGTTGCTCGAGCTGGCCGACGCCGGGCCGGGTGACCGGCCGATGTTCGCCCGCGCGTCATTCGCCGGGGGTGGCGGCGCGGGTGGCGGCCCGCCGGAGCTGGAGCTGGACCCGCAGCCACAGACCGTGCAGGCGGCCGTGCAGGCGCGGTTCACGATCAGCACGCCGGTCCTCGACTGATGCCACCGGCTCGGGTGCTGTCGGTCGACGAGTTGGTGCGGCGCGCGCTGGCGCTGGCCGAGGCCGGCCCGCGGCAACTGCTGGGCATCGCCGGCGCGCCGGGCGCGGGGAAGTCGACGCTTGCCGAGCAGGTGGTGGCCGCCGTCGGGTCGGCCGCCAGACTGGTGCCGATGGACGGCTTCCACCTGGCACAGGTCCAGCTGGTCCGGTTGGGTCGCGCGGACCGCAAGGGCGCGGCGGACACCTTCGACGCCAACGGGTTCGTCTCGTTGCTGCGCCGGCTGCGTCGGCTGGAGCCCACCTCGGTGTACGCGCCGGAGTTCCGCCGGGAGTTGGAGGAGCCGGTGGCCGGGGCGATCGAGGTGCCGCCGTCGGTCCGGCTCGTGGTGACCGAGGGCAACTACCTGCTGCTGCCGGATTTTCCGTGGCAGGAGGTGCGCGCGTTGCTGCACGAGGCGTGGTTCCTCGATCTGGACGCCGATCTGCGCCAGCGTCGGTTGACCGCCCGCCACGAGGCGTTCGGGCGGTCGCCGGAGCAGGCACGCGAGTGGGCGCTGGGCAGTGACGAGGTCAACGCGGCCCTGATCACTCCGTCCGCCGACCGCGCCGACCTGGTGGTCCGCCTGTCCGAGTCGCCGACGGTCTGACCGGCCGGGCCGGGGGCGGCGTGGTCGGCCGGTCCGAGTCGTCGGTGGACCGACCAGGCCAGCCGCACCGTCAGTCCAGTTCGCGTACCGGCCGGGCGGGGTTGCCGACGGCGACCACGTTGGCCGGCAGGTCCCGGGTCACCACCGCTCCCGCGCCGACGACTGTGTTCGCGCCGATCGACACTCCGGCCAGCACGATCGCTCCGCCACCGAGCCAGACGTTGTCGCCGAGGGTGATCGGCTTGGCGGCCTCCCACTTGTCGCGGCGCGGATCGGGCTCCACGGGGTGGGTCGGCGTGAGTAGCTGCACGTTCGGTCCGATCTGGGCGTCCGCGCCGATGGTGATCGGTGCGACGTCGAGGAAGACGGCGTTGTAGTTGACGAAGCTGCGGGGCCCGATCCGGATCTGCCAGCCGTAGTCGCAGGAGAACGGGGGGCGGATCCAGGTGTCCTCGCCCAGTTCGCCGAGGAGTGCGCGCAGTGCCGCGATCCGGGCCTGCGGGTCGGCCGCGGGACTTGTGTTGAAGCGTTCCATCAGCCGGGCGGCCCGGTCCAGGTCCGCGACGATCTCGGGGTCGTCGGCGAGGTACGGCTCACCGGCGAGCATCCGGTCCTTCATGGAGGTCACCAGGTCGATGATGCCGGCCGACCGCGCCCTGGGTTGGCAGGTTCGTCATATTTGCTACCCCTTTTTTGCATACCGGGTATGCAATACTGGCGGCGATCTATGCACGTCTCCTGGCTATAGAACGTCCACGAAGGAGGAAACGTTGTATCGACGCGGCAGAATCTTCATCGCCGTCACCGCCATCGCCGCCCTCGTCCTGGGCACCCCGGCGATCGCCGGGGCCAGCCCACAGCCCACCGTCCCCGACGCCGCCCCGCGTAGCGCGACCGGCATCCCGAAGACGGTCACCCTGCTCACCGGTGACCGGGTCACCGTCTCCGCGTCCGGGTCCGCCGCCGTCCACCCCGGCCCCGACCGGGCTCATCTGCGCTTCCTGACCACCCGCGACCGCGGTCAGCTCACCGTGCTGCCGGAGGATGCCCTGCCGCTGGTCCGCGCCGGCCGGGTCGACAGGCGCCTGTTCGACGTGACCGGGCTGATCGCCGCCGGCTACGACGACGCCCGCCGCGACAACCTGCCGGTGCTTGTCACCGGCGACGCGGGCGCGCGACGAAGGGCCGCCGCGGCGCCCACCGGACTGACCGTCACCACCGAGTTGCCGGCCGTCGGTGGCGTCGCCGCGACGGCGGACAAGGAGCGGGCCACGGAGGTCTGGACGGCACTCACCGGCGCTCGCGCCCGGGTCGGCACGGCGGGGGTTGCCGACCGGATCTGGCTCGACGGCCGCCGACGCATCACGCTGGACCACAGCGTGCCGCAGATCGGGGCGCCGGCCGCGCACCAGGCGGGGTTCACCGGCCAGGGCGTCCGGGTCGCGGTGCTGGACACCGGTGTCGACGCCGCCCACCCCGACCTGACCGGGCGGGTCGCCGAGTCGCACAACTTCACCGAGGCCACCGACGCCGGTGACACAGTCGGCCACGGCACCCACGTCGCCTCGATCATCGCGGGCAGCGGGGCGGCCTCCGCCGGCAGGTACCGGGGCGTCGCGCCGGACGCCACGCTGCTCAACGGCAAGGTCTGTGAGGATCAGGGCTGCCAGGAATCCGCGATCCTGGCCGGCATGCAGTGGGCCGCCGTCGACAAGCACGCCGACGTGATCAACATGAGTCTGGGCGGTACCGACACGCCCGAGGTCGACCCGCTGGAGGCGGCCGTCGAGTCGCTGACCGCGCAGACCGGCACGCTCTTCGTGATCTCCTCCGGCAACGACGGCACCGACGGCTCGGTCGGCTCGCCGAGCACCGCGGAATCCGCGCTGTCGGTCGGCGCGGTGGACCGCGACGACGCCCTGGCCGACTTCTCCAGCCGCGGCCCCCGGGTCGGGGACGGCGGGCTGAAGCCGGACCTCACCGCTCCGGGGGTGGACATCGTGGCCGCCCGCGGTGAGGGCACGCTGCTCGGCGATCCGGTGGGGGAGCAGTACCTGGCGCTCTCCGGCACCTCGATGGCCGCGCCGCACGTCACCGGCGCGGTGGCGCTGCTCGCCCAGCAGCACACCGACTGGGCGGGCGCACAGCTCAAGGCCACCCTGATGGCCTCGGCGAAGCCGCACCCCGAGCAGACCGCGTTCCAGCAGGGCGCCGGCCGGGTCGACGTGGCCAGGGCGATCACCCAGCCGGTCGTCAGCGACCCGGTAAGTGTCGCCTTCGGGCAGCCCGCCTGGCCGCACGACGACGACACCCCGATCGCCCGCAAGGTCGACTGGCACAACAACGGCCCGGACCCGATCACCCTGGACCTGACCATCGAGGTGACCGGACCCGACGGTCAGCCGGCACCGGCCGGCATGTTCACCCTCGCGGCCAGCCAGGTCACCGTGCCCGCCGGCGGCACCGCCGGCACCACGGCCACCGTGGACACCCGGCTCGGCACGGACGGCTACTGGACCGGACGGATCGTGGCCCGTGCCGGCACGGCCGTGGCGGTCACCCCGGTCGCGGTCCACCGGGAGGTGGAGAGCTACCAGCTCACCGTCCGGCACCTCGACGCCACCGGCGCGGCCGCCGAGGGACCCTTCACCTCGCTGGTACGGCTGGACAACCTGCAGAGCTACGACCTTTACGACCCGGACGGCACCGTCGACATCCGGGTGCCCAAGGGCCGCTACGGGCTGGTCAGCATCATCTTCACCGGGGAGGACGACGTCGCCGAACTGGCGCAGCCCGAGCTGGTGATCGACCGCGACACCACTGTCACCCTCGACGCCCGCAAGGCCCGGCCGGTACGCAGCGCCGTCCCCGACCGATCCGCCAAACCGGCACTCGTGGACATCTCCGCGACCTTCCTGGCCACCGACGGTTCCTCCGGCTACGGGATTCTCAGCTTCGACTTCAACGGGCTGGCCACCGGGCAGCTCGGCAGGACCGTCTCCGGCAAACAGTTCGTCGGCAGCATCAGCAGCCAGTGGGCGGACCTGGAGGTGGCCCACAGCCCCTACCTGTACGCGCTCAGCGAGGGCTTCCCCGGCCGGTTGCCGAACGGGTTCGACAAGACCTACCGCAGCTCCGAGTTGGCCACCGTCACACAGCAGTTCAAGGGCGGCTACACGGGTCTGAAGGGGGAGCGGGTGGTCTATCCGCAACTCGACTCGGACGTAAGCGGTTGGGCTGTCGGAGTGCCCACCGTGGTGCCCGGCCAGCGGGTGGAGCACTACAACACCCGAGGGGTGCGCTGGTCCTCGGAGCTGACGTTCTGGGCGCCCGTCGAGGAGTGGTGGACCGAGTTCCGGGCCGGGCTGACGGCCGATCCGCGCGCGTACCGGGCTGGCCGACAGACCCGCGAGAGCTGGGGCAGCGCGCCCTACGCCCCGTCCTTCCCGACGCCGCGCTGGCCCGGTCAGGGGGTCACCCGACTCGGTGACGACATCCAGGTGGACGTGCCGCTGCACAGCGACGCCGAGGGGCACCCCGGTGGTTCGGTGGTCGACACCGCCCGGACGGCCCTCTATCGCAACGGGGTGCTGGTCGGCGAGTCATCGGACACCGGTTACGGCGAGTTCGCGGTGCCGCCCGGTGCGGCGGCCTACCGGCTGGAGGTGTCGGCGACGCGCAGCTTCACCGACCTCAGCACCGAGGTCAGCACGGCGTGGACCTTCCGGTCCCGGCACGTCCCCGGTGACGACTACCGTCGGCTGCCGGTGTCGGCCATCCGGTTCACGCCACCGTTGGACGCCGACAACAGCGCTCGGGCCGGCCGGAGCTTGGTCATCCCGGTGCAGGTGAAGCGGCAACCCGGCGCCGCCGGGTCACGGCTGACAAAGCTGACCGTGGACGTCTCCTACGACGGGGGCAAGACCTGGCAGGCCGCCCAGGTGCGCAACGGCGGGCACGGCTGGACGGCCACCGTGAAACACCCCGCCGGGGCCGGTTACGCGTCCCTGCGGGCCACCGCACGGGATGCCGCCGGCAGCACTGTCACCGAGCGGATCATCCAGGCGTACCGGTTGCGCTGAGGCGTACCCCGTCGGGTTCGCGGCGCAGTGCCGCGGACCCGGCGGGTCCGTCAGTCGTTGGCGTGCAGGGCCGCGTTCAGCTCGATGCCCCGGCCGGTGCGTGGCCGGGCCTCCAGCGCGCCGGTCACCGAGTTGCGCCAGAACAGCAGGCCGTCGACGCCGGACAGCTCCCGGGCCTTGACCACCCGGCCGTCCGGCAGGGTGACCTTCGACGCGGCGGTGATGTAGCAGCCGGCCTCGACCACGCAGTCGTCGCCGAGCGAGATCCCGACGCCGGCGTTCGCGCCGACCAGGCTCCGCTCGCCGATGCTGATCTTGTCGGTGCCGCCGCCGGAGAGGGTGCCCATGATGGAGGCCCCACCGCCGATGTCGGAGCCGTCGCCGACCAGCACGCCCTGCACGATCCGCCCCTCGACCATCGAGGTGCCGACGGTGCCGGCGTTGAAGTTCACGAAGCCCTCGTGCATCACCGTGGTGCCGGCGGCCAGGTGCGCGCCGAGGCGGACCCGGTCGGCGTCGGCGATCCGCACCCCCGCGGGGACCACGTAGTCGGTCATCCGGGGGAACTTGTCCACCCCGTACACCGCCAGGTGGCGGCCGGCCGCGCGCTCGATCACCCGCAGCTCGTCCACCCGCTCCGGTGGGCACGGCCCGGCGGACGTCCAGGCCACGTTGGCCAGCTTGCCGAAGATGCCGTCGAGGTTGAGCTGGTTGGGCCGCACCAGGCGGTGCGAGAGCAGGTGCAACCGGAGGTACGCGTCGGGGGCGTCCTTGATCGGGTCGTCGAGCGAGCCGATCACGGTGACCACCTGGACGGTACGCAGACCGGGCAGTGGCCGGTCGCCGAGCGCCGCCGGCGGCAGGTCGAGCACGTCCGACTTGTCCTCCCCGACGACCAGCGGCAGCTCACCCAGGCCCAGCTTGCCGGTCGGGTACCAGGTGTCGAGCACCTGCTCGTCTGCCGTGATCGTGGCCAGGCCAATGCCCCAGGCGGAATCTGCGGACGTCACTGTTACACCTCTCGGTCGTGGCCGGGCCGGCCTCAGCTCACTCCTCGCGCAAACAAACCTGAAGGTACCGTGCGAACCATGGAGAACCCGCTGACCCCCGAGGTCCTCGCCGATCCGGTACAGCTGACCCGCGCCCTGGTCGACATAGAGTCCGTATCCCTCAACGAGAAGGCGATCGCCGACTGTGTCGAAGAGGTGCTGCGGGGCGTACCGCACCTGACCACCCACCGGCACGGCAACACGGTGATGGCGCGTACCGATCTCGGTCGGGCGCAGCGCGTCGTGTTGGCTGGGCACCTCGACACGGTGCCGCTGAACAACAACTTCCCGTCGACGATGCGCGGCGACCTGATGTACGGCTGCGGCACCTCCGACATGAAGTCCGGCACCGCGTACGCGCTGCACCTGGCGGTGACCCTGCCCAACCCGCGCTACGACGTGACGTACTTCTTCTACGAGGCGGAGGAGATCGAGTCGCGGTACAACGGGCTCAACCTGGTGGCCCAGGCGTACCCGGAGTGGTTGGAGGCGGACTTCGCGGTGCTGCTGGAGCCGACGTACGGCATCGTCGAGGCGGGCTGCCAGGGCACCATGCGGGCGCTCGTGACGACGACGGGTGAGCGGGCGCACGCGGCGCGCTCCTGGCACGGGGTGAACGCCATCCACGCGGCCACCGAGGTGTTGCGGCGTCTCCAGACGTACGAGGCACGCCGGGTCACCATCGAGGGGTGCGACTACCGCGAGGGCATGAACGCGGTACGGATCATCGGCGGTGTCGCCGGCAACGTGATCCCCGACCGGTGCGAGATCGAGGTCAACTACCGGTACGCGCCGGATCGCGACCCGGCCGGTGCGGAGGCGCACCTGCGGGAGGTGTTCGTTGGCTTCGACGTGGTGGTGACCGATGCGATGGCTGGTGCGGCCCCCGGGCTGGAGGCGGCCCCGGCGAAGGAGTTCCTCGCCGCGGTGGGCGCGGCGCCGATCGGCAAGCTGGGCTGGACGGACGTGGCCCGCTTCGCGGCCATGGGGATCCCGGCGCTGAACTTCGGCCCCGGCGACCCCAACCTGGCCCACCACCGGGACGAGCACGTGGAGATCAGCAAGATCCGCGACGGGGCGGCGACCCTGCACCGCTGGCTGGCCCCGGCCTGACGAGTGATCAAGAGGTTTGCGTCAGCCGGGCCCGTTGTCGGCGACGCAAACCTCTTGATCAGCTCCTACGGGCGCGGAGACGGCGGGGGAGACGAGGGGCAGGTCCTGCAGTCGGGTGCGGCGGCGTTCGGCCACCACGTCTCGGATCCGTCGCTGCATCTGGCGACGGATCCGGATCATCTCGCTGTTACTGATCACGCTGTCTCCTCCCCCGAAGGCGCGCGCCGGGCATACCCGGTATGTGAATAGTAAGACGTACGGGGAAGCGAATTAGTTGCCCATGATCCCGAACTATTTCTCGGCGTCCCCGCCCCGCACCCCTACGAGGTGCCGCTCCACTACGGTTGCCCCATGAGCCAGAGCAACAACGGGCGGGAGGCCGGTCGCGGTCCAGGGCAGGAGCGACACCGCGGCGCGGTCACGCTGCGCAGGGGGTCGATCCCGAGCAGTACCGCTGATCAACGGTTGTTGGATTCGCGTGGGCGGGGCGACTGGAAGACCAAGGACGCCTGGCGCGCGCTGCGCATCCTCTCCGAGTTCGTCGAAGGTTTCGACACCCTCGCCGATCTGCCGCCCGCGGTCAGCGTGTTCGGCTCTGCCCGCAGCGGACCGGACAGCGCCGAGTGCCGGCTGGCCGAGCAGGTGGGCGGCGCGCTGGCCCGAGCCGGCTACGCGGTGATCACCGGGGGCGGGCCGGGAGTGATGGAGGCCGCCAACCGCGGCGCCAGCGAGGCCGGTGGCCTCTCCGTCGGGCTCGGCATCGAGCTGCCGTTCGAGCAGGGCCTCAACGAGTGGGTCGACCTGGCGATCGACTTCCGTTACTTCTTCGCCCGCAAGACCATGTTCGTCAAGTACGCCCAGGCGTTCGTCGTGCTACCCGGTGGGTTCGGCACCATGGACGAGCTGTTCGAGGCGCTCACCCTGGTGCAGACCGGCAAGGTCACCCGGTTCCCGGTGGTGCTCATGGGGGTCGCCTACTGGGACGGCCTGCTCACCTGGATGCGCGACACGATGGCCGCCGACGGCAAGATCGGGCCGGTCGACCTGGACTTGATCTGCCTCACCGACGACGTCAACGCCGCGGTTCGGTACATCGTCGAGGCGGAGGCCGCGCTCTCCGTGGAGCAGGAGGCGGTCCGCGACGAGGCCGTCGCGCGTACCGGCGCGGACCAGCAGGCCGCCGCCGCGCGGGCCGCCGACCAGCCGCGGGACAGATGATGGCAGCGATCTGCGTCTTCTGCGCCTCCTCCCGCACGCTGGACCAGCGCTGGCTGGACCTGGCCACCGAGACCGGCGTGGAGCTGGCTCGGCGCGGTCACACGCTGGTCAGCGGCGGTGGCTGCGTCGGCATGATGGGCGCGCTGGCGGACGGCGCCCGCTCCGCCGGCGGGCGGACTCTGGGGGTGATCCCACAGTCGCTCGTCGATCTGGAGGTCGCCGACCTGGCCTCGGACGAGCTGCTGGTGACCGACTCGATGGCCAGCCGCAAGACCCTGATGATCGACAAGTCGGACGCGTTCCTCACCCTGCCGGGCGGGCTGGGCACCCTGGACGAGCTGTTCGAGGTCTGGACGACCGCGACGCTCGCCCTGCACGCCAAGCCGATGGTGCTGATCGACACCGACGGCTTCTACCGCCCCCTGCTGGACTGGCTGGACAGCCTGACCGACCAGAACTTCCTCAAAACCGCCGGCCGCGACCTCCTGACGGTGACCACCACGGTCCCCGAAGCCCTGAACGCCCTAGAGTCCCGCCTAACCTGACCCACCCCGCCCCCACCCCGCCCCCACCCCCCAACCCCCACCCCCACCCCCACCCCCACCCCCACCCCCACCCCCACCGCGCCCCCACCCCCGTCCGCCCGCGCGGTGATCATGGAGTTAGCGGTGCCGCTATCGGCGTGTCGTGCCGATAACTCCATGATCGACGCAGGTGGATGGGGTGGGGTTGAGGGTGGAGTGGGGTTGAGGGTGGGGGATTGGGTGGGTGTCGTATGGGTCTGATGGGATGAGCTGATGCAGGCGTACCGGTTGGTGCGGCGGTCCGGAGGGCCGCCGCGGGGGGACGGGGCGACGCCTGGCAGCGCTTCCCTGCCCGCCAGCGGCGGGACGTCCGGGGGCGGTGTCGGCGCGTCGGCCGGGCTCGATCGCGTGGCCGGGTCCGATCGCGTGGCCGGGTCCGATCGCGTGGCCGGGTCCGAGCTGACTGTCGACGGCGGCGGTTGGTGGGCCGATCCGCTGCAGGCCGAGGTGGTCGGGCACACCGCCGGGCCGATGCTCGTGCTCGGTGGCCCCGGCACCGGCAAGACCAGCACGCTTGTCGAGGCGGTCGCCGCCCGGGTCAGCGAGGGGGTCGACCCCGAACGGATCCTGGTGCTGACCTTCGGCCGCCGTGGGGCCACCGCCCTGCGTCAACGCATCGAGGCCCGGGTCGCGCAGGACGGCCACCGGGTGCTGCGTGAGCCGCTGGTGCGCACCTTCCCGGCGTACGCGTTCGGGTTGCTGCGCCGCGCCGCCGCCGAGCGGGGCGAGCCGTCGCCCCGGCTGCTGACCGGCCCGGAGCAGGATCTGATCATCCGCGAGCTGCTCGACGTGGTGGGCGAGGAGCCCGAGGACGACCCGGTCGGCTGGCCGACCGACCTGCGTCCGGCCCTGCGGACCAGGGCCTTCGCCGGTCAGCTGCGCGACCTGCTCATGCGCGCCGCCGAGCGCGGCGTGGGCCCGATCGACCTGGCCCGGCTGGGCGACAAGCTCGGCCGCGCCGACTGGCCGGCCGCCGCCCGCTTCCTGCGGGAGTACGTCGCCGTGCTCGCGCTGCGTGACGTCAGCAACCGGGGCTCCATCGCGTACGACCCGGCGGAGCTGGTCCGGGCGGCCACCGGGCTGCTGCGTGACGACGAGGAGTTGCTGGCCGCCGAGCGCCGTCGGCTCGCCCACGTCTACCTCGACGAGTTGGCTGACACCGACCCCGCCCAACTGGAGCTGCTCTCGGTGATCGCGGGCGGTGGCAAGTCGCTTGTCGCGTTCGCCGACCCGGATTCCTCCACGTACGCCTTCCGCGGCGCCGACCCGGCCGGGGTGACCACGTTCACGCACCGCTTCCGGACCGCGTCCGGAGCGCCCGCCGCACAGGTGCTGCTGACCACGTCGTACCGGGCCGGGCCCGGTCTGCTCGCCGCCCTGGCCCGGCTGGGCCGCCGGCTGCGTGGCCCGGGCGCGCACCGCCGGCTGCACCCACTGCCGGACGCGTCACCCGGGGCGGTCGAGGTGCACACGTTCCGGTCGGCGACAAGTGAGGCCGCCTGGCTGGCCCACGCGCTGCGCTCGGCCCACCTGCTCGACGGCGTGCCCTGGTCGCGGATGGCGGTGGTGGTGCGGTCCACCGCGCTGCAGCTGCCCACTCTGCGACGGGCGCTGCACGCCGCCGGCGTTCCCACCGTGGTGCACGGCGAGGACCTGCCCCTGCACCTGCAACCAGCGGTCGCCCCGCTGCTGCTCCTGCTGCGCTGCGCGTTGGAGCCGGAGCGCCTGGACGAGGAGGCGGCGGTCGCGCTGCTGCACTCGTCGCTGGGCGGGGCCGACCCGCTGGCCGAGCGGCGGCTGCGGCAGGGCCTGCGAGCCCTCGCGCTGTCGGGTGGTGACCGCCGCCCGTCCGGGGAGCTGATCGTCGAGGCGTTGCAGGATCCGGAGGAGTTGGCCGGCATCGAGCGGCGATGGGCGGAGCCGGCGCAGGCGGTGGCCGGGCTGCTGGCCATCGCACGCGAAGCCGCGGCCCGGCCGGGCGCGACGGCCGAGGACGTGCTCTGGGCCGTGTGGAGTGCCAGCGGTCTCGCCGAGCGCTGGGCGGGCGCGATCAACCAGGGACGGCCGGCGGCCGGCGAGGGCGACCTGGCCCGGCGGCGGCGGGCCGAGGCGGCCGATCGCGACCTCGACGCCGTGCTTGTGCTCTTCGACGCGGCGGCCCGGTTCACCGACCGGCTGCCCGGTGCCCGCACCGAGGTCTTCCTCGACCACGTGCTCGCCCAGGACCTGCCGGCCGACACCATCGCGCCGACCGCCGATCGGGGCGCGGCGGTACGCCTGCTCACCGCGCACGCCGCGAAGGGCCTGGAATGGGACCTGGTCGCGGTGGCCGGCGTGCAGGAGGGCATCTGGCCGGATCTGCGGCTGCGTGGCAGCCTCCTCGGGTCCGAGCGGCTGGTCGACGTGCTGGCCGGCCGGTCTGTCGACGGCGCCACCGCGGCGCACGTGGTGGGCCAGACCTCGGCGTTGCTGGACGAGGAGCGCCGGCTCTTCCACGTCGCCATCAGCCGGGCCCGGCACCGGCTGCTGGTCAGCGCCGTGGCCTCGGCCGCCGTCGGCGGCGACGACCACCAGGAGCAGCCGAGCCGGTTCCTGCACGAGCTGGGCCCCACCACGCCGCCCACCCCGCCGGGCACCACGCCGCCCACCCCGCCGGGCACCACGCCGCCCACCCCGCCGGGCACCGGGCCGGTCGACCCACCGACGCCACCGGGTCCGCGCACCGGGCCCGGGGCCGGGGACCTCGCCCCCAGCCCACCGGAGGCCACGTCCGCCGCCGACGGAGTGCCGACCGGCGCGACCGGCGACACGATCACCGGCACGACGGGCGGCGCAAAGAGCAGCGCGACCACCGACACGACCACCGGCGCGAAGAACGGCGCGGCCGGCGGCGCAGACAACAGCGCGGCCGGTGATGACGGTGAGCCGGACCGTCCCGGTGCACTGCCGGTTACCCGTCCGCCTCGGGCGCTCACCCTGCCGGCGTTGGTGGCCGAGCTGCGTACCGCCATCACCGACCCGGCTGCGCCGACGGGCCGGCGGCGCGCGGCGGCGGCCGAGCTGGCCCGGCTCGCCGCCGCCGGGGTGCCCGGTGCGCACCCCGACGACTGGTGGGGGTTGCGTGCGCTCTCCGACGACCGGCCGCTCGTCGACGACGGGGAGCCGGTGCGGGTCACCCCGTCGGCCATGGAGAGCGCCCTGCGGTGCAGCCTGCGGTGGCTGCTGGAACGGCACGGCGGCAGTGGCCCGACCAGCACCGCGCAGGGCGTGGGCAACCTGGTGCACGCCGCCGCGATGCTCGCCGAGGACGCCAGCGCCGACCGGGGTGCGCTGCTCGACTACGTGGCCGCCCGGTTCGACGCCATCGAGTTGGCGGCCCGGTGGATGGCCGGGCCGGAGCGGGAACGCGCCGAGGCGATGGTCGACAAGCTGCTGCGCTGGCTGGCCACCAATCCGCGTCGGTTGCTCGCCATCGAGCACGAGTTCGCGGTCCGGCTGGACGACCCGCATCGGCCCGTCGAGCTGACCGGCCGGGTCGACCGGCTGGAGGTCGACGAGTCCGGGCGGCTCGTGGTGATCGACCTGAAGACCGGCAAATCCACTGCCGTCACCGGCACCGACCTGGCCGAGCACCCGCAGCTCGGCGCGTACCAGGCGGCGGTGGAGGCGGGGGCGTTCGCCGAGTTCGGTGACGAGTCCGGTGGCGCGGCGCTGGTGCAACTCGGCACCTCCGCGAAGGATGCGCGGGAACAGAACCAGCCGGCGGCCGGCGAGGGACCGGCGGCCGGTTGGGCGACCGCGCTGGTCCGGCGGACCGCCGATACGATGGCAGCCGCCACGTTCGCCGCGGTGGCCAACTCGAAGTGCCGGGTCTGCCCGGTCCGCACCAGCTGCCCGGTCTCCGGGCAGGGGCGTCAGGTCGTCGAGCCGCCGACCGTCCGACGCAACCGTGAGGGCGAGGAGTGAGAAGGCACCGTGAGCCAACCCACCCTGTTCGGCGCGGGCCCCACGCCGGCGCCCCGGCTGGCGGACTCCGGCCCCCGGTACACGCCCGTGGAGCTGGCCAAGCTGCTGCGGCTGCCGGCGCCCACCCGGGAGCAGGCCGCGATCATCGCCGCCCCGGTTCAGCCGCTGCTGGTGGTCGCGGGAGCCGGGTCGGGCAAGACCGAGACGATGGCCGCGCGGGTGGTCTGGCTGGTGGCCAACTCGTACGTGCGCCCGGAGCAGATCCTCGGGCTGACGTTCACCCGTAAGGCAGCCGGCGAGCTTGCCCACCGGGTCCGCACCCGGCTCGACCAACTGATCCGCAGGCTCGGCCGGCAGGGCCGCGACCCGCTGGACGACCCGCTCGCCGGTGAACCCACCGTCTCCACGTACCACTCCTACGCCGGGCGGATCGTCACCGAGCACGGGCTGCGCTCCGGTTACGAGCCGTCGACCAGGCTGCTCACCGAGGCGTCCCGCTGGCAGTTGGTCGACCTGCTGGTGCGCAACTACGACGGCGACATGTCCGAGGTGGACCGGATGCCGAGCACCATCACCGACGCGGTGTTGGCGCTCGCCGGGGAGTTGGACGAGCACCTGGTCGCGCCGGACCAACTGGCGGCCTGGACCGGTCGGTTCTTCGCCGAGGTGCAGTCCCGGCCGGGGCGGGTGTACGCCGACGTCCGCAAGGCGCTCACCCTGCAACAGACCAGGCTGCGCCTGCTGCCGCTGGTGCGGGCGTACGCCCGGCGCAAGGAGGACTTCGAGGCGATGGACTTCGCCGACCAGCTCGCCCGGGCGGCCCGGGTCGCCCGGGACCACCCGGGGGTCGGCGAGATCGAGCGGGGCCGCTTCCGCGCGGTGCTGCTCGACGAATACCAGGACACCAGCCACGCCCAGGTGGTGCTGCTCAACGCGCTGTTCGGTGGCGGGCATCCGGTGACCGCGGTGGGCGACCCCTGCCAGTCCATCTACGGCTGGCGGGGCGCCAGCGCCGGAACCCTGGACCGGTTCCCCACCGAGTTCGCCCGCGCCGACGGTCAGCCCGCCCCGGCGCTCGGGCTCACCACCAGTTGGCGTAACCGGCCGGAGATCCTCCGGGTGGCGAACGCGTTGTCGGCTCCGCTGCGGGCGGCCGGCGCCCGGGTGCCGGAGCTGCGCTCCGCGCTGACCGTCCTGGACCCGATCCCGCACCGCAGCCCCGGCGGGACTGCCGGCGGCACGGTGCACTGCGCGTTGCTGCCCACGTACGCCGACGAGGCGGACTGGATCGCCGACAGCGTGTTGGCCGCCTGGCGGGGGGCTGCCCGGATGCCGGGCGCGGCCCCCGAACACATCCCGGTGGCGCAGCGCCCGACCACTGCCGTGCTGGTCCGGGTCCGCAGTCAGATCCCGGCGATCGAGTCGGCCCTGCGTGAGCGCGGTCTCCCGGTCGAGGTGGTGGGGCTCGGCGGCCTGCTGGACACCCCCGAGGTACGCGACGTGGTCTGCACGCTGCGGGTGCTGGCCGACCCGACCGACGGGGCCGCGCTGCTGCGGTTGCTCACCGGCGCCCGCTGGCGGATCGGGCCGCGTGACCTGGTCGCGTTGCACAGGCGCGCCCGGGCCATCGCCAACGCCCGGCGACAGGTGGCCGCCGACGAGGCCGCCGAGATCAGCCCCGATCTGCTGGACGAGGCGACCCTGGTGGAGGCGCTCGCCGATCTCGGCCCGGCGCAGGCGTACTCGGCGGAGGGCTTCGCGCGGCTGCGCGCGTACGGCATGGAGTTGGCGCTGTTGCGGTACCGGCTGGACCAGGCACTGCCGGATCTGATCGCGGACATCGAGCGGACCATCGGCCTGGACGTGGAGGTCGCGGTGCGGGCCGGCCGGGACGGTGCCGGTGACGCCGGCCTGGCCCGGGGTCACCTGGACGCCCTGGGTGACGTGGCGGCCCGCTTCAGTGGCGAGACGCCGGGCGCGACACTGTCCGGGTTCCTGTCCTACCTGGCCGCCGCCGAGGACGAGGAGCGCGGTCTGGCGCCGGGTGAGGTGGAGGTGGTGGAGGGCGCGGTGCAGGTGGTCACCGCGCACTCCGCCAAGGGCCTGGAGTGGGACGTGGTGGCGGTGGCCGGTCTGTGCCGTGGGTCGTGGCCGGGGCCGGTGCGCAACTCCGATCACTGGCTGGGCGGGCTGGGGGTGCTGCCGTTCCCGCTGCGGGGTGACGCCGACGGGTTGCCCGAGCTGGCGCTCGACGAGGCGGCCGACCAGCGGGCGGTGGCACGGGCGGTGAACGACTTCACCGACGCCTGGCGGGCACACGACGAGCGGGAGGAACGCCGCCTGACGTACGTGGCGGTCACCCGGCCGCGCCGGCTGCTGCTGTGCTCCGGCTACTGGTGGGGGGAGGGCACGAAGCGACCGCGAGGTCCGTCGGTCTTCCTGCGCGAGATGTACGACGTCTGCCTCGACGGTGGGCCGGGGCACCTGATCGACGCCTGGGCGCCGGAGCCGACCCCGGATGCCACGAACCCCACCGCCGAGGTGGTGCTCCGCGCGGAGTGGCCGGCCGACCCGCTGGGTGGGCGCCGACCGGAGTTGGCCGAGGCGGCCGGGCTGGTGCGCCGCCTGATGACCGACGGGCCGGCTCCGGTGGCTGTCGGGCCGGTCGCCGCCGGGCCGGTGGCTGTCGGGCCGGTTGGGTCGGCGGTCGTCGGGCAGCCGGTCGAGCCGGAGGTGGATCCGGAGGTGGCGCGCTGGCAGCGCGAGGCGGATCTGCTGCTGGCCGAGCGGGCCGAGCTGACCCGGCTCTCCGGTGCGATCGAGGTGGCCCTGCCCGGGCAGTTGAGCGTCACCCAGCTGGTGGCGTTGCGGCGCGACCCGGCGGCGCTGGCCCGTACGCTGCGCCGTCCGGTGCCGGCCGAGCCCAACCCGTACGCCCGTCGAGGCACCGCCTTCCACGCCTGGTTGGAGCAGCGCTTCGGTGCTGACCGCCTGTTGGATCTGGACGAGCTGCCCGGTGCGGCCGACGCGGATGCGGCGCCCGACGAGGCGCTGGTGGAGCTTCAGGAGCGGTTCCTGGCCAGCGAGTGGGCCGACCGGTCGCCGGTGGAGGTGGAGGTCCCGTTCGCGACAGTGATCGGCGGCGTCGTGGTGCGGGGGCGGATGGACGCGGTCTTCTCCCGGCCAGGTGGGCGGTTCGACGTGGTCGACTGGAAGACCGGCGCGCAGCCCGCCGGGCCGGCGGCGGAGGTGGCCGCGGTGCAGTTGGCCGTGTACCGGCTGGCCTGGGCGGATCTGGCCGGCGTGCCGGTGGACCGGGTGGGCGCGGCGTTCCACTACGTCCGGCACGGGGTGACGGTTCGGCCCGCCGACCTGCTGGATGTGACCGGGCTCACCGCCATGATCGCCCAGCTGCCCGAAGATTCCGCCCAACATTGACCACTCGCGGGAAAACCATGGTAGGTTGACCGGGTTGCAGTTTTGGTTACCAGAGACTCTGTGTGCGCCTGGCGGGATTGTGGCCCCAGGCGCTCTTTGTTGTGTCCGGAGTTCTCCGGGCGGGGCGACCAGAAGCGACAGGCGATTCGCGCATCCCCGCGCGGAGCGCTCCTCTTCGGGCACGCAACAAGTGCGTGTCCGACGTTCCGTCAAGGAGACGAAACACATGGCTATTGGCACCGTGAAGTGGTTCAACGCTGACAAGGGCTTCGGCTTCATCACCCCGGACGGCGGCGGCGCTGACGTCTTCGCCCACTTCTCGGCGATCCAGTCCTCTGGCTACCGGAGCCTGGACGAGAACCAGCGGGTCGAGTTCGAGGTCACCCAGGGCCAGAAGGGCCCGCAGGCGGAGAACATCCGCCCGCTCTGATCTTCGGATCGGTCAGCAATACCTGTCGCGCCCTCCGGGTGTGACGGTGACGGGACCGGCCCGCCTCGCCGCCGCTTGTACACGCAGGCGGCGGCCCGGCGGCGGGCCGGCCCGTACTCCAATCGGTTCGTGCTTGTGAGTCCTGGCTGCCCTGTGCCGCCGGTGACAGCGCCGACTTCGGCGCCCTCCCTCGACACGTGCCGCGTCGAGGAAGGCTTCCGCATGACCACAGTTATTCCTTCTTTCGCTCATACCGGTCTGGCACCGGCGCTGCTCACCGCGCTGACCGCGCAGGGCATCACCGAGCCGTTCCCGATCCAGACGGCGACGCTGCCCGACTCGCTCGCCGGCCGGGACGTGCTGGGCCGGGGTCGTACCGGCTCCGGCAAGACGCTCGCTTTCGGGCTTCCGCTGCTGTCCCGCACCGCCGGCCGTAAGGCCCGGCCGGGTCGTCCGCTGGCCCTGGTGCTGGTGCCGACCCGTGAGCTGGCCCAGCAGGTCACCACCGCGCTGGCCCCGTACGCCCGCGCCGTCGGGCTGCGCTGCGCCACAGTCGTCGGCGGGCTGTCGTTGCAGCGGCAGGCGGACGCTCTGCGTGCCGGCGCCGAGGTGGTCGTCGCCACCCCCGGCCGGCTGCACGATCTGATCAACCGCGGCGACGCCCGGCTGGACCAGGTCGAGATCACCGTGCTGGACGAGGCCGACCAGATGGCCGACATGGGCTTCCTGCCGCAGGTCACCAAGCTGCTGGAGCAGGTCGCGCCGCAGGGGCAGCGGATGCTCTTCTCCGCCACCCTGGACGGCGGCGTGGACCGGCTGGTCCGCCGCTTCCTGAGCCACCCGGTCACCCACTCGGTCGACCCGGGCACCGCCACGGTCACCGCGATGACCCACCACGTGCTGCACGTCGACGCCGTGGACAAGCCCGACGCGCTGACCCGGATCGCCGCGCGTGAGGGCCGCACCATCCTGTTCATGGGCACCAAGCACCGCGCCGACCGGCTCGCCCGCCAGTTGCTCTCCAAGGGAGTACGCGCGGCCGCGCTGCACGGTGGCAAGTCCCAGCCGCAGCGCACCCGGATCCTGGAGCAGTTCCGCAACGGTCAGGTGACCGCTCTGGTGGCCACCGACGTGGCGGCCCGGGGCATCCACGTGGACGGCCTGGACATGGTGGTAAACGTGGACCCGCCGACCGAGGCGAAGGACTACCTGCACCGGGGCGGTCGGACCGCGCGGGCCGGCGAGTCCGGTTCCGTGGTCACCCTGGTCCTGCCCGAGCAGCGCCGGGACGTGTCGCGACTGATGGCGGTTGCCGGCATCCGACCCGAGTCGGTACAGGTGCGTCCGGGTGACGGGTCGTTGGCCCGGGTGACAGGCGCCCGCGAGCCGTCCGGCGTGCCGGTGACAATCGTCGCTCCGCCGGCGCCCGCCGCCCGGGTCCGCACCGGTGGCGGAACGGCCACCGACGGTGCCGCCCGTCCGGCGCACCGCGCGTCGGGTCGGTCGCGCCGTCCGCGCCGCCCGCGTACCGTCTGATCTATTGCGCTTTGCCCGACCCGCCCCGCTTCGGCGTGGCGGGTCGGTCTGTCTGCGGTGCGTGGCGCGGCGGCAGGCGCACGTGGGGCCGGGCCGGGTGCGGCGACCCGACCGACACCTCCGGACTGCCTTTGCTCTGCACCCGCATAGGCGCCGGTCACGGACCGTAGCTGTCGCATCCGCAGGTGCAGAGCAAAGGCAGCGAGCGGGGTTTCCGCTCCTCCTGGCCCACGCTGACACCGCTCATTCGGTTGGCCGACCACGCCGCTCGATCGGCAGACCGGTCACACCGGTCAGTCGGTAATCAGCCTCGGCTGGGTCGGCTGGCCGATTGTGCCCTGGCTGTCGGTGGTCGAAGCTGGCCAGCGGGGGAAGTCGGGCGGGGGGCTCGGCGGGGGAGGGGTGACCATGGCGGGCGAGGCCGGCTCGGGTGCCGTGCGCGAATTGATCCTGGTGGTCGCGCTCGCGCTCACGGGTCTGGTGCTCGCCATGGTCGCGGCCTTCGTGCCCTGGCACGCCACCTCGGCGGGTAACGCTCCCGGCAGCCTGGTGGAGCTGCGCAGCCCCGGCGACCCGACCCTCGGCCCTGTGGTCGCACACGTGGGCTGAGCAGTGACCGATCGATCGGTCAACGCCGAGTATGAATCCGCTCAGACGAGCAAGCGGGTCAAGCGGACCGTCCGGCAGAAGGCCCGCGCGGGGTGGACGCACGGGCAGGCCCGTTCGGCTAGCGCCCAGCCCCGCCAAGGATCGCTCGGACATCCGGTCACGCCTCGCGCTTCATCACGAAATTGAACGCGGTGATGAGCAGCGCCAGGGTCCCGCCGAACGCGGTTCCCCCGGCGATCAGGGCCTTGCCCACGCTGTGCTCAATGGCCCATGTCACCCAGCCGATGACCATGGCGACCAGACTCGACGCCAAGATGGCGACCAGCAGCAGCAGGATGCCCGTTGACCAGGGTGAATGCCCAGGGAAGAGATCCCTGCGATCCCGTCCCCGCCGAAAAAGCGGCGGCATTCCGTACTGCTGACCGGGCCGATAGTCCACATAGGAAGATGGGAGATCAGGCAGTTGCTTGCCACCACGCATCCGGACGTCTTGGAGTCGGTCACCGACTCGCGCTGGGTGCCGACAGTCGCGCGGAACCTGCTGACGATGCGGGTCGCCGGCTGGCTGTTCAGCGCAGCCGACTGGGATTAGCGCCAGGACCGGCAGCCCGCGATCTACTTGGCAATCTGGAAGGTCGCCGGCACGAGCGTCGATGAGGCAGGCAGGGCCGAACTCGTCGAGTAGTTCACGGGAGCCCCGACGAGCCCCGCCCCGGTGCGCCTGCCGGGAGGGGTCCTCTCGTGTCGCGGGAGGCCACCGGACGGGCGGACGGGCCTACTCGTCGTCGTCTGTCAGGCGGGGGCGACGATGCTCGCGGATGTACCGCTCTACGTCGACCTTCAACCAGATCGAACCGACCGACAGGGTCTGGTACGGACGCGGGAAGTGCGGCGATTGCTGGATCTGCCGGAACCGCGACCGCCCCACCCCGAGCATGGCCAAGATCTCGCCGGCTGCGACGAGTTCGCCCGGTCCCCGGTCTTCACCCATGTCAATCAAGGTAGGCCGGGGCTGACCTAACAACGTAAGCGCGCGTAAGTAGTCACGCCCACGTGTGCGCGTCAGTATTGACAGGGGGCAACGCGCGATGTGGGATCGACTACGGGCCCCCCGCCTGCTGGCGGGTCACGCGGCAGGCGGGGGTGCCGCTCACACCCGAGTCGGGAGGCCCGATGAGCAGCCAACGCCACGCCCCTGTCCGCCCCTTCTGGTTCTGCGCGGCCGACGCCCAGCCCTGGCCCTGCGGCAAAGCCCGCGCCGAGCTGGCCGCCGAGTACGCCGACGAACCTCGATTTCTGGCCGTAGACATGGCCGACTGCTTGGGGGAGGCGACCCGCGACCCGTGCCGGCTGTACCCCTGCCCTCCGGAGCCGGTCGCAATGTACTCAAGGTTCTTGGGGTGGGTCCGCCACCTCGCCGTAAGCCGGTTCCGCAATGGCGGCCACTGGTCGGAGTAGTACAGCCCCGGCCCTCCCGGTCGGGGGCGTCGCCGTGGCCGGGAGCAGGCACCCATCATCGGCGGACTGCTGTAGCCGCTTCAGGTGGCGGCGTGGTCGGTCGAGTTGTGGGTGAGCAGATTGGCCAGTGTGGTGCTGTCGACCACCGTGGCGATCGCTCCGTGCACCGCCAGCCAGACGTCGGTCAGCCCGGCGGCCACCCCGTGGTAGCCGGCGCGCTCGGCCGGCAGACCGCGCACCGTGGTGAGCGAACCGCCGACCGCGCGCAACACGTCGCCGACGGTGATCTCGTCGGCGGGGCGGGTCAGGGCGTACCCGCCGTCAGCGCCGCGATGACTGTGCAGCAGACCAGCCCGGCGCAGGTCGAGCAGGATGCCCTGGAGGAAGCTGAGCGGGATGTCCTGCACCTCGGCCAGGCTGGCCGCCTTGACCAACTCGCCGCCGCCGCCACCGGCGGCGACGGCGAGCATCGCCCGGAGCGCGTAGTCGCTGCGCGCGGAGACGTACACCGTTCAGTTGCCCGCCTGGTCGAGCACGCCCCAGCGGCGCCGGATCGCCTTGTCGGCCGCGCCGAACGCGGCGTCCACGACCAGGCCGACGACCAGGATGACGATCATCGTGGCGAGCAGCCAGGGCGCGTCGGACAACTCGCGTGAGTAGGTGAGCTGGGCGCCGAGCGACGTCTGTGAGATGCCGACCACGAGCAGTTCACCTGCCATCAGGCTGCGCCAGGAGAAGGCCCACCCCTGCTTGAGGCCGGCGACGATCGCCGGCAGGGCGGCCGGCGCGATGACGTACCGGTAGAGGTTGAGCCCCCGGGCGCCCAGGTTGCGGCCGGCACGCTTGAGCAGCGGCGGCACGTAGTCCACGCCGGAGATCACCCCGTTGGCGATCGACGGTGCGGCACCGAGCACCACCACGAAGAAGATCGCCTTCTCGCTCAGCTCGAAGAGCAGGATGGCCAGCGGGAACCAGGCGATCGACGGCATGGTCTGCAACGCCGTGATCATCGAGCCGATGGCGGCCCGGAGCACCTTGAACCGGGCCACCGCCAGGCCCAGCAGCAGGCCGACGGCGACCGAGAAGACGTACCCGAGGGCGGCCCGGCGCAACGTGGTCACCAGGCCGTCCCAGAGCTGTGGGCCCTGGGCCTGGGTGGCCAGCTCGCGACCGACCTCCAGTGGCCCTGGCAGTGAGTACGGCGGCTTCCAGCCCGACCAGACCACGAGCTGCCAGGCCAGGATGGCGATGGCAAGCGCCGCCAGCTTGGGCCAGGTGGCCGCCCAGATCCGGGTGCCCCGGGAGGCCTCCTTGTCCCGGCCGGCGATGTCCAGCGCGTCCAGGCCGGAGATCTGCGCGTCGGTCCGCGCCGAGTCGGTGAGGGTGTCACTGGCCATGGCGGCCCACCTCCGTACGGAGCCGCTCGGTGACCTCGGCGGCGATGGCGGCGACCTCGGGGGAGTCGATCCGACGAGGGCGCGGGATGTTCACCTCGGTGGAGTAGATGATCCGACCGGGACGGCTGGAGAGCAGGATGATCCGGTCGGCCAGTCGAGCGGCCTCGCGGACGTTGTGCGTCACGAAGAGCACCGACAGCTTGCGTTCGGACCAGATGCGTTCCAGCTCGTCGTGCAGGATGTCCCGGGTCATCGCGTCCAGTGCGCCGAACGGTTCGTCCATCAGCAGCACCGGCGTGTCCAGGGCCAGCGTGCGGGCCAGCGCGACCCGTTGCCGCATGCCCCCGGAGAGCTCGTGCGGGCGCTTGCGGCCGAAGTCGGCCAGGTGCACCGTGCGCAGCAACTCGGCCACCCGTTCGCGGCGCTCGGCCCGGGGCAGCCGGCGCAGCTTCAGCGGCACCTCCACGTTGCCGTCGACGGTCAGCCAGGGAAACAGCGCCGGCTCCTGGAACATCAGCCCCGGGTTGGCGTCGCCGGCAAGCCTGATCTGCCCGCCGCTGGGCCGGTCCAGCCCGGCGACCAGGTTGAGCAGGGTGCTCTTGCCGCAGCCGGACGCGCCGACCAGGCAGACGAACTCGCCGGGCGCGACGTCCAGCGACACACCGTCGAGGGCCAAAACGGCGTTCGGCCCGCGCCCGTACACCTTTGTCACGCCGGAGAGCGCGACCGCGGTGGTCGCGCCCTTCGGCGTCGTCGTGGTCGACGTCATGGCTGGACGACCTCGGGCTTGCCCTGCGCCTTGAGGGCCTTGTTGAGGTACGTCAGGTCGTACAGGCCGTTGAGGTCGACCGGGTCGGTCAACTTGACCTCGACGGCGTGGTCGAGGCCCGCCTTCAGGGAGGAGGGGATCGGGTCGTTCGTGAACTCCAACGTCGGCCACGCCTGCTTGATCAGCTTCAGGTCCAGCGGCTTGCCGGTGATCTTGCCGATCGCGTCGGAGATGGCCTGTTGGGCCTCCTCGGGCTTGCTGTTGACGAACTCGTTGGCGGCCACCTGGCCGTCGACAAGCTTCTGCACCACGTCCGGGTGCGCCTTGAGGAACTTCGTGCTGACCAGCAGGTTGGTGATGACGAACTTCTTGTCCGGCCACAGGTCGCGCTCGTCGACGAGCACCTTGCCGCCGGCGTTCACCAGGCGGGAGACGAACGGCTCAGGCACCCAGGCGCCGTCGATCGCGCCACTGTTGAACGTCTCGACCGTCTGGGCGTTCTCCTGTGGCACGATCTTGACGTCGCCGCCACCCTCCTTGGTGGTGGTCAGACCCTGCTGCTTGAGCCAGTAACGGATCGCCACGTCCTGGGTGTTGCCCAGTTGCGGGGTGGAGATCTTCTTGCCCTTCAGGTCCTGCGCGCCGGTGATGCCGGGCTTGACCACGAGCGCGACGCCGCCGGAGGCCGCGCCGGAGATGACCCGGACGGCCTCGCCCTTGGACTTGGAGAAGGCGTTCACCGTCGGGTTCGGACCGATGTACGTGGCGTCCAGCGCGCCGGAGAAGATGGCCTCGATGGCGGCCGGGCCGGCGTTGAAGGTCTTCGGGTCCAGCTTGACGTCTGCGCCGAGCTTCTCGGCGAAGATGCCCTTCTCCACGCCGACGACCGCCGACGCGTGGGTGATGTTGGGGAAGTAGCCGAGACGCAGTGTGACCGGGCCGCCGGAGCCGCCGCCCGAGCCGTCGCTGTCGTCGCCGCACGCGGCGGTGCTGCCCACAGTCGCCGCCCCGAGGGCGGCAAGGGTGGCCAGGGTGACCAACCGGCGCAAGGGGAGCCGTCTCATCGTTCATCCAATCCGCAGTATTCCTACTTAGTTGGTAGGAAGAGTGGGCCAGCCCGTGGTCAGCGTCAAGGCCCATCCATATACCGGGATGGCGTGTCTCAGTTATGTCGGTATTTCCTACCACCTTGCTAGGGTAATCGGCACTCGGTGATCGGCAGAGGGGCGACGACGCGATGACCTTCCACTGGTTCCTGCCCACCTCCGGCGACGGCGACCAGGTCGGCGCCGCCACCGTCACGGCGGGCGCCGCCCGGCACGACCGGGCCGCCACCGTCGCGTACCTGGCCGAGGTCGGCCGGGCCGCCGAGACGCACGGCTTCACCGCCGTCCTCACGCCCGTGGGCGCCGGCTGCCCCGACCCGTGGATCGTCTGCGCGGCGATCGCCCAGCACACCGAGCGGCTCGGCATGCTTGTCGCGGTCCGGGCCGGCTTCGCGTTGCCCACCCTGATCGCCCAGCAGGCCGAGGCGTTCCAGGCCGTCTCCGGTGGCCGGCTGTCGCTCAACATCGTGACCGGCGGCGACCCGGCCGAGCAGCGGGCGTACGGCGACTTCCTCGGGCACGACGACCGCTACGCGCGCACCGGTGAGTTCATCGAGGTGCTCCGCCGCGCCTGGGCCGGACGGCCCTTCGACTACACCGGAACGCACTACCGGGTCGACGGCGGTGGTCTGGCCACCCCGCTCGCCGAGCCGCCACCTGTCTACTTCGGCGGCGCGTCCCCGGCCGCCGAGACGGTGGCCGCCCGGCAGGCCGACGTCTACCTGATGTGGGGTGAGCCGCAGGCGTCGATCGCGGCCCGGGTCACCCGCATCCGGGCGCTCGCCGCCGAACACGGCCGCACCCTGCGCACGGGCCTGCGGCTGCACGTCATCGCCCGGCCCACGAACGCCGAGGCCTGGGCGGAGGCCGACCGGCTGCTGGCCGGGATGAGCCCGGAGCGGATCGTCGCCGCCCAGGCCAGATTCCGCCGGATGGACTCCGTCGGACAGGCCCGGATGGCCGCACTCAACGCCGGCCGCACCGACGGGCTCACCGTCGCACCGAACCTGTGGGCCGGTGTCGGCCTCGTCCGCGAGGGTGCCGGCACCGCGCTTGTCGGCAGCTACGCCGAGGTCGCGGCCCGGATCGACGAGTACGCGGCGCTCGGCGTCGACGAGTTCATCCTCTCCGGCTGGCCACACCGGGAGGAGGCCGAGCGGGTCGGCGCCGAGGTGCTGCCCCTCGTCACCGTCCCGGTTTCGGCGGCTCCGCTGAGGTCGCCGGTGGCGCGGGTGCCGACGCGCTAGGGTCGACTCCGTGCCTGCGCGGAGATCCAGAATTCCAGCGACGAAATATCCGGTCGAGCGGTTCACCCTCGACAACGGCCTGCGGGTGGTGCTCACCCCCGATCGCAGCGCCCCGGTGATCGGGGTGGCGGTGGTCTACGACGTCGGCATCCGCTCGGAGCCGGAGGGACGCACCGGCTTCGCCCACCTCTTCGAGCACCTGATGTTCCAGGGCTCGGAAAACCTGGAGAAGCTGGCCCACTTCCGACACGTGCAGGGGGCGGGTGGGACGTTCAACGGCTCCACCCACCTGGACTACACCGACTACTTCGAGACGCTGCCGAGCAACGCGCTGGAACGCGCGCTGTTCCTGGAGGCGGACCGGATGCGCGGCCCCCGGCTGACCGAGGAAAACCTGCGCAACCAGGTCGACGTGGTCAAGGAGGAGATCCGGGTCAACGTGCTCAACCGGCCGTACGGCGGCTTCCCCTGGCTGACCCTGCCACCGGTCATGTTCGACACCTTCCCCAACGCGCACGACGGCTACGGCTCGTTCGACGATCTGGAGTCGGCGACCGTCGCCGACGCCGCGGACTTCTTCCGCCGCTACTACGCCAGCGGCAACGCGGTCCTCGCCGTCAGCGGCGACATCGACGTGGCGGAGGCGACCGAGCTGGTCAACCGGCACTTCGGCGACGTGCCGGCCCGACCGGCACCGGTTCGGCCCGATTTCACCGAGCCCGACCTGACCGCCGAGCGGCGTACCTCGTACACCGATGCCCTGGCGCCGCTGCCGGCGGTCGCCGGGGCCTGGCGGGTGCCCGACCCGATCACCGACTTCGCCGGCTACCTGCCCTACGTGGTGCTGGCCGAGGTGCTCACCGACGGTGACGCGTCGCGGCTCGTCGAGCGCCTGGTGCAACGGGACCGCACGGTGACCAGCCTCGGTGGATACCTCGGCTTCATGGGCGATCCCTTCGACGTCCGCGACCCCACCGCGCTGCTGTTGCAGGCGCACCTGCCACCCGGGGGCGACGTGGACAAGGTGCTGCGCACCATCGACGAGGAACTGGACCGGCTGGCCACCGACGGGCTGACCGACGGTGAGCTGGCCCGCACCCAGGCCCGGATGGCGACCCACCTGCTGCGCGACACCGACGCGGTGCTCGGCCGGGCACTGCGCATGGCCGTGCTGGAGCAGCAACGCGGCGAACCGGGCCTGCTCAACGAGCTGCCCCGGCTGGTCGGCGAGGTCACCGAGGAGCAGGTCCAGGCCGCCGCGGCCACCCTGCGCCCGGAGCGTCGCGCCGCGATCGAGGTCATTGCCGGAGGCGCCCGATGAGCACGACCACCACCGCTCCCACCGGGCCGCGTACGCTGCCCCCGCTCGGCCCGACCCGCAAGCTCAAGGTGCCCAAGCAGGCCGAACGCACCCTGCCCAACGGCCTCACCGTGATCGCCGTACGCCGTCCCGCCGTGCCGCTCGTCGAGCTGCGACTCTGGGTCCCCTTCGGCCGGGTCCACCTGGCCCGCGGCGCGATGCTCTCCCAGACGATGCTGTCCGGCACCGAGTCGATGACAAGTGTGCGGATCGCCGCCGAGTTGCAGAAGGTGGGCGGCGGGCTCTCCGCGGGCGTCGACCCGGACCGGCTGATGCTCTCCGGCGCCAGCCTGGTCACCGGCCTGGACCGGATGCTGGAACTGATGGCCGAGGTGCTGACCAGCGCCAACTACCCCGGCGACGAGGTGGCCACCGAACGGGACCGGCTCGTCGACCGGATTCAGGTGGCGCAGAGCCAACCGGCGCACCTGGCCCGGGAGGCGCTGCTGAAGCGGGTCTACGGCCGGCACCCGTACGCGACGCAGACCCCGGAGCCCGGCCAGATCCGCGCCGTTCGACCGGCGGCGCTGCGCACCCTGCACTCCGAGCGGGTGCACCCGGCCGGTGCGCAGCTGGTGGTGGTTGGCGACGTCCAGCCGGAGAAGGCCCTGGACGCGGCCGAGCGGGCGCTCGGCGGCTGGGCCGGTGCGGGGCGCGTCGCGGAGTTGCCGGCGACGCCGCCGCTGGAGCCGGGGCCGCTGCTGCTTGTCGACCGACCCGGATCGGTGCAGTCCTCGTTGCGGATCGCGCTTCCGGCGGTGTCCCGCACCGACCCGGACCACGCCCCGCTGCAACTGGCCAACCTGATCTTCGGTGGCTACTTCTCCTCCCGTTGGGTGGAGAACATCCGCGAGGACAAGGGCTACACGTACGGTCCGCACTCGGGCATCGAGCACTCCGTGGCCGGGTCGGTGCTCGTCGCCTCCGCCGAGGTGGCCACCGAGGTCACCGGCCCGGCGTTGCTGGAGACGACGTACGAGCTGGGTCGGCTGGCGTCGCTGCCGCCGAAGCCCGAGGAGTTGGAACAGGCCCGCCAGTACGCCCTGGGCACCCTCCAGCTCGGCATGTCCACCCAGGCCGGGCTGGCCGCGTTGACGAGCGCGTACGCGGGCAACGGCCTGCGCCTGGACTTCCTCGCCGAGTACGCCGCGAGGTTGGCGAAGGCGAGCGTCGACGACGTCGCGCGGGCGGCGGCACGTTACCTGGCCCCGGCGCGGGCGGCGATCGTGGTGCTCGGCGACGCCGAGCGGGTCACGCCCGGGCTGGCCGCGCTCACCACGATCCGTACCGAGCCGGTGGCGTGAGCGAGCGGAGTGAGCGAACCATGGGGCTCAGCAGCGGGCCGTCTCGCGGCGGCGCGGAGCGTAGCGGAGCGCCGGCGTGAGCGGGGAGGTCGCGCCGCCGTTGGCCCGGTCGACCCTGGATCGGGCGGCACACCGGCGGGGCGACTCGCAGTGGTTGACCGAGGCGTGGCTGCACGCTCGGGTGCTGGTGCTCGACTCGTCCGACGAGGGCCGGACACTGGCCCGCGCCGACACGTCGCCGCCGGCGCTGGTTCTGTTCTCCGCGGCGGACGCGCCGGCCGGGTCGGAGTCGACGGCGATGTTCCTCGGTGTCGAGCCGGACGGGGTGCCGGTCTTCGCGGTCGACGCGCCGCTGCCGGAGGTGCCGGGGACCCGGGCGGTCCATCTGCGCGAGGTGGGCCACCTGCTCGCCGACCGGGAGGCCGGCATCCTCACCACCGCGTTGGCCCTGGTCAACTGGCACACCCGACACGGTTACTCGTCCAGCACCGGGGCGCCGACCGCCATGGACGAGGCCGGTTGGTCCCGGGTGGACCGCAACGGTGGGCGGGTCTGGCCGCGTACCGACCCGGCGATGATCGTGCTGGTGCACGACGGTGTGGACGGTCCGGACGGGCGCTGCCTGCTCGGCAACAACGCCAGCTGGGCGGGCACCCCGGACGGCCGGCGCTACTCGTGCCTGGCCGGCTATGTCGAGCCGGGCGAGTCGGCGGAGGCCGCCGTGCTGCGCGAGGTCCGCGAGGAGGTGGGCGTCGGGATCGAGCGCATCGGGTACGTGGGCAGCCAGGCCTGGCCGTTCCCCGGCTCGCTGATGTTGGGCTTCCTGGCCACCGCGAACCCGACCGATCCGGTGCGGGTCGATCCGTCCGAGATCGCGTACGCCCGGTGGTTCACGCGCCGGGAGATCGGGGCGGCGCTGGCCGGGCAGACGGTCGACGTGGGTGACGGGGCTCGGCTGATCCTGCCCCCGCCGTCGTCGATCGCGCTGTTCCTCATCCACCGCTGGCTGGACGGTTGGGTGGACGCCGACAGGTGAGCACGGTCCCGGCCTGTGGCCGCCGTTGCCGCGGCGGTCACAGGCCGGGAACACGGGCCGTCGTGGTCGGCGGGTGCGTGGAACGCGGCGGGGGAGCCGGTCCGACCACGACGGACGTCAGGTGACATCAGGTGCTGGTGCGGCGTGGTCTGCTCCGGAAGGCGGGCCGGGGCTCGTTCAGCGGCAGGACCTTCACCCGTTGCCTGCCGGAGCGGACCGCGCCGACCGCGGCCAGGGCGCGAGCCAGCAGCAGTGCGGCGTCCCGGTCCTCGGCGTGCACGATCTGCCGTCGCGGCTCGGGCGCGGTCGTCTCGTCGCGGAGTCGGTGGCCGTCCGCCCAGGCGGCGGCGATGTCCCCGTCGGCGACGGCGCGAATGTCGGTGCGAACGATCAGGAACCGCATGAGGGTCTCCGGATGAACCGCGACGGATGAGCCAGTGTGGAAGTTCCACGTACCGTCGGCCATGTTACGCCGCGTAAACATCCCAGCAACGCAAACTCGCCTATCGGTTCTGAGCCTCGTCCGATCATCCGATGCCTGCTCAGTGGCCTTGCGCCCGGAAAAAGACGGGGCCGCCGGCAGTATGCCGACGGCCCCGCCCCGGTCACCGGGTCAGTTCAGATCGAACTGACCGCCCTTCGCTCCGGAGATGAAGCCGAGCCATCCGGCCCGATTGAACAGCAGCACCGGGCCGCCTCGGTCCTTGCTGTCGCGCAGCGCGACGGCGGACGGGCCGGTGCCCAGTGGGGCGACCTCGACGCAGTTGGAGGTCTGGCTGCGTGTGCTGGTACGCCACGGGGCGTCCGCCAACGAGCGGGCGGAGACGGACGGCGTGTTGCGGATGTCGTTCATGGTTCTGCTCCTGGTGTGAACCGATCCGATGGGACGAGTGGTGTCGCACGCCCCGACGGATGGGCCCCCGTGGATCACCGTTCCGTCAGCCGCCCCGAATCCCGGCGGCGTTGGGTCGGCGCCGTTGCCGGCCCGAACGCCACTGTGGATGGGGGCACCGCCTCGGTCAGCCGTCCCGTCGACTCGATCAGCCAGGAGAGGGTTTCCGAGGCGGTTAGTGCCGCCGTGCATAGCCACTCGAACACCACTTTATAGCTATTTAGCGGGATTACCTCGGTCGACATGACGTCGGTGAACCCCCCTTCGATGGCCAATGTCTCCGGATCGAGCGGATCGGCGAACCGGTAGACGGAGAACGCGGTCGGCGGAAGGTACCAATTGCCGACCGGGGTGTCCCGCAACAGCACGTGCAGCGTCACGTTTGGCAGCAGGGCCAGCTCACAGAGCTGGACCAGTTGCTCGTGCAGCACCTCGGGTGGCCCGGCTCGATTACCGAGGGCCGCCTCCTCCAGGACCGCCGTGTAGCGCGGCGCGTCCGCCTCCCGGTTCAGCAGCGACTGGCGGGCCATCCGTGCCTGCACCTCGGTGTCGATGTCGTCGCCAGGCTCCGGTTCACCGGCGCCCGCGCCCACCTCGCGGGCCGAGAGGATCCGCATCTTCGCGTACCCGGGGGTCTGCAACAGGCCCGGCACCAGCACCGGGTTGTACTCGGAGATCTCCGCGCAGCCCGCCTCCAGCTCGGCCCAGCTACGCTGCTGCTGCGTCATCACCGGGAAGTTCTTCAACCAGCCCCGCATGTCGCCGGCCTCGCCGGCGATGCCGAGCAACTCCGTGTGCAGTGCCTCGTCGGCCCCGTAGAGGGCCAGCAGAACGCCGACGTCCTGCGGGTCCGGTCGGCTACGGCCGTTTTCCAGGCGGGACAGTTTGGACGCCGACGCCCAACCGATCCTCTCGATGACCTGATCGCCGGTGAGGCCCGCGGCCTCGCGCAGGCGGCGCAGTTCTAGGCCCAACCGTCGTCGACGCATGATCGGGCTGGGTGCGGCAGGAGGCACAGTGTCCTCTTTCCCGTCGACCGCCGCAGACGCGACGGTAACTGTATGAAATTCGCCCCCCACGGCCAGTATGGACGGCGCGACCGGCGTCGGAGGTTCCGACGGGGGCGTGTCTTGCGAAAAATGGACCACGGGAATGTCAGGTGACGACGGACCCACGGTCGCAACCCCCTCGACCACGCCCACCCGGGCACGCCACCCCCGCCGGAGGGACCCATGCGCACC
The DNA here is from genome assembly GCF_049841595.1 of Micromonospora sp. DT228. Classification (NCBI taxonomy): domain Bacteria; kingdom Bacillati; phylum Actinomycetota; class Actinomycetes; order Micromonosporales; family Micromonosporaceae; genus Micromonospora; species Micromonospora sp. DT228. The sequence continues at coordinate 303,934 of NZ_JBNCKO010000002.1, forward strand.
GTCCTGCGTCGACCCGACTTCCGCCTGCTCTTCGCCGGTCTGCTGGCCAGCATGACCGCCGAGTCGATTCTGCTGCTCGCGCTCGCCATCTGGGTCAAGGACCTGACCGGCTCCAACGGGCTCGCCGGCGGCACCATCTTCGCCGTCGTCGCCCCGATGACGCTGGCGCCGGTGATCGGCTGGTTCATCGACCGCTACCCACGCCGACCGTTCTTCGTCGCCGCGAACGTGGCCACGGCGGCACTGCTCACCCCACTGTTCACCGTCGCGGACGCGGGTGACGTCTGGGTCGTCTACCTGGTGGCGGCCCTGTACGGGCTGTCGTCGATCACGCTCGGCGCGGCGCTGAGCGGGCTCATCCGGGAGTTGGTGCCGGTCGAGCTGCTCGCGGAGGCGAACGGCGTGCTGCAGACCGTACGGCAGGGGATGCGGCTGATCGGTCCGCTGGCCGGCGCGGCGCTCTACGCGGCGCTCGGTGGGTGGGCGCTGGCCGGGATCGGCATGGTCGGATTTCTGACCGCGGCGGCGGTGGTGACCGCCCTACCCACCCCGCAACAGGTGCCCGCGACCGCGCGACTGCGCTGGCCGGCCGAGTTGGGCGCCGGTCTGCGGCACCTGGCCGGCGAGCCGGCCCTGCGTCGGGCCCTGCTCGGCTACGGGCTCGGGTCACTGGTGATGGGCTTCAGCGAGTCGCTCATCTTCGCCTACGTCGACCAGGGGCTCAACCGCGACGCGGCGTTCGTGGGGGTGCTGGTCACCGTGCAGGGCGTCGGCGGGCTGCTCGGCGGGCTCTGCTCACCGGCGCTGGTCCGCCGGCTCGGAGAGGTCGGCACACTTGCCGCCGGTGTCGCCTTCTTCTCCCCGGCCGCGCTCGCGCTCGCGTACCCCGATCTTCGGCTCGCCTTCGCGGCGGTGTTGCTGGCCGGCGTCTCCCTCCCCCTGACGATGGTGGGGTTGCACACGCTGATCCAGCGCCGCACCCCACCGCCGCTTGTCGGCCGGGTCGCCGCGGCCACCCAGGCGGTCGTCAGCGGGCCGCAGGCGCTCTCCATCGGGGCGGGCGCGTTGCTTGTCGGTTTCCTGGACTACCGGATGCTGTTCGCGCTGGTGGGGATTGCCACCCTGGCGGCCGGCAGTTACCTCTGGCGGGGCCGGCACCTGAGCGCCCCGCCCGGCACCCGCCCGCCCACGCCGCCGACCCGTCCGACCGACCCGAGAGTCCCCGCGCCCCGGCGACCGGTCGAGGACGCCGAGCGGCAGGTGTCGACAGGCACCCACCGGCGACCGCCCGGGTGACGGATACCGGACACGACGAGCGGCCGCCCCGAGTGGGGCGACCGCTCGTCAAGAGTGCTCCGGCCGATCAGGCGTCGAGGGTCTCCAGGTGTTGCTTGACCTGGGTGATCGAGGGGTTCGTCAGGGCGCTGCCGTCGGCGAAGCGCAGCGTCGGCACCGTCTGGTTGCCGCCGTTGACGCTCATCACGAACTCCGCGGCCTTCGGGTCCTGCTCGATGTCGACCACCTCGTACCCGATGCCCTCCCGGTCGAGCTGCGACTTCAGCCGGTGGCAGTAGCCGCACCAGGGGGTGGAATACATCGTCAGCATCCTCGGATCCTCCAACTCCTCCGGCCGCGGCTTGCGGATCAAGCCGAGGCTGTTCGCTGCAACGTTAGGGGGAGCTGAGATGATTCCTGGTTGTGGTGGTTCACTCAGCGTCGGAACAGGTGCTCGCCGGGCTGGACCCGGAGCAACGCTCCGCCGTGACCGCACCCGCCGGCCCGGTCTGCATCCTGGCCGGCGCCGGCACCGGCAAGACCCGGGCGATCACCTCCCGGATCGCCCATCGGGTGCTCTCCGGCGAGATCTCCCCCCGACACGTGCTCGCGGTCACCTTCACCGCCCGGGCCGCCGCCGAGATGCGGAGCCGGCTCACCGTGCTCGGGGTGGGCGGTGTGCAGGCCCGCACGTTCCACGCGGCGGCGCTGCGCCAGGTGCGGTACTTCGCGCCCCGGCTGCTGTCCGGCCGCGCCATGCCCGAGTTGCTGGACAGCAAGGTACGGCTGGTCACCCTCGCCGCCGCCCGGGTCGGCCTGCGCACCGACCGGGCCGCCGCCCGGGACCTGGCCGGTGAGATCGAGTGGGCCAAGTCGTCGCTCGTCGAGCCGACCGACTACGTGGTGTCGGCGGCCCGGGCGCTGCGCGACACACCGCACGAGCCGGCGAAGGTCGCCGACGTGTTCACCGCGTACGAGCAGCTCAAGCGCTCGAACGGGGTGATCGACTTCGAGGACATGTTGCGGGCCGCGGTGTGGGGCATCGAGGAGCATCCGGACGTCGGCGAGCAGGTCCGTGGCCAGTACCGGCATTTCGTCGTCGACGAGTACCAGGACGTCAACCCCCTCCAGCAGCGGCTGCTCGACGCTTGGCTGGCCGGCCGCAACGACCTGACAGTGGTCGGCGACGCCAGCCAGACGATCTACTCGTTCACCGGGGCGACCTCGGCGTACCTTGTCGACTTCCCGCGCCGGCACCGGGGCGCCACGGTGGTCCGGCTGGTCCGCGACTACCGCTCCACCCCGCAGGTGGTCGGGCTGGCCAACGCGGTGATCGCCCAGGCCCGGGGCACCGAGGCACGGCTGCGGCTGGAGCTGAGCGGGCAGCGCCCACCCGGCCCCGAGCCGGACCTGCGGATCTTCACCGACGAGCCGGCCGAGGCGAACGCGGTGGCGGCGCGCTGCCGGTCGCTCGTCGACGCGGGCACGCCGGCGAAGGAGATCGCCGTGCTGTTCCGGGTCAACGCGCAGTCCGAGGCGTACGAGAAGGCGCTCACCGAGGTCGGCGTGCCGTACGTCGTGCAGGGCGCGGAGCGGTTCTTCGAGCGGACCGAGGTGCGCCAGGCGATGGTCGCGCTGCGCGCCGCCACCCGGTCGATCCCCGGCGAGACACCGCTGCCGGCCGCAGTCGTCGAGGCCCTCACCGCGGTCGGCTGGGCCCCGGACGCGCCCCCGGCCGGGGGTGCCGCCCGCGAGCGGTGGGAGGCGCTGTCCGCGCTGGTCCAGCTCGCCGAGGAGTACGCGGCCACCCCCGAGGTGGTGCCGATCGGCGAGGCCGCGTCGGTGGAACGCCCCGTCACCCTCTCCGACTTCACCGAGGAGCTGGCCCGGCGGGCCGCCCAGCAGCACGTACCGACTGTGGACGGGGTGAGCCTCGCCTCGCTGCACTCGGCCAAGGGGTTGGAGTGGGACGCGGTCTTCCTGGTCGGTCTCGCCGAGGGCACCCTGCCCACCACGTACGCCAAGAGCGTCGAGCAGGTCGAGGAGGAACGCCGGCTGCTCTACGTCGGCATCACCCGCGCACGGCAGTGGCTCTGGCTGTCGTACGCCGCCGCGCGCTCGCCGGGCGGACGAGCCCGCCGGCCCTCGCGGTTCCTGCCCCAGCTCGACCGCTCCGGCGGCACCGAACGGGCGACCGGCGCCGGTCCGGCCCGCCGCCCCGAGCGGCGTCGCACCCAGATCGTCTCCTGCCGGATCTGCGGCGCCACCCTGCTCGCCGGCCCGGACCGCAAGCTCGGCCGCTGTCCCACCTGCCCGTCCGACATCGACGACGAGCTGCACGAACGGCTGCGCGAGTGGCGGCAGCGGGTGGCCGGGGCGCAGAAGGTCCCGGCGTACGTGGTCTTCACCGACGCGACGCTTGTCGCGTTGGCCGAGCGGCGGCCCGGCCGGCCCGAGGAGTTGATCGCCATCGCCGGTATCGGCCCCCGCAAGCTGGGCCTCTATGGGGAGTCGGTGCTCGCTCTCGTGGATGGCGCGCGGGTGGACGACGTCTGCCCGGAGAAAACTTTCGAAATCCAGTCGTAAATTCGTTTGCCCTCGCCCCGGCGCGAGGAATAGCCTCAGGACACACCACGCGAGCGGCGCCATTCCGGCTGCTCACGAGGGTTGGTCCAGTCGATTCGAGGAACGTGAGGGAGGTGGCACCGTGAAGATCTTCACCTATGAGCGTCTGGCGGCGATGCCGTCTGTCCACGCTCCGTTGTCGGCTGTCCGGGTGGCCCTTGTGGCTGCACGACCGTCGGTTCCGCAGGTGCACCAGGTTCAGGCCGAGCTGACCCTGACCGTCGCACCAGCCGGAGTCGAGGGGGCCAGTGGCTCCACTGGCAATGGCATCCAGGTCGCCATGAAGCGCACGGATGTCCGCGGCGTTCCGCCTCGAGGTAAACCGGTCTGACCATCAGACACCGGCTCACCTCGAGGCCGCGGAACCCGATTACCGGGATCCGCGGCCTCAGTTTTTTGCCCGCCGTAGTACGTCGGAATGCGATCCACGAGATCGAAGTGAGAGAGAGGTGACCGGGAGATGAGTCTGGCGTTGGCCCCCCTCGACGTGAGCGTCGAGATGGAGGCGAACCTGCCCTGCCGGAAGTTCGACCCCGACCTGTGGTTCTCCGACTCGCCTGCCGAGCTCGAGCTGGCCAAGTCGCTCTGCGGGGACTGCCCGCTGCGCGTCGAGTGCCTGGCCGGGGCGGTGGAGCGGGCGGAGCCGTGGGGCGTCTGGGGCGGCGAGATCTTCGAGCGTGGCGCGGTTGTTCCGCGTAAGCGGCCCCGTGGCCGTCCACGTAAGGAGGACGTCGCGCGTGACGCCGAGCTTCGGGTCGAGGCCGAGGCGCGCTTGGCGGCCAGTGGGCTGTCCGAGGTGCGTGGCGCGGTCCGGCTGGCAGCCTGACATGTTCCCGACCCGTACCAACTACGCCGGTGGCACACCGGCAGTGAGCGAGAAGACGATGTTCAACCTTCCCAACGGAGCGTTCGAGATGCAACTACTCCACGAAGCGTTGTCCCGGGCTCGAATGCGTCGGCCTCAGGCCGGTCGTACCACCACGAGCACTGAGGCAACCCGATCCGCCCGTACCGTCGCTATGAACAGCCGCCACCAGACGGCTCGTGACCTGGGCGTTCTCTAGTACCACTCCGATTCGGAAAGGGCGGGTGCCGACCGGCACCCGCCCTTTCCGACGGGGTCAGGCGACCGGGGCGAAACCGGGCAGCCAGCGTTCCAGGATGCTGCGGTACGGGGCCTTCGCCTCCAACTGGCAGAGCACCCCGATCGATCCGAGCGTCACCCGGTGGATCAGCAGGTACGACGGCGGCAGGTTGAGCTGCCTGCTCAGCTGGTAGGTGGGGGAGCGGGGGCTGGCGAGTCGGCCCGCCTCGCCCCGCAGCCAGGCCCGGGTGAACCGGAACCCGTCCGCCGCGATGGGCTCCAGCATCGGACGAAGGAAGTCCAGCACCCCCTCGGCGTCGATCTCCTCGGTGGCGCCGATGAAGCCCTCTGACCGCAGGCCGGCCACCACCTCGTCGGCGTTGCCGCGCAGGGCCATCGCGGCGATGCGGCCGATCGGCTCCGGTGTGCCCTCCGGCATCCGGGCCACCGCACCGAAGTCGATCACCCCGAGTCGGCCGTCGGGCAGCATCCGGAAGTTTCCCGGATGCGGGTCGGCGTGCAGCAGCCCGGCCCGCTGCGGCGCGGAGAGGTGCAGGGTGGCCATCAACCGGCCCGCCTCGTCCCGCTCCTCCTCGGTGCCCTCCCGGATGATGTCGGCCAGCGGGGTGCCCGTCACCCACTCGGTGACCAGCACCCGGGGCGCCGCGTTGATCACCTTTGGGATGTAGATCTCCGGGTCGTCGGCGTACGCCTCCGCGAAGGCGCGCTGCGACTCGGCCTCCAACTCGTAGTCCAGCTCCTCGGTGATCCGCTCCCGCAACTCGACCAGGAGTGGCTTGACGTCCAGGCCGGGCTGGATGGCCCGGAACATCCCGCCCAGGCGGGAGAGCTGCTTCAGGTCGGCGAGCAGCGCCTCTCCGGCGCCGGGATACTGGATCTTGACGGCCACGTCGCGGCCGTTCGGCAAGCCCGCCTCGTCGAGCCCCGGCTCACGCCACCGTGCCCGGTGCACCTGGCCGATGCTGGCCGCGGCCGCCGGGACGTCGTTGAACTCCACGAACCGGTCCCGCCAGTCCGGGCCGAGCTGCTCGGCCAGCACCTTGTGCACGCTGGCGACCGGCAGCGGGGGCGCCGCCTCCTGGAGCTTGGTGAGCGCCTGGCGGTAGGGCGCGGCGATCTCCTCCGGCAGCGCGGCCTCGAAGACCGACAACGCCTGGCCGAACTTCATCGCCCCGCCCTTGAGCTGGCCCAACACGCTGAAAAGCTGCTCGGCGGTGCGCTGCTGGATCTCCGCGGAGATCACGTCGGAGGCGATTCCGGTGACGCGCTTTCCCATGCCGAGAACGGTCCGACCGGCGAAGCCGAGCGGCAGGGCGGCGAGCTTGGCGGTGCGGGACACGGCGCGGCGCGGGATGTCGGTCACCCGGTCATTGTTACCGACCGGAGGGCTCCGCTGCTGCTCTGCGGCCGGGCTGGTGCGGACACTCGCCCCCGCGAGCACTCACACGCCGGGTGTGGCGGCCAGTCCCGACGACGAAAACGGCCCGCGCCGATGACCTCCATGGCCGCGCCCAGCGTCTCTGGCTGCCCGCCGTCGAGCTGTGTCAGTGCCTCGGCCAGCGCGTACCCGATGGCCGCGAGCAGCGTCCCGGTCGCACCGGCGGCCACCGGGTCGGCGGCGGCGAGTTGGGCGGCGAGCCGCGGCCAGTCCGGGTCGCGGTCGGCCCGGTGCAGCTCGACGCAGTGCAGGCAGGGTCCGGCGGGTGGGCAGACCAACGGCCCGATGACCGGTACGCCCCCGCGCAGGGTGACCAGCAGGTGTGGCTGCCGGCGCTGAGCGAGACCGGCGGCGAGCAGCGCGGGCGGCCGATCCGCGCCGAGTTGGATCACCAGGTCCACCCGGCCGGCCCGGATCGGCTGGGTGCCGGTACCCGGCGCGGTGCGCTCGACGGCGGCCCGCACCGCCGGGGTCAGCGGATGGCCCAGCTCGGTGGCGGGGATGCCGGTGCCGACCAGGTCGGCGGGGCGCACCGGGCCGGTGAGGAGGGGGACCACCTGCCCGACGCCGGCCTGCGCCAACGCCACCGTCAGCGGCCCGCCGAGCGCCCCTGCGCCGGTGAGCACGACTCGGGCGACCCGTCGTCGACGCAGGACCTGGGCAGGGGTGCCGGGCAGCCGAGCGGCGGCCAGAGCCAGCGCGCCGGCCTCCGCGGTGAGCCGGGCGCGGGCGGGGCCGGCCAGGTCACGGGGGAGCAGGCTGTGCGCGGGCACCAGCAGGCCGGCCGCACGCAGGGCGTCGAGCAGGGTGCGCGCGTCCTCGCTGCTGACCTGGGCGGCGGCCGCCCGAGCCAGCACGGCGCGCTCGCTGTGGGTGCCGTCGAGCAGGTCGAGCAGGTGGGCGGCGCGCGGGTTGGCCAGCTCCAGCAGCACCGCCGGCCCGGGGCCGACGCCGAGCTGGAGGGTGTGCCTGTCGCGCCAGAGCCGGTTGAGACCGGGCAGCAGCGTGGGGCGGGGCAGAACAGTGCGGCTCATGGTCACCAATTGTGACCATGTCTTCGCACTCGGTCGATCGTTGTCCACAGGCGCGCAGGCCTCTGTCCAGCGTTGTCCACAGGCTTTGCTGAGTTATCCACAGCCTGCGGATGGGGCTGTCAGCCACCCGACAGCGCGTCGACGACCCACCTGCCTCGTAGGCGGCGACGGGGCGGGGTGGCCACCGGCCACTCCGCCCCCGCCACTCGCACAGGTCAGACCTTGGCCTTGCCCAGGATGCGGTTCACTGTTGTTCCGCATACCGGACACTTGCCCTTGGCCATGTTCATTCCGGTCTTCGAGACCTCGACGTGCCCCTCGAAGTCCCGCTTCTCCTTGCACTTCACGCAGTAACCGTTGTAGGTCGTCTGGGCCTGGTCGGCCACGGTGCCCTCCTCGTCTCGTCCGCCGGTCGATGCCGTCCCGGCGGGGTGCCCGGCGGCGGGCCACATGGGGCGCCGGCGCTGGGTCTCACTCCACGGCCACCTTCGTGACCGCTGGTCCGCGGACCCTACCCAGGTCTGGGCGGTTCCATGTCAGCTGTGCATCGACACTGTGAGCTAGTCGACGTCGAGAGTGTGCATGGCGAAATAGGTCGGATAAGTCAGTTTGGCGGGGACACGCCGACCAAACCCCCACAGACACCCGTGCGAGTGCCCCCGCGAGGGCATTCCTCATCGTGATCACCTACGGTGGGGAGGTGCCGCGTACCGGCGCCATCGGTGTTCACGAAGGGTGACGAGATGGTGCGGTGGCGTCGCGGCCAAGAAATTTTCGGGACGCCTAGCGACCAATCACCACTTTCCGGGCGTGTGTCGGGTGGTTGACCCTTGCGGACCCCTGGTCAGTACGCATTAGCTTTCCTTCGTGACACGTAGCCGAGGCTGCGCGGGCCAGTGATGGCGGGGACGCGCAAGCCGGTCGTCGAGGTGCGGCGCAGCCAGCGTCGGCGACGCACGGTGTCCGCGTACCGTGACGGTGAGCGAGTCGTCGTTCTCATCCCGGACCAGTTCTCCCGGGCCGAGGAGAGCGAGTGGGTCGACCGGATGCTCGCCCGGCTCGCCGCCCGGGAGGGGCGCCTGGCCCGCTCCGACGCCGAGCTGCTGGCCCGCGCCACCCGGCTCATCGACCTCTACCTCCCCGGGTACGCCACGAAGGCCGTGCCGGTGAGCGTCCGATGGGTCACCAACCAGAACGGCCGATGGGGCTCGTGCACACCTGCCGACCGCAGCATCCGGATCTCGCACCGCGTCCAGGAGATGCCCGACTGGGTGATCGACTACGTGCTGCTGCACGAGCTGGCACACCTGATCGTGCCCAGCCACAACGCCCGGTTCTGGGCGTTGGTCGGCCGCTACCCCAAAGCCGAACGCGCCCGCGGCTACCTCGAAGGTGTCGCCGCCGCCTCCGGCGCCCCGCTCCCCACCTGATCGGCCTAGATCAACTCGGCTTCTTGAAAACCGCGCTGTCGATGCCATCCGGACACCGCGCTTTCCAAAAAGCCGAGTCGATCATGCCGGGTACGGGTGGCCGTGCGGGCCGGGTGGCCGTGCGGGCCGGGCGGGTGGCTCGGTGCCGCGCGGCGGGGGCGCTAGGGTCGGGGCATGGCACGACGGGTGGTGGTGGCGTTGCTCGGGCCGGTGCACTGGTCGCCGCCCGGTGTCGACCTGGCCACCTGGCGAGCAGCTCTCGCGGAAGACGTCATCGACCTGTTCGCCACGCTCAACGAGGTGGAGGTCGCGGTCGCGGTGACCCCGGCCGACCGGGCGCTGGCCGATGCGCTGGTGTGGCCCGGCACGGCGGTGTACGAGGTGGCCGAGCCCACGCCGAACGCCGTGTTCGCCGCGCTGGAGGGGTACGACGAGGCCGCCGTGCTGGTCAGTGACGTGCCTGACCTGCCCGCACTGACCGTCGGCAAGCTGCTCCGCCCACTCACCACGCGGCCGGTTGCGGTGGCGCCGGTCGAGGGTGGCGGTCCGGGTCTGCTCGGGGTCGCGGTACGACTGCCCGCGCCGGATTGGCTACCGACGCTGGGCCTGGACACGGCGACGCCGGCCGAGGCGCGCGCCAACGCCCCGCGCCCGGGTGACGTGGCGGTCACCGCGGGCTGGCGCCGACTGCGCGGCCCGGCTGACCTGGCCACGCTGGATCCCGCCCTCGAGGGGTGGGAAGCGACCCGCGCCCTTCTGTCCGGGTCGGGCCGACCCGGCTGAACCGTCAGCCTGCCCCGACACCAGACCCGCGCCGGGTACCCGGGTGCCCGCTGTCGATCTCGCGGGCACCCGGGGGTGAGCCGTCGTCGCGTGGACGTCAGGACTTGGCGTCGTCCTCGCCGTCGGTCTCGTCGGACGGACCGGGCTGACCTGACTGGCCCAATTGACCGGGGGCCTTCTCCTCGGCCCCACCAGGGGCGGTGAAGTCGAAGGTGTCCAGCTCGCTCAGGTCCATGTCGTTCATCGCGAAGGCGACCGGGTCGGCGAAGTCGTCGTCGGAGGGGAGCAGGTCCGGGTGGCCCCAGACGGCGTCTCGGCCTTCGATGCCGCGGTGCTCGGTGAGCGCGGCCCAGAGTGCGGCGGCCTCGCGGAGGCGACGCGGGCGCAGCTCCAGGCCGACGAGTGCGGCGAAGGTCTGCTCGGCGGGGCCACCGGCGGCCCGGCGGCGACGGAACGCCTCGCCCAGCCGGACGACGTTGGGCAGCCGGTCGCTGGCGGCGCTGTCCACGACGTGGCAGACCCAGCCCTCGACCAGGGCGAGTGCGGTCTCCAGTCGGGCCAGGGAGGCCTTCTGCGCCGGAGTGTCCTCCGGGGTGAAGATGCCCTCCAGGGCGATCGCCTGCATCGACTCCGGGTCGGTCGGGTCGACCCGGCCCATGGCCTCCTCGATCGCCTCCCGGTTGACGCGGATGCCCGAGGCGTACATCTCGACCGCGCTGAGCACATGCCCGCGCAGCCACGGGACGTGCTGGAACAGCCGCTGGTGGGCGGCCTCGCGCAGCGCCACGTAGAGGCGGACCTCGTCCTCGGGAAGTTCCAGGCCCTCGCCGTACGCCCGGATGTTGGCCGGGATGAGGGCGGCCGTGCCGGCCGGGCCGAGCGGCAGCCCGATGTCGCCGGCGGAGAGCACCTCCGCGGCGAGCGAGCCGAGCGCCTGGCCGAGCTGGCCGCCGAAGAGCGCGCCGCCGAGGGTGCTCACCATCGACTGCATCGGGCCGAGCTGGTCGCGTGCCTCCGGTGGCACCAGGTCGCTCATCGCGCCGACCATCCGGCTGGCGACCGGGTCGCAGAGCTTGCGCCACACGTCGAGCGTCTTGAAGATCCACTCGTTGCGGTTCCAGGCCACCGGCGACTGGATGCCCGACGGCCAGGACGAGGCCGGCTCCAACCACAGGTCGGCCAGGCGCAGCGCTTCCTCGACCGCGTTGCGCTCAAACGGTGACACCGCCGGGTCGCCGGCGGCCGCGAGCTGGCTGGCCGCTACCTGCCGGGCCAGGTCCCAGTTGACCGGACCGCTGCCCGGCGCGGAGAGCAGGTGCTGCAACTGCGACATGAACTGCTGCATCTGCGCGGGATCGTTGGGGTCTGGTGGTTGCCCACCCGGGAGCGCGAAACCGAACGGAATATCAGGCACGACGTCTACGGTACGCGGACCGCGCCCCAGGTCGCCGTCGCTGGCGTTGCGCTGAGGGCGAAGTCGCGTGGCGCATCCGGCAGGAGGGGTCCGGCCGGTCGGTACGCTCTGCGGCATGAGACGTCGTGGCCTGACGGTCCTGCTCGGTGCCCTGTTCACCGCCCTGCTGAGCATCGGGGTGCTGCGGGTGCCGATCCCGTACGTGGTGCTCGGCCCCGGTCCGACGGTCAACACCCTCGGCACGGCCGACGGCAAGGAGGTCATCCAGGTCTCCGGGCGGGAGACCTCGACCTCCGCCGGCCAGTTGCGGCTGACCACGGTGGGGGTGCAGCCCACGGTGCGGTTGCGGGGGGCGATCGCGGGCTGGTTCTCCGACGACGAGGCGGTGGTGCCGCGCGAGCTCGTCTACCCGCCGGGGGAGTCGACCGAGCAGGTCGAGCAGCGCAACGCGGAGGACTTCAAGGCGTCGCAGACGAGCGCGGAGACGGCCGCGCTGCGGGAGTTGGGCTTCCCGGTGCAGGTCGTGATCAAGACGGTGGCGGGGGACGGTCCGGCGGCCGGGGCGCTGAAGGCCGGCGACGTGATCACCTCCGTCGACGGTCAGCCGGTGCCGGTGGCCGCGAAGGTCACCGAACTGGTCCGGGCCAAGCCGGCGGGTACGGCGTTGGCGATCGCCTACACCCGCGACGGCGCGCCGGCCACGGCGACGGTGACAAGCCGTGAGCAGGATGGCCGACCGCGGATCGGTGTGGAGATCGATCAGCAGCAGCCGCACCCGTTCACCCTCGGCATCGACCTGGGCGACATCGGTGGGCCGAGCGCCGGTCTGATGTTCGCCCTGGGGATCGTCGACAAGCTGACCCCGGCCGATCTCACCGGCGGTCAGATCATCGCCGGCACCGGCACCATCGACGACGAGGGCACCGTCGGGCCGATCGGCGGGATCGCCCAGAAGTTGGTCGGCGCGAAGCGTGCCGGCGCGAAGGTCTTTCTGGTGCCGGCGGACAACTGCGCCGAGGCCGTCCGCAATCCGCAGCCCGATTTGCCGCTGCTGCGGGTGGGTTCCCTGGACGAGGCGATGACCGCGTTGGAGACGTTGCGCGCAGGGGGTCAGCCGACCCGTTGCTGACCGGTGTGACCGTGCCCCGACACGCTCAGGAACACCCCGTACTCTGGGTGCCTGGTCGGAGCCGATCACATCGAGCGTGCGGAGCCAACAGTGGTCATGCGTAGCAGCAGCCCCCTTCCCAGGATGAGCCGGCGCGGGCGCGTCACCATCGCTGTCCTGGTCGGGGTGTTCGTGCTCTTCACCCTGCTCGGCTGGGGTGTCCAAGCATGGACGGACTGGCTCTGGTTCGACGAGGTCCGCTACACCGAGGTCTTCACAGGTGTGCTGGTGACCCGACTGTTGCTCTTCCTCGCCGTCGGTCTCGGCATGGCGGTGGTCGTCGGTGGCAACCTGTGGCTGGCCCATCGGTTGCGCCCGCGACTGCGTCCGCACTCGGTGGAGCAGGCGACGCTCGAGCGTTATCGGATGGCGCTCAGCCCGCGACTGGGCACCTGGATCGCGCTTACCGCCGCGGTGGTCGGGCTCTTCGCCGGCCTCTCCGCACAGAACCGGTGGACCCAGTGGCTGCTCTTCCGCAACGGCGGTGACTTCGGCGTCAAGGACCCGGAGTTCGGGGTGGACATCGGTTTCTACGTCTTCCAGTTGCCGTTCTGGCGTTACCTGCTCGGCGTCGCCTTCACCGCTGTGGTGCTGGCCGTGATCGGCGCGCTGGCGGTGCACTACCTCTTTGGCGGGGTCCGCCTACAGGGCGTCGGGGACCGGATGAGCAACGCGGCCCGCGCGCACCTGAGCAGCCTGGTCGCGGTCTTCGTGCTGTTGAAGGCCGTCGCGTACGTACTGGACCGGCGGGCCATGCTGCTGGAGTACAACGAGGGCGCCAAGTTGTACGGCGCCGGCTACGCCGACGTCAACGCGCTGCTGCCGGCGAAGGAGATCCTGGCCTACATCTCGATCGTGGTGGCGATCGCGATCGTCGTGTTCTCCAACGCCTGGATGCGGAACCTGGTCTGGCCGGGGATCTCGCTGGCGCTGCTCGGTGTGTCCGCGGTGGCCATCGGCGGCATCTACCCCTGGGCGGTGCAGACCTTCGAGGTCAAGCCGAGCGCCAAGGACAAGGAAGCGCCGTACATCCAGCGCAGCATCGACGCGACGCGGGCGGCGTTCGGGTTGGGGGCCACCCAGACGACCCCGTACGCGGCGAACAACCTCACCCCACCGGGCAACCTGGCCACCGACACCTCGGTGGTGTCGAACGTGCGGCTGCTCGACCCGCAGTTGGTCAGCGAGACGTACACCCAGCTTCAGCAGGTGCGTGGCTTCTACGACTTCGGCCCCAAGCTGGACATCGACAGGTACGGGGTGAACGGGAAGGTCTCCGACTACGTGGTCGGCGTCCGGGAGATCAACTACGGCGAGCTGACCGACCAGCAGAACACCTGGATCAACCGGCACACCGTCTACACCCACGGGTACGGGCTGGTCGCCGCCCCGGCCAACCAGGTGGTCTGCGGTGGGCAGCCGTTCTTCGTCTCCGGCTTCCTCGGCGAGAAGACGCAGGAGGCGTGCTCCTCGCAGACCGAGCAGATCCCGGCCAAGCAGCCGCGTATCTACTACGGCGAGCGGATGGCGGCCGACGACTACGCGATCGTCGGTCAGGCCGACCCGAACAAGAAGGCCGAGTTCGACAGGCCGGTCGGCGAGGGCGGCGGCGAGTCCTACACCTACACCGGCGAGGGCGGCGTCAAGATCGGGTCCTTCACCCGGCGGCTGCTGTACTCCATCAAGGAGCAGGAGTCCAACTTCCTGCTCTCCGAGGCGGTCAACAAGGACTCCCGGCTGCTCTACGTGCGTAACCCGCGGGACCGGGTGGAGAAGGTCGCGCCGTTCCTCACGCTGGACGGCGACCCGTACCCGGCGGTGGTCGACGGTCGGGTGCAGTGGATCGTCGACGGCTACACCACGGCGGCCACCTACCCGTACGCCGAGCGGGTCAACCTGCAGACCGAGACCACCGACGAGTTGACCAACCGGGGCACCTTCCAGCTGGCCCGGGAGAACGTCAACTACATGCGCAACTCCGTGAAGGCCACCGTCGACGCGTACGACGGCACCGTGAAGCTCTACGAGTACGACGACACCGATCCGGTGCTCAAGGCCTGGAACAAGGCGTTCGGTGGTGACCTGGTGCTGCCGAAGGCGGATATCCCGGTCGAGCTGACCGAGCACCTGCGCTACCCGGCGGACATGTTCAAGGTGCAGCGCAACCTGCTCACCAAGTTCCACGTGACAAACCCGGGCGACTTCTACTCCGCACAGGACTTCTGGCAGGTGCCGACGGTGCCGGACGCTCCGGACAGCGGTCAGAAGCAGCCCCCGTACTACCTGTTCACCCAGTTCCCGGGGCAGGAGAGCCCCCGGTTCCAGCTCACCGCGGCGGTCACCCCGAACGGCCGGCAGAACCTGGCCGCGCTGATCTCCGGGTCGTACGTCGGCGGGCAGCCCCGGCTGGAGGTGCTGGAGTTGCCGGATCAGACCCGGATCTCCGGTCCGGTGCAGGTGCACCAACAGATGACGAACAACGCCAACATCCGCCAGCAGCTCAACCTGCTCTCCAGCAACCAGGCGCAGGTGCAGTACGGCAACCTGCTCTCGCTGCCCTTCGCCGACGGCATGCTCTACGTCGAGCCGGTCTACGTGAAGAGCAACCAGCAGGACGCGTACCCGCTGTTGCAGAAGGTGTTGCTCTCCTACGGCGACGGTGGCTCCTTCGTGGCGCTCGCCGACAACATCAACGACGGCATCAAGCAGCTGGTCGAGCAGGGGAAGAAGGCCGGGCAGGGCACGTCGCCGCCCCCGACGACCGGGGGCAACCCGACGACGCCGACAACCCCGACGCCGGGGCCCAGCGGGACCGCGACGCCGACGCCGACGCCGACGCCGAGCGCCAGCAATCCGCCACCGACGGGTGACCTGGCCGTCGCCGCGGACCGGGTGCAGACCGCGATCACCGAGGTACGGGCCGCGCAGACCTCGGGTGACTTCGAGCGGTACGGCCGTGCGCTCAAGACGCTTGACGAGGCGCTTACCGCGTTCCAGCAGGCGCAGCAGGCCGCCGACCGGACCGCGACGCCAAGCGGTGGCGCCCCGCCGTCGCCGAGTGGCAGCCCGAGCGCGGGCGGCTGACCGCACTCGCCCCGGAGCGCCTCTCGGAGCCCCCGTCGTCGGACCACCCGGTCCTGGCGACGGGGGCTCCGCCGTCGTTTCGCCGGCTGCCCGACCGTGGCCGCGCCGAAAGGTCGGACCGGACCGCAACCGGCGACACCGTCCGGCCGTCCTCAAGTCGACGGGGTGGAACGAGGGGGAACAGTCGTGCGTGACGCGCAGAGCTTCGATGACTTCTACCGCAGCACCGCGCGACGGATGGCGAGGTACGGCTATGCGGTCGCCGGTGACCACGGCGAGGCGCAGGACCTGGTGCAGGAGGCGTACACCCGGGCCTGGCGGCACTGGGGGCGGCTGGCGGGGCATCCCGCGCCGGAGGCGTGGCTGCGGCTGGTGGTGTCCCGGTTGGCGACCGACCGCTGGCGGCGGTTGCGTTCCCTGCGCGGGGCGTTGCGGTTGGCGGGGCCCCCGCCGGCGGTGGGACCACCCACCGAGGACAGCGTGCTGCTACTCCAGGCCCTGCGCCAGGTGCCGGCGAACCAGCGGCAGGCGTTGGCTCTGCACTACCTGTTCGACATGTCGGTGGAGGAGATCGCCCATGAGGTCGGCGTGCCCGCCGGCACGGTGAAGTCCTGGCTCTCCCGGGGCCGGTCCCGGCTCGCCGCGTTGCTGCCCGATCTCGCAAGCGTGAACGTGGAGGCCAACGATGTCGCGTGAACTTTCCGACTGGTACCAGCGCCTCGCCGCCGACGCCGATGCTGGCGACGTGGGCGTTCCCGGCGTACTGCGGCGGCGGGCGGACCGGAGGGCCCGGCTGCGTGCGGTCGGGGGCGCCCTCGCCGTGGCGTTGCTGGCGGGCGGCGTGGTGATCGGCACCCAGGTGGTGGCCATGCCGCCGCCGGCGCCCGTCGTCCCGCCGGCCGACACGCCGACGATCCCCGCGCCGAGTGCGAGTGCCGGCTCGCCGTCGCCGACCACGTCCGGCCGACCTCCGGGTACGACCCCCGCGTCACCGGGACGTATTGCTGGTGGCATTCCGGATCGGGCGTTCTTCACGCTCGCGCCGGCCAACCAGACCGGCATAGCGCCGGAGAACCGGGATCTGGCCGCGTTGCCGGGCCTGTGCGGCGCCCGCATCCCGGGCGAACCGATCCTGCACCGGCGAAGCCAGTCGTTGGTCTACAAGCTGCCGAAAACGCCCCAGGGGAACGTTCCGGACGGCACCTACACGCAATCCATCACGGTCTACCGGGCCGGACGAGCCACAATCGTTCTAGAGGAGCTGCGGCAGGCGGTGCGCGACTGCCCTGAGCAGACGCAACTGCCCTTCCAGGTCCCGCAGGTGTTGAGCAGGCAGCGGCTACTCGGCGACGTCGGGTACGGCGACGAGTCGGTGCTGTTCGAGCTGCGCAAGCCGGCTCAGGACCTGAACGGCGACCCGACCGGTGGGGAGGAGGTCCGGCTGGTCCGGGCCATCCGGGTCGGCGACGTGGTGACCACCCTCTGGGAGAAGGGCTGGGAAACCGGGTCCAGCCCGCGGACGCAGGTCGACACGGACAGCCGCCGCGCGGTCGCCGCCATCGAGGCATGGCTCGACTGACCGGCCCCGGACCGCGATCCGGCGGATTCGGATGTCGTTTTGCGGGGCCCGGGGGTGGTGCGCTACGGTTAGCGAGCCG
>NZ_JBNCKO010000002.1:321044-523319 GCF_049841595.1 Micromonospora sp. DT228
CCGACGCGGGGTGGAGCAGCTCGGTAGCTCGCTGGGCTCATAACCCAGAGGTCGCAGGTTCAAATCCTGTCCCCGCTACGAGAAACATCGAAAGCCCGCTTCCGGTTCGCCGGTGGCGGGCTTTCGACTTTCCGCCGTGCGCCGCTGCTCGACTGATCGAGGCCGCCGCTGCTCGACAGATCGAGGCGCAGCCTGCGCGCTGGCGGCGGAGGTGACCCCACTGATCATCGCCGGAACGGGATGGGTTAGGGTTAACCAGTCGACGCGGGGTGGAGCAGCTCGGTAGCTCGCTGGGCTCATAACCCAGAGGTCGCAGGTTCAAATCCTGTCCCCGCTACTACCGGCAGTAAAAAGGTCCGGCCCCCATCCGTGGGGGCCGGACCTTTTTGGTACGTCTGACGCTCGACAGCGTGTGGGGCGCCGTACTGGCTCGCACCGGGGGAAGGCCCGTCGTGGGGCCGGCACCTCGCGGGCGCCGGCCCCACCCGGTTGCTACCGGAAGCCGAAGGCCCGGGTGACGCGCTGGGTGACACCGTCGCCGCTGCGCTGCGTGACGGTGACCCGGATGGACACGAAGTCGGCCTGGCGGGGCGCGTTCAGGTGCGCCTGCCAGGCGCCCTTCTTCTCGGTCAGCCCCTGCCGCTGCCAGGTCGCCCCGTCGTCGTAGGAGACCTCGAGCGTGAGCGCCGACACGGCGTCGCGTGCCGCGGTGCTGCCCACCACCACGGGCGTGATCGAGAAGTCGGTCCTGCGCGTCGCCCGACCCGCGGCGTCCACGTCCGTTCCGTAGTCCAGTTGGACCAGCGGGATGGCCTGCACCTCCGCGCTGCCGCCGGAGACGAAGCGCCACTCGGTGTGCGTGGCGGTCGAGTACGGGCTGAATTCGGGCTTGCCGGTGGTTTCGACCACCAGTCGGTACGGCAGTTTCTCCGGCGGCAGGTCACCCGCGCCGACCTTCGGCCAGCCGTCGAACCGGGTCAGTTGCCTGTCGCCCTGATAGAACGTCACGACCTGCGGCAGGCTGGCCCCGCCGCTGTGCGCGGCCCCCGCGTCGCCGAACCCCTGGATGTACGCGCTCATGGCGGTCTCGCCGCGAACTGGGATCTCGGTGCTGAGTAGACGCGGGTGGGTGATGGGCCCGAACCAGCGGTCCTTCTGGACGCTGCCCGGCCGGTAGGCGATCGCCTCCGTGTTCGACCGCGCCCAGTCGGCGACGTCGGCGTACTGCATCCACTTGACGTCGCCGCCGGCGGACACCCAGTCGGTACGCGGTCCGGACGCGACCGGCTCCATCGGGAACGGGCGTCCCGCCGCGTACTCGTAGGGCGGGAAGTCCACACGTGTTTCGGCGGACCGCTTGCCCGGGGGCGGGGAGAAGGTGAGGTCGATCCGGGCGAGGTTGCGCGGGCCGGTCTTGGCCGACGGGTCCCTGGGTACGCCACCTCGGTGGTAGTCCACCAGGTCGTACAGGTATTCGGCGCGGGGTGGGCCAGCACGGTCAGCCGTACCGCGTCGCGCCCGGCGGCGGTGATCTTCTGGATCAACGCCTCGCCCTCGTCAATTGTCACCGAGGCGACCGGGATCGGCCCGGTCGTCGCGGCGTCGGGGTTGCCGTACCAGTCGCTCTTGCGACCCTCGCGGTCGTTGACGACGACGAGCATCGCCGCCCCGGCGGTCTGCGCCGCCGCGGCCTGATCCGTGGGGGTCACCGAGTCGTTGGCGCGGACGACCACGGCCCGGCCACGGGCGGACAGGCCGGCGTAGTCGTCCTTCGCGCCGTTGCCCGCGAAGACGGCGTCGAGGCGTGTGGTGCCGTCGGTCAGCGGTCGTGCGCCGGGCTGTACGAGGGGATCGCTGACGCGTCGGCCGCCGTAGCTGATCTCCAACTGCGTCGGTACGGCGCGGATCCTGGTGGTGAGGACGAAGCTGCCCTTCGTCACCCTGCCCTTGCTCGGCAGGGCCCACAGGCTGTCGTAGACCGCGCCGGGCCAGAAGGTCTCGCGCAGGGCGTTCCAGTCGGTGGGTGTCGGTTCGGTCGCGGTGAAGGAGCGGTAGATGTCGATCCTGGTGTTGGTGACGGCTGTCGGGTGGGCGGTCGCCACCTTGACCTCGCGTGCCCGCGAGGCGTCGAGCTCCACGACCCGGTTTGTCGACAGGTCGACCTCGGGAACGGTCAGCATCGCGAGCCCCAGGGAGCGGGGCCCGTTGCGGCCCTGCACGTCGGCGGCGGTGACGACCGTGTAGGAGCCGGGAGCCCAGCGGCTGGTCAGCTTCCCGTCCGGGACCCAGAGGAAGGTGGAGCCCTGGTCGGCGCTGACGATCTCGACCTCGCCGCTGATGGGCCGGCCGGCGCGGTCCTTCAGGTGGATGGTGAGGTCGTACTTCTTGGCTTCGACGGCGACCCCGACGGCCGTGTGCACCTGGCCGGTCGCCCAGCGGGCCGTGACCTGCGCGGAGTACCGGCCCGGCGGGAGGCCCCCGGGGTCCACCACGACGTCGACGGTCGAGGTTCCGTTCGCGGGCACCGTGACGCGGTCGGTGGCCGCCGTGAACGTCTGTGCCGGGGATGCGCCCTGGTCGACGGAGAGGTCCACCGTGACCGGGGCCGTCGTCGTGTTGGTGTAGGTGATCGTCCGCTGGATCGGCTGCCGTTGGGTGCTGGAGGACGACCTGACCAGCCCGGCGTCCACCGATCCGGTCGCGATGACCTGGTCCTGGTGGTAGGCGGCGGCGACGTGCGGCGCCGCCATGGAGGTGCCGCTGTCGGTGAGGTAGAAGCCCTCGCCCCAGGTGATGTGCTGCGAGCGCGCCGCCAACACGTCCACCCCGGGAGCGGTCAGGTCGGGCTTCAGGGCCTCATCGATCGGGTGGGAGAGCGCAGCACATTGCCTCCAGGGTTGACCATGTGCCGAATCCGATCACCTCCGGAGATTCATGTAAAGATCATCATCTTTGCCGGAAGATTGCGGGGACGTTGCGCCCGGTCGGGTGCTCGCGGACGGGTTCGGTCCCGTGGTTCGGCGCGGACCGACGTGCCGAGGTTGCGTCCTTCGGCGAGGATGGGCACATGTCTTCATTCGGTAAGTGGTGGGGCCGGCTCAGCGCGGTCCTCGGTGGGGCCGTACTGGCGGTCTTCGTGCCCGTCGCGGCCTGGGCGTCCACGGGCACCGGCGAGGTGGTGGTGGAGGCCGCCCGCCGGCGGTCCCGCGGCGGCGGCGGCTTCGGCATCCTCAGCCTGCTCTGCTGCCTGGTGGTGGTTGGGGTGATCGTGTTCCTGGTGCTGCGTCTGACCCGTAATCGTCGCAACGGTCCGCCGCGCTGACCCGGCGGCCCGTCCCCATCGGTCGGTCGACGGCGGTCCGTCGGCCGACCGATGGGGGTCACGCCACGAGTGCGGCGTTGGCCTGGGCGATGAAACGTGAGGCGGCCTCCCGGGTGCCGGCCCGCTTGACGCGGATGCTCTCCGCGGTGGCGACCAGCAGGGTCCGCACGGTGGCGTGCCCCTTCGGGGGTGGCGCCGGGGCGGGCCCGAGTTGGTCGGCGATGGCCTCGCCGAACGCGGCGGCCCGTTGCTGGGCCGGGTCGGTGATGCTGCCCTCTGCATAGCGGCGGACGGCGAGACTGGCGTTCAGGCCACGTTCGTGGCCGAGGACGGTGCCGGCCTCGCCGTTCGTGGTCAGGAAATTGATCACGTCGGCGACGGTGTCCGGGTGGCGGGTGCCCCGGAACGCGGCCCAGTACATCGACGCGCGCGCCCACTGCGCGCCGGTCGGCCCCGGCAGGCCGACCATGCCCAGCTCGGCCTCGGTGAGACGCTGCAACTCGGGCAGTTGGTGGGACCACGCGAACGACGCGGCGGTCAAACCGGTCACCACCAGTTGCCGAGACGGCTCGCGGCTGTCGGCCTGCTCGACAAGCGCCGCGCCCGGGGTGGCCCGTCCCCTGCGGGCCCGCTGCCACAGCTCGAACCAGGCGATCAGCTGCTCCACGCCGAAACCGAGCTGCTTGCCCCGGTACAGCTCGCCGCCCTGCGACCGCAGCCAGAGCCAGAACGCCCGGTAGTCGCCGGACCCGTCCATGGTGCCGGCCACCCTGCCCTCGCTGGCCTCGGTGACCTGTTCCGCCCAGGAGGTGTACTCGGCCCAGCTCATTCCGGCGCGCGGCTCCGGCACCCGTAGCTCCCGCAGCAGGTCCCGGTTGAAGACCACACCCACGTGGGTCTGCCCGGCGGCCACCGCCATCGTCCGCCCCTCCACCGTGCCGTAGCGGATCAGGCCCTCCGGCAGGCCCCGCAGGTCGAGGTGATGGTCGCGGATCTGGTCGGTGAGGTCGAGGATGATCTGGCGTTGCGCGTACTCGGTGAGCACTGTGTCGTCGATCTGGATCAGGTCCGGCACGTTCCCGCCGGCCGCCTGGGTGGCCAGTCGCTCGTAGTAGCCGTCGGCGCCCTGCCAGGTGACCCGGAAGGTGACCCGTGGGTTGCGGTCCGAGTAGAGCCGCAGCACCTTCTCGGTGAGCTCGGCACGCTTGGTGCCACCCCACCAGAAGACCGACAGCTCGACCGGCCCGTCCTGGCTCGACGTGTCGGCGCCGTCGCTGCATCCGGCCAGCGCGCCGGACGTGAGCAGGGGCGCACCGAGCAGCGCGGTGAGCAGTCGGCGCCGGCCCGGGTCGGCGCCGAGGCGGTCGATCGGCTGTGGAACAACGGGCACGGGGGTCTCCTGGACCTGCGAGGGCGGCGGTCGGACCATTCACGCAGGGAGCGCACGAAGGTGTCAACGTCCGTCCGGTCACCCCCCGGCGCGGGTGGTCGAATCGGTCCCTCCGATGTCGCGTGGTGTACTAGGGCGCGTGGAACTTCTGCACTCGGGCAAGGTTCGGGACCTGTACGCCGACGGCGACGACCTGATCCTGGTCGCCTCGGACCGCATCTCGATCTACGACGTGGCGCTGCCGACGCCGATCCCGGACAAGGGTCGCCTGCTCACCGCACTCTCGCTGTGGTGGTTCGAGCAGCTCGCCGACCTGGTGCCGAACCACGTCATCTCGGCCACCGACGTGCCCGCCGAGTTCGCCGGGCGGGCGATCCGCTGCCAACGGCTGGACATGCTTCCGGTCGAGTGCGTCGCTCGCGGCTACCTCACCGGTGGCGGCCTACGGGAGTACGAGCAGACCGGGGCCGTCTCCGGCATACCGCTGCCGCGAGGGCTGGGCGAGGCGTCGATCCTGCCCGAGCCGATCTTCACACCGTCCAGCAAGGCGCCGATGGGCGAACACGACGAACCCATCACGTACGACGACGTGGTGGACAAGGTGGGCCAGGCCACCGCCGAGCGACTGCGGCAGATCACCATCGACGTCTACCGGCGCGGCGCGGAGCTGGCCGCCGACCGGGGCATCCTGATCGCCGACACCAAGATCGAGCTGGGCTTGGCGCCGGACGGCATCCTGGTCCTCGCCGACGAGCTGCTCACCTCCGACTCGTCGCGGTTCTGGCCGGCCGAGTCGTACCAGCCGGGCCGCGTGCAGTTCTCCTACGACAAGCAGTACGTGCGGGACTGGGCCACCGGCGGCGGCTGGGACAAGCAGCCCCCGGCGCCGGACGTGCCGGACGAGGTGGTCGAGGCCACCCGTGCCCGCTACGTCGAGGTGTACGAGAAGTTGACCGGCAACCGCTGGGACTGAGCGAGGCGCCGCACGCTGATAGCCTGCGGTCCATGGCCTCCCGGGAGCCTGCCAACCCGATGGTCCGTGTCGCCGCCGCCCGAGGGCTACGTGGCCCGGATGGCCGGCCGGCCGCGCTGGCAACGGGTTCTGGTGCCCATCCTCATGCTTCTGGTCGTCCTGGTGATGCCCGTCGGCCTCGGGCGCAACGTGATCGGTGCCGAGCGGGTGAGCATCCAGGTCGGGTCCTGCGACTTCGGCGGTCCGAAGGCGACCCATGGTGGCGCTCGCCGTCGTCTTCCTGCGGGCGGGGGTGCAGCGGTTACGGCGCGGCCGCTGAGCCGTTCAGTCCACCCAGTCGAGTGTGCGCTGCACGGCCTTGCGCCACTGGGCCAACTCCTTCTCGCGCAGCTCCGGAGCCATCGCCGGCTCCCACTGCGCGTCGGAGCGCCACTGCGCCCGCAGGGTGGCCAGATCCGGCCAGAAGCCGACCGCCAGACCGGCCGCGTACGCGGCGCCCAGGCAGGTGGTCTCGGTGATCCGGGACCTGATCACCGGCACGTCGAGCACGTCCGCGAGAAACTGCATGAGCAGGCTGTTGGCCGTCATCCCGCCGTCCACCCGGAGCCGGCGCAGCGCCACGTCGGAGTCGGCGTCCATGGCGTCGACCACCTCGCGGGTCTGCCACGCCGACGCCTCCAGCACCGCCCGCGCCAGGTGCCCCTTGGTGATGTAGCCGGTCAGGCCGGCGATCACGCCCCGCGCGTCGCTGCGCCAGTGCGGGGCGAACAGCCCGGAGAACGCCGGCACCACGTAGCAGCCGCCGTTGTCGTCGACGGTGCGGGCCAGGTCCTCCACCTCGGCCGCCGTGGAGATCAACCCGAGGTTGTCCCGCAACCACTGCACCAGCGAGCCGGTGACCGCGATCGCGCCCTCCAGGGCGTACGCCGGGGGTTGGTCCTTGATCCGGTAGGCGACCGTGGTGAGCAGGCCGTGTGTCGACGGGACCGGGCTGGCGCCGGTGTTGAGCAGCAGGAAGCTGCCGGTGCCGTAGGTGCACTTCGCCTCGCCCGGCTGGAAGCAGGTCTGCCCGAACAGGGCGGCCTGCTGGTCGCCGAGCGCGCTGGCCACCGGCACCCCGGCGAGCACGCCGGTGGCGGTGCCGTACACCTCGGCGGAGCAGCGGATCTCCGGCAGCATCGCCGCCGGCACACCCATCGCGTCAAGAAGCTCCGGCGCCCAGTCCAGGGTGGTGAGGTCCATCAGCATGGTCCGGCTGGCGTTCGTCACGTCGGTGACATGCTTGCCGGTCAACTTCCAGATCAGCCAGCTGTCCATGGTGCCGAAGAGCACCTCGCCGCGCTCCGCGCGCTCGCGCAGGCCGTCGACCTCGTCGAGCAGCCAGCGCAGCTTCGGCCCGGCGAAGTAGGTGGCCAGCGGCAGGCCCGTGCGGGCCCGGAACCGCTCCTCGCCGTACGCCGAGGCCAGCTCGCGCAGCAGCGGTCCGGTGCGGGTGTCCTGCCAGACGATGGCGTTCGCCACCGGGCGGCCGGTGGCCCGGTCCCAGACGACTGTGGTCTCCCGCTGGTTGGTGATGCCGACGGCGGCCAACCCGGTCGCGTCGGTGTCGGCTGCCCGCAGCGCCTCGGCGACGACCTGCTCGACGTTGTCCCAGATCTCCTCGGCGTCGTGTTCCACCCAGCCGGGGCGGGGGAAGATCTGCCGGTGCTCGCGCTGGGCGACGGCGACGATGTCCCCGGCCCGGTCGAACACGATGCACCGCGAGGAGGTGGTGCCCTGGTCGATGGCGGCGACGTACTCGGGGGTCACCGCAGCACCGTACCCAACACGGCGGCGTGGTGCGACAGGCGTCACGTCCGGTTACGGCCCGCCGCCGTCCGCCGCCCACCACGTCCCCTACGATGTGCGAACGTGCGCGACATCGCAGTTTTCAGTGGAACCGCCCATCCCGACCTGGCCGCCGAGATCTGTGCCCACCTCGGTGTGCCGCTGCATCCGGTGCGGGTGTCCCGATTCGCGAACGACTGTCTGGAAGTGCAGTTGCAGGCCAACTGCCGGGAGCGGGACGTCTTCCTGATCCAGCCGCTGGTGCCGCCCGTGCAGGAAAACCTGGTCGAGCTGCTGTTGATGATCGACGCCGCCCGGGGCGCGTCGGCCGGCCGGATCACAGTGGTGTTGCCGCACTACGCGTACGCCCGTTCGGACAAGAAGGACGCGCCGCGAATCTCGATCGGCGCCCGGCTCGTCGCCGACCTGCTCACGTCGGCCGGTGCCGATCGGGTGCTCGCGATGACGCTGCACTCGCCGCAGGTGCACGGCTTCTTCAGCGTTCCCGTTGATCACCTGCACGCGTTGCGGGAGTTGGCCAACCACTTCCGGCGCTACGACCTGAGCAACACGGTGGTGGTCTCGCCCGACCTGGGCAACGCCAAGGAGGCGGCGGCCTTCGCCCGGCTGCTCGGCACGCCTGTCGCGGCCGGGGCGAAGCAGCGGTTCAGCGACGACCTGGTCACGATCAGCGCGGTGATCGGCGAGGTGGCCGATCGGGACGTCATCGTGCTGGACGACGAGATCGCCAAGGGCAGCACGGTGATCGAGCTGATGGAGCACCTACGCGGCCTGAAGGTCCGCTCGATCCGGCTCGCCTGCACGCACGGGCTCTTCTCGGGTGACGCGTTGCGGCGACTCAGCGACCAGGACGGCGTCCTGGAGATCGTCTGCACCAACACGGTGCCCATCCCGGCCGTGAAGCGGGTCCCCGCGTTGGAGGTGCTGTCGGTGGCCCCGGCCCTGGCCGAGGCGATGCGCCGGATCCACAACGGAGAATCCGTCTCCGCGCTGTTCGCCTGACCGTGCCTCTCCCGCCCCCGCCCCCGCCCCCGCCCCCGCCCCCGCCCCCGCGCCCGCGCCCAGCCCTCACACCGCACCCGCGCGATCTTGCGGTTTCTGTCGCGACATAAGGGATATCCCACTCATCCTGACAACAGAAACCGCAAGATCGCCGAAACGCCTGGCCTGACCAGCGTGGATCATGGAGTTGTGGTGCCTCGCATAAGGGGCGCATGCGGAGCTGTCGCCCACCACGACTCCATGATCGACGGGTGGGGGTGGGGGTGGGGGTGGGGTTAGCGCGGGGTGTGGTTGTGCTGGGCGAGGCTTGTGGTGACGCGGACGGTGGTGCCGGCGGTGCTGGTGACGACCTCCATGGCGTCGGTCAGCTCGCGGGCCAGCCAGAGGCCCCAGCCGCCGGCGGTGTCCGTGGTCGGCCGGGTGCGATCGCCCAGCCGCTGCGGGCTGATCCCGTGCCCGTGATCGGCGACCTCGCAGACCAGCAGCTCCGACTCGTGCCAGAGCCGGAGCCATCCCCGTCCGCCGCCGTGCCGCACCGCATTGGTGATCAACTCGTTGATCGCGAGCACGAAATCGTCAAGCCGTTGGCCGGCGAGCCCGGAGGCGTGCGCGCAGGAGGTGACCGAGTGTCGAATCTCGGTCACCTGGGCCTGGTCGAAGGCGTCGGCGATCAGGAGGGCAGGTTCGATGGGCACAACCGTACGCGGTGCGTGCGGATCTGCGTTCGTCATGGGCCCGTCCCGGCGGCGCATCTCGGAGTATTTCGCGGCTTTTCCACCGTACGTCAGGGTTTCCCGAACCGCACTCGCTGCCCGCCGTGCTACCGGCCGCATATGGCATCGTGACGGCCATGCCGTCGCCGCCGGGTGGATTCGAGGTGCCGCTGTGGCGTGCGCTTGCGGTGTTCAGGCTGGCGTCGCTGGCGTACGTCTGCGTGCTCGCGGTGCGCGACGCCGACCGGTACGCCCACCCGTACGCCGTCGGGGCCCTGGTCCTCGTGATGATGACCTGGACCGGGGTGACCGCTTTCGCGTACGCCCGACCGGCCTGGCGGCGCTGGCCGCTGCTGCTGGCCGATCTCGGAGTGGTGCTGGCCGTCGTGCTCGCCACCCCGTGGGTGGTCGGGCGGACGGCGCTCACCCACGGCGTACCCACGATGGGGGTGGCCTGGATGGCCGGCCCGGTGCTGGCGTGGGCCGTCTCCGGCGGCCGGCGGCGGGGCACGGTCGCCGCGCTGCTGGTTGCCGGCGCGGACCTGGGCACCCGGGAGCGGATCGGCCAGTCCTCGTTCACCGGGGTCATCCTCATGCTGCTCGCCGGGGTGGTGGTCGGGCACGTGGCCCGACTCGCGGCCGGCGCCGAGGCGCGACTGCAGCGTGCGGTGGAGCTGGAGGCCGCCACGCGGGAGCGGGAACGACTGGCCCGGGGAATCCACGACTCGGTGCTCCAGGTGCTGGCGCTTGTCCAACGAAGGGGCGCTGACCTGCCCGGCGAAGCCGGCGAGCTGGCCCGGCTGGCCGGCGAGCAGGAGGCCGCGTTGCGGGCGCTGATCGCCGGCACCGGTCCGGCCGCCGCCGTGCCCCTGGACGGGCCCGACGCGGCCGTGGACCTGCGGACCCTGCTCGGCCGGTACGCCTCATCGGCGGTGGCGCTCTCCGCCCCGGCCACCCCGGTGCCGCTGCCCCGCGCGGTGGCCGGAGAGTTGGCCGCCGCGACCGGCGCGGCCCTGGACAACGTGGGGCGGCACGCCGGCGGACGGGCCTGGGTGCTGATCGAGGACGAGGGGGAGACGGTGACGGTGTCGATCCGCGACGAAGGCCCGGGCATCCCGGACGGCCGGCTGGCCGAGGCCGCCGCTCAGGGCCGGCTCGGCGTGACCCAGTCGATCCGGGGCCGGGTGGTCGAGCTGGGCGGGACGGTGCGGATCGCGTCCGCACCCGACGCCGGCACCGAGATCGAACTGACCGTGCCGAGGGCACGGCGGTGAACCCCACCCGGGTGATGGTGGTCGACGACCATCCGATGTGGCGGGAGGGCGTGGCCCGCGACCTGACCGAGGCCGGATTCCTCGTGGTGGCGACGAGCGGTGAGGGCCTCCAGGCCATCCGGGTGGCCGCCGCCGCCCGGCCCGACGTCGTCGTTCTCGACCTGCAACTGCCGGACATCTCCGGCGTCGAGGTGATCCAGGGTCTGCGTGCGGCACTGCCCGACGTGCGGGTGCTGATGCTCACCGCCAGTGGCGAACAGCAGAGCGTGCTGGACGCGGTCAAGGCGGGGGCCACCGGTTACCTGGTGAAGTCGACAGCGCCCGCGGAGTTCCTCGACGCGGTCCGCCGGACCGCGGCCGGCAACGCGGTCTTCACCCCCGGCCTCGCCGGGCTCGTCCTCGGCGAGTACCGCCGGCTGGCCGCCGGGCCGGGGCAGGGACCCGACCCGGCCGGCGGAGCGGAACCGGCGACGCCCCGGCTCACCGACCGGGAGACCGAGGTGCTGCGGCTGGTGGCGAAGGGGATGTCGTACAAGCAGATCGCGCAGCGACTCGGGCTGTCGCACCGCACGGTGCAGAACCACGTGCAGAACACCCTGGGCAAGCTGCAACTGCACAACCGCGTCGAGCTGACCCGGTACGCCATCGAACGCGGCCTGGACGACTGACCCTCCTCAGACCGAGCGCGGCGGCTCCGTCTCGTGGATGGCCAACTCCTCGGCGGTCGCCCCGCCGCCGGCGGAACCGGCGTCGTACGCCACCGAGTTGGTCTCCTGGTCGGTGTGCGACCCCTCGTCCGGCTCGACCAGCCGACCCACTGTGGCGTCGGCCACCGTGCCGAGCTGACCGTGGTCGTAGAGGGAGACCGGCGAGTTCGGATCCGAGGTGGGCCCCGGGTCCATCACGTCGGCGTCCAGCTGTGCCTCCGCGGCGGCTTCCAGGTTGTCCGCCTCGAAGGCGATCTTCGGGTCGATCGTTCCGGCCAGCGGGTCGTCCGCCGGGCGCTCGTAGACCTCGCGGTCGAGCTTGTAGTCCAACGACTCACCGTCGAGCTGCTCCTCGGCGGTCGTCCCGAAGCGGTCCACCGCCACCGGCGTCCGGTCGCCAGGGAGTTGGGCCGGGTCCGGGCCGTCCGCCTCGCGCCCGGTGAGGACGTCGTCGTTGGCGGTCGAGTCGTCATCGGCGGTGTCGGGCAGACCTTGCGCCTCGGTGTCGGACACGGGGGTCGGGTACTCGTTGTCGCGCATGTCTGATCACTACCCGCTGCCCTGCCGCCATAACCGGAGCACCGCAGGCTGTGCCATTGGCAAAACCGGCGCCGGAGGCGAAACGCCGCATCAGCTGAGGTGCGCGGCCTCGTCCTCCGGGTGCAGCACGCACCACACGACCTTGCCATCCGGCAGGGCGCTGCTGCCCCAGCGACGGGCCACCGTGTCGATCAGCAGCAGACCCCGGCCGCCGACCCGGTTCGGCGGGGAGAGCCCGGCGAACGTCGGCCGACGCGCGGAGTAGTCGCGCACCGCCAGGTGCAGGGTGTCGCCCTGGGGTGCCAGCCGTACCGTCATCGGGGTGCGTGCGTGCGCCACCACGTTGTTCACCATTTCGGTGATCGCGATACTGGCCGGGTCGACAAGCATCGACATGCCCCAGCGTCGGCAGCCGGTGGTGACCAGGTCACGGGCCTGCCGGGCGGCTCCCACCGCCGGGGCCAGGTCGGCGCTGAGCACCGCCGCCAGCGGCGCCACCGCGACCGAGGCCAACGCGCCGTCCACCGTCGGCCAGGCCGGCACGCCGGCCACCATGCTCGGCCGGGTCGGCGCTGCGGCGTCCACCTGCTCGGACCGGTCGACCGCCGGGTCGCACACCAGCAGATCCACGGCGGGCCAGTCGGCGACCTCGCGGCGCACCTCGGCGAAGACGGCACGTCCGGCCGCGTCCGCGACCCGCAGCCCGCTCACGTCGGCCACCACCGGACCCGGTCGGTCCCAGAGGCAGGCCAGCAGGGCGCCGCGTACCGTTTCGGCTCCGGCGGCATCAAGCGTCCCGGTCAGCCGGACCACCGCCGACGAATCGTCGATCTCCACCAGACAGCTCGACATGATCGCACCATTGTGCGCGTCGGTGACGGTTCGCGCATTCGGGCGGTCGATGCCGGTCATCAGGGCGCCAGCCTTGATCGGCGGTTGATCGCCGCCATCGTCCCGACGGCGGTGCCGGCGGCGGCGAGACCGAACGCGGCGGTCATCCGCACCAACTGACGCCGTCGACCGTGCCAGCCGCCGTCGCGGTGGGCCTGCCCGTCGGCGTCGAAGACGTTGCCGCTGGTGTCCACCCGCGCGCCCGGGCCGAACTGTGCGCGGTGGGCGTACCAGCCGAGAGCGCGCTCCACGAGCGCGGGCGCCAGCCGCCACTGCAGGCCGAGCAGGCGGGCCGCGCCGCCGGCGTACGCCTCGCGGCGGGGCCGGCGCAGCACCCGGACGATGGTCTCGGCGACCACCTCCGGCGGGTATATCGGGGGCGGCGGCATCAGTTCCCGCCCGCTGTGGTTCGCCGCGTGCCGGAAGAACGGGGTGTCGATGGTGGCCGGCAGCACCGTGCAGACGGAGATCTGGCCGCGACCGGTGACCCGCAGCTCCTGTCGGACCGTGTCGGCCAGCCCGCGGATGCCGTGCTTCGTGGCGTTGTACGCCGACTGGTACGGCATGGCCACCTCGGCCAGCGCCGAGGCGTTGTTGACGAGCACGCCACCGCCGGCCGCGCCGAGGTACGGGAGGGCGGCCTTGATGCCGTGCACCGTGCCGAGCAGGTTGACCTCCAGCACCCGGCGGAACTCGGCGACCGGGATCTCGTCGAACAGACCCACCGCGCCGACGCCGGCGTTGTTCACCCAGGCGTCGATCCGGCCGAACTCGGCCGCCGCCCGATCGGCCAGCCGCTGCACCGACTCCAGATCGGTCACGTCGGTCGGTACGACAAGCGCCCGGCCGCCCAGCTCCAGGCAGCGCAGCGCGACCTGGCGGAGGGCCGCCTCGCTGCGGGCGGCCAGCACGACTGCCGCGCCCCGGCGGGCCAACGCGTACGCGGTCGCCGTGCCGATCCCGCTGGACGCGCCGGTGATCACCACGGTCGAATCGTCGAGGCTGCGGGTCAGCGGCATTCCTCAGCGGTACCCCCGCCCAGGCCAGGTCATGCCACCTGTTGATTGTCGATCTTCGTGGGATTGCCGTGTGGTGTGGTCAATGTGGTTGCCGTGGCGCAAGCGTCGGTGGCACTCGCGGGCACTGTTCCCGATCTGCCAGGTTTCGACTCCCGCCCCCGAGGTTAATGGGACGCTCTGAACGGGAGGACCACTGCCGAGGAAAGATCGCAGGGAGGTGACCCATGCGCGTCGGCCTCGTCTGCGCGCACGCCAGCTCATACCGCCACGCCGACGGCCCACCGGTCGGCACCCGGCAACACATCGCACGGGTCGCCGCCGAATTGGCCGAGCGAGGCCATGACGTACGGCTGTACGAGCGCCGGGACGACCCCGGCCTGCCGGCGACCGTCGACGTCGATGGCTACCAGGTGCTGCAGGTGCCAGCCGGCCCGCCCACCCCACTACCCACCGCGAAACTCATCCCGTACGTCACGGAGTTCGGCCGCTGGTTGGCCGACTCGTGGTCCGGCGCCTGGCGGCCCGAGGTGGTGCACGGGCACTACTGGGTCGGTGGCCTGGCCGCCGCGCACGCCGTCCGGGAGACCGAGATCCCGGTGGTGCAGACGTTCCACTCGCTCGGCGTCGAGCAGGCACGCCACCTGGGCGGCCACTACGGCGGGCCGGGGGAGCGGATCACTCTCGAACGTGCGCTGACCCGGGCGGTCGACATCGCCGTCGCCCAGTCGAACGACGAGGTCGACGAGCTGACCCGGATGGGTCTGCAACGCAGCTCGGTCGCGCTGGTGCCGGCCGGTGTGGACATCGAGCAGTTTCAGCCCGACGGCGAGGCGGCCCCCCGCGAACAGCGGGCCCGCATCCTCTCGGTCGGCTCACTGTCCCCGGGGCACGGCCAGGAGGACCTGGTCCGGGCGATGCGACTGGTCGGCGACGCCGAGCTGGTCATCGCCGGTGGGCCGCCGGCCGACCAACTGGCCAACCATGCCGAGGCGCGGCGGCTGCGTGAGCTGGCCGAGCAGGTCGGCGTCGTCGACCAGGTACGGCTCGTCGGAGCGGTGCCGCACGACCAGATGGCCACCTGGTACCGCTCGGCGGACGTGGTCGCCTGCACGCCGCACTACTCCTCCGCCGGGCGGGTGTCGCTGGAAGCGATGGCCTGCGGCGTGCCGGTGATCGGTTACGCGATGGGCGGCCTGGCGGACGCCGTCGTCGACGAGGTCACCGGCCGCCTGGTGGCCCCCGGCGACGTGCGGGCGCTCGGCGTCTCGCTGCGCCGGCTGCTCGCCGACAACGCCGGCCGCTTCGCCTACGGGCACGCCGCTGTGGACCGGGTGCGCAGCAGCTACACCTGGGAGCGCACCGCAGGCGCGTTGGAGCGGCTCTACGAGCGGGTGGTGAGTCGCCGCAAGCCGGTCGAGGCCTGAGCGGGCCGGTCGGGCGGCCCGGTGTCTCAGCCGGACCGCCCTACGACGACCATGGCCTGGTCGCGACGGTGTGCCACCGCGCGTTGCTGCTGCGGCTCGGCGTACCGGGTCAGCCCGATCACCGCGGCCAGGGTGACCAGGAAACCGGCCGCGGCCAACCACTCCCGGCCCGGCCAGATCTTGTCGTTGAGCAGCAGCAGGCCGACGACCGCGGCCGGCACCGCGCCGGCGGCGTCCATCGCGGCGACCGCCGCGGTCGTCGAACCGCGCTGCATGGCCAACCCCAGCAGCAGTTGACCGACGATCGAGTGGGCGATCAGCAGGTAGAACAGCGGGTGGGAGAGGAACGCCTCGGCGGACGGCGCGGACGCCAGGGGACGGGCGGCGACCGCCGCCGAGCTGAACGCCAACCCGGCCAGCGAGCCGAGAGCCACCGAGCCGGGCGCCCCGCGCAGCCGGACGGCGAAGACGCCGAGCACCGCGATCACACCGAGCGCCACCAGCAGGGCGATCGACCCAGCGGTGCCGAGCTGCTTCGACGGCGCCGGCCGGGCGGACAGCACCAGCGCGGTGATCCCGCCGAAGAGCAGGGCCAGCAGCACCACCTCCGCCACCGGCAACCGCCACTTCAGCACCAGCACCCCGAGGATGGCGGTCACCCCGAGCCCGGCCGCGACGCTCGCCTGCACCAGGAACAGCGGCAGGTCCCGGCGGGCCAGGAAGGCGAGCACGAATCCGCCGATCTGGCAGCCCAGGCCGATCAGGTACGTCCGGTGCCCGGCGAGACGCAGCAACAGGCCCGGGTCGAAGGTGTGATGGACAGTGGTGCGGGCCGCGGCCACCGACTGGAGGAGGTTGGCGAAGCCGTACGCGACGATCATCGCCGCGAGAAAACACCAACCGGAGGAGACCACCTGGCGAGGATAGAGGTTGACGGGGGTCAGCGCTCGGCTGGCCGATCGAGCTGGCCGAGGATGTCGGCGTGCAGCACACCGTTGGTGGCCACCACGCTGCTGTCGGTGCCCGGCGCGCCGGCCGGAGCCTGTCGACCCGACAGATCCGTGACCGTGCCACCCGCCTCGGTGATGATCGGCACCAGCGCCGCCACGTCCCACAGTGACAACTCCGGTTCGACCATCACATCCAGTGCGCCCTCGGCCAGCAGCATGTAGCCGTAGAAGTCGCCGTACGCCCGGCTGCGCCACGTGGCCCGCATCAGGTCCAGCATCGCGTCGAGCCGCCCGGCGCGCTCCCACCCGTCGAGCGACGAGTAGCAGAAGCTGGCATCCGCGATGTCGCGTACCGCGGACACCCCGATCCGCTCGCCGTCGGCGGAGCCGGGACCGGCGTACGCGCCCGCGCCCGCGCTCGCCCACCAGCGCCGGCCCAGCGCCGGTGCGGACACCACGCCGACCGCCGGCCGGTCACCGTCGTAGAGCGCGATCAGGGTGGCCCAGACCGGCACGCCCCGGACGAAGTTCTTGGTGCCGTCGATCGGGTCGATGATCCAACGACGGCCGTGCGGGGCGGTGGCCGGTTGCGCGCCGTACTCCTCGCCGAGCAGCCCGTCGGTCGGCCGGTGCTCGGCCAGCAGGGCGCGGATCTCGCGCTCCACGGCGGTGTCCGCGTCCGAGACCGGCGTCAGGTCGGGCTTCGACTCCACCCGCAGGTCGAGCGCGCGAAACCGGGCCGTGGAGACGGCGTCGGCCCGGTCGGCGAGCAGATGGGCGAGGGCGAGGTCGTCGGCGTACCCGGTCATGCCGGCAACCTAGCCGACGCCCGTCGGCTCACTCGTCCGGCCCGCGCCGGTCACCCTCGCCGGGCCCGCGCTGGTCGCTCTCACCGCGCGAGTCACCCTCGCCGGCGCGGGAGGCGAGCAACCGGCGGTACGAGCCCAACCGGCGCGGGTCGGCCTTGCCGGCGGCCACCCAGGCGTCCAGCCCGCAGGCGGCCTCGTCGGCCGTGTGCTGGCAGTTGGGCGGGCAGTCGACGGTGCCCTCGACCAGGTCCGGGAAGCCGTGCAACAGGCTGTCGGCCGAGACGTGTGCCAGCCCGAAACTGCGGATACCGGGAGTGTCGATGATCCAGCCGGGGTCGGTGTCGACGCCGGGCACCGGTGGCAGCCGCAGCGCCACCGCGCTCGTGGAGGTGTGTCGGCCCCGGCCGATCGCGCTGACCACGCCGACCGCGCGCAGCGCGTCCGGGACGAGGCGGTTGACGAGCGTCGACTTGCCCACCCCGGAGTGCCCGACCAGCACCGACACCTTGCCGCTCAGCAACGTGCGCAGCGCGTCGAGGTCGGAGTCGGGACGGTTGAGCACGTACGGCAGCTCCAACTCGGTGTAGTAACCGAGCACCTCCTCCGGCCCGGCCAGGTCGGCCTTGGTGAGGCAGAGCAGCGGCTCGACGTCCGCGTCGTACGCGGCCACCAGGCAGCGGTCGATGAACCCGGTGCGCGGCGGCGGGTCGGCGAGCGCGCTGACGATCACCAACTGGTCGGCGTTGGCCACCACCACCCGTTCCAGCCGGCCCTCGGCGGTGGTGTCGTCGTCGTCGGCGGTGCGGCGCAGCACCGAGCGGCGTTCGGCGATCCGGACGATCCGGGCGAGAGCGCCCTCCGCCCCGGACGTGTCCCCGACCAGGCTGACCCGGTCGCCCACCACCACCGACTTGCGGCCCAGCTCGCGGGCCCGCATCGCGGTCACCGTGGGCAGCTCGGCCCCCACCACGCCGCGCTCGGCCCCGGCCAGCACGCACTGGTAGCGCCCCCGGTCGACGGCGATGACGAAGCCGTCCACCGCGTCGTTGTGCTGGGGGCGGGTGCGCGTACGCGGCCGCGACGACTTTCCGGGCCGGACCCGTACGTCGTCCTCGTCGTACTCCCGCCGTTTGGTCGCCAGGACCTGTCCTCTTCTCGCGTCAGCTCTTAGTGAGCGTCCGGAAACCCCGCAGCGGCTGCGGCTGGACTCCGCCTCGCTCGCCACGGGGTTTCCGGACGCTCACTTTCCGGTCACCATCGCTGACCATAGTGCCGGGAACTCGGGCATGGTCTTGGAGGTACACCCCACGTCGTCCATTTCGATGCCGGGGACGGCGAGCCCGGCCACCGCGGCGGCGTGCGCCATGCGGTGGTCGTGGTAGGTGCGGAAGAGCCCGCTGCGCAGTGGGCGGGGTCGGATCTCCAGCCCGTCCGGCGCCTCGGTGATGTCCGCCCCGAGAGCGGTGAACTCGCGCGCGAGCGCGGTCAGCCGGTCGGTCTCGTGGCCACGGATGTGCCCGACGCCGGTGAACACCGACGGCGAGTCGGCAAGCATGGCCAGCGCGGTGAGCGCCGGGGTCAGCTCGCTGACGTCGGAGAGGTCGGCGGTCAGGCCGTGCACCACGCCGGTGCCGCGGACGGTCAGCCCGTCTGTGGAGAGGGTGACCTCGCCGCCCATCCGCTGGAGCAGCGAGCGGAGTTGGTCGACCGGCTGCGCGCTGCTGTGCGGCCAACCCCGCAGGGTCACCTCGCCGCCGGTGACCAGGGCGGCGGCGAAGAACGGCACCGCGCCGGAGAGGTCTGGTTCGATCTCCCAGCCGCGCCCGGTGAGCCGCCCGGGCTCGACGGTCCACACGTCGGGGGTGCTGTCGTCGACGGCCGCGCCGGCGGCCCGCAGCATCCGCACCGTCATCCGCAGGTGCGGCGCGGAGGGCACCGGGGGGCCGACGTGCCGCACCACGACGCCCCGGTCGAAGCGCGCGCCGGCCAGCAGCAACCCGGAGACGAGCTGGCTGGAGGCGGAGGCGTCGATCACCACCTCGCCCCCGGTCACCCGGCCGGAGCCGAACACGGTCAGCGGCAGGCTGCCCGTGCCGGTGACGTCGATCCGGACGCCCAGCGAGCGCAGCGCCTCGACGAGCGGGCCGAGCGGCCGGGTGCGGACGTAGGGGTCGCCGTCGAAGGTGACCGGCCCGTCGGCCAGCCCGGCCACCGGCGGCACGAACCGCATCACGGTGCCGGCCAGGCCCACGTCGACGTGGGCGGGGCCGACAAGCGGGTGCGGCCGGACCAGCCAGCGCTCGTCGTCGCTGATCGACACATACGCGCCCATCGCGCGCAGGCCGGCGGCCATCAGCTCGGTGTCGCGGGCCCGCAGCGGCTCGGCAAGCGTCGACGGGCCGGCCGCCAACGCGCTGAGCACCAGGGCACGCGCGGTCATCGATTTGGATCCGGGCAGGCGCAGCGTCACCGCTACCGGGTTGGACGCGGTCGGCGCGCTCCACGGCTGTGGCGGCCGGGTCGCCGTCAGATTCGCCACGGTTACATTCTGCCGCTTCGGCGGCTCGGCGGGGAAAGCGGTGGTCGTACTCCCGGTTGGCGGGACAGCCGGTAGGGCTGGGACGCGTTAGCGTGTGGTCCATGTGCGGCAGGTACGCGACGACCCGGACCTCCGGTGAGTTGAGCGCGCTGTTCGAGTCGTCCGACGACACCGACGGCCTGCTCCGACCGGATCACAACGTCGCGCCCACCGACCCGGTGCCGCTGGTCCGGGTGAGCCCCGAGGGGCACCGCAGCCTCTGCGTCGGTCGCTGGGGTCTGCTGCCGCACTGGTCCCGGTCTCCCGCCGGGGCGGCCCGCATGATCAACGCGCGGGCGGAGACGGTGGCCACCAGTCGGGCGTACGCCGGGTCGTTCTCCCGACGCCGCTGCCTGGTCCCGGCGGACGGCTGGTACGAGTGGGTCCGTCGCCCCGACGGTGGGCGCCAGGCCTATTACCTGACGCCGAGCGACGGTTCGGTGCTCGCCCTGGCCGGCATCTGGTCGGTCTGGCAGTCCGAGGCCGACACCCGGCTCACCTTCAGCGTGCTGACCACCGCGGCGCTCGGCGAGCTGGCCGAGGTGCACGACCGGATGCCGGTGCTGCTGTCGCCCGAGCACTGGTCGTCGTGGCTGGCGCCGACCGACGAGCCGGAGCGGCTGCTCCTCCCGGCATCGGCGGAGCGGCTCGCCGGGCTGGAAATCCGGCCGGTCGGTGCGGCGGTGGGCGACGTCCGGAATGACGGGCCGCAATTGACCGCCCGGGTGCCGGTGGAGCCAGTGGTGCGACCGCAGGAGCTGACCCTGTTCTGAGACCGGCCGCCGCACATCGTCAAGCGCCGATTTGCCAGGGTTGCGCGCGATTCGTCTCCTGGCCGTTCAGTCATGTTCCCGGCAGACCCTTGTCTCGGTGTTGAGAAGTGCGATAGAACACAGCGCCGGTAGTGGCTGTCGATTCGCACGGGGCGAGTGGCGTCCACCGATTTTGCCGGTCCCACGGGGGAGGTGGGTGGATGACACGGGCGCGTATGCCTAGGCCGCACGAGGTGGCTGCGGCGCGGCGAGATCCGCGACTGCTGCGGGCCGTGCGGGAACGACGAGAAGACGACGCGTGGCGCACCAGAGGCACATGCCAGAGCGTCGATCCGGAGACATTTTTTCCGGCACCGAACGAACCGGCGGACGCCGCCGTCTCGCTGTGTCGCAGTTGCGACGTGCAAGGGTCCTGCCTGGCCTGGGCCCTCGACGTCGGTGACTGCCACGGCGTGTGGGGTGCCACGACACCTCGCGAACGGCGGGCGATGCTTGTCGCCTGGCGTGGCGAGGTCGAGCCGGCCCCGGATGCCGTCGACGACGCCGGCCCGCCGGTGCGGGATCGGCTGCTCACCCTGGTCCCGTTGAGCTGATCAGCCCACCGGCCCGCACCCGTCGCCGGTCCGGCGGCGCAGAATGGGTCGGTGCTGCCCAGCGACGAGATCAACACACCGCGTGGTTCGGCGCGGATCGACACCGACCTGCCGTCCCGCCCGGCCCGCGCTCTGCTCGTGCTCGGGCACGGCGCGGGCGGCAGCGTCGACGCCCCTGACCTGCTCGCGGTCCGGGACGCGGCGGTCGCGGCCGGCCTGGTGGTGGCGCGGGTGACCCAGCCCTACCGGGTCGCCGGTCGCCGTGCGCCGGCACCGGCGGGTCACCTCGACGAGGCGTGGACGGCGGTGCTCGCCCTGCTGCGTGAGCGGCACGCCGACGTGCCGACGGTGCTGGTGGGTGGCCGTTCCAGTGGCGCTCGGGTGGCCTGCCGTACGGCCCGTGCGGTGGGTGCGGCAGGGGTCCTCGCGTTGGCCTTTCCGCTGCACCCGCCCGGGCGGCCGGAGCGCTCGCGGGCCGCTGAACTGGACACCGGCCTACCGACGCTTGTCGTCAACGGTGACCGGGACCCGTTCGGGACACCGGAGCCGGGGCCGACCGTGCAGGTGGTGACCCGTCCGGGGGAGACGCACGACCTGCGGCGGGATCCGGCGGGCACCGCCGCGGTCGTCCGGGCCTGGTTGCGCGCCCGGGGCTGGGCGCCCGCCTGATCCCGGCTCGCCCGGGCGACCGTTTCCGGTGCCGGGCGCGGGTCGTTGCATCCGATGGTGCCACCGGCTCCGATCCGGACCGGCGACACCAGTCCTCCCAGGCCCTTCCTGGTCCCAGCGCCGGCCGCCGTCGGGGCCGGGACCAGGAACGGGAGGGCGGCCGGAATGTCCCAGTGGTCATCTCGCGTTACAAACCCCGGAAGACTTTTCTGCGAGGGGGGTGACCGGTGCCGACCGAGACACGAAGCCTGGAACGGGACGAGCGGGACGCCCGGCAGCTGAAGCGGCTGCTGGATGGCCCGGAGTGGCCCGCGACGGCGGGACCGGGCGGGGTGGGTGCGGTGAGCACGGGCACACCGGCCGGAAGTGAATCTGCGGGCAGGTCCGTGCGCGTATCCTCGGCGGGAAAGCATCCGACGCGAGGGGATGTGCGGTTGACCACCGAGAAGACGGACGAGCGCAGGGCCCGGTTCGAGCGGGACGCGATGCCATTCGTCGATCAGCTCTACGCTGCTGGGCTGCGGATGACACGCAACCCGGCGGATGCCGAAGACCTGGTCCAGGAGACGTACCTGAAGGCGTACGCGGCCTTCCACCAGTTCGAGCAGGGCACGAACCTGAAGGCCTGGCTCTACCGGATCCTGACCAACACCTACATCAACTCCTACCGCAAGCGGCAGCGCCAGCCGATCCAGGCGCCCACCGAGGAGATCACCGACTGGCAGCTCGCCGAGGCCGAGTCGCACACCTCGAGCGGGTTGCGCTCCGCCGAGACCGAGGCGTTGGACCGGCTGCCGGACAGCGACGTCAAGGAGGCCCTCCAGCAGTTGCCGGAGGAGTTCCGTCTGGCCGTCTACCTCACCGATGTCGAGGGCTTCTCCTACAAGGAGGTCGCCGACATCATGGGCACGCCGATCGGCACGGTGATGTCGCGTCTGCACCGGGGCCGTCGTAATCTGCGCAAGTTGCTTGAGCGCTACGCCGGGGAGCGGGGCTTCAGTGCGGCCCGCTCGTCCAAGGGCTCGACCGCTGCCGCCGGCCGGGAGGTGTGACGTGAGCTGTGGGGAGCCGCACGAGACGGATTGCCGCGAGGTGCTCGCGGAGGTCTACCTCTACCTGGACCTGGAGTGCGCCGACGAGCGGCGCTCGCTGATCCGGCACCACCTGGACGAGTGCGGGCCCTGCCTGCGTGAGTACGGGCTGGAGCAGGAGGTGCGGGCGCTTGTGGCTCGGTGCTGCGGCAACGAGACCGCCCCGGACGAGCTGCGCGAGCGACTGCGGGTCAAGCTCACCGAGCTGGTGGTCTTCGAGACGAGTGATTCCCGCGAGCTGGCCGACTGAGCGTCGGCGCGGCACAGCGTCAAGACCGGTGGCCCGGGTCGTTGTCGACCCGGGCCACCGGTGTACCCGGCGTCGGCCGGGTCGAGCTGATCGGTGACGGGCCGCCGGCCCGTCGACCCGTTCAGGAGTTGGGACGCTTGCCGTGGTTCGCGGCGCTCTTCTTACGAGCCTTCTTCTTCCGGGACTTCTTCGCCATGCTGACCTCCTCGTGATGGGGGCGGATCCGTGTTGCCCACGACCTCGGCGCCGGTGTAGCCACCGGCGGCCCGGCATCGGGTCCGACCCGCTGATGGTAGTGCGGTCGACACCTGCGGCCTTTCCCCGGGGCGGGTGCGTCATCCCGGCCGTGCCGCTGCGCGCCCACCGGCGGACGTCGCATGATTGGATACGTCGGCAGGCACATCGCGAAAAGGGAGGGCCCGGACATGGCCGAGGAGATCCGCGCCGAGATGGTGGCGAACGTCTGGAAGGTCGTCGCCACGGCGGGTGACACCGTGGCCGAGGGCGACACCCTGGTGATCCTCGAGTCGATGAAGATGGAGATCCCGGTCGTCGCCGAGTCCGACGGTGTGCTCGAGCAGCTCGCGGTCCACGAGGGCGACGTCGTGCAGGACGGCGATCTCATCGCGGTGATTGCTTGAGCGGGGTGCGGGTCCGTCCGGCCGAGCCAGCCGACTTCCCGACGGTGGCCCGGCTGACAGTTGCCGCGTACGAGGCGGACGGCCAGCTCAAGGGCGAACACGGTTACGGCGAGGTGCTTGCCGACGTGGCGACCCGGGCTGCCAGCGGCGCGGTGCTGGTCGCGGTCGACGAGGCGACCGAGGCGGTGCTCGGCTCGGTGACCTTTGTGCTGCCGGGCACCCCGTACGCCGAGTTGTCCGGGCCGGGCGAGGCGGAGTTCCGGATGCTCGCGGTCGACCCGGGCGCTCAGGGCCGGGGTGTCGGCGCGGCGCTGGCGCAGGCGTGCGTGGCGGGTGCCGTCGAGTTGGGTTGCACGGCGCTGGTGATCTGCGTCCGGGCCGGGATGGCCGATCCGGCGCACCGGCTCTACTCGCGGCTCGGGTTCGTCCGGGCGCCGGAGAAGGACTGGGCGCCGGCGGCAGGCGTGGACCTGCTCGGTCTGCGACTGGACCTGACGCGCGGCTGAGCCGCCGGGCGGTCAGCCCAGACCGGCGGGGGGCCCGCCGTCGTCGCTCGCGTCGGGCTCTGTGCCGATGGCGGCCAACAGCTCGTCGGCCACCTCCAGGGCGAGCTTGCGGCGTTCGTCGTCGCTGATGTGCGGCGCGCGGACCGCGAACCAGCTCGTGTGCACCGCGAAGATCGACAGCGCGGCCCGGAGTTGGGCGGCGGGGGACTCGTCGCCCCGGCAGAGCGCGTCGGCCAGCTCCAACATCCGACCGCGCATCTGCTGGCCGGCGGAGAGACTCTTGAGCGCGGTCTGGTTCTGCTCGAAGAAGCGCATCACCGACGGCTGCGTGCCGTCGAACATCGTGTCCGCGTACCGGGAGATCAGCTCGCGGCGGGTGGCCAGCGTGGCGGGCTGCGTCGCGGCCCAGGCGTTCAGCTCGTCCATCCCCTGCAGCCGGTCCTCGACGAAGCTGGCGACGATGTCGTCCTTGCTCTTGAAGTGGTAGTAGAGCGCGGCCTTCGTGACGTTGAGGCGCTCGGCGATCTCCCGTAGCGAGGTCTTCTCGTAACCCTGCTCGGTGAAGAGTTCGAGCGCGACGGCCTTGATCCGCTCCCGCGTCCCGCCTGTGCTCTCCCTCACTCACGCACTCCTATCGGCTTGACCGTGGCTTCCTACCCAACTTACCGTACGGCTAGTAAGGTGACTAGCCGGGCGGCAAGTAAGTGCGACAATCACTCGGGGGAGCTTACCCATGACACAGGCAACCCAGACCGGCGTACGACCCAACAACATTCGGGTCGTGCTGTTCGGGCTGATGATCGCGATGATGCTCGCGATGCTCGACAACATGATCGTCAGCACCGCGCTACCGCGCATCGTCGGCGAGTTCGGCGGCCTCAACCACTTCACCTGGGTGGTTACCGCGTACGTCCTGGGCACCACCGTGTCCACCCCGATCTGGGGCAAGCTCGGTGACCTCTACGGCCGCAAGTCGGTCTTCCTGACCTCGGTGATCATCTTCCTCGTCGGCTCCGCCCTCTGTGGCATGGCCGGCTCCGGGATGCTCGGCGGCCCGCAGGACGGCATGATCCAGCTCATCGCCTTCCGCGCCGTGCAGGGCCTCGGCGCCGGTGGGCTCATGGTCGGCGTGATGGCGATCATCGGTGACCTGGTCCCGCCCCGCGAGCGTGGGCGCTACCAGGGCATGATCGCCGGCATCATGGCCATCGCCATGGTCGCCGGCCCGCTGGCCGGTGGCTTCATCACCGACCACCTCTCCTGGCGGTGGGCGTTCTACGTGAACCTGCCGCTGGGTGGGATCGCGCTGCTCGTGTTGATCACCACGATGCACCTGCCGAAGTACCGCACCGAGCACCGGATCGACTGGCTCGGGGCCGGGCTGCTCTCCATCGGCATCACCGCGATCGTGCTCGTCACCACCTGGGGCGGCAACGAGTACGACTGGACGTCGCCGCAGATCCTCGGCCTGGCCGTGCTGGCCGTGCTCGCGTTGGTGGCGTTCGGCCTGGTGGAACGCAGTGTCCAGGAGCCCATCCTGCCGTTGGCGCTCTTCGCGAACCGTAACTTCGCGCTGATCTCGGTGATCGGCTTCCTGCTCGGCTTCGCGATGTTCGGCGCGATGAACTTCCTGCCGCTCTACCAGCAGACCGTGCAGGGCGCGTCGGCGACGAACAGTGGTCTGCTGCTGCTGCCCCTGATGTTCGGCATGCTCGTCGTCTCGCTCGTCATCGGCCGGGCGATCACCAAGAACGGCAGGTACCGGGCGTACCCCATCATCGGTGGCGTCGTGATGACCGCGGGCATGGCGCTGCTGTCCATGCTCGACACCAACACCAGCAAGCTGATGTCGTCGCTGTACATGGTCGTGCTCGGTGTCGGCATGGGCTTCCTGATGCAGACGTCGATGCTGATCGCCCAGAACAGCGTCGAGCAGAAGGACCTCGGCGCGGCCAGTGGCGCGGCGACGTTCTTCCGGTCGATCGGCGGCTCGTTCGGCATCTCGCTGTTCGGCGCGATCTTCGCCAGCCGGCTGGCCAACTCCGAGGGCGGTCGAGCCTTCGGCGGCGAGTCCGGCGGCGCCGGGATGGACCTGGAGAAGCTCAAGGACCTGCCCGCCCAGGCGCGCGAGCTGGTGCTCGGCGGTCTCTCCGACGCGATCTCGCACGTGTTCCTCTGGGCGGTGGTGTTCACCATCGCGATCCCGGTGCTCGCCTGGTTCATCAAGGAGATCCCGCTGCGCACCGTCAACGAGGCGCCGCCGCAGGCCACTCCGGAGGAGGAGGCCGAGATCGCCCTCGGCAAGGCAGCCCCGGTCGCCTGACCCGCACCCCCCGTGCCGCGCCGCGCCAGCCCGTCCGGGCCGGCGCGGCGCGCCGTTCTCCCCGCGATCTTGCACGGCACGCTGCTTTACCCGCGATCTTGCACTTTCTGTCCCGACATAAGCCCCTGTTCCCGACAAAACGGCGACAGAAAGTGCAAGATCGCCGGGCCGGGCCGGGCCAGGCCAGGCCAGGTCAGGCCAGGTCAGGCCAGGTCAGGCCGGGGTGGGGCGGGGGGGGGGGGGGGGGGGGGGGGGGGGGGGGGGGGGTTAGGCGCGGCGGGTTGTTAGGCGTTGCCAGAGGCGACGGAGAGGGTTGCGGGGGCGGGGGAGTCGGGAGGACCGCGTGTCGAGCAGTTCGGTGGCCAGGGCCGCGGTGGCCTTGTCCAGCTCCGGGACGGCGAGCGCCAGGTGGGCCAGCGAGACGGCGATCGGCACCGGCCGGGCCCGAGCGACGGTGGCCGCGTCGGCGAGCCGCTCCGCCACCACCCGTGCCACGTCCGACCGTACCGAGGGGTCGACCCAGGCGGCCGTGACCAGGGCGAACAGTGCCGCCTCGGTGACCCAGTCCTCGACGTCCCAGATCAGGTCGAGCAGCACGCGACGCCGGGTCGAGATCTCCCACGGCTCGTCGGTGCGGTGGTGCAGCAGCCCCAGGCACGCCCACACCTGCACGCCACGCACCCAGATCGACGGGTCGTGGGCGGCCAGCAGCCGACCCACCGCGTTGGCCGGCGCCGCCGGCGGGTGCACCAGCAGGCCGAGCAGGTCCGCCACGTCGAGGCCGGCGAGGCCCACCGCCGCGTCGTACGCCGCCGGTGGGTGCGGCCACGCCGGGTGGGCGAGCTGACCGATCCGCTCGACAGCCGTCGCCGAGGGCGCCGGCAGTGCGGGCGTGGGGATGTTGTCCGCGTAGTGCCACAACCGTTGGGCCGACGCCCGCCGGGGCTCGCGCGGGTCCGGCTCCGGCGTGCCGACGATGTCGATCCGTAGCCCGGGGGCGGTGGACGTCGCCGTCCGGACGGCGCTGGGCGGCGCCGCGGCGGGCAGGCGTACGGCGCTGCCGGAACCGTTGTCGT
Source organism: Micromonospora sp. DT228 (assembly GCF_049841595.1). NCBI lineage: Bacteria > Bacillati > Actinomycetota > Actinomycetes > Micromonosporales > Micromonosporaceae > Micromonospora > Micromonospora sp. DT228. Next base: position 348,407 of record NZ_JBNCKO010000002.1, read on the forward strand.
CATCGGCCACCGCCTGGCGCAGCGCGTCGACGAGTGGGCCGCCGGCCGGGGTCAGTTGGCCGAGCCAGGGTCGGCCTCGGCAGCACTGGGCCAGGTCGCCATGCTCGTGACTGTCGTCGGGGTGGTCGCGGACGAAGTCGGCGAGCGCGACCAGGTGGGCCAGGTCGCCGTCGCGCAGGTGGCGCAGCCGATGGGCGGTGTGCACCGCGCAGTCGAAGGACGGGTCACGCGCCAACGCCCGCTCGGTCCACTCCAGCGCCTCGTCCAGCCGGCCGATCTCGGCCAGGGTGCCGGCGATGTCCGCGTAGATCGCCAGGTCGTCGGGGTCCAGTTCGACGGCCCGCCCGAGGGCGGCGAGGCCGTCGCGGGTCCGGCCCGCGCTGCGGTACGCGTACCCGAGCCAGACCTCGCCCATCTTCGAGGGCTGTGCGCGTACCCCTCGGGTGGCCCAGCGCACCGCCAGCGCGGCCTCACCGAGACGCCGGGCCAGCGCGGACGCCGCGCCCAGCAGCAGGCCGTGCTCGGGGTGGACGGTGGCGGCGTTGCGGGCCAGCGTGAGGTACGGCGCGAGGGCGCCCCGGTCGGCCCGTGGCACCGGGTCCGGCAGCGCGGCGCAGACCTGCATGAGGATCCGGGCGATGTGCTCCGGGTCCAGCCGTTCGGCCAGCTCGGGCGCGGTGACCCAGGGCACGCCGGCCCACTCGGTGCCGGGCGCGTACGCGGTCGCCGCGGCCAGCAGCTCCAGCCCCTCGGCGGGACGGCCGGCGGTGGCGAGCAGGTGGGCGCGGGCGACGACCGCGCCCACGAATGTGTGGTGGTTGATCGGGAAGAGGTTGAGGGCACCCCCGCTGGCCACGGCGAGTCGGGCCAGCGTCTCGTGCACCTCCGGGAGGGTGGGGGCCTGCGCCAGCGCGCCGGCGAGGTGGCCGGCGGCGTGGTGCAGGTCGCCCTCGTCGAGTGCCAGCCGGGCCAGCGCCAGCTCCTCCGTCGCGGAGAGCGCGGGGTCGTCCGTTCCCTCGGGCACGTCGTCCTCTCGTCGCTGGGGCTGGGGCGGGTGCATTCAAAGCTTAGTTGATATTGAGATCAACTGGTGATCACCTGCTCAGTCCTGCTCGTTCTGTCGCTGAGATACGCTTAAAAACGCAAGAGTGAGCAAGAAGCGCGCGGCAACCGCGCAGGGGGAGGGATTTCCGTGTCACATGCAGGGGCTGGAATGGCCGCCGACATCGACGAGCAGCCCGCTGGCTACGCCCGCCTGCTCTCGGCCGCCAACGCCGCCGAGATCGCGCGGGTGGCGGCGGTCATCGCCGAACGTCGCCCACGGCACGTGGTCTTCACCGCCCGGGGCACCTCCGACCACGCGGCCCTCTACGGGGCATACCTGACCGAGATCCGGCTCGGTCTGCCCGCCGGGCTCGCCTCGCCGAGCGCCGTCACCCTGTTCGGGGCCCGCCCCGACCTGTCCGACGCGCTCGTCGTCGGGGTCAGCCAGAGCGGTGGCTCACCCGACCTGGCCGAGGTGTTGCGTGCCGCCCGCGCGTCCGGCGCGCTGACCCTCGCGGTGACGAACGCGCCGAAGTCGCCGCTCGTGGACGTGGCCGAGTTGAGCGTCGACATCGCCGCCGGGCACGAGCGGGCGGTCGCCGCCACCAAGACGTACACCGCCGAACTGCTCGCCCTGCTGATGCTCGTGGAGGGCATCCGGGCCGGCGACGGCGTGCTCCCCGCGGCCGAACGGGAGGCGCTCGACGCGCTGCCCGAGTTGGCCGCCCGCACCCTGGCCGACGACACCCCCGCCCGGCTCGCGCCGCGCTACCGGTTCGCCCGCCAGTTGGTCGCCACCGGCCGGGGATACGCCTACCCGACCGCCCGGGAGGCCGCGCTGAAGCTGATGGAGACCTCGTACCTGCCGGCGCTCGCCTTCTCCGGCGCCGACCTGCTGCACGGCCCGCTCGCGATGACCGACCCGGAGGTCCCGGTGCTCGCCGTGGTCGGTTCCGGGCCGGGGGGACGCGCGATGGGCGAGGTGCTGCCCCGCCTCGGCGAACGCCGCGCCGACGTCGTGGTGGTCGGCTCCGCCGACGTGCCGGGCGCCACCCGGCTGGCCGTCCCCGAGGTCGACGAGCGGTACGCCCCGCTGTTGGACATCCTGCCGTTGCAGCGGTTGGCGCTGGCCCTGGCGCTGGCCCGAGGCGAGGACCCGGACGCGCCGCGCGGGTTGAAGAAGGTCACCGCGACGATGTGAGGCGCGGCGTGGCACCCTGGTCACCGTGTCCACGCTGCGCGACCTCGCCGAGGAGCACACCCATCTCCGTCCGGCCGACATTGACCATCTGCACCGCATCGCCGGCGACTGGCAACTGCTCTCCGATCTCTCCTTCGCCGACCTGCTGCTCTGGGTGCCGGTCGACGCCGACGGCACGTTCCTGTGCGTCGCCCAGGTCCGCCCGACCACCGCGCCCACCGCGTACCAGGACGACCAGGTGGGGCGGATCGTCGGCGGGCCGGAAGTGGCCCACCTTCAGGTGGCGTACTCCCAGGGCCGGATCTGGCGGGAGGGCGACCCGGTCTGGTACGGCGACGTGCCGGCCCGGCACGAGGCCATCCCGGTCCGGCTGCGGACCGCCGAGGGGGAGGCCGGCGAGGTGATCGCCGTGGTGGGGCGGGACACCAACCTCTCCACCGCGCGTACCCCGAGTCAGCTCGAGCTCAACTACCTGACCACTGCCGACGACCTGGCGCAGATGATCGCGGACGGCACGTTCCCGCCGCCGCGGCATCCCGGCGAGACCACCTCCGCCCCCCGGGTCGGCGACGGCCTGGTCCGGCTCGATGCCGGCGGCAAGGTCACCTACGCCAGCCCGAACGCGCAGTCCGCGTACCGGCGGCTGGGTTACGCCTCCCACCTGGTGGGCGAGGACCTGGCCGCGCTGCACCGCCGGCTTGCCGGCGATCCGCTGGACGGCACCGAGGCGGCGAACGGCATCCTGGCCGCCCTGCGCGGCGAGGCGCCACCGCGCCGGGAGATCGACGCCCGCGGCGCCACGATGCTCACCCGGGCACTGCCGCTGATGCCCGCCGGGGTGCCGATCGGCGCGCTCGTGCTGGTCCGGGACATCACCGAGGTTCGCCGCCGGGATCGAGCACTGATCACGAAGGACGCCACCATCCGGGAGATCCACCACCGGGTGAAGAACAATCTCCAGACCGTTGCCGCGCTGCTGCGCTTGCAGGCTCGCCGGGTGGCCATGCCGGAGGCGCGGGTCGCCCTGGAGGAGTCGGTCCGCCGGGTCGCCTCGATCGCCCTGGTGCACGAGACGCTCTCCATGTCCAGCGACGAGGCGGTCGAGTTCGACGGCATCGTCGACCGGGTGGCCAGCGCGGCGACCGAGGTCGCGGCGACCGAGGTGAGCGTCGGCATGCGTCGTCGGGGCAGCTTCGGTGTGCTGCCGGCGGAGATCGCCACCTCGCTGGTGATGGTCCTCAACGAGTTGCTGCTCAACGCCGTCGAGCACGGCTTCCCGCCGGCCGACGAGGCGGACGAGGCCCCCGCGCCCGCCCCCGGTGCGGGCCTGGTGCCGCCGGTGGCGCCCGAGGTCGATCCCGCGACCCGGCCGGAGGTGGTGGTCTCGGCGCACCGGTTCCGCAAGATGCTGCACGTCTCGGTGACCGACAACGGGCGCGGACTGCCGCCGGACTTCGACGCGGAGCGCGCCAGCCGGCTCGGCCTCCAGATCGTCCGGGCCCTGGTCACCGGGGAGCTGCGCGGCACCATCGAGCTGCGGGCCGGCGCCACCGGCGGCACCGAGGCCGTGCTTGTCGTCCCGCTGGCCCGCAACGCCCACGACGGTCGCTCCCAGGCCTGACCGCCGCGCCCCGCCGCGCGGCCGCCGTCCGCCCGGTGGCCGCGGTCTAACGGGCTGCCGACGCCACCGGCCGTGGCTCAGCGGCCGGGGCGGCTGGTCAGCAGGGCGACGGTGAGGCCGGGGCGCGGCCAGACCTGGGCGACGGTGAAGTCGGCGCGCAGGGCGTCGCCCTTGACGCCGGTCACGGCGGCCAGCGGCTCGGCGTGCCGACCGGCGATCACCAGCCACACACGTGTCGTACCGGCCAGGCACTGCGTCGGCTGGGGGCACTCGGCGGCCCACAGGTCGCCCCGCCGGACCTCGTCCTCGGTGACCAGCACGTCCCGTGGTGGGTCGTCGAGGTGATACTCGATGCCGAGGTCGAGGAAGAGCCAGCTCTGCCGGGGCGAGTAGACCACCGCGTCGCCCGGGCGCTGACCGTCGGCGATCACCCGCGCCGCGCCCGCGTAGTCCACCGGCGCGCTGCGCGGCCATTCGTGGGTACGCCGCAGCGCCGTCTGGTCGGGAAGGCCGAGCAACCCGGCCAGGACCACCACGGCGAGCGCGGCCGGCACGGCCACCGTGGCCACCGCGGCGCCCGCCAGCAGGCAGGCGAACGGCACCACGAAGACCAGGTACCGGGGCACCCACAGCGGTACGACCTCGCCGGCGGCGAAGAGCAGCAGCACGGGCAGCAGCACCGCGCTCACCGGCAGCAGGGCACGGCGTCCGAGCCGGGCCGCGCCCAGCGCGGCGACCCCGACCAGCAGGCCACCCACCACGCTGCTCTGTGCCACCCCGCCGGGCAGCGCGGTCAGGTCGTCCAGGCGGACCAGGTGGACCCAGTTGAGCTGTCGGGACCGCTGGGCCCGGGCCTTGAGCAGCAGGGGAGCGACAATCAGCGCGGCCGGCACCACGGCGACCACCCACCGCCACACCCGCCGGTCCCGCTCGGCGGTGGGGTGATGGCGGTCGGCGACGCCGGCCACGGCCGGGCCGCGCCACCAGACGAGCAGGACGACCAGGCCGTGCGCGGCGAGCAGGGTGAGCGCGATCAGGTGGAGGAGCCCGAGGGCGGCGGCGGCGGCGGCGTACCCGGCCCAGCGGGCCCAACTCGGCCGGCGCAGCGCGGCCACCAGCAGCAGGGTGGCGAGCACCGCGAGCATGGTGGCCAACGCGTACGGGCGGGCCTCCTGCCCGTAGCGGGACGTGCCGGGAAGGACCGCGAACAGCAGCCCGGCGAACAGGCCCGTACGCCTGTCGACCAGGCGCGCGCCGAGCACGGCGAGCAACCCGGCCGCCACGGTCATCGCCAGCACGGCCGGCACGCGCAGGGCGATCGTGGAGTCGCCGACGATCGCGGTCCAGCCGTGCATCAGCAGGTAGTACGGCCCGGTGGCGGCGTCGATGGTGCCGGCCAACCGGGCCAGGTCCTCGGGTGACCGGCTGGCCGCGCTCCAGGTCGCCAGCTCGTCGCGCCAGAGCTGGGCCGAACCCAACCCGGTCAGGGTCACCGTCAGGGTCAGCAGCGCCGGAGGGACCCAGACCGGTACGCGGCGTAGCTGGTCCCACGCCGCGCCGGTCGACTCGGACAATCTGCCCACGTCCCGAGCCTGCCACGGTCCTGCCGTTCGTGGTGTCAGGCGGCCGTAGGCGGTGGGCGCCAGGCGGGCATGACGTCGTTCGGGCGGGCCGTCTTCGCCGGGTCACGCTCGACGAGTTCGCCGAGGACGGCGTCGATCCGCTCCATCAGCTCGTCGTCCAGCCGGACCGCGGCCGCACCGGCGGTCTCGGCGAGCTGCTCGGGTCGTGACGCACCGACGATCGCGCTGGCCACTGTCGGTCGGCGCAGCACCCACGCCACCGCCAACTGGGCCATCGTGCAGCCGGCGGCATCGGCGATCGACCGGAGCTGGCGGACCCGGGCGAGCAGCAGATCCGAGGAGTAGCGGGCGATGAACGACCCGCCGAAGCCGTCGGTGGCCCGGGAGTCGGCGGGCGGGCGCCGGCCGGGCTCGTACTTGCCGGTCAGCACGCCCATCGCGAGGGGCGCCCAGGCGAGCTGACCCAGCCCGAGTTCCGCGCTGGCGGGCACGACCTCCGCCTCCACCACCCGCCACAGCATCGAGTACTGCGGCTGGTTGGCGATGAACGGGACGTGCAGGTCGGCGGCGAGCCGCAGGCCCGCGCGCAGTTGCGGGGCGGTCCACTCGGAGGCGCCGACGTAGAGCACCTTGCCCTGGCGGACGAGGTCGGCGAAGGCGAGCATCGTCTCCTCCAGCGGCACGCTGTCGTCGTACCGGTGTGCCTGGTAGAGGTCGACGTAGTCGGTGCCCAGCCGGCCCAGCGAGGCGTGGCAGCTCTCGATGATGTGCTTGCGGGACAGCCCGGAGTCGTTGGCCCCCGACCCGACCGGCAGGAACACCTTCGTGCACAGCTCGATCGAGCTGCGCCGGACGCCGTTGAGCGCCTTGCCCAGCGCCAGCTCGGCCCGCCCCTGGGCGTACCGGTCCGCGGTGTCGAAGGTGGTGATGCCCGCTTCCAGGGCGGCGGCCACGCACGCGCCCGCCGCGTCGTCGTCGAGTTGGTTGCCGTGGGTGACCCAGTTGCCGTACGCGACCGCGCTGACGCGCAGACCCGACCGGCCCAGTTGCCTGTATTCCATGGCCAGGATCCTCAGGCGGTCGTGCGCTGTCGCCGAACCGTTCGAACGTGGTCGAATCTGTCGGTGATCGAGGTTCGGTTCACGCCTGACGATCTGAGTCGGGTCCGGTTCGTGCACTCGCCGCTTGCCGAGCTGGTGGCCAGTTCGTGGGCGCTGCGAAAGCCCGCCAAGTACTGGATGCACCGGCCCTGGCGGGAGCGTGCCGAGCGGCTGCTGCCCGGTGCCGGCCTGGAGCCGCTGCTGGCGGTGCTCACGCCGTCCAACGGGTACGTGCCGGACTTCCTCACTCCGATCGGGGCGGCCCCGAATCTGGCGGCCGAGCTACGGGCGGTCGCCGGCACCGACCCGAGGAGGGTGCGGCGGCAACTGGACCGGGCCGGTGCGCCCTGGCTGGCCCCGGCCGAGCTGGTCGCGCAGCTCCGTCGTTACTTCGCCCTGTTGATCGCGCCGGACTGGCCACGGCTGCGGGCGCTCGCGCTGGCCGACATCCGGCGCCGGACGCTCCTCGCCGCCGAGCAGGGCGGTCGCACCCTGCTCCGTGAGCTGCACCCGTCGATCCGTTGGGACGGCACGGCACTACGCGTCGCTGTCGGCACGACCCGGCCAGCCGAGGTGGCCGACTGCCCGTGGACGCTGCTGCCCACCTCCTTCGCCGGGCCGACGGTGCACGCGATCATGGAGGGTGACGCCGGGCCGGCCCTCTGCTATCCGCCCGTCGGGTTGGGCGGGCTGTGGACGTCGCCGCCGCCCAGCGCCGCGCTGGGCGCGCTGCTCGGCAGTACGCGGGCGGCGGCGTTGTCCCTGCTCGACACACCGCTGAGCACCGGAGAGGTGGCCGCGATGTTGGGTCTCGCGGCGGCGACCGCGTCGCACCACCTCACCACGCTGCGGGACAACGGCCTGATCGCCGGCGTACGGCAGGGGCGAGTGGTCCGCTATGCCCGAACCATCCTCGGTGACCAGCTCGTCGACTAGGCGTGTTTCATCAGGGCGGTCGTGCCGAGGCGGAGTCCGGGCGGCGATGAAACAGGCCTTAGCTCGCCCGTGATGTGGGATCCCGCACGTGGGCATTGGCTGGGGCTCCCGTGGTGTGGCAGCATGGTCGGCATGACCGCCGCTGTCGTCCGCCGCTTCGTGGCCCGTCGCCACGTCGATTACGGCCGCGTGCGCAGCGCGATCTGTCCGGCCAACTGACGACGCCCGATCAATCTGTCTCGGGCGCGCTCTGCGCCGGCTGTCTGAAGACACCGTTGTCCCGCCCGCTTCGCCGGGCCGGCCGCCGCGCCCCGCGCGTGCTTCGAGGCACAGCAGACAACGGAGGACGCCGCGATGGCGGTCGACAGCATCCCGGCCCGTTCCGAGGACCCGACGACCCGCCCGGCCCGGGCGCCGCGCCGGCCCCGGGGTGAGGGTCAGTGGGCGCTCGGCCACCGCGAGCCGCTCAACCCCAACGAGCGGATCAAGAAGGACGACGACCCGCTCAACGTTCGGGCCCGCATCGAGAACATCTACGCGCACGGCGGCTTCGCCTCGATCGACCCGCAGGATCTGCGTGGCCGGTTCCGCTGGTGGGGCCTCTACACGCAGCGCAAGGCGGGCATCGACGGCGGACGCACCGCCGTGCTGGAGCCGCACGAGTTGGAAGACGAGTTCTTCATGCTGCGGGTCCGCATCGACGGCGGCCAGCTCAGCCTGGCGCAGCTGCGGGTGGTCGCGGACATCTCCCGGGAGTTCGCCCGGGACACCGCCGACATCACCGACCGGCAGAACATCCAGTACCACTGGATCCGGGTCGAGGACATGCCGGAGATCTGGCGGCGGCTGGAGTCGGTCGGCCTGCAGACCACCGAGGCGTGCGGCGACTGCCCCCGGATCGTGCTGGGCAGCCCGGTCGCCGGGGTGGCCCGCGACGAACTGCTCGACCCGACCCCGGCGGTCGACGAGATCGTCGCCCGGTACGTCGGCGACAAGCAGTTCTCCAACCTGCCCCGCAAGTTCAAGACGTCCATCTCCTGGCTTGTCGACACCCCGTACGAGTCGAACGACATCGCGTTCCTCGGTGTCGACCACCCCGAGCACGGCCCCGGCTTCGACGTCTGGGTCGGCGGTGGTCTCTCCACAAACCCGATGCTGGCCCAGCGGCTCGGCGTCTGGGTGCCGGTGGCCGAGATTCCGGACGTGTGGGCCGGGGTGGTCGGCATCTTCCGCGACTACGGCTACCGCCGGCTGCGCAACCGGGCCCGGTTGAAGTTCCTGGTGGCCGACTGGGGAGTGGAACGCTTCCGCGAGGTCCTGGAGAAGGACTACCTCGGCCGCACCCTGCTCGACGGGCCGGCGCCGATCCTGCCGGCGAAGCCGGTCGACCACGTGGGCGTGCACGAGCAGGCCGACGGGCGGCACTACGTGGGCGCCGCCCCGGTGGTCGGGCGGGTCTCCGGCGGGCAGCTCGCCCAGCTTGCCGACGTGGTCGAGGCGCACGGCAGCGACCGGGTGCGGCTCACCCCGTACCAGAAGCTGCTGGTGCTCGACGTGCCGTCGGAGCGGACGGAGTCGCTTGTCGACGCGCTGCGGGACATTGGCCTGGAGGCCCGGCCGTCGGCCTGGCGGCGCGGCACCATGGCGTGCACCGGCATCGAATACTGCAAGCTGGCCATCGTCGAGACGAAGGCCCGCGGCGAGGAGTTGGTGGCCCGGCTGGAGCAGCGGCTGCGTGACTTCGACGCGGACATCTCGATCCACATCAACGGCTGCCCCAACGCCTGCGCCCGCACGCAGGTGGCCGACATCGGGCTCAAGGGCCAACTGGTGGTCGGCCCGGACGGCCGGCAGGTCGAGGGTTTCCAGGTGCACCTGGGCGGCGGGCTGGGCATGGCCCAGGGGCAGACCGCCGGTTTCGGCCGCAAGCTACGTGGCCTGAAGACCACCGCCGAAGAGCTTCCGGAGTACGTGGAACGGCTGGCCCGTCGCTACCTGGCCGGTCGGAGCGAGGGCGAGACGTTCGCCAACTGGGTGATCAGAGTCGACGAGGAGGCACTGCGGTGAGCAGCGAGAACCGAGCGGCACCTCTCTACTGCCCGTACTGCGGCGAGGAGGACCTGCGTCCGCACGAGGCGGGGCACGGTGCCTGGGAGTGCCACGCCTGCACCCGGGTCTTCTCGGTGAAGTTCACCGGGCTGCTCTCGCGGGCGGTGACCCGATGAGTCTCGTCTCCGCCGCGAGCCTGCGCCTGGTCGGGCCGGGTGCCTCGACCTCGGCCGACCCGTCCGGTCGCAGCCCGGAGGAGCTGCGGACGCTTGCCGAGCAGGCGGCCCGGGACCTGGAGGGCGCGCCGGCGCTGGAGATCGCCCGCTGGGCGGCGCAGACCTTCGGTGACCGGTTCTGCGTCACCAGCTCGATGGCCGACGCGGTGCTGGCGCACCTGGTGTCCCGGGTGGCGCCCGGGGTGGACGTGGTCTTCCTCGACACCGGCCTGCACTTCCCGGAGACGCTACGGGTCCGCGACGAGGTGGCCCGCACGCTCCCGGTGAACGTCCGGTCGATCCGGCCCCGGCTCACCGTCGGCCAGCAGGACGGCCAGTACGGGCCCCGGTTGTTCAACAAGTCGCCGGACGACTGCTGCCAGTTGCGCAAGGTGGAGCCGTTGGAGCGGGCGCTGTCCGGGTACGACGCCTGGGCCGCGGGCCTGCGCCGGGACGAGTCGCCGACCAGGGCCAACACGCCCGTGGTGACCTTCGACGCGCGGCGCGGCAAGGTGAAGGTCAACCCGATCGCGGCGTGGAAGCAGGCCGATGTGGACGCCTACATCGCCCGCTTCAACGTGCCGGTGAACGAGCTGTTCAAGCAGGGGTACGGGTCGATCGGCTGCTGGCCGTGCACCCGACGGACCAAGGCCGGCGAGGACGCGCGCGCCGGCCGGTGGGCCATGTTCGAGAAGACCGAGTGCGGACTGCACGTCTGACCTCGCCGGCGACCACCCCGACCGGCCCAGGTGCGGCCGGCGGGGCGGCCCCGGTGGTGCTTGTCGCACACGGCAGCCGGGATCCACGAGCGGCCGACGCCACCCGGGCACTCGCCCGGGCCGTGTCGGCGGCCCGGCCCGGCACACAGGTCTGGGCGAGTTGGCTGGACCACACCGAGCCGGGGCCGACCGAGGTGCTGCGCGGCCTGGCGGCGGCCGGTCACCGCCGGGCGGTGCTGGTGCCGCTGCTGCTGACCGCCGCGTACCACCATCGGGTGGACATTCCGGCGGCGGTCAGCGATGCGGTGCGGGCCGAGTCACCCCTGACGGTGCGGGTGACCGACGTGCTCGGCCCGGCGGACGGCACTGTCGATCCGGGGCTGCTGGCCGGGCTGCGTCGGCGGCTCGCCGAGGTGTGGCCGGGCCGCTTCGACGCGCTGGTGTTGGCCGCGGCGGGCACCCGGGACGCGCGGGCCCGCCGATCGGTGGGTCAGGCCGCGGACGCGCTCGGCGCGGAGTTCGGGGTGCCCTGTCGGGTGGCGTACGCCTCGGCGGCGCCACCGGCGGCCGGTGTGGCGGTGTCCCGGCTGCGGGCTGCCGGCGCACGGCGGGTCGCGGTGTCCGCGTACTTCCTGGCGCCGGGCCTGTTCCATGACGCGGTGACCGAGGCGGCTCGGGCGGCCGGCGCGGTGGCGGTGTCCGCCCCGTTGACCGACGCGCCGGAGCTGGTCGAGGTGGTGCTGCGCCGGGTCGATGACGAGTCGTCCGGCCACGTCGTGGCACCGGCCGGCTGAGGCGGGGGGCAGAAAGCGGAACGCCCCGGTGGGTGGACCCACCGGGGCGTACAGCGGTGTCGTTGGGTTCAGGCGGAGTGAGCGCGCAGCACGCGGAGGCCGCCGCGCCGCTTGACGGCCCGCCGTTCCTCTTCGCTCATCCCGCCCCAGACGCCGGCGTCCTGACCCGACTCGAGCGCCCACTGCAGGCACTGGTCGGTCACGGAGCAGCGCCTGCAGACGGCCTTTGCCTGCTCGACCTGCAGCAGAGCCGGTCCAGACGTCCCGATCGGGAAGAACAGCTCCGGGTCCTCGTCGCGGCAGACACTATGGTGACGCCAGTCCATGGCGGCAACACTCCTCATTCTGGATGGGTGGCGAACAATTGCTTGGTCGTGCTTTTCCTATATGCATCCGCAGTGCCGATGGTGACGGTTAGCGTCCGTCCATTCGGCAGTGCGTGAGCAGGCGTTCAGCGCCGGGGACCTGCTGGAACAGCTCAACCTGACGAGCATATCCAGGCAATGTCCCGGTAACTCAAGTTCGCTTGTGAATACTTTCACGAACAGTCGTGATGTCAAGGGTGACGCTCGGAAAAACTCCGGGCGGTGAGCAAGCCCACAGCCCCTTTGTCCGGTTTTCGGAGCTTTCCCGATTACCCGGTGTGCCACAGTCGAGGATCAATATAGTACAGTCCGCGTGACATTGCTGACATTTCCGGCACCTGCCCCTCGGTGTGGCGGTGACCAAGTCGATCGGTTGCGGCCACCGTGTCGACCTACGGCAGTACCCGAGACCTAGCAGATTACTCTCAGTGCGGCGGGAACGGAGGTGAATCTGACTTTCTCCCGCTCGCCGAGATAGTCGCCGTCTAGCTGAAACGCCTGCGGACGGCTGGAGAGCAGGGTGAACTCCGCCGTGTCATGGAGTCGTAACACCTGTCGACCGCGCGGATCAGGTTGCCGAGCCAGGAACTGAGTCACTGTCCGTGTTGTGCTAGCCACCCGGAGCTGACGCAACGCCAGCACATCCAGGCCGAGATCGAACGACGCCGCCGGGTTCGGGTTGACCTCCCGGTCGCCCAGGTACGTCCACGGTGCCGTGTTCTGGATGATGACGGTGGCCAGCTCCTCCTCGGCCGGCTCGTCCGGACGCTCCAGCACGATCGCCGGATGCCGCCGGTCCGAGGCGAAGAAATACTGGTTCATGATCGAGCGGAAATAGAGCGTCGGCGTGGACACCCGGCCCTTGCGCCGGGCCTGCTCGACCCGGTGGATGACCGCGGCGTCCAGGCCGAACCCCGCGCAGAAGGTGAAGTAGCGGTCGTCCGCGCGGCCCAGCCCGACCGTCCGGCTCCGGCCCAGCCGCAGCCCTTCGAGGATCATGCTGGTCGCCTCCGGCCACTCCCGGGGCAGACCCAACGCACGGGCGAACACGTTCGTCGAGCCGCCCGGCACGGTCGCCAGCGCCGGCAGCCGCTCGGCCATCGGCGCATCGCCGGCGCGGGGTGGTGGGTCGGCCGTCATCAGGCCGTTCACCACCTCGTTGACGGTGCCGTCGCCACCCAGGGTGACGACCAGGTCGACGCCCTCGGCCGCGGCCTCCCGAGCCAGCGCCATCGCGTGTCCGCGCCGCCGGGTGTAACGCACGCTGAGGTCGACTTCGCTGCGCAGCGCCCGGACAAGCACGTCCCGGCTGCGTTCGCTGGTGGTGGTGGCCTTTGGATTGACCACCAGGACGGCGTGCATGGGCGGCACTGTACCTCCCGGTAGCCCGGGTATCGTGGCGCGCGTGACCATCGACTCGGCCCCGTTTCCCGTCACGCTCCGCTGGGCGGTCCGGCTGCTGTGGGCGGAGGCGGCCGTCGTCGGGCTGATCGCGGCATGGCTGGTCTGGGCCGACCTCACGGCCACCACCACCGATCTGGCGTCGGCGTTGCTGGTGACCGCGTTCGCCATCGGAGCCGCGGTCGTGCTCTGGGTGCTGGGCCGGGCTCTGTCGCGCCGCAGGGCGGGCGCCCGCGCGCCCGCGATCGTGCTTCAGCTGATGCTGCTGCCGATCGGATGGTTCATGATTCAGGGCGGGTTGGGCTGGCTGGGCGTGCCGCTGATGGCGCTCGGCCTGGGTGTGGGCTGGCTGCTGGTCAGCCCTCCGACGACCCGGGCACTCGGCCTGCAGTGACCGACCCGGCGCGCCGAGCCGGTCAGTAGCCGCCGGAGCGGCGGGTGAGCAGCGCGATCGTGGCCCGACCGTCGACGGCCGTTGCGGATGCCGACGTCGTCAACGCGGTGAGCACCTTCCACGCGAAGGACGACTCGGCCGGCAGCGTGGCACCACGCACGGTCGGCACGGTCACCTCGACGGTCAACGCGTCCTCGGTGACCGCGAAGCGGCACTCCAACTCGGCGTCACGGGTGGCGATGGCGAGCAACATGGCGCACGCCTCGTCGACCGCGATCCGCAGATCCTCGATCTCGTCGAGCGCGAACTGCAACCGGGCCGCGAGACCCGCGGTGGCGGTGCGGAGCACGCCAAGGTAACCGCCGTCGGCGGGCACCGTGAGGTGCACCACATCGTCGTCGATCGCTGGCTGGCCAGTCAGTTGAGTCACGCCTCATCCCCCCGGTCGGGGACTCTACCCGGTCGGTCGTCCGCACGCGTGCCAGCGGTGGCGGCATGGCCGGCAAGCGTCCGCAGCGCGTCGCCACTGAGCCGATAGGGGACCCATTCGCTCATCTGCTCCGCGCCGATCGAGGCGTAGAACCCGGCGGCCGGGTTCCAGTCGATCATCCACCACTCCAGCCGCCGGTAGCCGCGTCGTACGCAGATCTCGGCCAGGGTGGCGAGCAGCAGTCGACCCGCCCCGGAGCCCCGGGCGGTCGGCCGAACGTAGAGATCCTCCAGGTAGATGCCGTGCACGCCGGCCCAGGTGGAGAAGTTGCGGAACCACAACGCGAAGCCGATCGGCTCGTCCCGCTCGTCGACCGCGACGTGACCGAAGAGCGCCGGTGCGGGCGACCGACCACTCCGGCTCGGCGCGTCCGACGTCACGCCGGGATCCGGGGCGGTCGGAAACAGGGCCGAGGTCAGCTGCTCGACGGTGAGGTGGCACTGGTCGGGGGCCCGTTCGTACTCCGCCAGCTCGTGCACCATGGCGACGACGGCCGGCACGTCCTCGGGACGTGCCGGCCGGATCGTCGGGATGACCGGAGAGGTCACGCCTTCTTGGTCTCCCAGAAGATCTTCGAGATCTCGTCGATCTTCGAGAGCAGCTTGTCGGCGGTGGCCGGGTCGAGGCTGCCCTTGACGCCACCGGCGCCGGCGAGCTTGGTGGCCTCGTTGAACAGGCTGTGCAGGTTCGGGTACTTCTCGAAGTGCGGCGGCTTGAAGTAGTCGGTCCAGAGCACCCAGAGGTGGTGCTTGACCAGCTCGGCGCGCTGCTCCTTGATGATGATGGCGCGGGTGCGGAACTCCGGGTCGGTGTTCGCCTGGTACTTCTCGCAGATCATTTTGACCGATTCGGCCTCGATCCGAGCCTGAGCCGGGTCGTAGACACCACACGGCAGGTCGCAGTGTGCGCTCGCGGTGACGCGGGGCGCGAGGATGCGCGGAAATCGCATCAGGATCCTCCATGGGAAGTTTGCGATGATCAAAGGCGACATTACTCCTGGGGATGCTTTCCGAACGGACGGAGGTGAAACCCGTGGGTGCCGATCACCCGCCTGAGGTGTCGCCGTTGCGCGGACCGTTGACCGCTGTCCTGGTGGTCGGCCCGTCCATGGCGCCGACGTTGCGGCACGGCGATTCGGTGCTGGTCCGCCCCGGCGGCCGCCGGATCCGACCCGGAGACGTGGTGGTCGCGGTCTTCCGGACCCGTCCCGACCTGCTGGTGGTGAAGCGGGCGGTCCGGCAGCAGGACGGGGGCTGGTGGCTGCGCGGCGACAACGAGCTGGTCACCGACGACTCCCGGGCGTACGGGGTCGCCGACGTACGGGGGCGGGTGGTGATCCGCTACTGGCCGCGCCCCGGTCGGGTACGTCGTCACCGGTTATGACCCCGCTCACATCCGGGTGGGGGTGTCGACACTATGCTCGGAAGTGCTCGGGTGACCCCCCGTACCGCGTGCCACCGCTCGCCGCCCACCTCGCGGCCAGGCCCGGCCGCCTCACATCTGCTCGACAGATCCTGGAGTCACCACCATGTCTTCGTCCACCGTGGACCCCGCCGATCCCGTCTTCCTGCTGCACCGGGGCGGCAAGATGGCCGTCACGTCGACAGTGCCGCTGACCAGCCGGGAGGACCTCTCCCTGGCGTACACCCCGGGGGTGGCCCGGGTGTGCGAGGCGATCGCGGCCGACCCCGCCCTGGTGGACGACTACACCTGGGTGTCGCACACCGTCGCGGTGGTCACCGACGGCTCGGCGGTGCTCGGGCTCGGCAACATCGGCCCACGTGCCGCGCTGCCGGTGATGGAGGGCAAGGCGGTGTTGTTCAAGCAGTTCGGCGGGGTGGACGCCGTGCCGGTCTGCCTGGACACGCAGGACGCCGACGAGATCGTCGCCGTGGTCCGGGCGCTGGCCCCCTCGTTCGGCGGGATCAACCTGGAGGACATCAGCGCGCCGCGCTGCTTCGAGATCGAGCGCCGGCTCGACGAGGCGCTGGACATCCCGGTCTTCCACGACGACCAGCACGGCACCGCGATCGTGGTGCTCGCCGCGCTGCGCAACGCCGCCACCCTGCTCGACCGCAAGCTCGGCGACCTGCGGGTCGCCGTCAGCGGTGCGGGCGCGGCCGGCGTGGCCGTGACGAAGATGCTGATCGCCGGAGGCGTCAACCCCGACCAGGTGGTGGTCTGCGACTCCAAGGGCATCATCGGCCGGCACCGCACCGAGCTGACCGGCACCAAGGCCGAGTTGGCGGCGACCACGAACGCGGACGGCCGCCACGGCGACATCACCGAGGCGCTGCGCGACGCGGACGTGCTGATCGGGGTCTCCGGCGGGCAGATCCCCGAAGCGGCGGTGGCGGGGATGGCACCCGGCGGCATCGTGTTCGCGCTGGCCAACCCGACCCCCGAGGTGCACCCCGAGGTCGCCGCCCGGCATGTCGCGGTGGTCGCCACCGGGCGCAGTGACTACCCCAACCAGATCAACAACGTGCTGGCCTTCCCCGGGGTGTTCCGCGGGGCGCTCGATGCCGGCGCGACCCGGATCACCGAGGCGATGAAGGTCGCCGCCGCGGACGCCATCGCCGGCGTGGTGGCCGAGTCGCTGACCGTCGACGCGATCGTCCCCTCGCCGCTCGACCCGCGCGTCGCGCCGGCCGTCGCCGAGGCGGTCGCCGAAGCCGCCCGCCGCGACGGCGTCGCCCGCCGCTAGCCCGCCTGTGCGCCCGCCTGGGCCGGTGCGCTGCCTGCGGTAGGTACGCCGGCCTGGGCCGGGGGCGCACGGGCGCGGCGTGCGTCGCGCGCCTTCTTAACGGGCGCTCAGCTTGTTACCGTGCCGATCATGCGTGCCGCCTTTGCCTCCCGCTTCAATGACGCCGATCCGCTCGCCGCCCTCACCGTCGGTGAGCGGCCCGAGCCGACGCCCCCGGCCGACGACTGGGTGACCGTGCGGTTGCGGGCCACCTCGCTCAACCACCACGACCTCTGGTCGCTGCGCGGAGTGGGGCTCACCGAGGCCCAACTGCCGATGATCCTCGGCTGCGACGCGGTGGGGCTGGACCCGGAGGGCCGCCCGGTGGTCGTGTACCCGGTGGTCGTCACTCCGGGTGACCCACGCGGGGTCTCCATCCTCTCCGAGCACTTCGCGGGAACCCTCGCCGAGCGGGTCGCCGTACCCCGATCGAACCTGATCCCGCTGCCCGACGGCATGGCGGCGACCGACGCGGCGTGCCTGCCCACGGCCTGGCTGACCGCGTGGCGGATGTTGACCACCAAGGGCCGCGTCGCGGACGCCGACAGCGTGCTGGTCCAGGGCGCGGGCGGCGGCGTCGCCACCGCGGCCGTCGCGCTCGCCGTCGCGATGGGCAAGCGGGTGTACGCGACGAGCCGCGACGCCGGCAAGCGGGACCGGATCTCGGCTCTCGGCGCCACCGCCGTGGAACCCGGTGCCCGGCTGCCGGAACGCGTCGACGTGGTGATCGAGACGGTGGGCGCGGCCACCTTCGACCACTCGCTGAAGTCGGCCGCCCCGATGGCCCGGATCGTGGTCTCCGGCGCGACCGCCGGGCACGAGCCGTCGGTCAACCTGCGTCGGGTCTTCGCGATGCAGTTGGAGATCCTGGGCACCTCGATGGGCACGCCGGGCGAGCTGTACGAGCTGCTGGCGTTCTGCTCCGACAACGAGGTGCGCCCGGTGGTGGACAGCGTCGTCCCGTTCAGCCGGGTCGAGGACGCCTTCGCCCGCCTGCACTCCGGCGACGCCTTCGGCAAGGTCGTCATCGACCACACCGCCTGACGCGGCCTCCATGATCCGCGCAACATCGGGGAAACTGCTGCCTCGGGCCGCGCTGAGGCAGCATCATCCCTGATGTTGCGCGGATCTTCGCCCTGGTCGGCCGGCCCGCCCGCTCAGAGGTGGTCGTCGAAGGTGGCGATATCACCGCGGGTCGCGTCGGTGGGGATGCGCTTCTTGGCCGCCGCGTCGCCGTAGAGCGACCAGCGCAGGAACTCGACCGACGTGTCCGACACGACCCGCAGCGCGGCCTTGTCCTTGAGCATCGTCCGACCGTGGTCGCCCTTCGGCAGGCTCAGCATCGCCTTGGGCCAGGGCACCTTGTCGTACGCGGCCTTGCCCGCCGCGTACTCGACCACCTCGTCCAGCTCACCGTGCACGAACAGTTGCGGGGCGGCCGCGCCGGCGAACGCGGTGCCCACGCCGAGCGCCGTGCCCGCGAACACCACGCCCGCGTCCAGCCGCTCGTCCCGGGCGACGGTGAACAGCCCGATGGTGGTCACTCCGCCCGCCGAGTGCCCGGCGGCGGCCACCCGCTCGCCGTCCAACCGGCCCCGCAACGGGTCGTCGGCCGTGGTGCCCAGCGCGAGCACCCGGTCCAACACGTACGACACGTCGGCCGGCTGGTTGAGCACGTCGAGGACGTTCTTGTCCGCGCCCTTCGAGGTGTGCGGGAAGGCCGGCGCGGCGACCACGAATCCGGCCGCCGCCCACCGGGTCAGCAGCGTGGCGTAGTCGTCCGGTCGACCGCCCAGGCCGTGACTGAACATCACCACCGGAAACCGGCCCTCGGCCGCCGCCGCCGGCCGCCTGGCCGCGCCGCCGGACTGCCCGGCCGCCGGGTACCAGAGCGTCGTCGGCAGCGCACGGCCGTTCCGGTCCAGCTTCAGTTGGCGTACGCCGACCGCGAAGGTGCGCTGCGGGGCCCGGCCGGCGGGGACCTGCGGTGTCGGCGTGGCGGCGGCCTTCGGCTCGACGGGTGGTGCCGCCCCGCGCTGGCTCGGGCGGGTCTGCGTTGAGCAGCCGACCAGACCGGCCAGGAGGACGGCGCTGGCCAGCAGTGCGGGAGTGACGCGACGCGACATGTTTCCGATTGTGCCCCGACCGGCAGGGGTGCTCGGCGGGCATTGACGCGTTGTGTCCTTCGGGTCATTGAGTGTGCTGCCCGCTCAGGCCGCGGCACGGTCGGCGAGCGGGCGGCGTCGGCGTGCGATGTCCGTGAGTGCGCGCACCGGGAAGGCGGCATTGGGGTTGTACCGGTTCGTGCCGGGCGGCACGATCTCGTCGATCCGGTCGAGGGTCGCGTCGTCCAGGGTGAGCGTGGCGCCCTTGAGCAGATCGTCCAGTTGCGGCATGGTGCGCGGTCCGATGATCGCCGAGGTGACGGCCGGATGGGCCACGGTGAAGGCGATGGCGAGCTGCGGAAGCGTGCAGCCGATGCTCGCCGCGAGGTCGACGAGCTGTTCGACGGCGTCGAGCTTCGCGGCGTTCTCGGCGATGGTGGGATCGAACTGCGCTGGCCGCAGGGCGGCCCGCCCGGTCGACAGGTCGACGGGCTGGTCCCTGCGGTACTTCCCGCTGAGAAACCCGAACGCCAGCGGGCTCCAGACCAGCACCCCCATGCCGTAGCGCTGGCAGACCGGCAGGGTCGAGGCCTCGACGCCGCGGGCCAGGATCGAGTACGGCGGCTGCTCGGTGCGCAGGCGGCCGAGGCCGCGACGCTCGGAGACCTGGTGCGCCTCGACGATCTCCTCGGCGGGGAACGTCGAGCAGCCGAACGCGCGGATCTTGCCCTCGCGGACGAGGTCGGTGAGCACCGAGAGCGTCTCCTCGATGTCGGTCGAGGGGTCGGGGCGGTGGATCTGGTAGAGGTCGATCCAGTCGGTGTCCAACCGCCGGAGGCTCCCCTCGACCGCCTTGAGGATCCACCGCCGCGAGTTGCCACCCTGGTTGGGGCCCTCGCCCATCGGGAAGTGCGCCTTGGTGGCGAGCACGACGTCGTCGCGGCGCCCGCGCAGCGCCTTGCCCACGATCTGTTCGGACTCGCCCCGGCCGTACATGTCGGCGGTGTCGATGACGTTGATGCCCTGGTCGAGGGCGGTGTGGACGATGCGGGCGCAGTCGTCGTGGTCGGGGTTGCCGACGGCGCCGAACATCATGGTCCCGAGGCAGTGGGTGCTGACCTCGATGCCGGTGCCGCCGAGGGTGCGATAGCGCATGACGATGCTCTCCCAGGTGGTCGATTGGTGATCACCTGGCACGGTAGGAGCTGGAGTCGGCTCTAGGTCAACCCCCGTTACCCTGCTCGGCATGGGTGAGGTCACCGCGGGTCTGAGCATCGGACAGGTCGCCGAGCGCACCGGCTTGAGCGTGCACGCGCTCCGCTTCTACGAGCAGCAGGGCGTCTTCGTCAGCCCCGTACGCCGGGGGTCCACCGGACGTCGCGTCTACAGCCAGGACGACGTGGACTGGCTCACCGTCTGCATCATCCTCCGCGCCTCCGGCATGCCGCTGCCGGCGCTTCGCCGCTACACCGAACTCGTCCGCGAAGGCGCGGGCAACGAGGAGGAACGGCTCGCGCTCATGCGTGAGCACCACGTGCGCGTCACGGACCAGATCAGTCGGCTCACCCAGAGCCTGGACCTGATCACCTTCAAGGTCGGGGTGTACGAGGATCTGCTCGACGGGAACGGGCCGGCGTGATCCGGCGGGGCGTCCATGCCCGAGCGTGCCCGACGACCCCGCCGTCCGGCCCGGCTCTGCCCGCCACCCGGTCGGGCGCGCTCCGCCGGCCGGCTCGACCTGGTCCGACGGCGGAGGCGGGGTCGGTGCTCCGGAAGCGGCTTCGCTAGGGTCACCGGCATGCCTGAGAACTACACCGACCCCAGTGGCAACACCGAGGCGTTCCGCGCGTTCAACCAGACCCCGGAGGCCGCCGCGCCGGCGGAGTCGCCGTCCCGCCTGCCGCTGATCATCGGCGCGGCGGTCGTGGTTGTCGTGCTCGTCGCCCTCGTCGTCTGGCTCGCGAGCTGAGCGTGCCGGACCGGGCCGACCCGGCGGCTCACCACCGCTGATCCCACCGCCTTGGACGGGTCGTCAGCGGCGGGCGACCACGTCCCGGGTCTGCCGGGCGATCTCCCGCTCCTCGTCGGTCCGGATGACACACACGCTCACCTCGGCGTCGTCGGGTGAGATGACCCGGTCGCCCGTGCCGTCGTTGCGGGCGTCGTCGACGGCGATGCCGAGCCGCTCCAGGCCGGCCAGGGCGGCTGCCCGGACGGGCGCGGCGTGCTCGCCCACCCCGGCGGTGAAGGCGATCGCGTCGACGCGGCCGAGCAGCGCGTAGTACGCCCCGACATACTCGGTGATCCGCCGGCAGTAGACGTCGAAGGCCAGCTCCGCCGCCCGGTCGCCGGCCGCCCGGCGCGCAAGCACCTCGCGCATGTCGTTGACGGCGGTCAACCCGAGCAGGCCGCTGCGGTGGTTGAGCAGGTCGTCGATCTCGTCCACCGACAGCCCAGCCTCCCGGCGCAGGTGGAAGATCACGGTGGGGTCGAGGTCGCCGCTGCGGGTGCCCATCACCAGCCCCTGCAACGGGGACATGCCCATCGAGGTGGCGACGCTGCGACCGTTGGCCACCGCGCAGGCGCTGGCCCCGTTGCCCAGGTGCAGGGTGATCGTGTTGACCTGGTCGTACGGGCGGCCGAGCAGTTCGGCGGTGCGCCGGGACACGTACGCGTGTGAGGTGCCGTGGAAGCCGTACCTGCGGATGTCGTACCGCTCGGCGATGTCCCGGTCGATCGCGTACGTCGCGGCGGCCTCCGGCAGGGTGTGGTGGAACGCGGTGTCGAAGACGGCGACCTGCGGGACGTCCGGCAGCGCGGCGCGGGCCACCTCGATGCCGGCCAGGTTGGCCGGGTTGTGCAGCGGGGCGAGCGGCACCAGGTCCTTGATCGCGGCCAGCACCGCGTCGTCGACGAGCACCGGCGCGCTGAACGTCCGGCCACCGTGCACCACCCGGTGCCCGACCGCGGCGAGCCCGCTCAGGTCGAGTCCGTCCAGGATCTGCCGGACCGCGCTGGCGTGGTCCGGCGGACCACCACCGGGCTCACCGACCCGCTCGACGGTGCCGTGGTTGAGCGCCTGCTCCCCGTCGTACTGGCGCCACTTCACCGACGACGACCCGCAGTTGAGCACGAGCACCCGACTCACTAGGCCTCCTCGGTGGCCGCCTGGATGGCGGTGATCGCCACCGTGTTGACGATGTCCGGCACGGTCGCGCCGCGGGACAGGTCGTTCACCGGCCGGCGCAGACCCTGCATGACCGGGCCGACGGCGACCGCCCCGGCGGAGCGCTGCACCGCCTTGTACGTGTTGTTGCCCGTGTTCAGGTCCGGGAAGATGAAGACGGTGGCCTGGCCGGCGACCGGGCTGCCCGGCAGCTTCGTCGCCGCCACCGCGGGGTCGATCGCCGCGTCGTACTGGATGGGCCCCTCGACCAGCAGGTCGGGCCGGCGCTCCCGGACCAGGGCGGTGGCCGTGGCGACCTTCTCCACGTCCTCGCCCGCGCCGGAGCTGCCGGTGGAGTACGACAGCATGGCCACCCGGGGTTCGATGCCGAACCGGGCGGCGGTGTCGGCCGACGAGATCGCGATGTCGGCGAGTTGCGCGGCGTCCGGGTCGCGGTTGACCGCGCAGTCGCCGTAGACCAGCACCCGGTCGGCGAGCAGCATGAAGAAGACGCTGGAGGCCACCGAGACCTCCGGCACGGTACGGATGATCTCGAACGCCGGTCGGATGGTCGCGGCGGTGGTGTGCGTGGCGCCGGAGATCATGCCGTCGGCCCGTCCGGTCGCCACCATCAGCGTGCCGAAGTAGTTGGGTTGGGCCACGATGTCGTGCGCCAGCTCGGCGGTGACGCCCCGGTGGGCGCGCAGCCGGGCGTACTCGTCCGCGAAGTCGTCCCGCCACCCACTGGTGACCGGGTCGACGACGTTCGCGTCGCCGAGGTCGATGCCCAGTTCGCGGGTCCGCCGGGCGATGTCGTCCGGCCGGCCCAGCAGGGTCAGCTCGGCCACCCCGCGGCGCAGCAGGATCTCCGCCGCGCGCAGGATCCGTTCCTCGGTGCCCTCCGGCAGCACCAGGTGCCGGGGCCGCGAACGGGCCCGGTCGATCAGCTCGTTCTCGAACATCAGCGGGGTGACCCGGGTCGACCGGCTGACCCGCAGCCGGCGAGCCAGGTCGTCCGTGTCCACGCAGCGCTCGAACGCACCAAGCGCGGCCTCCACCTTGCGCGGGTTGGCCGTGCTGGGCCGGCCCTCGATCCGGCTGGACGCGGCCACCGTGTCGTAGCTGTCAGTGGGCACCGACAGCACCGCCAACCCGGTGTTGAGCCCCTCCACCAACCGCATGACCCGGGGGTCCGGCTGTTCGCCGAGCGTCAGCACCAGCCCGGCCACCGACGCCTGACCGGCGACGTGCGCGGCACTCGCGGCCACGAGCAGGTCGGCCCGGTCCCCGGGGGTGATCACCAGGGCGCCTTCGGTGAGGTGGTCCAGCAGCGTCGGCACGTGCGCCGCGCCGACCACGAAGTCCAGCACGTCGCGACTGAGCGCGGCGTCGTCCCCGGCCAGCAGGGTGGCGCCGAGCGCCGCCGCCACCTCGGCCACCGTCGGCGCCGAGACGCTCGGCACCTCCGGAATGGTGTACGCGGGGACCGGCAGATCGGGCAGCGTCATCGGCTCGGACACCCGGTTGGCGATCACCGCGAGCACCGTCGCGCCCAGGTCGGCCAGATCGTGGTACGCCCCGCGCACCGCCGACGCGACGGCCGCCGGCTCCTGCCCGAAGCCGTCCACCACCGGCACCACCACGCTGCCGAACTCGGTGGCCAGCCTCGCGTTGAAGGCCAACTCCCGAGGATGGGCCGGGTCGCCCGGGTCGTCGAAGTCGCTACCCACCACGACGACGGCAGGGCACTGCCGTTCCACCGCCCGGTACCGCTCGACGACTGTGGAGATCAGTTGCTCACGCCGGCCGTCGGCGACAAGCGCCGCCGCCTGGGCGTAGGTCGCCCCGGCCAGCTCCGACAGCGGCAGCTCGACCCGGTAACGCTCGCTGAGCAGGGCGAGGATCGGGTCGGGACCGGTGTCGGCGACCAGCGGCCGGAACACGCCGATCCGCCCGACCTGACGGGACAGCAATTCCGCCAGCCCGAGGGCGATCGTCGACTTGCCCCCGCCGGACCCCACGCTAGTCAGATACACACTGCGAGCCACAGCCCCACCCTAAAAGATCGCGAACCCCCCACCGGCCCCCTCCCACCCCCGCCACCCCTGCGGCCCCGCCCCGGCCCAGCCCGGCTACCCCAGCCCGGCCGCCCCGGCCCGGCCGCCCCGGCCCGGCCGCCCCGGCCCGGCTGCCCCGACCCATCGCCCCGTTGATCATGGAGTTATGGCGCGACACGCCGACGACACGCGCGCATAACCTCATGATCAACGCGGCTGGGCGGCTGGGCGGCTGGGCGGCTGGGCGGCTGGGCGGCTGGGCGGGTGGGCGGTGGGCGGTGGGCTTGGGGGTTCGTTAGGCGTCTTCGTCGTCGGGGTCGTCTAGGCGGGCCAGGTAGGTGGCCAGGCGTTCGATGGGGGTTTCGAAGTCGGGGTTGAGGTCGACGAAGTCGCGCAGGCGTTCGCCCAGCCACTCCAGGGTCACCTGTTCCTCGCCCCGGCGCTCGACCAGCTCCTCGATGCCACGGTCGGTGAAGTACATGGGTACGTCCTTGTGCTCGTCCCGGCTCGGGCCGGGCGGATGGTGGGTGGGTGGGTGGTCGACCGGCCGGCGGGGCCTACGAGAGCCGGGGCAGGGCCGTGGTGAAACGGCCCTGCCCCGGCTTGCGCGCTCAGGTCAGGTCACGGGCGGGGGAGAGCCGCCTCGATCAGCGCGTTCTGCTCGACCTCGTGGGTCTTCGCCGAGCCGACCGCCGGGGCGGCCGCGGCCGGGCGGGAGATCCGCCGCAGCCGGACGTCCGTGAGGTGCTCCAGCAGGTTGAGCGCGACGAACGACCAGGCACCCTGGTTGGCCGGCTCCTCCTGCACCCAGGCGAAGTCCTCCGCGTTGGGGAACTGCGCGAGGGCGGCCCGGATCTCCTCCACCGGCAGCGGGTACAGCTGCTCGATCCGGAGGATCGCGGTGTCGGTGACGCCACGCTCCTGCCGGGCCTGGAACAGGTCGTAGTAGACCTTGCCGGAGCAGAGCAGCACCCGCTTCACCGCCTCCGGGGCCGGGGCCGCCGTGTCGCGCAGCACCGGCTGGAAGGTGCCAGTGGTGAAGTCCTCCACCGGTGAGACGCAGAGCTTGTGCCGCAGCAGCGACTTCGGCGTGAACACCACGAGTGGTTTGCGCTTGGGCGACAGGGCCTGGCGGCGCAGCAGGTGGAAGTAGTTCGCCGGGGTGGTCGGGATGGACACCCGCATGTTGTCCTCGGCGCACATCTGCAGGAACCGCTCCGGCCGGCCGGAGGTGTGGTCCGGCCCCTGGCCCTCGTGGCCGTGCGGCAGCAGCAGGGTGACGGCGGAGCGCTGACCCCACTTCACCTCGCCGGACGAGATGAACTCGTCGATCACGGACTGGGCGCCGTTGACGAAGTCGCCGAACTGGGCCTCCCAGGCAACCAGGGCGTTGATGTTCTCCACCGAGTAGCCGTACTCGAAGCCCATCGCCGCGTACTCGCTCAGCAGCGAGTCGTGCACGAAGAACCGGGAGCGCTCGCCGTCGCCGGTGAGCGACTTCAGCGGCAGGTAGTCGTCGCCGGTGCGGGAGTCGACAATCGAGGCGTGTCGCTGGACGAACGTGCCGCGACGCGAATCCTGCCCGGCGAGCCGGACGGTGACCCCGTCGTGCAGCAACGCCCCGAGCGCGATGATCTCGCCGAAGCCCCAGTCGATGTTGCCCTCGACGGACATCTTGGCCCGCCGGTCCAGCAGTTGCTGGATCCGCTTGTGCGGGGTGAAGCCCTCCGGGAGGTTGGTGTGCGCCTCGCCGATCGCCTTCACCACTGACGCGTCGGTGGCGGTGTCGACCTGCGGCTCCGGCTCCTCCTCGCGGCGCGGCCGGTTGAGCTGCCGGGGCGCCGAGGCGGCGTCCCGGGTGGCCTTGAAGACCTTCTCCAGCTGCGCCTGGTAGTCGCGCAGCAGCTCTTCCGCGTCCTCCACGGTGATGTCGCCGCGACCGATCAGCTCTTCGGTGTAGAGCTTGCGCACCGAGCGCTTCGAATCAATGATCTTGTACATCTGGGGGTTGGACATCGAGGGGTCGTCGCCCTCGTTGTGCCCGCGCCGCCGGTAGCAGACCATGTCGATCACGACGTCCTTGTTGAACGTCTGCCGGTATTCGAAGGCCAGCCGAGCAACCCGGACCACGGCCTCGGGGTCGTCGCCGTTCACGTGGAAGATCGGCGCCTGGATCATCCGGGCCACGTCGGTGCTGTAGAGGCTGGACCGGCTGTATTCCGGGGCGGTGGTGAAGCCGACCTGGTTGTTGACCACCACGTGCACGGTGCCGCCGGTGCGGTAGCCGCGCAACTGCGACAGGTTGAGCGTCTCGGCGACCACGCCCTGCCCGGCGAACGCCGCGTCACCGTGCACCGCCAGCGGCAGCACGGTGTAGCCCTCCAGCTTGAGGTCGATCCGGTCCTGCTTGGCCCGGACGATGCCTTCCAGCACCGGGTCGACGGCCTCCAGGTGCGACGGGTTGGCCACCACCGACACCTTCACCGAGTGCGCGCCGTCGGGGGTGGTGAACTTGCCGTTCTGGCCCAGGTGGTACTTCACGTCACCGGAACCCTGCGTCGAGCGCGGGTCCAGGTGGCCCTCGAACTCCGAGAAGATCTTCTCGTACGGCTTGCCGACGATGTTGGCCAGCACGTTGAGCCGGCCCCGGTGCGCCATGCCGATGACGACCTCGTCCAGCCCGTTCTCGGCGGAGGACTCCAGCACCTCACCGAGCAGCGGGATCAGCGACTCGCCGCCCTCCAACGAGAAGCGCTTCTGGCCCACGTACTTGGTCTGCAGGAAGGTCTCGAAGGCCTCGGCGGCGTTGAGCCGGTTGAGCACGTGCTTCTGCTCGTCGGCGGCCGGCTTCTCGTACTTGCGCTCGATCCGTTCCTGCACCCAGCGCCGCTCCTCCGGGTCCTGGATGTGCATGTACTCGATGCCGACGCGGCGGCAGTACGAGTCGCGCAGCACGCCGAGGATCGAGCGCAGCTTCATCCGCTGCCGGCCGGCGAAGCCGTTGACCGGGAACTCGCGGTCCAGGTCCCACAGGGTGAGCCCGTGCTGGAGGACGTCCAGGTCGGGGTGCTTGCGGATCTTGAATTCCAGCGGGTCGGTGTCGGCCATCAGGTGACCGCGCACCCGGTACGCGTGGATCAGCTCGTGCACCCGGGCGGTCTTGTTGATCTGACCCTCGGAGTTGACCGCGACGTCGCGCATCCAGCGCACCGGCTCGTACGGGATGCGCAGCGAGGTGAAGATCTGGTCGTAGAAGGCGTGCTCGCCGAGGATCAGCTCGTGCATCACCTTGAGGAACTCGCCGGACTGCGCGCCCTGGATGATCCGGTGGTCGTACGTGCTGGTCAGCGTGATGATCTTGCTGACGGCCAGCTCGGCCAGGGTGGCCTCGGACATGCCCTGGTAGGGGGCCGGGTACTCCATCGCGCCCACGCCGATGATCGCGCTCTGCCCCTGCATGAGGCGCGGCATCGAGTGCACGGTGCCGATGCCGCCCGGGTTGGTGAGCGAGATCGTGGTGCCGGAGTAGTCGTCCATGGTCAGCTCGTTGCGCCGCGCCCGCCGGACCACGTCCTCGTACGCCTGCCAGAACTGCCGGAAGTCCATCGTCTCGCAGCCCTTGATGGAGGGGACCACCAGGTTGCGGCTGCCGTCCGGCTTGGCCAGGTCGATCGCGATGCCGAGGTTGACGTGCGCCGGGCGGACCATCGCCGGCTTGCCGTTGGCCTCGGCGAAGGAGTTGTTCATCTCGGGGTGCTGCACCAGCGCCCGGACCAGCGCGTAGCCGACCAGGTGGGTGAAGCTGACCTTGCCGCCGCGCCCCCGGGCGAGGTGGTTGTTGATCACGATGCGGTTGTCGACGAGCAGCTTGGCCGGGACCGCGCGCACGCTTGTCGCGGTGGGCACGCTCAGCGAGGCGTCCATGTTCTGGACGATCTTCGCGGCGACGCCCCGCAACGGCGTGGTCTGCGGGCCGTCGGCGGTGGGGGCGGCGGCCTTGGCGGCCGGCTTGGCCGGTGCGGCCTTCTCCGGTGCGGCCTTCTCCGGTGCGGCCTTCGCCGGAGCGGCCTTGGCCGGTGCCGACGGCGCGGCGGCCGGCTCGCCGGCGGCGGCCGGCTGCGCGGTGGCGCTCGGCTGGCTCACCGCGGCGGAAGCCTCCGGCTGCCCGTCCGGCTCCGGAGCGGCGGCCGGCTTCTCCGCCGACTCGGCCTTGCGGGGCGTGGCCGCCCCGGGCGCCGGTCGGTAGTCGGCGAAGAAGTCGTGCCAGGCCGAATCGACGCTCGTTGGGTCGGCGAGGTAACGCTGGTACATCTCCTCGACGATCCACTCATTCGGGCCGAAACCCGCCAGTGGGTTCTCCTGCGAAGTCTGCTGGGTCGACACGGCCGGTAATCGCCTCTTTCACGCGGGTTGTGTGGCACGCGGTGTGTCCCTCGTGCCCGATTAGGAGCACGGACTGGACGTCTCCCAGGCTACGCCGTACGGATCCCGGGGGCATTTCAGCCTCGGCCCCGTGGCCGGTTTCACAGAAGATGCCAGAAGTTCAGCAACCGCTGCGCGGCAGGTCGAGGGCTGGTAACGCGCCGCCAGCTCCCGGCGTGGTGCCGACCCCGGAGCGGCCAGCTCGCCGCCCCGGGGTCGGAGACGCCGTCAGGCGATGTCGCGACGTCGAGTGATCAGGACTCCGACGATTCCACTGACCAGCGCGTAGCCCACCAGCACCAGGGCGCCGACCCACCAGTCGGGGGTCAGTTCGGTGCTGCTCCCGCTGATCATCACCTGGGATGCCACCGAAGGCCAGATCACCTGCCACTTCACCACCGCCTCGTTGTCCAGCCAATTGGCGAGGAGGAAGAAGAGCAGTTGTGCCACCTGGGTACCGATCAGGTACAGCACCGAGGCGCTGATCACCGCGCCGAGCTGGTTGGGGATCAGCGTGCCGATGCCCACCCCGAGGACCGTCCAGATCATGTACGCCAGCAGGTTCAGCAGCAGCGCCCGGTGCACCGTCCACTCGCCGAGCTGCGCGCCGTGCCCGTTCAGGCTCAGGAAGATCGACCCGGCGGCCAGGTCGATCACCGTGGTGACCAGCCAGAAGCCGAAGCCCAGTAGTGAGGCGGCAGCCAGTTTGGCCAGGATCACCGAGGTGCGACGCGGTGTGGTCAGGTACGTCGTGGTCGCGGTCTGGTGGAAGACCTCGTTGGTGACCATCAGGATGCCGAGCAGCATCACGAACATCAGCCCGAGGTACTGCCCCGAGGTGTACAGGTTGGCCGCCTGGCCGGCGGGGCCGGCCTCATCCCCGCTGACGCCGAAGTCCTGCGCGTTGCCGCCGAGCACCTGGGAGGCGAGCCAGGCGTTGACGACGAAGGCCAGCACCAGGGCGAGGAACGCGCCGAGGGCCATCAACCACCAGGTGCTGGTGGTGCGGATCTTGAGCAGTTCGGCTCGGACCAGGTTCATCGGATGCCCGCCTTTCCGGCCGTCAGCTCCAGGAAGACCCGTTCCAGATCGGGCCGTTCGGTGGTCAGTTCGTGCAGCTCGACGCCGGCGGCCAGGG
Organism: Micromonospora sp. DT228; assembly: GCF_049841595.1. Lineage (NCBI taxonomy): Bacteria > Bacillati > Actinomycetota > Actinomycetes > Micromonosporales > Micromonosporaceae > Micromonospora > Micromonospora sp. DT228. The sequence continues at coordinate 377,953 of NZ_JBNCKO010000002.1, forward strand.
CGGCCCTGCCGATCGTCGGGGCGTCCACCCCGGCGACCAGCAGCACGCCCTGCTCGTCGGTGTCGACGGTCGCCGACTGCGCCTTCAGGGCAGCGACGAGCGTCTCGGCCTGCGGCGTACGCACCCGCACCCGGGCGCTCTGCGCCATCGAGCCGAGGACCTGGTCGACAGGTCCCTGCCGGACCAACTGCCCGGCCGCGATGATCACCACGTCGTCGGCGAGCAACTGCATCTCCGACAGCAGGTGGCTGGAGACCAGCACGGTGCGGCCTTCGACGGCGAGGTTCTTGAGGAACCCACGCATCCACCGGATGCCCTCCGGGTCCAGCCCGTTGGCCGGCTCGTCGAGGATCAGCACGCGGGGGTCGCCGAGCATCGCGGCGGCGATACCCAGCCGCTGCTTCATGCCCAGCGAGTAGCCCTTGAACTTGCGCTTCGCCGCCGGGGTCAACCCGACCAGGGCCAGCGCCTCGTCGGCCCGCTGGCGGGGCAGCCCGGCCGCCGCGCAGATGACCCGCAGGTGGTTGATGCCGGTGCGGCCCTTGTGCGCGCTCGAGGCTTCCAGCACCGCGCCGACGTGCCGCAGCGGGTCCGTGAGGTCGACGTACCGGTGGCCGCTGATGGTGGTCGTGCCGGCGGTCGGCGTGACCAGGTTCAGCAGCATGCGCAGGGTGGTGGTCTTGCCAGCGCCGTTCGGGCCGAGGAAGCCGGTCACCCGCCCCGGTGTCACGGTGAAGGACAGGTTGTTCACCGCCCGCACGTTCTTGTACTGCTTCGTCAGACCGGACACCACGATCTGACCGTCGCTGGTGGGGCTTCGCTGCCCGTCAGTCATCGTTCTCCTCCCGTGTGTGGCGTCGAGGTACGCCGTGGCACAGCGTGACGGCCCGGGGCAACAAGGTCAATCAGGCGCGGTCCGTATGTTCGCCTCCACCGCAGGGTGGACACGCATCCACCCTGCGGACGACGGGCCGGAGGTCAGCGGGCGATCCAGGTTGCCCGGGCCGCGCCGAGCAGCGTGCCGTCCGGGCCGTACAGGCTGGTGTGCACGAGCGCCTTGCGCCCGTCGACGCCGAGCAACGCCCCGGTCACCACGCAGTCGTCGCCCGGCCCCGGCAGCGCGGTGACCACGGCGGCGATCCGACCCAACAGGTACGGGCGGCCCGGCGCGAGCACCGTCCAACCGCCGGGGCAGTCCAACGCCGCCCAGATCGTGGCCGCGCCGACCCGCTCGGGCACCCGGAACGGCGCCGCGGTCCGCCCATCCGGTAACCGGCCGGGAAAGATCCGCAGCCCGTCGGTCCGCCGCGGCCCGCAGACGTAACAACCGGGGAACGGATGCTCGACCAGGCCGGGGTAGCGGGCTGCCGCGGCCACCGCCGTGTCCAGATCGACCGGGGGTACGACGACATCGACCACGCCGGCCGGGCGCACCTCGGCCACCAGGTCGCCGGCCGGGTCACGGACCTCGCCGTCGGTGAAGCTCAACTCGGTGTCCAGTGGTGGCGGTCGGCGCAACGTCACCTCGACCGTGCCCGTGCCGCCCGCCTCGGCGGCGAACACTCCCGCGCTCCAGCCGCCGTTGCCGGAGCCGGGCGGCCCGTTGTAGCGGGACTCGATCCGCATCGTCGACCTCCGGTGGGGCTAGCCGGCGTCGTCGCCGGTCCGTCGCGCAGCCTCGCACGACCACCTGTGGGACGCATCTGCCGGCCGGCGTTCATCCTGCCGACACCGGTGGTCTGAGTGAATGGCAACCCGAGCACCTACACAGATCCCATGGCCGTTCTGCATGCCGCTGGCGCACCCCTGACGACCAGCGGATACACCCTGCTGATCGCCGACGACCCCATCCAGGTCGCGGCCGCGCAACGCCTGCGCCACGAGGTGTTCGCCACCGAGCTAGGCGCCACCCTCCTCCCCGGCGCGGCCGGGCTGGACGTGGATCCCTTCGACGCGTACTGCGACCACCTGGTCGTCCGCGAGGACAGCACCGGCGAGGTGGTCGGCACGTACCGGCTGCTGCCGCCGGGCCGCACCAACCGGCGCTACGCCGAGGACGAGTTCGACCTCGGCGCGCTCGATCCGCTCCGCGATGATCTGGTCGAGGCGGGCCGGTCCTGTGTGCACCCGGACCACCGCTCCGGCGCGGTGATCAACCTGATGTGGGCGGGCATCGTCCGGTACCTGCACCTGCGGGGCTCCCGTTGGCTCGGCGGCTGCGCGTCGGTGCCGGTGGCCGACGGTGGGCGGACGGTCGCCGAGGTGTGGACCCAGGCCCGGGCCCGGCACCTGTCGCCGCCGCCGCTGCGGGTGCGCCCGCTGCGGCCCTGGTTCGCCGAGTCGACAGCCGGCTCGGTGGCCGCCGTCGATCCGGCCGGTCGGGTCGCGGTACCGCCGCTGCTGCGCGGCTACCTCCGGCTGGGCGCGTGGATCTGCGGCGAGCCGTCGTACGACAGCGACTTCGGCTGCGCGGACTTCTACGTGCTCTTCTGCCTGGACCGGATGAACCCGCGCTACCTGCGGCACTTCCTGGGCGAGGCACAGCGATGACCGCCGGGTCGCACGACCTGTGGCGGCCGTCGTCGGGTTGCGACGACGACTGTCTGCCGCCGACCGGCGCGGTGCCCACCGTGTCGGTGGCCCGTCGGGTGCTGCGGTTGGTCGCCGTGGCCGGCATGCTGCTGGCCGGTGTCGGCGTGGTGGTGCTGCTGCCCGTACTGCCGGTTCGGGAACGGCGGGCGGCGGTGCGCGGTTGGGCCCGGTGCACCGCGCGGGCCTTCGGGGTGCGGCTGGTGATCCGGGGTCGGCTGCCCCGGCGGCGGGCGCTGCTGGTCGCCAACCATGTCTCGTGGCTGGACGTCCTCGCGGTGCTTGCCGTCGCGCCCACCCGGCTGGTGGCGAAGCGGGAGATCCGCTCCTGGCCGGTTTTCGGCCTGTTGGCCGCGGCGGCGGGGACCGTCTTCGTGGACCGTGCCCGGCCGCGCGCGCTGCCGGCCATGGTCGGCCGGATCGCCGACACGCTGCGCGCCGGTCGGTCGGTGGCGGTCTTTCCGGAGGGGACGACCTGGTGCGCCGCCGCCGGCGACTGCCGCCCCGGCGGCGGGTTCCGACCCGCGACGTTCCAGGCGGCCATCGACGCCGGCAGCCCGGTGGTGCCGCTGCGGCTCGCCTACCGCTGCGCGGCCACGGGTACGACCACCACGGCCGCTGCCTTCCTCGGTGCGGACACGTTGCTGCGGTCGATGGTCCGGGTGGTCGCGGCGCGGGATCTGGTGGTGTCGGTGACGATCGCCGCCGCGTTGCATCCGGCCCGTACCGCCGACCGGCGGTTGCTGGCTCGGGCCGCCGAGTCGGCCGTACACCTGGTGCCCGCGGCAGGCGCGGTGACGCGGACCCGGCCGCACCCGGCGCCCACGGCGACCCCGGTGGCCCTGGCGGTGCCCACGGCGCCGACGTCGGCCGTCGGCGAAGGGCTGGACCTAGCGGCCTGAGCCTGCGCAACATCCCACCCCACCCCATCCCACCCCACCCACCCCATCCCACCCCACCCACCCCACCCACCCACCCACCCCACCCACCCACCCACCCACCCCACCCCCTCGCCCGTTGATCATGAGGTTGTCCGCGCGTGTCGTCGGCGTGTCAGCCGATAACTCCATGATCAACGGGCACGCCGGCCGCCGGCGGGGGGCTGGCCAACTCGCGACCTGTCTTGTGGTGTCGCGATGTATCGCGTTACTGTTCTCCCTGTCAGGCGCGTGTCCGCGCGCCGTCGAGAGGGGGACGCCATGGCCGCATGGACGGTCGAGAGCCCGCAGCGGCTCACCGTGGACGGGCCGGTCACCCGGCTGGACGTCCGCCTGGTCAGTGGGCGGCTCAACGTGGTCGCCGCCGACGGCCCGACCCGGATCGACGTGACCCAGGTCGGCCGTCGGCCGGTCCGGATCGAGCATGCCGACGGCCGGCTCAGCATCCGTCAGGAACGCGGCCGGAGCTGGTCGGACGTCCTACGGTGGTTCCGGATGATCCACCGCTATCCCCGGGTGGACGTCTCCGTCGCCGTGTCCGCCGACGTCCTCGCCGACCTGGGCCTGGTCGCCGGCTCGCTCGTCGCCTCCGGCCTGCGCCGGCAGACCAGGATCCACGTCACCGCCGGCCAGATCACCCTCCGGGGGCTGCGCGGCAACACCACGGCGAACATCACCTCCGGCCCGGTGGAGGCGCTCGGCGTCCGCGGCGATCTCACCCTGGAAACGGTCTCCGGCGAGGTGATCATCGCCGACAGCGCCGCCGATCGGGTGCGGGCGCAGACCGTCTCCGGCGCGATCACCTGCGACCTGGACAACCCTCGGCGCAGCGAGATCCGGTTGACCACGATCTCGGGCGGCATCACCGTCCGGGTCCGCGAGGACAGCGACCTCACCGTCCAGCTGCAGACCGCCTCGGGCCGGATCACCAGCGGCTTTCCGCAGGTACGCACCTCGACGTTCCCACTGCGCAGCAGCGAGGGAGTGCTGGGCGCCGGCGAAGGTAAGCTCTGGGCTTCCGCGACCTCGGGGAGCATCGCCCTGCTCGCCCGAGCTGTCGACCACGATGGGGAGGAGCTGCCGTGACCGCCGTGTTCAGCCACGGGCGGCTCCGGCTCTACCTGCTCAAGCTGCTCGACGACGGCCCGAAGCACGGCTACGAGCTGATCCGCCTGCTGGAGGACCGGTTCCTCGGGCTCTACGCGCCCAGCGCCGGCACCATCTATCCCCGGCTGCAACGGCTTGAGGTCGAGGGTCTGGTCAGCCACACCGCCGCCGGCGGCCGCAAGACGTACGACATCACCGACGCCGGTCGCGCGGAGCTGCGCCAGCGGGCCGGCGAGTTGGAAGCGCTCGAGGCGGACATCGCGGCCTCGGTGGCGGACCTCTCCACTCTGGCCGGCGAGATCCGCAGCGAGGTACGCGGCTCGGTTCGCGACCTCAAGCGGGAGCTGAGCGAGGCCACCCGGCAGACCCGGCGCACCCGGTGGGACGCGCCGGCCCCGCCGCCCCGGCCGGCGTCGACCGCCGGGACGCAGGCTGAGCTGCTCGACGAACTCGACAAGCGGCTGCACGCGTTCAGCGCCGAGGTGGGCCGGTTGACGCGCGCCCGGCAGTTCAGCGACACCCAGTTGCGCACCGCGATCCGGCTGCTCGACGGCGCCCTGGACGGGCTGCGCCGGCTGCTGCGCTGACGGCGTCGCCGAGCGGCGGTGCACGGCGTCGCCGAGCGGCGGTGCAAGCCGTCGCCGGGCGGCGGCGACTCACAGCTTTTTTCCAGGAAGTGCCCAGCGCGGGCGCAGTCATGTCGCCGATGATGGGCACATGCCCGCTACCCAGACCGAGGCGCGACTTCTCGTCGTCGAGGACGACCCCAACATCCTCGAACTGCTCTCCGCGAGCCTGCGCTTCGCGGGCTTCGACGTGGCCACCGCGACAAGTGGGAGCGCGGCGCTCAACGCCGCCAAGGACCACCGGCCCGACCTGGTGGTGCTCGACGTCATGCTGCCGGACCTGGACGGCTTCGAGGTCATCCGGATGCTGCGCGAGGGCGGCACGCGTACCCCGGTGGTCTTCCTGACCGCTCGGGACGCCACCGACGACAAGATCCGTGGGCTGACCCTGGGTGGTGACGACTATGTCACCAAGCCGTTCAGCCTGGAGGAGCTGACCGCCCGGATCCGGGCCGTGCTGCGCCGCACCACGACCGGCGGGCAGGCGCCCTCCCGGCTCACCTTCGCCGACCTGGAGTTGGACGAGGAGACCCACGAGGTGCACCGGGCCGGTCAGCGGGTGCAGCTCTCGCCGACCGAGTTCAAGCTGCTGCGCTACCTGATGCTCAACGCCAACCGGGTGCTGTCCAAGGCGCAGATCCTCGACCACGTCTGGAACTACGACTTCCGTGGTGACGACAACATCGTCGAGTCCTACATCTCCTACCTGCGGCGCAAGGTCGACACCACCCAGCCCCGGTTGATCCACACGCTGCGTGGAGTCGGGTACGTCCTGCGCAAGCCGGCGGCGTGAACACGGTCCAGCAGGCGAAGGGACGGCTGCGGGGCGTACCGCTGCGGATCAAGCTGGTGACCGCGGTGCTGCTGCTCGTCGCCGCCGCGCTGCTGGTGATCAGCTCGCTGACCACTGTCTTCCTGCGCAGTTACCTGGTCACCCAGGTCGACACCGAGCTGAGTGGCTCGGCACGCACCATGGACACGGCCGTCGCCCAGCGGGTAAGTGTGGGTATTCCGACCGACTACCTGGTGGTGATCGTCAGGTCGAACGGCAGCCGGGACGTGGCCTACGACGACAAGCGTTTCGTCCTGGGCGACCTGCCACCGATCCCGTCGGACGCTGCCGGCTTCCAGAAGCTGGAGGGCAAACCCTTCACCGTCCGGGCCCAGGACAGCAAGGTGCGCTGGCGGATGCTCTACACCCAGCTGCCCACCGGTCAGCCCCTGGCCATCGGTCAGCACCTCACCGACGTCGACAAGGCGGTGAAGCGGCTGGTCTGGATCGACCTGCTGGTCGGCGGGTCGGTGCTGATCATGCTGGCCTCGGTGGGCGCGGCGATCGTCCGGACCAGCCTCAAACCGCTCGTGGAGATCGAACGAACGGCTGCCGCCATCGCCGGCGGCGACCTGAGCCGGCGCGTGCCCGACCCGGAGGAGGGGCAGGCCGAGCCCACCTCCGAACTGGGCCGGCTCTCGCGCGCGCTGAACGCGATGCTCACCCAGATCGAGGCGGCGTTCACTGCCAGAGCCGCCTCGGAGATGTCGGCGCGCTCGGCGGAGAGCTCCGCCCGGGACGCCGCCTACGCCGCTCAGGCGTCCGAGGCGCGGGCCATCCGCTCCGAGGAGCGGATGCGACGCTTCGTCGCGGACGCCTCGCACGAACTACGGACCCCGCTGACCACCATCCGTGGTTTCGCCGAGCTGTACCGGCAGGGCGCGGCCCGGGAGCCCGAGCAGACCGCCGGCCTGCTGCGCCGCATCGAGGACGAGGCGGCCCGGATGGGGCTGCTGGTGGAGGACCTGCTGCTGCTCGCCCGGCTGGACCGGGAGCGGCCACTCTCCCTGACTCCGGTGGAGTTGCCGGTGCTCGCCTCCGACGCGGTGCAGGCCGCCCGGGTGATCGCTCCGGACCGCCGGATCGAGCTGGAGATCGCGCCCGGATCGGGTCCACTCGTCGTCTCCGCCGACGACGCGCGGCTGCGTCAGGTGATCGGCAACCTGGTCACCAACGCGCTCACCCACACCCCGCCGGACGCCGAGATCCGGGTGCGCCTGCGGGCCGAACCGGGAGGTCACGCCGTCATCGAGGTGGCCGACAGCGGTCCGGGCCTCTCGTCGGAGCAGGCGGAACGGGTCTTCGAGCGGTTCTACCGGGCCGACGCGGCACGCACGCGGCGGGCCGACGGCAACACCGGCACCGGGCTCGGCCTGGCGATCGTGGCGGCGCTCGTCGCGGCCCACCACGGCTCGGTCGAGGTGGCCGAGACACCCGGCGGCGGGGCCACCTTCCGGGTCCGGCTGCCGCTGCTGCCCCACGTCGACGACGTCGGCGAGTGACTTTCAGCCAACTTCCAGGACGGTTCCAGGTTGATTGCAGTGCCGAGGGAGAAGGTAGTGCCATGACCGAGTACGAGTCCGACCCGCAGCGCCGGCCGGCCCCCACCGACGCCGAGCCGTCGCACCCCACCGCCGAGCTGCCACGCGACGAGCGCGCGCAGTCCGACTCCCCGACCACTCCCGTCCAGGTCGTCTCGACCACGGGTGACGCGCAGGTCACCGGTGACGCGCCGACCACGGGTGACACGCCGACCACCCGTGACACGGAGGCCACCGCCGTCACCGAGGCCGCACCCGTCGGCTACGGCGAGCAGCCCGCCAGCACGCCGCCGGCCGCCGGGCAGCCGACCGGGTACGAGCCGCCGGCCGCTACCCCATCCGCGCCGCCGTACCCGGTCTCCGGCTACCCGGCGTCCGGTCAGCCCGGTCAGTCCGGCTACCCCGCGCCCGGCCAGCCCGGCTACCCGCAGCCGAACGCCGGCCGGTACCCAGGTGCTCCCTGGTACGCGGGCCAGCAGTCCGGCTGGGCCGGCGGGGGACAGCCGGGCATGGCGTACCCGCAGCACCAGCAGTACCCCGGGCAGCACCAGCAGCACCCCGGGCAGCACGCCCAGCACCCCGGACAGCACGCCCAGCACCCCGGACAGCACCCGGGTCAACCGGTCCCGCCGTGGGGTCCGCAGGTCGCGCCGCCCGGCAGCGGTCCCCGCCCGGGCCGGATCGCCAAGTTCGCCGGCGCCGGCGTGGCGGTCTTCGCGCTGATGCTGGGCTCCGGCGTGGCCGGTGGCGCCCTCGCCCTCGCTCTCGACGGCGACAGCGGCGGCGTCACCCGCACCTACACCGCGGCGCCGGTGCTCAACAGCGCCGACCTGCCGAAGATCGCCGCGTCCGTGCAGGACAGCGTCGTCTCGATCACCACCGGCAGCGGCGAGGGTTCCGGGGTCGTGCTCACCGCCGACGGCTACGTGCTCACCAACAACCACGTGGTCGCCTCCGCCAGCGGTGACACCGTCCAGGTGGTCTTCGCCGACGGCACGAAGGCACCGGCGAAGATCATTGGCACCGACCCGAAGACCGACCTGGCCGTGGTCAAGGCCGACGGGGTCACCAACCTCAAGCCGGCCAAGTTCGGCGACAGCGACGCCATGCAGGTCGGCGACCAGGTGCTCGCCCTGGGTAGCCCGCTCGGCCTGCAGGGTTCGGTGACCTCGGGCATCCTCAGCGCCCGGGACCGCACCATCCGGGCCGGCGAGGGCCAGCAGCAGGACCCGACCCAGCAGAGCCAGCCGGTCAGCTCGATCTCCGGTCTGCTCCAGACCGACGCGCCGATCAACCCGGGCAACTCCGGCGGCGCGCTCGTCAACACCAGGGGTGAGGTGATCGGCGTCAACACCGCCATCGCGACCTCCGGGCAGAGCACCGGCAACATCGGGGTCGGGTTCGCCATCCCCAGCAACAAGGCAAAGGACGTCGCCGGCAAGCTCCAGCGCGGCGAGAAGGTCAGCCACCCGTCGCTCGGCGTGGGCGTCAACCAGGCCGAGGGCGGCGGTGCGCTCGTCGCGTCGGTCGCCTCGGGCAGCCCGGCCGAGAAGGCCGGCCTCCAACGCGGCGACGTCGTCACCCGGTTCGGTGACAAGCCGGTGAACGACTCCGACGACCTGGTCGGCGCGGTGCAGGCCGGCAAGGTCGGCGACCGGGTCGAGGTGCAGTTCAAGCGGAACGGCGCCGAGAAGTCGGTGTCCGTGACGCTCGCCGAAACAAACTGACAGATAACTGAACCTGCTTCCTCCCTCCGGCGGCGGGTGGCGGGGCCGAGGGGGTCGGCTCCGTCACCCGCCGCGCTTTTCTCGCCCAGGACGGCGGTTCACCCGGATCGGGTGAACCGCCGTCACCCGTGTGCCCGGCAGGTTTCGGGAAGCGGGTCTCGGCGACCGGAACCGGGGGTGGGTGCCATGACCGACGTGGTGGACGTCCGCGACGACGAGCGGATCCAACGCGACGTCCTGGCGGAGTTGGCCTGGGACGCAAGACTGCGACCGAACGAGATCGGCGTGAGCGTCGATGAGGGCGTGGTCACCCTGACCGGGTACGTGGACGGTGCCGCCCGCGGTTGGGCGGCGACCCGATGTGCCCAGCGGGTTCGTGGCGTACGGGCGGTGGCCGACGAGATCGAGGTGCGGCTGCCCGGCACGCCGGGGCGTACCGACGGCGAGATCGCCATCGCCGCCTCCCGTGCCCTGGAGTGGGACAGCTTCGTGCCCGCCGAACGGCTCGACGTGACGGTGGCCAACGGCTGGCTGATGCTGCGCGGTGAGGTCGAGTTCGGGTGGCAGCGGCGGGCCGCCGAGGGGGAGGTGCGTCGGCTCGACGGCGTACGGGGAATCACCAACCTGATCGAGGTACGGCCGCTGGCCCCGCCGGTCGCTGATCGAGTGCGTCAGGACGTCCAGCGGGCGCTGGCCCGCACGATCGGCGGCGAGCGGGTGACCGTCGAGGTGGACGGCGACACGCTCGTCCTCGCCGGGGTGGTCCGGTCCTGGTGGGAACGCGACCAGGTCGAACGGGTCGCCTGGTCTGCGCCGGGAGTGCGGGTGGTGCACGACCAACTCCTGGTCGGCGGGTGAGCGTCCGCCGTGTCCGGTTTACCTGGGACGTCACCGGGAACCCGCCGCCGACCACGCCGGTCGGCGGTCACGTCGTACCGGAGATCAACGGGGAGGACTCGTGGCCGTGAACCACCCGCCTGCGGGCCGCCCTCCGGAGCGGTCGCTGCGCATCGCGATGGTGGTTCCGCCCTGGTTGTCCGTGCCGCCACCCGGTTACGGCGGCCTTGAGCAGGTCGTCGCCGCGCTCGTGGACGCGTTGAGCGGCCAGGGACACGCGGTGACCCTGTTCGGCGCCGGCAGCCACCACGGCACCGCCGCCGGCGGCTTCGTCTCGACCGTGCCCGACGTCCAGTACGAGCGGCTCGGCGAGTCACTGCCCGAGCTTGCCCACCTGGCCCGGGTGAACCGGCTGATCACGGCGGCCGACTTCGACGTCATCCACGACCACACCACGATCGGCCCGCTGATCGCCGGCCGCCGGGCCGTGCCGACCGTCGCGACGGTGCACGGCAACCCCGTGGGGGAGTACGGCGACGTGCTCAGCGAGATCGACTCGGACGTGGCCCTGGTGGCGATCTCGCATGCCCAGCGCCGGCTGAACCCGAACCTGCCCTGGGCCGGCACCGTGCACAACGCGCTCGACATCCGCGGCTTCCCGCGCAAGACCGAGCCCGGCCGGGGACCGGTGCTGTGGCTGGCCCGGTTCAGCCCGGACAAGGGTCCCGACGTCGCCATCCAGGCCTGCCGGGAGGCCGGGTTGCCCCTGCTGCTCGCCGGGAAGTGCAACGAGCCGGCCGAGCGCCGCTACTACGAGCAGGTCGTCGCCCCGCTGGTCGACGAGAACGTGACAGTCGTGCTCAACGCCGACCGCGCGGCGACGCTGCGGATGCTCGTCGACGCCCGTTGCCTGATCATGCCGATCCAGTGGGACGAGCCGTTCGGCATGGTCATGTTGGAGGCGATGGCGACCGGGACACCTGTGGTCGCGCTCAACCGGGGTGCGGTGCCGGAGCTGGTCCGGCCCGGGGTGACCGGGCTGGCCTGCGCGCACCCGGGGGAGTTGGTCGGGGCCCTGCGCGCGGCGCAGCAGCTCGACCCGGAGGACTGCGTGGAGCACGTCGCGCGGAACTTCTCGGTCGAGCGGATGGCGTACGACTACGCGGAGATCTACCGGCGCTTCGCCGCCGGCGGTCACGACGTACGAGAGTCGGCCGGGGTCTCAGCCCGCTGACCCGGACCGCCGCGCGTCGCCGTGCGGTCAGACCCGGGCCATGCCCAGCTCGGCGATGGCGACGTCGAGTCGCTGCGCGTACGCCGGACTGATGCCACCCTCGCCGAGGCGGACCGCGACCTTGTTGCGCAGCCGGGCCACCGGTGGCGCCAGCTCGTCGCGGCCGGAGCTGACCGCGGCGGTCAGGTTGCGTAGCTCGTTGCGCAGGTCGAGGCCGACGTCGCTGCGGATCTCGCCGGCGCCGAGCCCTGCCGTGATCAGCTCGTCGACCCGGTTGGCGGCCTCCACGAGGGTGGTCGGGTCCGAGGTGGGCGCCGCGGTCCTCGGCCGGGTTGGCGGTGCCGTCGTCGGCTCGGGCGGCGCGGTGGTCGGCGACGCGGTCGTCGGAGTCGTCACGGGGCCGGCCGTGGGCTGCGCCTGCCGGGTGGGTTGCTGATCGGGCCGCAGGGCCACGCCGATCAGCGCGATCGCGACCACCAGGACCACGGGTACCAGCAGCAGCGCCAGTCGCCGTCGCGACCAGCGCGACCCGTCGGCGGCGGTGTCTCCGGTGGGGGTCCCGCCGGCCGCCGTGTCGCCGTTCGCCGCCGCGACGGTCACGGGCTGCGGCGGCAGGGGCCGGGTGGGCACCCGGACGGTCGTGGGTGGCGGGTCGGCAGGCGCCAACTGGTCGCGAAGCGTGGTGGCGACCTGACGGGCGGTCGGCCGGTCCGCCGGGTTCCGGGCGAGGCTGCGCAGGCAGATCCGGGCCACCGCCGCGGGCAGCTCCGGCAGCTCGGCGAGCGTCGGGGCCGGACCGTCGGCCAGCGCGGCGCTGAGTTGCTCCCAGGTCTCCGCCGGATAGGGGACCCGGCCGGTGAGCGCCTCGTGCAGCAGTACGCCGAGTGAGTACACGTCTGTGGACGGCTGGGCCGGTGCGCCGTCGAGCCGTTCCGGGGCGACGTACGCCGGGGTGCCGAAGGTCCCGCCGTCCTCGTCCTCGTCGGGCGCGCCGATCCGCGTGGCGATGCCGAAGTCGAGGACCTTGACCCCCGAACCGGTCATCATCACGTTGGCCGGAGTGATGTCGCGGTGCACGATGCCGAGTCGGTGCGCGGCGGCCAGGGCGTCGGCGACCTGCGCGCCCACCTGGACCGCCTCGGCCCACGGCAACGGCCCCTCGGTGAGTCGCAGCTCCAACTCCTCGCCGCTGAGCAGCTCCATCACCACGAACGAGGTGATCGAGCCGTCCGGGGCGACCGTCTCGCCGTAGTCGTGCACCGAGGTCACATGGGGGTGCACCAACTGGGCGGCCGCCCGCGCCTCATCCCGCACCATGCCCCGGAACCGCGCGTCGGCGGCCAGCGAGGGGGCGAGCACCTTGAGCGCGACGACCCGGTCCAGCACCTCGTCGCGGGCACGCCAGATCACGGACATGCCGCCGGCGCCGATCTGGTCGAGAAGTCGGTATCTCTGGGCCAGCAACCGGCCCGGATGCAGTGCTGCCTTCACCGATCGCACCTGCCTCAGGGGTGGGAGCGGTATCAGGTTGCGCGAATGCGTGCGGCCTGTCAACGCCGTCACCGGCTCCGGTCGCCGGGCGGTGTCTGGCGTGCGCCGACCGCCCGGCGACGGCGGCCGGCCGGTCGGCGGCGGGCCCGTGCCAGGATGAGGGGCATGGCGGCGGGACCTGTGGCGTTCGTGCTCGGCGGCGGGGGAGTGCTCGGCGCGGTCGAGGTGGGCATGCTGCGCGCGCTGTTCCGCGCCGGTATCCAGCCCGACATGGTGCTCGGCACCTCGATCGGCGCGGTGAACGGCGCGCTTGTCGCCGCCGACCCGTCGGAGGCGGTGACCGACCGGCTGGTCCGGCTCTGGGCCTCGCCAGAGGCGAGCGAGGTGTACGGCGACTCGGTCGCCCGGCAGTTGCGTCGTTTCGCCGCCCGTACCCACCTGCACTCGCCCCGGCCACTGCGCCGGCTGCTCGAATCCGAGCTGGGGGTGGACACCACGTTCGCCGACCTGCGGGTGCCGTTCCGCTGCTGCGCCGCGCACATCGAGCGGGCCGCCGAGCACTGGTTCGACAGCGGTCCGGTGGTGCCGGCGGTGATGGCGTCGGCGTCGGTGCCGGGCCTGCTCCCGCCCATGGAGATCAACGGCGCGCACTACGTGGACGGCGGCATCGTCAACTCCATCCCGATCGGCGAGGCGGTGGCCGTCGGCGCCCGTCGGATCTACGTCCTCCAGGTGGGTCGGATCGAACGCGAGCTGACGCCGCCCCGACGGCCGTGGGAGATCGCGCAGGTCGCGTTCGAGATCTCCCGCCGGCACCGCTTCTTCCGGGAGATGGCCGCGCTGCCCGAGGGGGTGGAGGTGCACGTCCTGCCGACCGGCGGGCTGAACCCACGCGACGACACCCCGTGGGCGTACCGGGACATGGCGGCGGTGGGGCGGCGGATCAGCCGGGCGTACACCGCCTCCCGGCGCTACCTCGCCACCCACCAGGAGCGGTGATGCCGCTGCCCCCGAGGTGGCTACGCCGGTTGCTGCTCGCCCCCGCCGTGGTGGTGCTCGCCTTCGTCGTGGTCACCACGTTGCCGGTCTGGGCATTCCTCGCCGCGGCAGCGTCGCCGCTGGTCCCGGGCCGGTTGCGCCCGCTGCGGCTGCTCTGGATCGGCTGCGTCTACCTGGTCTGGAACGCCGCCGCGCTGCTCGCGCTCTTCGTGCTCTGGGTCGTCTCCGGTTTCGGCTGGCGGGTGCGGTCCCCGGCCTTCCAGCGCGCACACTACGTGCTGGCCGGCTGGTTCCTGCGGGTGCTGTTCTGGCAGGCCCGCTGGACACTGCGGTTGCGTATCGACGTGGTGGGCACCGATCCCGACACCGCGCTGCCCGGCCGGCCGGAGCTGGTGCTCTGCCGGCACGCCGGGCCGGGTGACTCGTTCATCCTGATCCACGGCCTGGTCAACTGGTTCAAACGGGAGCCACGGATCGTCCTGAAGGACAGCCTCCAGTGGGACCCGGCGATCGACGTGCTGCTCAACCGGCTGCCCAACCGCTTCATCGCGCCGACGCCGGAGCGCGGCGAGGAGACGGTACGCCAGGTCGGCAACCTGGCCGCGGGCCTGGACGACAACGACGCGTTCGTCATCTTTCCCGAGGGCGGAAACTTCACCCCCAAGCGGCGACTGCGCGCCATCGCCCGGCTGCGTTCCCTCGGCCTGGAGCGGATGGCCCTGCGCGCGGAGCGGATGCGGCACGTCCTCGCCCCGCAGCCCGGCGGGATGCTCGCCGCGCTCGACGCCGCCCCGGACGCCGGGGTCATCTTCGTCGCCCACACCGGGCTGGACCGGATGCTCACCGTCGCCGACGTGTGGCGGGAACTGCCGATGGACAAGCAGATCGTGATGCGGTTCTGGTCGGTGCCGCCGGAGGACGTGCCGGCCGGACGGCAGCAGCGCATCGACTGGCTGTTCGACTGGTGGGCGCAGATCGACGCCTGGATCGCGGCGAATCGATGAGCGTGCGCCGCGCGGCCTCGCGGTCGGAAGCGAAAAGCCGGCTCGAAGGGATGGCGCCGCGTAGGGTGCGGGCGTGGATCAGATCTGCGTGGTGACGACGGTGGTGGATGCGCGTTCGGTCGCCGACGTGCTGGCGGCCGCGGCCGTTGCCGGTCGGCTCGCCGCCTGTGCACAGGTGGGCGGTCAGGTGGACAGCACCTACTGGTGGCGGTCCGGCGTGGAGACCAGCTCCGAGTGGTCGGTGCAGTTCAAGACCGCACCGGACCGGTTGGCCGCGTTGGTGGATCAGATCCGGGTCAGCCATCCGTACGAGGTGCCGGAGATCCTGATGTCCAGAGTGGACAGCGGCGACCCCGCGTACGCGACCTGGGTGTTCGAGCACACCCGACCCTGAGTACGCGGACTCTGGGCCGTGCCCGGGTCGGCTGACGATGATGACCGGGTGGATGACACCGGATATCCCTGCCCGGCCTGTGGCGCTCCCGCCGGCCTGAGCACCGGCTGTACTGGCTGCCGGCGCGCGCCGGACCCGATCGCCGCCGAGGTGTTCCGGTTGGGCCGAGAGGTAGCCCAGCTTGAGCCGGAGGTGGAGCGGGCCCGTCTCGCCTACACCGAGCTGGCGGGACGCCTGTCGGCCACGTCGAGGCGGCGGGCCGAGTTGGCTGCGGTCGTCCGCGCCGGGTTGGCCGTTCCGGTGGCAGCGGCGGCGCGCCCCACGCCTGTCGTCGGGCCGCTTCCGGTCGACCGCCCAGGCGCACCGGTGGGTGCGGCACCGGGTGCGGCGGAGGCCTCCACCCGGACTGTCCAGGGTCTGCTCTTCGTCCTCGGTGGACTGTTGCTGGGCACCGCGGCGGTGGTGTTCACCGCGGTGGCGTGGGCGGCGGTGGGGGTCGGTGGACGGGCGTTGATCCTGGCCGCGTTCACCGCGCTCATGCTGGCCGTACCGCTGCTGGCGGTCCGTCGAGGGCTGCGCGGCACGGCGGAGACGTTCGCCGCCGTCGGGTTGCTGTTGGTGCTGCTGGACGGTTACGCGGCCTGGTCGGTGAACCTGGCCGGGGTGGCCGGCTGGCCCGGCAGCCGGTACGCCGCGCTGGTCGGGGGGGCCAGCGCGGCGGTCGCCGTGGCGTACGGCCGGTGGAGCAGGTTGACCGGCCCCTGGTTCGCCGCCCTGCTGGCCGCCCAGCCGGTGGTGCCGCTGTTGGCCGTCGAGGCCGAGCCGGGTGCGGCCGGATGGGCGCTGGTCCTGCTCGCCGTGGCGTTGCTGGACCTGGCCGTGCTTGTCGCGCTGCGCGGCCGGGACGGCGTGGCCCTGCTGGTCGGCCGGGTGTTCGCGGCGGTCGGTCTGGTGACCACGCTCGTCGGTGCCGCGAGTTGTGCCCTGGTGCCGCTTGCCGTCGGGCGGGCGGCGGGTTCGCCGCTGCTGGCCGGGTTGCCGTTGTTGCTCGTCGCGCTTACCGGGGTCGGCGCGGCCTGGTTTGTCGGTGGACCGGCGCTGCGGGCGGTGGCCGGCGGGTTGCTGGTGCCGGTGCTCGCCGCCGCGCTGCTGCGCCCGGTGGTCGAGCTGCGGCCGTCACTGCTGCTGATCGCGGCGGCGACGGTGGCCCTCGTGCTGGCCGGTGCGGTGCGGCTGCTGCCGGGTGCGGCGGAGCTGCCGGTGCGGGAGTCGCCGGGCGTGGCGGAGCTGCCGGTGCGGGAGTCGCCGGGCGTGGCGGAGCTGCCGGTGCGGGAGTCGCCGGGCGTGGCGGAATCGGAGTCGCCGGGCGTGGTCGGGCCGGAGGCGTCCGGGCGGGGGCCTTCCGCCGCCCTCGGGTCGGGGGTGGTGGGCGTCGGGGGTTGGCGGAGCGGGCCGCGCGCCGGTGCGCTGCTGGTCGCGGCCGGCACGGCCCAGGTGGCCGCGCTGATCACCGCCGTGCTCGCGGTGGCGGCCGTGAGCCGCTCGCTGCCGCCGTGGCGCGGGGCCGCAACGGGCCCGGACCTGGACTGGGGTTGGCAGCTCGCACCCGCCGTGGTGGTGGCGCTCGGCGCGACCGTGCTGCTGCTGCCCCGCAGGGCGCGAGCGGTGCTCGCCCTGGTCGGCGCGGTGGCGGCGCTGCTCGCCCTGCCCGTCGGCTGGGCGGCACCCTGGCCGGCGGTGGTGGCCGTCGACCTGATCGGTGGGGTCGCGCTGCTTGTCGCCGTGCTGGCCCGCCCGGAGAGCCGCCCGGCCGCGCTGCGCACCCGCGCGCTCGGCGGCGCTGTTCTGCTCGGGCACGGGTTGCTCGTCGCCCTGGCCACCCCGACCGGCGCCCTGGTGGCGCTCGGCAGCATCGCCGTGGTCGGGCTGGCCCTGGCCGTACGACCGGGCGTCGGGCCGTACCGGCAGGTGGCCGGCGTGGGGCTGCTGGTCGCGCAGCTCGCGCTCCCCGGGGTCGCCGCCGTGGCGCTGTTCGCCGCGGGTGCGCCCACCTGGTGGCAGGCGCGGCTGGCACTTGTCGCCGCCGGGCTGCCGCTGGTCGCGGTGCTCGCGGCGCGTCGCCACCGGATGGAGCTGACCGGGTACGCGGTGACCGGCGCCGTGGTCGCGGTGACCGTGCCCGGACTCACGCCGCTCGTCGGGGCGGGGAACGAGTCACTTCCGCTGTACGCCGCGCTGGCAGCGCTGGGCGTCGCGCTCGTCGACCGGTGGGACCGGCCGGCGGCCGGCGAGCGGGAGCCCACCCGGCGGGGCGTGCCGGTGGCGGCGGGTGGCGTACTTGCGGTGGTCGCGGTCCTGGCGGCCCTGCCGACGGTGCTGACCGCGTTCGTGTCGCCGTACGGCGATCGGGATCGGGTGTGGTCGGGTGTGCCCACGATCGTCGCCGACCCGACGGCGCTTGCTCGCGGGTTGGCGCTGGCCGTGCTGGCGGTGGCCGTCACGCTGGCCGGTCGGCGGGTCCGCCCACGGGTGCTGCCCGCGCTGCCGTTCGTCGCGGCCGCCCTGCCGGTGCTGCTCGTCGCGATCGGCACGCCCTGGCCGGTGCTACCGGCGGCTGTCCTGCTCGCCGGGTTGGCCCCACTGCTGTTCGCGGCGCTTGCCGCGCGCCCGGCGCTCGCACCGGTCCTCGTGCCGGTGGGGGTGGTGCTGACCGCGTCCGGTGTGGCGGGGCTGCTGGCCACCCGAGCCGGCACGCTCGCCGCCCAGGGGGTGCTGCTGGTGGCGGCGGTCGTCGTCGCCGTCGGGGCGCGCGTGGTCGAGGTACGTGTCACGGGTTGTCTGGCCGCGGTGGGGGCGGCGTCCGCGCTGGCGGTGACCGCACCGCTCGCCGGTGGGTTGCCGCTGCGGGCGGCGGCGTATCCGCTGCTGGCGGTGGCCGCGCTGGTGCTGGCCGTCGCCGCGGCGACCTCGTCGCGGGCCCGGGTCGGGCGGGTGCTGGACGCTGCCGCGCAGGCGGTCGCGCTCGTGGCGGCGGTGCTCGCCGTCGAGGTGGCGCGGCATCTCGCCACCGTCTGTGTGCTCTGGGGCGTGGCCGTCGCGCTGCGGCTGCTGCGCCGGGGTGAGCCGGTCGGTCGGCGGTGGGCGTTCGCCGGCATCGCCGCCGGCAGCGAGTTGCTCGGGGCGTGGGTGCTGCTCGCCGCCGGCGGCGTGACAGTGCTGGAGGCGTACACCCTGCCGGCCTCGGCGCTCGCCCTCGGCGCGGGTCTGCTGGCGCTGCGCACCCGGCCGGGGCTGACCAGCTGGCCGGCCCTCGGCCCGGGGCTGGTCGCGGCGCTGCTCCCGAGCCTCGTGTCGGTGCTGGCCGGGGCGGATCCGCAGCCGTGGCGGCGACTGTTCCTCGGCGCGGCGGCCCTGGGCGCGGTGTTGGCCGGCGCCACCCGCAGATGGCAGGCGCCGGTGCTGCTCGGCGGTGGCGCGCTGGCGCTGTTGGCGTTGCACGAGGTGGCGCGAGGTTGGGACCTGCTGCCCCGGTGGATCTACCTCGGTGTGGGCGGGCTGGCGCTGGTCGGGCTGGCCGCCACCTACGAGCGGCGGCGGCGTGATCTTGCTCGATTGCGGGCCACGGTGGCCCGGCTGGGCTGAGCCGCACCGTCGGGGGTAGTGCCCGCCCTACCCCCGATTCGGGGGTTGTCAGGGTTACTCAGCGCTACTGCTGACCCGGACAATTGACAACAGGCCCGAGCCGCACCGGTTCAGGCACAAGCGGATCGGGAGCAGCAATGGCGCTCGGAGCGGTGGCGGAACCGCCGGTACGACGGCGAGGCAGTGACTACGCACAGTTGTCCCGGCGGATCAGCCAGGCGGGCCTGCTGGAGCGGCGCCCCGGTTGGTACGTCACCCGCATCACGCTCACCCTCGGCGGCTTCGTGGCCGGTTGGATCGCCGTCTTCCTGCTCGGCGACTCCTGGTGGCAGCTACCGCTCGCGGCGGTGATGGCGGTGGCCACCACCCAGGTCGCGTTCCTCGGGCACGACGCCGGGCACCGACAGATGTTCCGTCGGCGTGGCCCCAGTGAGCTGGTGGGACTGATCGCCGGCAACGTGGCGGTGGGGCTCAGCTACGGCTGGTGGGTCGACAAGCACAACCGGCACCACGCCAACCCGAACCACGAGGACGAGGACCCGGACGTCGGCGCGGGCGCCCTGGTGTGGACGCACGAGCAGGCGCAGGAGACCCGTGGGATCGGGCGTTGGCTGGCCAAGCGGCAGGCGTACCTCTTCTTCCCGATGCTCCTGCTGGAAGGTCTGAACCTGCACGTGTCGGGCATCCGGGCGATCGTCGGCCGGGAGGACGGCAAGTACACCGTCCCGATGCGGCACCGGGCGATCGAGGCCGCGCTGCTCGTCGCGCACACCGTCGGCTACGTGGCGTTGCTGTTGGCGGTCATGTCGCCGGTCAAGGCGCTGCTCTTCGCCGTCGTGCACCAGGCGCTGTGGGGCCTCTACATGGGCTGCGCGTTCGCCCCGAACCACAAGGGCATGCCGATGCCGACCGCCGAGGACGAGCTGGACTTCCTGCGTAAGCAGGTGCTGACCTCCCGCAACGTGCGGGGCAGCCGCCTGGTGGACACCACGCTGGGCGGGCTCAACTACCAGATCGAGCACCACCTCTTCCCGAACATGCCGCGCGCCAACCTGCGCCGGGCCCAGCCGATCGTGCGGGCCTACTGCGCCGAGCAGGGCATCCCGTACGCCGAGACCGGGCTGATCGAGTCGTACCGGCAGGCGCTCGGTCACCTGCACGAGGTGGGCCGGCCCCTGCGCGGCTGATCGGGGCCGACGGACGTGAGGTTTGATCGGTGGGGCGGCATCGTCAGATGCCGCCCCACCGATGTGTTTCTGGCTGACACATCCGGTAGCCATGGTCGATCGGGGCTTGCTTCGCGAATCCGCTGGTCGCCTGCTGGTGTGGTCCCAATCCGAGTGAGCTGGTCGACCGGCTGAGTTGACTGTCCTGAAGTGACGGCAGGAGGATGGCGTGGAGCATTACCTGTACCTACGGCATCTCGTCTCCCAACTGCTCAAGGATTCTCCCCTGACGTCGGAGGAAGTTGTCGCGGATGTCCGTCATCTGATGAGCGTGGGCGAGGAAGAGTTGGCATTCGACACGATGTGCTCCTGGATCTTCGAGGATTCACTCCCCATCACCTCGGCCTACCACGACCGCCTCGTGGCGGCGGCTCGAGAATTGGGCACGTTGAACTCAATTACCCGACTCGACGAACTCGTCGAAGACTAGGCCCCGACCTCCGCCGGTGGCGTGTCCGGCTCGTCGGCCGCGCCACCGGTAGGGTCTGCTCATGGCAGACCTGCTCACCGCGGACGCGGTGCGAGAAGAGCTGGGCCGGTTGCCCGACTGGTCGGGTGACCCGACCGGCATCGGTCGTACGGCCCAGCTCGGCAGTTTCCCGGCCGCCATCGCGGTGGTGGACCGGGTGGCGGTGGTGGCCGAGGAGCTTGACCACCATCCCGACATCGACATCCGATGGCGGACCCTGACCTTCCGCTGTGTCACGCACTCGGCCGGTGGGGTCACCCGCCGGGACATCGAGCTGGCTCGGCGAATCGACGACATCGTCCGGAGTGCGGCATGAGATTCGAGATCAGCAAGGTTCTGGATGCCATCGAGGGTCGGGTCTGCACGGATCCGTCGCTGGCCCGGGCGGTGCTCGACCTGGCCGAGGTGATCCGCTACCAGGACATCGACGGCGGCCGGCCGGCCAGTCTGCTGCGACTCGGCATGGTCATCGACGCGCTCTCCCGCGAGTTGGAGGAGGACAGCGTCCAAGTCTACGCGGTCGTACACCGGGCGCTGCTCTCCGACGCCGACCTGACGTCCAACGAGCGGATGGTGGTGCGGCGCTGGGCCGACGACGGGCTCGTCGAGGTGCTCGACAATCCGGGTGACCGGATGTTGGAGGTGGCCGACCTGCTCGGTCTGCCGGTGCTCAGTCGGGTCCGCTTCGACGGGCTGCGCGGGCGGTTCCCGTGGCTGGTCGAGCAGCCCGGTCGGGTGGTGGCCCCGGTGCCGGGCGCCGGCGGACCGGTGTTCATCGCGCACGTCGGCGGCGGGCACGCGCCGGTCGCCGGCAAGCGCTCGCCGACCGGGGCGAAGCTGCTGGCCCGACAGTGGCGCTGCCCGGAGTCGGGTTGCGCGCTGTTCGGCGGCGGTGGTGGGGGTGGCGCGTTCGCCGACCTGGCCGGGGGTGCCGACCGCAGCCCGGCCGCGCAGCCACCGCCCGCGCTGCGCAACGGCGTGCCGACCTGCCCCCGACACGGGGTACGCCTCGGCGACGGCGGCCCCCGGCCCCGGAGCGAGGTGCTCGCGGTGCGCGTCGGCGGCCTGGTCCGGCGGCGGTTCGTGCTCACCGAGGAGCAGCCGATCGTGGCCGGCCGGGCGCCCGAGCAGGACGGCGGGATCATGCTCGGTCATTGGCTCAACGACGAGGCCCGGCGGTGGATCAGCCGTGGTCACGTCCAGTTCGAGCTGCGGGTCGGCGAGGTCATCGTGACCGACGTCAGCACCAACGGGTCCGGCATCCGACCGGCCGGCTCGATGACCGAGTCGGACCGTGTTCCCCTGGCCCCGCAGCAGTCCCGGGTGCTCGGTGAGAACGACATGGTAGAGCTGTACCCCGGGGTGCAGATCGGCCGTGCCGAGGAGTTGCCGACCGGCGCCCCGTTCACCCCTACCTCGGTGATGGCCGAGGCACCGACAATGGCGATGCGCCTACCCCGCCCCTGACCCCGCCCGCAGCGCGCCAACCCTGGTTGATCATGGAGTTATTGCCACGACACGCCGCGTCAGCGGGCAATAACTCCATGATCAACGCGAGGGGGTGGCGGATCAGGCTGCTAGGACCTCGGCGAGCGTGGTTACCGCCAGGTCGATCTCCTCTTTGGTGATGACCAGGGGCGGGGCGAGCCGGATGGTGGAGCCGTGGGTGTCCTTGGCGAGCACACCACGGGCGGCGAGCCGCTCGCACGCCTCCCGCCCGCTCATCAGCGCCGGGTCGATGTCCAGACCGGCCCACAGGCCACGGACGCGTACCCCGACCAGGCCCTTGCCGACCAGTCCCTCCAGGCCGGTCCGCAGCCGCTCACCCAGCTCGGCCGAGCGGCGCTGGAACTCGCCGGTGGCCAGCAGCCGGACCACCTCGATGGCGACCGCGCAGGCGAGCGGGTTGCCGCCGAAGGTGGAGCCGTGCTGGCCGGGCTTGAGCACACCGAGCACGTCGGCGTTCGCGGCCACCGCGGAGACCGGGATGATGCCGCCGCCGAGCGCCTTGCCGAGCAGGTACATGTCGGGCACGACGCCCTCGTGGTCACAGGCGAAGGTCTTGCCGGTACGCCCCAGACCGGACTGGATCTCGTCGGCGATGAAGAGCACGTCGCGGTCGGTGCAGACCTGGCGTACGCCCGGCAGGTAGCCCTCCGGTGGCACCACCACGCCCTGCTCGCCCTGGATCGGCTCCAACAGCACGGCCACGGTGTTCTCGTCGATCGCGGCCGTCAGGGCGCCCAGGTCGCCGTACGGCACGACCGTGAACCCCGGGGTGTACGGCCCGAAGTCGGCGCGCGCGTCCTCGTCGGTGGAGAAGCTCACGATGGTGGTGGTCCGGCCGTGGAAGTTGCCCTCGGCGACCACGATGTTGGCCTGGCCGGCGGGCACGCCCTTGACCTGGTAGCCCCACTTGCGGGCCACCTTGATCCCGGTCTCGACGGCCTCGGCCCCGGTGTTCATCGGCAGCACCAGGTCCTTGCCGCACAGCTCGGCCAGCTCCCGGCAGAAGTCGGCGAACTGGTCGTGGATGAATGCCCGGCTGGTCAGCGTGAGCCGGTCCAGTTGCGCGTGCGCGGCGGCGATGAGCTGCGGGTGCCGGTGGCCGAAGTTCAGCGCCGAGTAGCCGGCCAGGCAGTCCAGGTAGCGCTTGCCGTCCACGTCGGTGAGCCAGGCGCCCTCGGCGGACGAGATCACCACCGGCAGCGGGTGGTAGTTGTGCGCCGTCCAACGCTCGGCGTCCCGGACCGCTCCCGGCGTACGCAGGATGTCATCCACGATCACTTGCTTGCCTTTCCCTGGCGGAGTCGCAGCGTGCAGCACTTCGGTCCGCCGCCGGCCTTACGCAGCTCGGAGAGGTCGACACCGATGGTTTCGTAGCCCCGGACGCGCAGCTTGGCGGCCAGGTCGGTGGCCTGCGCGGGCAGCACGACGTGCCGTCCGTCGCTCACCGCGTTCAGCCCCAGCACCTCGGCGTCGGCCATGGTGGCGTGCACCGCATCGGGGAAGAGCCGGCGCAGCACGGCCTGGCTGCCGGGAGAGAACGCCTCCGGCAGGTACGCCACGGTCCGCTCGTCGAGCACGGTCAGCGCGGTGTCCAGGTGGTAGAAGCGGGGGTCGACCAGTTCCATGGTGATCACCGGGTAGCCGAAGACCTCCTGCAACTGGGCGTGCGAGGCGTGCGCCGTGCGGAAGCCGGTGCCGGCCAGCAGGTGGTCGCCGGCCAGCAGGACGTCGCCCTCGCCCTCGTTGACGTGCTTCGGGTCGTACATCTCGAAGCCCGCGTCCTCGAACCAGGCCCGGTAGGCCGGCGCCTCGTCGGCGCGCTGCGGGTCGCGGAACTGCACGGCCATCGCCTTGCCGTCGATCACGGTGCCACCGTTGGCGGCGAAGACCATGTCGGGCAGGCCGGGCACCGGAGTGATCTCCTCGACGGTGTGGCCCAGGTCAAGGTACGTCTGGCGGAGCTTCTCCCACTGCCGGACGGCGAGCGCCGCGTCGACCGGGCCGCTCGGGTCCATCCAGGGGTTGATCGCGTAGTCGACGGCGAAGTACGTCGGCCGGCACATCAACAGGCGCTGGCTGGTGGCGTCCATCGTCATTGTCCTGCTCCCAGGGGTTGGGCGCGCCCGGCCACCGTGGCCCACGGGCTGGCGCCGTGGCTCAACGCTATGCGGCCCCAGCGGCAGGATCCACCACCGAGAGTTGCGCAGACCGAACATTCATTGCGTGTCGGCGGCCAGCAGGAGCGATTCGTTGTGTCAGCGCGCGCCACGCCCGACGCGCGGGCCGTGATCGGGGTGCGGGCCCTGGTTGGGGTGCGGGCCGTGGGCGGGGTGCGCGGGCCGCGATCGACTCGGGTTGCAGGAGAGCGCGGTGTCGGAGTGGCCGGGACACCCCGAGTTTCCGGGAGCTGAGTCGATCACGGCCCGGAAAACACTTCAGGGGCGGCGAACCGCCGCCCCTGAAAGGGTGTTGCCCGGCCGGTGAACCACCGGATGAGATCGGGCTGCCGGCGAACCGCCGGTTGTTCGCCGGTGCATCACCGGCGAGCGGAACAGTGCCCGCTAGAAACGATCGACAAACTGTGAGTCAAGCCACTCCCGGAAGCGTGCCACCCAGTCGCCGTCGGTGGTCGGCCAGTCGAACTGCCCGGTCATCGCGAGCACCCCGATCACCACCGCGGCCAGGCCGATCAGCACGCCGAACAGCGCGTCGGTCTTGCCGGCGACGTGCCGGCGGCGGGTGGCCATCAGGCCGAGCACCGCGAGCACCGCGCCGAACGCGCCGAGCCCGATGCCGTACCCGGCCAGGGTGCCGGTCAGCACGAACAGCGCACCGGCGACGGAGACGATCAGGCCGAGAGTGGCGAGCAGGCTGGCTCGCGGCTTCGGGCCACGGGTCACCGGCGGCTCCGGTGTTGTCTCGCCCGGGGTCGAGTCGACCGGGCGGCCGGTGGTGACCCCGTCCGTCGCGTCGGGCCGGCGGGTGGTGGCGTCGAGGTCGGCGTCCCGCTCGGCGGTGCGCGCCAGGCTCGGGGCGGTGCCGGTGCGGGACTCGGTCTCCAGCGGGCCGGCCGTCCGGGACTCGGTCTCCAGCGGGCCGGCGGTGCGGGGCTCGGTGTCCAGCGGGCCGGCTGTCCGGGACTCGGTCTCCACCGGACGGGCGGTGCCGGGCCGGGCCTCGGTCACCACTGGGCGCGCGGTGCCGGTGCGGGGTTCGCCGTCGATCGGGCGGGCGGTGGCGGCTCGGGCCACCGCGGCCCGCTCGGCGGCACGCCGCTCGGCCTCGCCGAGCTGGCCGCTGGGCGCGGCGGCGCTGCGGTACGTCGTCTGGTCGGCGTCCCGGTCGGTGACCACCGGACGGCCGGCGACGTCGTCGGACCGGCCCGCATCGGTGGCCGCCGTGCTGTCCCGGTCGGCGACCTGGGTGTCGCGGCCGTCAACGCGGCCGTCGAGGTTCTCGTCCCGCGTCGGTGCCGGCTCGGACCGGCGGGACAGCGAAGGAATCCTGACCACTACACACCTCCTGATAAATGCGTGGTGGCCGATGGAAGGGGTGGCACCCACGCGGTTCCGTCCTGAATTACCCACCTGGGCGTTTCCTGACACCAATCCCGGGTACGGGCTCGCCACGCTCGGGCCGTGAGTCGCCACGCTCGGGCCGTGACCCGCCTCAGCGGCGATCAACTCGGATTGCAGGAAGTCGGGGTGTCCGGCTCACCGGGACCGCCCGGTTTCCTTGATGCCGAGTCGATCAGCGCCGGCGATGCCGAGTCGATCAGCGCCGGGCCGCGCCGACCTGTTCGACCTGGGCGCGGACGTGCCCGGCGGAGGCTCGGCAGGGAGCAACCGCACCCCCGCCTGCTGCACGAACACCTCCCGCCTGTCGACGGCCAGGCCCTTGCCATTCAGTACGTAGCCCGTCAGCCAGACCCATCCGTGGTAGGTCGGGCGCGGATCGACACTTACCAGCCGAAGGCGTAGCGCCCGCTCGCCGGAGAACTGCACCGAGCACGCCTCGCCGATCAGCAGCAGGTCGCCGGCCTTCCACTCGGTCATGTCGGCCAGTGGCCGCGGTTGATCGGGATGCGGTGACGGGCCCGGCAGGGCAGGTCCGCACCGCAACGGCACACGGTGCGCCAGCGAACCCAACTCCACACGGGCCGGTGTCGACGGGCGAGGGTCAGCGCGGTGACCAAGAGGTATTCGTTGTACGACACGCGCATGGTGGTGTCCTTCCACGCAATAGCTGTCTTGTGCTGACGCTATTCCCCAGACTCTTTTCTGGGAGGTGCCAACGCGTGACAGCATGTTCCATGCTGGCCACCTTGTGCAATCCGAACCGCCGCCCTAATGTCAGGCCATATTGACGCACGAGGAATGGAAAAGAATTGCGTACGGGGCGAAACGTTTGGTGTTGCAGGAGGGGCGCAGTGATGTTGCATGACGGATGAAACAAGCGGGTCCACGGTCCCTCGGCGGCAGCTCGGACGGCTGCTCACGCAGCTCCGCGAGGATGCCTCGGTCTCGCTGGACGCCGCAGCGGAGGCACTGGACTGCTCACGGCAGAAGGTGTGGCGCATCGAGAAGGGGTTGGTCCCCGTGCGCGTGGTGGACGCCCGAGCGATGTGTGCTCTCTATCGGGTGCCCGACGACATGGGCGAGATTGTCGCCGGGCTGGCGAAGGAGACTCGCGCCGGGGGTTGGTGGCATTCGTACGGCGATGTCGTCCCGTCGTGGTTCTCGCTGTACGTCGGCCTGGAATCCTCCGCCTCGGCCCTGCGCCAATATGACGCCGAGTTAATTCCCGGGCTCCTACAAACCCGGGAGTACGCCAGCGAGCTGTTCCGCCGGAAGAACCCGACGATGCGGGAGGAGGATCGGGAGAAGCTGGTGGAGATCCGGCTGCAACGGCAGGGCATCCTCGTCCGCCGGCTGCCCACCGCTCCCACCCTGCGGGTCGTCCTGAGCGAGGCCGTGCTGCGGCGCACGATCCCCGACCGCCGGGCGATGGCGCAGCAGTTGCGGCACCTGCTCGACGTTGCCGCGCTGCTGACGGTGAGTCTGCGGGTCCTGCCGCTCGCGGCGGGGCCGCCGCTGGCCAGCGAGAGCGGCACCTTCGTCCTGCTGGACTTCCCGCAGGCGTTCGGGAGGGCGTCCACCGAGCCGACCACCGTCTACGTGGAGAACATCACCGGTGCGCTCTATCTGGACAAGCCGGCCGAGGTGGCCGCGTACGAACATGTCTGGTCGGACCTGGAAGCCCTCGCCCCGAGTGAGGCAGAATCAGAGAAAATGATCACTTCGATCATCGAGGAGCATCATGACTGACCTTTCCGGTGCGACCTGGCGCAAGAGCACCCGCAGTGGCGGGAGCGGCGGCAACTGCGTCGAGGTGGCCGACAACCTGCCCGGCGTCGTGGGCGTACGCGACAGCAAGGACCCGACCGGCCCGGCGCTGGCCTTCGCTCCCGCCACCTGGGCCGCGTTCGTGGGCGGCGTCCGCGCCCAGCGCCGGAGCTGACCGACCCCTCCACCCTGATTGACTCGCCTTCCCGGAAGTCGGGCCGTTCCGCCCACCTGAACACCCCGCTCTCCTGAAACCCGAGTCGATCTGCGGGGTGGTGGGGCCGGGTCGATCTGCGGGGCGGCGGGGGGCGCGTGGATCGGTGCGCGGCTCGGTCGGGCGGGGCTGGCTATCCTTGGCGCTTGTGCCAGAGGGACACACGATCCACCGCCTGGCGGCCCGGCACGCCGAGCTGTTCGCCGGGGACAAGGTGCACGCCGCCAGCCCGCAGGGTCGCTTCGCCGACGGCGCGGCCCGGCTCTCCGGCACCGTGCTGGAGAGCACCGAGGCGTACGGCAAGCACCTGCTACACCACTACGCCGGTGAGCTGACCCTGCACGTGCACCTCGGGCTGTACGGCAAGTTCACCGACGGGTCGGGGGAGCCGCCCGAGCCCGTCGGTCAGGTGCGGTTGCGGCTGGCCAGCGATCGACACTGGCTGGACCTGCGCGGGCCCACCGCCTGTGAGCTGATCACCCCACCCGAGGTGGCCGCACTGCGGGACCGCCTCGGACCGGATCCGCTGCGTGCCGACGCCGACCCGGAGCGGGCGTACCGGAGGATCTCCCGTAGCCCGACACCCCTCGCGGCGCTGCTGCTGGACCAGTCGGTGGTGGCCGGCACCGGGTTGATCTTCGTGACCGAGGCGCTGTTCCGGGCCGGACTGCCCCCGACGATGCCCGGCCGCCGGCTGGGACGCGCCGGCTGGGACGCGCTCTGGGTCGACCTGGTCGGGCTGATGCGGCTCGCGGTCGAGCACGGCCGGATCGACACCGTGCGCGACGCGCACCTGCCGGAGGCGATGGGCCGGCCGGCCCGGGTGGACCGGCACGGTGGCGAGGTGTACGTCTACCGCCGCCCCGGCGCGCCCTGCCACGTCTGTGACACCGAGGTCAGCCGCGGTGAGCTGGCCGGGCGCAACCTCTACTGGTGCCGTACCTGCCAGGCCGGTTGATCCGCCGAAGCCGGCCCCCGCCAGGCGCTTGATCGTGCTGCAACAAGGTTGTAGCGGCCTCCCGGCGCGCGGATACCACTGCACATGGATCGAGCACGATCATGCGCTCTGCCGCGCATCGTGCGTCACTGCCCGTCGAGCAGCCAGCGGGCCACCTCGATCTGGTGCGGGAAGACGCCGTCGTCGGCGACGCTCCAGGCCAGCGTGTGCCCGATCGTCCAACCCCACACCCGCTCCCGGTCCAGCCCGAGGTCGGCGCTCAGCCGGCGCAGCCGGTGCCGGACGGCGGCCGGCGAGTGGCCCAGCTCCGGACCACGC
This sequence comes from Micromonospora sp. DT228, assembly GCF_049841595.1. Taxonomy (NCBI): domain Bacteria; kingdom Bacillati; phylum Actinomycetota; class Actinomycetes; order Micromonosporales; family Micromonosporaceae; genus Micromonospora; species Micromonospora sp. DT228. The sequence continues at coordinate 406,953 of NZ_JBNCKO010000002.1, forward strand.
ACCATCGACACGACCGAGAACTCCCGTTCGCCGGTCAGCGGCTTCGGGTCGATGGCCAGCCATGGTTCCCGGTCGGCGGCGAGCACGTTGCCGGCGTGCAGGTCCTGGTTGACAAGCACCTGCTCGCCCTGGCTCGACACCAGAGCGGTGAGCAGGGCGAGCGCCGTGTCCAGCAGCCGCCGCTCGTACGGGCGGCCGGCCCGATCCCAGGCCCGGGGCATCCGGTCGATCCAGCCGGCGGCCTCCTCGGCGAGCGGGGTGAACGGTGCGTCGGCCGGTCGCCAGAGCCGGGGGAGCAGCCCGGCCACCACGTCCAGCGCCCGGTCCATCGGCAGCTCGTGCAGCGGACTGCCGGGCCGGCAGCGCTCCACGAGCAGGGCGCGGCATCCCGGATCGTGTGCGAGCAGCCGGATCGCGCCGTCGCCGTCCCAGTGGGCCAGCGCGTCGGCCTCGTGCCGGCTGTCGTCGTCCGGGTACTGAAGCTTCAGCACCGCCGCCGTGCCGTCCGGTAGGACCGCCGGAAGCGCCAGCGAGGCGTGGGCCTGTCGGAAGGGTGGGCCGAGTCGCAGCGACCACCGCTCGGCGCACTCCGCCAGCCGCGTCGGGAGGGTGGCGAGCCAGGCCCGACCGTCCGGTGACGCGCCCACCCAGTCGAGGCCCTCGGGCAGCTCCATCCGGCCATCCTGGCGCAGGGCGTTCACACGCTCGTCCACAGTGGCTAGCGTATGGCCCGTGGAGATCGGCGTGAACGTCCCGAACTTTGGCCCGGGCACCGACCCCGACGTGCTGCGACGGTGGGCGCAGACGGTCGAGGGCCTCGGTTTCGACCTGCTGATGGTCTCCGACCACATCGCGGTGACCCCGGACGTGGCCCAGCAGTACCCGACGCCGTTCTACGAGCCGTTCACCACGTTGTCCTGGCTGGCCGGGATGACCCGCCGGGTCCGGCTCGGCACCACGGTGCTCATCGTCCCGTACCGGCACCCGCTGCTCACCGCCCGGATGGCGGCGAACCTCAACCGGCTCAGCGGCGGCCGGCTCGTCCTCGGCGTCGGCGTCGGCTGGGCCCGGCAGGAGTTCGAGGCGCTCGGCGTGCCGTTCCAACGGCGCGGCGCGTTGACCGACGACCATCTGCGCGTGATGCGCGACGCCTGGCAGGACACCGACGACTACGACAGCCCGGCGATCCCGATCTGGGTCGGCGGCAACAGCGACGCGGGCATGCGTCGCGCCGTTCGACTCGGCGACGCGTGGCATCCGCTGCGTCTCACGCCCGGCGACCTCGCGACTGCGGCCGGGCGCCTCGGCACCGTCGCCGACGAGCTGGGCCTCCCCGCGCCGGCGCTGGTGCCGCGCATCGCGCTCCAGGAGACCCGCGACCCGGTCACCGCCCCGGACCGGCTCGCCGGTGTCGGCACCATCGAGCAGATCATCGCCGACCTCGACCAGATCCGGCTGCTCGGCGCGGAGGCGGTGGTGCTCGACCCGTTCAACGGTGACCTGGCCGAGATCCGCCAACCCGAGCGCGCCTGGCGGACCCTCGCGGCCGTGGCCGCGTACGCCAAGACCCAGGAGGTTCGATGACGCCCGACGACGAGAGGTTTCTCCGCCGCGCCGTGGAGATCGCCAGCCAGGCGGGGGCTGCCGGCGAACGGCCGTTCGGGTCGTTGCTTGTCGGCGCGGACGGCACGGTGCTGATCGAGGACCACAACACGGTGGTCTCCGACTCGGACATCACCGCCCATCCGGAGCTCAAGCTGGCCCGCTGGGCCGCCCGGGAACTCGCGCCCGACGTGGCCGCCGGCACCACCATGTTCACCAGTTGCCAGCCCTGCCCGATGTGCGCGACCGCGATCGACCGCTCCGGGCTCGGGCGGGTGGTGTACGCGCTGTCCGGCGAGCAGTTCGAGGAGGTCAAGCCGGCCACCCCGCCGCTGCCTCCGGTCCGCTACGAGGGGCCGGCGCTGTTCGACGAGGCGCGTCAGCCGATCGACAACTACTACTGACCGGACCGGTAAGGGCCGCCGTCGCGGCTCAGTCGGGCTTCGGCCGGGAGCGCAGGTATGCCAACTGGGCGTGGCTCGACATCGCCTCCGATCAGCGCACGCCCGCGGAGATGGCCGAGATCCTCGCCGGTGCCATCGGCGCCGCTATCGACCACCGGCGGGTGCCCCTGGCCCGCGTCCGACAGTGGTCCACCGACCTGGCGGCGATGTTCGCGTACTTCACGGATGTCGGCCTGCACCTCGACGTCGCCGGACTGCGTCGCGACTACCCGGAGGTCGGCTGGCACGGCTTCGTCGACTGGGCCGCCGCCCAGGACTGGACCACGCTGCTGCCCACCGCGCCCCGCGACCACGCGTCGTCCACGTCCTGAGGCGCGGTGTGACGCAGGCGAAATTGACAGTCGGCCGGCTGCCGGAGCAGGGTTGAGTTGTGACAACGATGTCAACGGGCAAAAAGGAGGAAAGCACTCATGATCCTTAGTTGCGACCCCGGCGTGAGGCCGTACCGTTGACGGTTTTGCGGCGCGGACCCGGTCCGTCCGCCGATCCTGGCCGTATGTCCCTTTCCTACCCGACGGTGACCAGCTGAGATGACCGACGTGCCCCGACCCGACGCCACCACGACCCCGGCTCCCGCAGGGTCACCCGACCTACCCGACCTGGACGACTTCCTCGCCGACCAGACCCGCACGCTGCTCGACACGGCCCGCCGCGCGGTCCGGGCCGAGGGTGGCTTCTGGTGGTTGACCGACGACCGCACCCCGGACCGTGGCGAACCGGCGTACACCTGGATCACCTGCCGGATGACCCACGTGGCAGCCCTCGCCCACCTGGGCGGCGACCCGGACGCCGCCGCCCTTGTCGACCACGGAATCGCCGCGCTCAGCACCCTGCTGCGCGACGACCGGTACGGCGGCTGGTTCGGCGCGGTGGACCAGCAGGGGACGCCCGTCGACGACCGCAAGGCCGGCTACGACCACGCGTTCGTGCTGCTCGCCGCATCCAGCGCCGCACGCGCCGGCCGGCCCGGCGCGCAGGAGTTGCTCGCCGACGTGCTGACCGTGGTGCGCGACCGGTTCTGGGACGACGAGGTGGGCGCGGTCCGCGAATCGTGGAACCGGGACTGGACGGTCACCGAGGACTACCGCGGCGCGAACAGCAGCATGCACATGGTCGAGGCGTTCCTCGCCGCTGCCGCCGCCACCGGCGACGCGAAGTGGGCCGATCGCGCCCTGCGGATCGCCTACCACCTGGTGCACACCGAGGCCGCCCGGCACGACTGGCGGCTGCCCGAGCACTTCACCGCCGACTGGACGCCGCTGCTCGACTACAACCGGGACCAGCCCGCCGACCAGTTCCGGCCGTACGGCTCGACGATGGGCCACTGGTTGGAGTGGGCCCGGCTGCTGCTGGAGTTGGAGGCGGTCCTGCCGCATCCGCCCCGCTGGCTGCTCACCGACGCCCGTCACCTGTTCGCCGCCGCCGTACGTCGGGGCTGGGCCGTGGACGGCGCCGACGGTTTCGTCTACACGATCGACTGGGACGACCGGCCGGTGGTGCGCTCCCGGATGCACTGGGTGCTCGCCGAGGCCGTCGGAGCGGCGGTGACCCTGCACCGCCGCACCGGCGACGACGTCTACGCCGACTGGTACCGGGCCTTCTGGGCGTACGCGCGCCGCTACCTGATCGACGGCACCGGCTGGCGGCACGAGTTGGACGCGCGGAACCTGCCCGCTGACACGGTCTGGCACGGTCGGCCGGACGTCTACCACGCGTACCAGGCGGTGCTGCTGTCCCGCTCGGCCAACGGGCTCGGTGGCCCCGGCCCGCTCGCGCCGGGCGAGGTGACCGCATGATCGTGGTCGCGGGTGAGGCGCTCATCGACCTGGTGGTCACCGCCGAGGGGGAGCGGGCCGTGCCGGGTGGCTCCCCGGCGAACGTGGCCGTCACCCTGGCCCGGCTCGACCAGCCGGTGCGGCTGCTGGCCCGGCTCGGCGCCGACGAGTACGGTCGGCAGCTCGCCGCGTACCTCAGCGCCAACCGGGTGGAGTTGGACTGGGCGGTCCGCGCCCCGGAGCCCACCTCGGTGGCGGTGGCCACGCTGGACGCCAACGGCCAGGCCAGCTACGAGTTCCGGCTGGCGGGCACCGCGGACTGGCAGTGGACGCCGGAGGAGTTGCCGGACCTGACCGGGGCGCCGGCGACCGCGCTGCACACCGGGTCCCTCGCGCTCGCGCTGGCCCCCGGAGCGCAGGTGCTGGAAGACCTGCTCGCCCGCGAACACCGCCGGAACGGGCTCACCGTCTCGATCGACCTCAACCTGCGGCCGAGCATCGTCACCGACCGGGCGGCCGAGCAGGCCCGGGTACGACGCCAGGTGCCCCTCGCGAACCTGGTGAAGGCCAGCGACGAGGACCTGGCCTGGCTCTACCCGGACCGGTCGGTGGGCGACGTGCTGGCCGAGTGGCGCGACGCCGGGGTGTCCTGCGCGCTGGTGACCCGGGGTGGCGAGGGCGTCTGGCTGCTCGCCCCGAACGGATCGCTGCACGAGCAACCGGCGGTACGCACCACAGTGGTCGACACCGTCGGGGCCGGTGACTCGTTCACCGGCGGTCTGCTGGCCGCGCTGGCCGACCTCGACGCGCTCGGCGACCAGCCGGCCGATCGTCTCGCCGGGGTGACCGAGCAGCAGTGGGGCGCGGTGCTCCGACAGGCCGCGACGGTGGCCGCGCTGACCTGCGCCCGCCAAGGCGCCGACCCACCCCGCAAAGCGGAAGTCCAAGCCCTCCTCAACCCAACCCCGTAACCCCGGCCCCCGTCCCTGACCCCGCGATCCCCGCCCCGACCTGGCCCGTGCGATCTTGTACTTTCTGCGGTGATGAAGCGCCTCATTCCGGGCGAAACGACAACCGAAAGTGCAAGATCGCGGAGGCGGGGAGTGGGGGTGGGGGTGGGGGTGGGGAGTGGGGGTGGGTCAGGTTAGGCCTCGTTTGAGGAGTTTGGTGGGGAGGACTGTGGTGGACGGCGGGGTGTCGTCGTCGCCGGCGATTCGCTGGAACAGCCGCTCGGTGGCTACCCGTGCCAGCTCTCGGGTGTCGTAGGCGACCACGGTCAGCGGCCGGGGCATCAGGTGGGACAGTTCGAAGTCGTCGAAGCCGACAAGCGCGGCGGCACTGCCCCGGCGGTGCAGCTCCTGGAGCGCGCCGACGGTGAGCCGGTTGTTGGCGCAGAAGAAGGCCGTCGGCGGGTCGGCCCGGTCGAGCAGCGCGGCGACCGCCCGCCCGGCCTCCTCGGGCGCGATGAGCCGCTCGCAGATCAGCGAATCGTCCGGGTCGACCCCGGCCGCGGCCAGCGCCGCCCGCGCCCCGGCCAGTCGTTCGCGCATCGTGGGCACGCTCGGCGCGCCGAGCAGCAGGCCAATCCGGCGGTGCCCCTGGTCGAGCAACGCGCCGACACCGGCGTGGCTGCCGCCCCGGTTGTCCAACAGCACGGCGTCGGCGTGCAGCCCCTGCGGCGGCCGGTCCAGGAACACCACGGGCATCCCCAGCTCGACCTCGCGCCGCAGGAACGAGTGGTCGAGGCCCGCCGGCACCACGAGCAGCCCGTCGACCCGGCGCTGGGTGAAGTCCTGGAGCAGGGCGCGTTCCCGCTCCGGATCCTCCTCTGACGAGGCGGTGATCAGCATCGTGCCGTGGGCGGCGGCGATCTCGGCGGCGACGCTGGCGATCGTCGCGTAGAACGGGTTGGCGATCTCCTCGATGAGCAGCCCGACCGTGGCGTTGAGCTGCCGGGACCGCAGGTTGCGGGCGATGTCGTTGCGCCGGAAACCCAGCTCGGCGATGGCCGCCAGCACCCGGTTGACCAGCTCCTGACCCACCGGCTCGTCGTTGACCACCCGGGAGACCGTCTTCAGGCTGACCCCGGCGTGCCGGGCCACGTCGACCATCGTCGGGCGCCGACGCGTCGTCGGCCGAGTCGGAGTCTGGGTCACGGGTGGTCCTCCACGGCGGGCACCGGTCAGCGGTCGAGGGCAGCGAGCGCGTCGACCGCCTTCCGGGCGGCGACGAGCACCGGATCCCACACCGGCGCGTACGGCGGAGCGTAGCCCAGGTCCAGTGATGTCATATCGTCCACCGTCATGCCGTTCCAGAGTGCCACGGCAAGCGTGTCGATCCGTTTGGCCGCCTCGGACCAGCCGACGATCTGCGCGCCGAGCAACCGGCCGCTGGGTCGTTCGGCGATCAACTTGACGGTCATCGGCCGGGCGCCGGGGTAGTAGCCGGCCCGGTTTGTCGACTCGGCGACCACCGAGACGAAGTCGAACCCGGCCAGCGTGGCCTCCCGCTCCCGCAGGCCGGTGCGCCCCACCTCCAGGTCGCAGACCTTCGTCACGGCCGTGCCGATCACGCCGGCGAAGGTGGCGTACCCGCCGCCGATGTTGATCCCGGCCGCGCGGCCCTGCTTGTTGGCGTGCGTGCCCAGCGGCACGTGCACAGGCATTCCGCTGACCCGGTGCAACGTCTCCACGCAGTCGCCCGCCGCCCAGACGCCGGACAGCCCGGCCACCCGCATCCGGCGGTCCACCCGGATTCCGCCGGTCGGCCCGATCGGGAAACCGGCAGCCTCGGCGAGCGCGGTGTTGGGGCGTACTCCCAGGCCCAGGACCACGACGTCGGTCGGGATCGGCCCCTCGGCCGTGACCACGGCGGACACCCGGCCGTCCCGCTGGTCCAGGCCGGTCACCGGCAGGTCGGTGCGGATCGTGACACCCAGGTCGCGCATCGCGTCGGCGACCAGCTCGGCCATGTCGCCGTCGACGGTCGCCATGGGCTGTGAGCCCGCCTCGACCAGGGTCACCGACAGGCCGCGCTGGATCAGCGCCTCGGCCATCTCGACGCCGATGTAGCCGCCGCCGACCACCACGGCCCGGCCCGGCCGCGGCTCGGCGTCCAGCCACTCGCGCAGCGCCGCCCCGTCGTCGAGGGTCTGCATGCCGAACACGCCGCCCGCGTCGGTGGCCGCCCAGGGCGGCTGCACCGGCACCGCGCCGGTGGCGTACATCAGGTCGTCGAAGCGCTCGCGGACCTCGCCGCCGCCCTCCAGGTCCCGGGCGACCACCTCGCGGCGGTCCAGGTCGATGGCGGTGACCTCGTGGCGCAGCCGGACGTCCATCGCGTACTTCGTGCGGAACGTCTCCGGGTCCCGGGCGATCAACGCCTCCGGGCCGGCCACCAGACCACTGATCCAGTACGGGATGCCGCACGCCGAGTAGGAGGTGAAATGGCCCCGCTCGAAGACCACGATCTCCAGGTCGTCGCGGTCGCGGCGGCGTCGGGCCTGGGACGCCGCCGACATGCCGGCGGCGTCCCCGCCGATAACGATCAGCCGTTGTGCCACGGCCTCATCCTGTCACGTGGTGATCAGCCACGGGTCTGTCGTGCGACGTCCTGCACCACGTCGGTGAGTCGGCCGGTGCGCTCGTACACCGCGCGCTGCCGGGCCGCGCCGCTGCCGTGCCGGCGCAACCCACCCAGCAGGTCGGTGACCTCGGCCCAGTCGCCGTGCTGCTCCAGCGCCGGCCGCAGCCGCTCGACGAACCGGTCCAGCAGCTCCCACGCCGGGCGCACCTCGCCGGTGGTGACGTCGACGGCGTCGCCCTCCAGGCCGTCGTGCGCGGCCCGCCAGTGCGCGCCGACGAGCAGGTGGTGGTCGGTCTGCAACGCCGGCCGGCCGGCCTCGACATCGGCCATCGCGGTGGCCACCAGGGCCCGGACCAGGGCGGCGACCAGCACCGCGTCGTCCACCGACGGGCAGACGTCGCCGATCCGCAGCTCCACCGTCGGGTACTTCGCCGACAGGCGGGCGTACCAGTAGAGCATCCCCTCGTCGAGCATCACCCCACTGGAGATCAACTGTCGGATCAGCCGCTGGTAGTGCTCGTGCGACTCCAGCCACGGCGTCGGCGCCACCGAGGGCCAGCGCTCCCACTCCACCGAGCGCCAACTCGCGTAACCGGTGTCCTCGCCACGGGAGAACGGGGAGTTGGTGGTCATCGCGTGCAGCATCGGCAGCCAGGGGCGTACGTGGTTGAGCACCTGCACGCCGGTCTCCGGATCGGGGACACCGACGTGTACGTGCATGCCGTTGTTGCCCGGGCCGGGGACGAGCAGCCGGAACCGCTCGATCATCAGGTCGAAGCGGGGCTTGTCCACCACCGGCGGCACCGGACCGTCCACCGGACCCGTGCCGATGGCGAGCAGGCGTACGCCGGCCCGCTCGGCGGCGTCGGAGAGTGCCCGCCGCAGCACGCCGAGGGAGTGCCGGATCGACGAAAGCTCCAGGCCGGGCGGACTGCCGATCTCGATCTGACTGGTCTGGAACTCCCGCTCCACCTGCCCGCGAAGTTCGGCCGGAACCTGCTCCATCACCAGGTCGACGGCCGGGACCGCGGCCCCGGTGTGCGGGTCGACGAGCAGGAACTCCTCCTCGACACCCACGGTGAGCAATCCGGTCGTCCCAGCCATCTCGCTGGGCGCCTCCGCCACCTGACCGGTCATCGACACCACCGTCCGTTCCTACCGTTCGCGGTCCATCCGCGTCGGTGCCCTGTCTGGTTACCCAACGTGGCGACACCGGGAAACGTGGCGTGGCTTGCCGTGCTCGGGCGTGGCGCCGGTTTCGGCGAGACGACGTGACAGCGGGTCCTATGCTGAGCCCGTGCCGGTGCCGCTGGGGTTTGTCGGGGTCGCGTGGATGGTCGCGTTCACCCAGCTCACCCTGCTCGCCGGCCGTCCGACCGACCTGCTCGCGGGTGCCGCGTTGACCGCCCTGGTGCTGCTCGCCGTGGTGCTCGCGGCGCGGGTGCTCGGCAGGTCGGGCACGCCCGGCACCGGGCCGCGGTGGGCCGGGCTGCGGGCCCGGTCCCGTGGTCGCCGAATGCCCCGGCAGATCGACCCGGACGCCGCCGGTCGCCCTCGCCCCCGTGCCCCGGGACACCCCTCGGCCGCGTAGCGCCACGCCGCCGCGCGGCCGATCCCGCCGTCACCGGTCCCCCTGTCGTGCGTCGCTCGTGCTGTCGGGCGTCGCTCGGGGAGGACCCCACCGGAATCGGACCCGAGGGGTTGTCCATGCTTGCCTTCGCACCACTGCACGACGTCGTCGGCGCTGCCGGCACGGCACTGTCCTGGCTCACCGACCTGCTCGCACCGCTCGCCGGCGGCATGGCGACCGCCGCCGCCATCGTGCTGTTCACCATCGCCGTCCGGCTGTTGATCTCGCCGCTCACCGTCGCGCAGGTCCGCGGCGAGCGGCGCCGCGCGGCGCTCGCCCCGCAGGTGCGTGACCTCCAGCGGCGGTACGCCGACGACCCGGCGACGCTTCAGCGCGAGGTGTTCGCGCTGTACCGAGAAGCCGGCGCGAACCCGATCGCCGGCTGCCTGCCGTTGCTGCTCCAGGCGCCGTTCCTGCTTGTGCTCTACCGGCTGTTCAGCACCAACGAGGGCGGCACCGGGCTGCTCGACGAGCGGCTCGCCGGGGTGCCGCTGGGCCACCACCTCACCGACGGTGTGACCGGGGCGGCCGGCCCGCTCTTCGCCGTACTGCTGGCCGTGCTGCTCGCGGTGGCCTGGTGGTCGTCGCGGCGGGCACGGCGTGCGTCGGCGGCCGTCGGCACGGTGGCCGGTACGCCCACCGAGGGGCCGGGGGCGGCCGTGCTCGGGCGGCTGCTGCCCCTGCTGCCGTTCACGACTGTGCTGGTGGCGCTGGTGCTGCCGCTCGCCGCGGTCATCTACCTGGTGACCACGAGCGTGTGGTCGGCGGTCGAGCAGGCGATCCTGCGCCGGCCGCAGGCGGTGCCGGCGCCGGCCGACCGGTAAGACGCGGATCAGCGACCGGCGGTCACCGACCGCCGGTCGTCGCGCTCCCGACGCTTGCGAACCTTGCGGATCACCCAACTGGCCACCATCACCACGAAGACCGCGCCGATCGCGTAGTTGAACCAGTCGCTGTACCGCGCCACGTCCTGCCAACGGCTCCCGAGCCCGTAACCGGCCCCCACGATCAGACCGTTCCACACCCCGCTGCCGATCGTGGTGAACAGGATGAACTCGCCCAACGGCATCCGGTTGGCCCCGGCCGGAACGGAGACCAGACTGCGGACCACCGGCACCACCCGACCGATCAGCACGGCCCACCGGCCGTGCCGCTCGAACCACTTGTCGGCCCTCTCCAGGTCGTCGCTGTCGACGAGCGGGATGCGGTCCAACCACCGCTTGAGCCGCTCCTCGCCGAGCGCCGCGCCGAGCCAGTACAGCACCAGCGCGCCGACGAGCGAGCCGACCGTCGCGGCAAGCATCACGAGCAGGACGTTGAACTGGCCCTCGTGGGCCAGGAAGCCGGCGAGCGCCAACACGATCTCGCTGGGGATGGGCGGGACGATGCTCTCCAACGCCACCAACAGCGCCACGCCCACCGGGCCCATCACCTCGATCACCGAGGCCACCCAACCGGTCAACCCGGTGAACTCGGCCGGGTCGCCACTCTGGGCGTACGCCATGGTCGTCCTTCCGGTCGGCTGTCGGGGATCAGAAGGTCATACCCAGTATGGCGATTGCTACACCTCGGGGTGCAGCGCGGCGTCCGCCGGCCCCTGCCGCCAGCCGGTGAACACCACGGTCAGGCCGGCGCGCGACGGCGCACAGCAGAACGGCCCGGCCACCGCCTCGGCCGCCGGATCGAGGGGGGTGAGCCGGACCAGTCGCCACGGCTCGTCGTCGGCGCGGGCGCGGACGGTCAGCGCGTCACCGGCCCGGCTGACCCGGACGGTCACCTCCCGGCCCACCCACTGCGGCACCGGCGCCACCGACCAGTCGGAGAACTCCCGGGTCACCACCGCGCCGACCTGCGCCTCGCCATCGCTGATCTCGACACCGGCCTTGGTCCAGGTCCGCTCGTCGACGCGGACGAACGCACCGGCCTGGTCGAACTGCGCCGCGAAGTCGAGCCGGAAGCTCACCTCCATGGCGGTGCCGACCGGCAGGGGGGCCAGCAGCGCCGGGCCGTTGTCGTGGACGAAGCCGTAGCTGGTCCGCCGCCAGAAGTCGCTCTCCGCCGCCGGTTCGACGACGAGCTGGCCGGCCGGGCCCTCCTCGACGCGTACGGGCGGGTGCAGCCACCGGCCCGCAGACCAGGCCAACGGTTCGCTCGGCGGTACGAGGTCGTGTCCCATGACAGGCACGATAGCCAAGGGTTTGCCGCGGTGATCGAACGGAGATGTTCCTCCGGCATGGGTGACCGTTGGTATTCCGAAGCCGTCGTCTACTGCCTCGACATCGACACGTACGCCGACTCCGACGGCGACGGGGTCGGTGACATCCGTGGGCTCATCGGGAGGCTCGACTACCTGGCCCGGCTCGGCGTGACCTGCCTGTGGCTGCACCCCATCCACCCGTCGCCCAACCGCGACGACGGCTACGACGCCACCGACTTCTACAACGTGGACCCGCGCTTCGGCACCCTCGGCGACTTCGCCGAGCTGCTGCACCAGGCCCAGAACCGGGGCATCCGGGTGATCATCGACCTGGTGGTCAACCACACCTCCGACGAGCACCCGTGGTTCCAGTCCGCCCGGTCCTCGCCGGACTCGCCGTACCGCGACTGGTACGTCTGGTCCGACACCGAGCCGGACGACCGGCACCAGGGCATGGTCTTCCCGGGTGAGCAGGACGAGACCTGGAGCTACGACCGGACCGCCAAGGCGTGGTTCTACCACCGGTTCTACAAGTTCCAGCCGGACCTCAACTTCGCGAACCCGCAGGTCCGGGCCGAGATCAAGAAGATCATGTCGTTCTGGCTCCAGCTCGGCGTCTCCGGCTTCCGGATGGACGCGGTGCCGTTCATCATCGAGCTGACCGAGCCGGGCAACCCGAACTCCCCGAAGGATTTCGAGTTCCTCACCGAGATGCGCCAGCACGTGCAGTGGCGTCGCGGCGACGCCGTCCTGCTGGCCGAGGCGAACGTCGAACCGGACCAGCTGCCGACGTTCTTCGGCGACGCCAGCGGGTCGGGCAACCGGATCCACATGCTCTTCGACTTCATGCTCAACGGGCGACTCATGCTCTCCCTGGCCCGGCAGGACCCGGAGCAGTTGATCGACGCGTTGCACGACACCCCGAAACTGCCCGTCGGTGGGCAGTGGGCCACCTTCCTGCGTAACCACGACGAGATCGACCTGTCCCGGCTGACGACCGAACAGCGCAACCAGGTGTACGCGGAGTTCGGCCCGGACGAGAACATGCGCATCTACGACCGGGGCATCCGCCGCCGGCTCGCCCCGATGCTCGGCAACGACCGACGGCGCATCGAGCTGGCGTACGCGTTGCAGTTCTCCATGCGCGGCACGCCTGTGCTGCGCTACGGCGAGGAGATCGGGATGGGCGAGGACCTGTCGCTGCGGGGTCGGGACGCGATCCGTACCCCGATGCAGTGGTCCTACCAGCCGAACGCCGGCTTCTCCACGGCGGACCCGGAGAAGCTGATCCGCCCGGTCATCGACAAGGGTGAGTTCGGCTATCCGACGGTGAACGTCACCGCCCAGCGCGGCGACCCGAAGTCGCTGCTCGCCTGGTTCGAGCGCATGATCCGCACGCTGCGGGAGGCTCCGGAGATCGGCTCCGGCTCGACCACCCACATCGACGTGCCGGTGCCGCCCGGCGTGCTGACGCACCGGGCGGACGGGCCCACCGGGACCATGGTCTTCGTGCACAACCTGGGCACCGACGACGTCGAGGTGGACCTGAGCAGTCTCGAACCGGAGGCCGACATGCCGATCGACGTGCTCACCGACCGCGGCTACGGCGAGTTGGGCAAGCTGGGCGCGGTGAAGGTCTCCGGCCACGGATACCGGTGGATTCGCCTATGCCGGGGGCCGGCCTGTTGACGTTAAGCTCCTCCGATCGACCCCACGTTACCGGGAGGTAATCATGTCGGAGGAGCCCCGCGTCGCCATCGTCACCGGAGCCGCACGCGGTATCGGCGCGGCCACCGCCCGGCGGCTGGCCGCCGACGGAATGGCCGTCGCCGTGGTCGACATCGAGGAGACGGCCACCAAGGAGACGGTGGACGCCATCGCCGCCGCCGGCGGCCGGGCGCTCGGAGTCGGCGCCGACGTGTCCGACCGGGACCAGGTCGAGGCGGCGGTGGCCCGGGTCGCGGCCGAGCTGGGCGCGCCCGCCGTGCTCGTCAACAACGCCGGTGTGCTCCGCGACAACCTGCTGTTCAAGATGACGAACGCCGACTGGGACACGGTGATGGGGGTGCACCTGCGCGGCGCGTTCCTGTTCAGCCAGGCCACCCAGAAGCACATGGTGGAACGCAGGTGGGGGCGGATCGTCAACCTCTCCAGCACCTCCGCCCTGGGCAACCGGGGCCAGGCGAACTACGCCGCCGCCAAGGCCGGCCTCCAGGGCTTCACGAAGACGCTCGCCATCGAGTTGGGGCCTTTCGGGGTGACAGTCAACGCGGTCGCGCCCGGCTTCATCGTCACCGACATGACCGCTGCCACCGCCGCCCGGATGAAGGTCGACTTCGAGGACTTCAAGAAGCACGCGGCGGCCGAGATCCCGGTGCGTCGTCCGGGATTCCCGGAGGACGTCGCGCACACCATCTCGTTCCTGGCGAGCGAGGGTGCCGGCTTCGTCTCTGGTCAGGTCATCTACGTCGCCGGCGGGCCCCGGGACTGACACGTCCTCCCGACGAGGGCGCTCCTTCGGGAAGGGGTGCCCTCGTCGCCGCTGTCGCGGGTGAGCCCGCGACGGTCCGTTCTTCTCAGGCGGCGGCGCGACGGGTGCGCCAGAGCCAGATCAGGCCGAGCACCGGCAACACGAGCGGGATGTAGCCGTACCCGCTGCCGAACTGCGACCAGACCGTCTCGTCCGGGAACAGCTCCTTGTCGACGAGGCTCAGGATGCCGACCGCGACCACCCCTACCAACTCCACGGAACAGCAGGCCAGCGCGACCCGTCGGCCGGTGTGCCCGGCCCGGGCCAACCCCACCGCCGCCACGATGTAGATGAGCGCCGCCACCCCGGAGAGCAGGTACGCCACTGGGGCCTCGTCGAACTTGGTGGCGAGTTGCAGACCGGCCCGGCTTGTCGCCGCGATGGCGAAGAGCAGGTAGACCGCGATCAGCAGCCGACCGGGGCCGGCGTTCGTGGCGCGCCCGGCCGGTCGTGTCTCAACCACCGAACACCTCCCAGGTCTGCTGCAACCGGACCACCACCACCGGGGCCACCAGGCAAACCGCGCAGACGATCGCCGAACCCCAACGGGTCGGCTCCATCCGGGCCAGCACCCAGGCCAACGGCGGCAGACACACAAGCGTGACCAGATAACCGAAGAAGGCGCCGGGCTCACCGGGCCGCTCGCCGCCGCCGACCGCGACCAGGGCCAGCACGCTCAACACGAGCAATGCCACTTCGAGTACGCCCAGGCCGATGAACTGCACCCGGTCCGGTGGCCGTTGGCGTACCGCAGCCACCAGCGCCCACACCGCGACGAGCAGCGACAGCACGATCGACACCGTCGCGACGATGCCGTCCACCGGCGAGTCGGCGCTCACGCTTGTCACCGGACCTGCCCGGTCGTCGTTGCCTCGGTCACCGGCACAGCCTACTAACCGTCGTAGTAATCGGTTGCCCCCGCCTGGCCCCCGCCGTCTGGCCGCTGTTGGCGTCTCCGCGGCGGGGCCGGCTGCCCCGTACCGCCGCCGCCTCCTGGCCGCGCGTCCTGAGATCTTGGACAGATTCCGCCCGTCGCCACCGCTGGCGGTGACCAGCGACCAGGTGCCGATAGCGGGGCAGGTGGTGTCCGCTGCTCGCTGTAGAGCTGCCCCACGAACGGGGCGCGGCGGGCGTCGGGCGGTGGGCGTCGGGCGCCGGGCGGGGCGCCCCACATCTGGGGCAGCTCTACAGGCACCGGCCACACCCAGGTCACCCCGGGCCGCACAGGACATGAGCTGCGCGGGTTGGTCGACCCGCCACCGGTGCGCCGGCCGCGGCGACTAGCGTGGATCACGGCCGTGGCGTTGCCACGGGGTGGGGAAACAGCGGAGGTACACGTGCTGCGGTTCGGATTGTTCGGCACCGGTCACTGGGCGATCGAGACGCACGGGAAGGCGTTGCGCGCCCATCCGGACGCCGAGTTGGTCGGGGTGTGGGGGCGTAACCCGGAGCGGGCCTCCGCGCTCGCCGAGCGGTACGGGGTGCCGGCGTACGCCGACGTCGACGCACTGATCGAGCAGTGCGAAGCGGTCGCCGTCGCGCTGCCACCGGACGTCCAGGCCGACATCGCGGTCCGGGCCGCCTCCGCCGGGCGGCACCTGCTGCTGGACAAGCCGCTGGCGCTGAGCGTGGCCGACGCCGACCGGGTGGTGGCCGCCGCCGAGGAGTCCGGGGTCGCCTCGGTCGTCTTCTTCACCCAGCGGTTCCAGCCGAACGTGACAGCCTTCCTCGCCGCCACCGCCGCCGTCGGGGGTTGGCAGCACGGTCGGACGACCGCGTTCGCCTCGATCTTCCAGGACGGCAGCCCGTACGGCGGCTCGTTGTGGCGCCGCGAGCACGGTGCGCTCTGGGACATTGCCCCGCACGCGCTGTCCATCCTCCTGCCGGTGCTCGGCCGGGTGACCCAGGTGGCGGCGATGGACGGGCCGAGCGGGATGGTGCACCTGCTGCTCACCCACGAGGGCGGTGCCACGAGCAGCGCCTCGCTCTCCCTGGACGCCCCGACGGAGTCGATGGCTCGGGAGTTCGTCTTCTACGGCGAGAACGGCATCGAGAACGTCCCGTTCGGCGAGAACGACGCCGCCACGGCGTTCGGCGTCGCGATCGACCAGCTCGTCGAGCAGGTGCGGACCGGCACCCGCGACCACCGCTGCGACGTGCGCTTCGGCCGCGAGGTAGTCGGCATCCTCGCCGCCGCCGAAACCGCCCGCACCGAATCCCACACAGTCCTGCTCCCCTAAAACCCCACCCCCGACCCACCCCACCCCCGACCGTCAGACGGCGTTGATCATGGAGTTATCGGCGCGACACGCCGTGCCGGATGGCAATAACCTCATGATCACCGGGGTCGGCGGCGGGTGGGCGCGGGCGGTGGGTGCGTGGGGGCCGGCGGGGTGGGTGGGTTACGAGAGGGTGGTTAGGGCGGCGGCTAACTCGTCGGGTGAGGCGAACTGTTCGGGTGGCAACGCCTGCAACATCTGCAACATTGCCGTACTGGCCCCGTTCTCCTGTCCCCAGCGGACCAGGTCTTCCCGGGAGACCGGGTAGTCGAGTCCGGCCAGGTACTCCTGCAACTGCACGCCGGTGACGGTCATGTCGGCCGGCTACCCGCTCGCGGTGGGCGTACACCGTCGGGGCTGGCACGCACGGCGGCCCGGCCGGTGGTCGGCGTGTCGGCCCTCGACGCGCCCACGGTTTGTCCCATCGGCCGTCGGGTAGCCGCTGGCATGCTGGTTCAGCGGCTCGGCGCGCCGAGCGACTTCGACCCGTTGCTGGAACGCGTGCGAGACGCCCGGGTGGTGATGATCGGCGAGTCCACCCACGGCAGCTACGACTACTACCGGTTGCGTGAGCAGCTCACCCGTCGATTGATCGCGGAGTGCGGCTTCTCCTTCGTCGCAGTGGAGGGCGACTGGCCGGACTGTGACCGGGTGCACCGCTCGGTGACCGCCGCGCCGGGTGGCGCCCTCGAACCGCAGCTCGCCCTGGAGCAGTTCGAGCGGTGGCCGACCTGGATGTGGGCCAACGCCGAGGTGGCCCGGTTCGCCAGCTGGTTGCGGGCCTGGAACGTGGAGCGGCCGGAGGATCAGCGCGCCGGGTTCCACGGGCTCGACGTGTACAGCCTCTGGGAGTCGATGCAGGCGATCTTCGACTACCTGGGGGAGGAGGACCCGACGTCGCTGGAGGCGGCGCAGGACGCGTACCGGTGCTTCGAGCCGTACGGCAAGAGGGTCGAGGAGTACGGCGCGGCCAGCCGGTTCGTCTCCGCCCGCTGTGAGGAGGAGGTGGTCCGGCTGCTGGCCCGTACCCGTGAGCACGCCCTCTCCGACGGCCCGGACCGCTTTTCGGCATGGCAGAACGCGGAGGTGGTGGCCGGTGCGGAGCGGTACTACCGGGCGATGGTGGCCGGCGGGCCGGACTCGTGGAACATCCGCGACACCCACATGCAGGACACCCTGGACCGGCTGCTGGACCGGTACGGCCCGGACGCCCGGGGCATCGTCTGGGCGCACAACACGCACGTCGGGGATGCGCGGGCCACCGACATGGCTGCCGACGGGATGGTCAACATTGGTCAGTTGGCCCGGGAACGGCACGGCGACGACGCCGTGGCGCTGATCGGCTTCGGCAGCTACCGGGGCACGGTGATCGCCGCTCCCCGGTGGGGTTCGCCACCGGAGCCGATGGTGGTGCCGCCGGCCCGGGAGGGGTCGGTCGAGCGGCGGCTGCACGAGCTGATGCCGGACCGGGCGGTGCTGATCTTCGGCGGGGACGACCAACCGGGCTGGGTGACCGACACCGTGGACCACCGGGCGATCGGGGTCGTCTACGACCCGTCCTTCGAGTCCTGGGGCAACTACGTGCCGACCAGGCTGGGCGACCGCTACGACGCCTTCATCTGGTGCGACGACACCACAGCGCTGCACCCGCTGCCGGTGCTGGCCGCCCCCGGCGAGATGGAGACGTACCCGGCCGGGGTCTGAGGCGGTGCCTGATCGCGTCGATCATGGAGTTGTGGTGCTGGACGAAGGCCTCGGATCGGGGCACGACGGACACCACAACTCCATGATCGACCGGCGGTGGGGGGTTAGACCCGGGCTGGGGTTTGTTCTTCCAGGTGGGTGCGGAGGCCTTCGCCTTCTATGTCGACGTTCGGGAGGGCTCGGTTGAGCCAGCTCGGCAGCCACCAGGCGCGGTCACCGAGGAGCGACATCACCGCGGGGACGATTGTCATCCGGACCACGAACGCGTCGATGGCGACGCCGACCGCGAGCGCGAAGCCCATCGACTTGATCACCGGGTCCTCCAGGAAGACGAAGCCCCCGAAGACCGACATCATGATCAGCGCGGCGGCGGTGACCACCCGGGCGCCGTGCCCCATGCCGCTGATGGTGGCCTGTCGGGCGGACTCGCCGTGGACGAAATCCTCCCGCATCCGGGACACCAGGAACACCTCGTAGTCCATGGCGAGCCCGAACAGGATGCCGATGAGCAGGATCGGCAGGAAGCTGATCAGCGGACCCGGCGTGTCCAGTCCGACCAGGTCGGCGAGGTGCCCCTGCTGGAAGACCGCCACCGTGATGCCGAACGTGGCGGCCACGGTGAGCAGGAAGCCCAGCGCCGCCTTGATCGGCACCAGCAGCGAGCGGAACACGAGCATCAGCAGCAGCACCGAGAGCCCGACCACAAGCAGCAGGTAGATCGGTAGCGCGTCGGAGAGCTTCTCGGAGACGTCGATGCCGATGGCGGTGACGCCGGTGAGCAGGACGTCCGCGTCCCGGATCCCGCTCACCGAGCGGCGGATGTCGTGCACCAGGGTTTCGGTGGCCTCGTCGGTCGGGCCGGTCTTGGGCACCACGCCGAGCAGCGCGGTCCGGCCGTCCGGGCTGAGCTGGGGCGGCGCCACCGCGAGGACGTTCTCGGTGCGCTGCAACAGGGCGGTCACCTGCGGTACGGCGGCCGAGGTGGCCTGCGGGGTGTCACCGGCGATCACCACCGCGAGCCGGCCGGTGAAGCCCGCGCCGAAACCCTCGACGGTCAGGTCGTTCGCCACTCGGGCGGGTGAGCCGACGGCGGCCGTCGCGGCGCCCGGCAGGGCCAGCCGCATGTCCGGCGTGGGCAGCGCGAGCAGCCCCAGGCCGAGCAGGCCGACCAGGATGACAGGTACGCGGAACCGCGTGATCAGCCGCGCCCAGCGGAACCCGAACCGGGACTCGTCCTCGGCCGGGGCGGCGGCCGGCCGGTCGATGTGGCCCGAGTGGTCGGCGGCCGCGCTGGGGTCGGCGGTCGTGCCGTCGGTGACTGCTGCTCGCAGCCGGCGGGGGAGTACCCGGCGACCGGCGAAGCCGAGCAGCGCCGGCTGGAGGGTGATCGCGACGAGCACGGCGACGGTGACCGTGCCGGCGGCGGCGAGACCCATCACGGTGAGGAAGGGGATGTTCACCACGGCCAGTCCGGCCAGCGCGATGACCACTGTCGCGCCCGCGAAGACCACCGCGGACCCGGCGGTGCCGACCGCACGGCCGACCGCCTCCTCCGGGGACAGGCCGTCGAGCAGGTTCTGCCGGTGCCGCGAGGTGATGAAGAGTGAGTAGTCGATGCCGACGGCGAGGCCGAGCATCAGCGCCAGGATCGGCGCGGTGCTCGTCAACTCGATGACGCCGCTGAGCGCGAACAGGCCGGCCATGCCGACGCCCACGCCGATCAGCGCGTTGAGCATCGTCATTCCGGCGGCGACCAGGGAGCCGAACGTGATGATCAGGACGATCGCGGCGACCAGGACGCCGAGCGCCTCGGTGGAGCCGATCTCCGGCTCACCACCCAGCACCTCGCCACCCGGGGCCACCTGCCAACCCTTTGCCTCGGCGGCGGCGCCGACCTCCTCGTACGCGGTGCGCTGCTCGTCGGTCACGTCGTCGCCGCCGCTGGCGAACTGGACCTGGACCAGCGCGTACCGGCCGTTGGGCGAGACCGCGCCGACCTGGAGCGGGTTGACCGCGCCGACCACGCCGGGCAGGGCCGAGGCCTCCTGGACCAGATCCTGCACCACGGCCTGGCCCTCGGGGGTGGCCAGTTGGCCGTCGGCGGGCGCCTTGACCGTGATGGTGCCGGTCGCGCCACTGGCCGCGGGGAACTGCTCCGCGAGCAGGTCGAGCGCGCGCTGGCTCTCGGTGCCGGGCATCGTGAAGTTGCTCGCCGTCGGGCCGCGCAGGGTCGCCGCGGCCAGGCCGGCGACGACGAGTACGACGAGCCAGAGCGCGACGACGAGCCGTCGCCGGCGCAACGCGCCCCGGCCGAGCCGGTAGAGCAGGGTGGCCATCAGGAGTCCTTGTCCTCGGTCGTGGGTGGTTGGGGCAGGGGTGCGTCGACGGGTTCGACGGCCCGCCGGACGAGGGTGAGCAGGGCGGAGCGCAGGTCGTCGTCGGGGATGTCGGTGAACTCGCCGCACGCCTCGGAGATGCCGGCGAGCAGCACCAGCGCGGCGATCCGGGCGCCCGGCTTGTCGGAGTGGCCGGCCAACGCGTCGCGCAGCCGGTCGGAGATCTGCTGGATGTGCGCGAAGGCGGGCTGGCACAGCAGTTCCGGGAACTCGCCGCGCAGCACCGCGATCTCCTGCCGGAACCGGACCGCGAGGTCGACGAAGCCCTTCGCGGCGACCTCCTGCGCGGCCGAACCGGTCTGGCCGGTGAGTCGGTCGTCGAGGTCGCGCAGCACGCCGATCGCCGGGGCCATCAGCTCGGCGAGCAGGGCTTCCTTGTTGGCGAAGTGGTAGAGCACGGTGGCCTTGGAGCAGCCGACCTCGCGGGCGATGTCCTGCAGCGAGGTGCCCCGGTAGCCGCTCACGGTGAATTGACGCGCCGCCGCGGCGAGGATCTCGCCGTGCGTGTCGGACACCGCTCTGGCCATCATTGGTCCACCTCCGTGAACCAGCATGCCTGACCGATCGGTCAGATCCTGACCGATCGGTCAGACTCCTGCGGTGGCGTTCCCCACATCCGGGGTTGGTTTACTCGGCGTGCTCGGCGTCGTACCTGGTCCGCGCCTCGGCGATGGCCCGACGGTGCCGCTCGGCCCAGGCGGTCAGCGCGACAAGTGACTCGTACAGCTCCAGCGCCATCGGGGTGGCGGTGTATTCGACCTTCGGCGGAACGGTCGGGTAGACCCGGCGGTGCAGCAGACCGTCCCGTTCCAGGTTGCGCAGTGTCAGGGTGAGCATCCGGCGGCTGATTCCCTCGATGTGCCGCTCCAACTCGGTGAAGCGCACCGGCCCGTGTGAGGCGGCCACCAGAACGCCGATGCTCCACTTGCCGCCGACCCGGTCGAGCACCTGGCGGACGGTGCACGCCCGAGCCTGGCCCGGGGTGAACGGCACGTTCTCGGCCGTGCACGTCACCTCGGCCTGGACCAGCGCGGACACATCGCTGTTCCTCTGGGACATATCAGTGCCTCCTTCCGCTCCGGTTCATGGTCACAGACGATGACCTCGGTAACAAACCGTGCACCAAGGAGGGGGTTTCATGGACCGCGTCGTTGCGTCCCGCTGGCCGGCACTGCTCGTGCTCTGTGCCGGCAGCCTGATGATCATCCTGGATGGCACAGTCGTGGCGGTGGCGTTGCCCGCCGTACAACGCGATCTGGGCTTCACCGCCGCCGGCCTGGCGTGGGTGGTCAACGCGTACCTGGTCGCGTTCGGCGGGCTGCTGCTGCTCGCCGGCCGACTCGGCGACCTGCTCGGCCGGCGGGGGGTCTTCCTGGCCGGCGTCGCGCTGTTCACCCTGGCCTCGCTGGCCTGCGCGGTCGCCACCGGCCCCACGCTGCTGGTCGCCGCGCGCTTCGGCCAGGGCGTCGGTGGGGCGCTGGCCATGGCGGTCAGCCTCGGCATGATCGTCCGGCTCTATCCCGAACCCGCCGAGCGGGCCCGCGCGATCGCCGTGTTCAGCTTCACCGGCGCGGCCGGCGCGTCGGTCGGCACCGTCGCCGGTGGAGTGCTCACCGAGGTGGCCGGGTGGCGGGCGATCTTCCTGGTCAACCTGCCGATCGGGGCGGCCATCCTGCTCACGGCCGTCCGCCGGCTCCCCGCCGAACGGGGCATCGGCCTGCGGGCCGGCCTGGACCTGCCCGGCGCGCTGCTCGTCACCGCCGGGCTGATGGCCGCCGTGCTGGGCATCGTGGGGACCGGCGAACACGGCTGGACCAGCCCGCGGACCCTCGGCGCGGTCGCCCTCGCGGCGCTGCTGCTCGGCGCGTTCGTGCTCCGCCAACGGGCGGCGGCGACCCCGCTGGTGCCGGGCCGGGTGCTGCGCGTTCCGGGTCTGGTGGCGGCGAACGCCGTGCAGTTCCTCATGGTCTGCGCGTACTTCGGCTTCCAGTTCCTGCTCGCCGTGGAGCTGCAACTGGTGCTCGGACTGGACGCCGCCGCGACCGGTTGGGCCTTCCTGCCCACCCCGGTGGTGATCGCGGTGGTGTCACTCGGGCTGGCCGGTCGGTTGATCGCCCGCTGGGGCGCACGGACCGTGCTGTTGGCCGGGCTCGGCCTGGCGACCGTCGGCTTCCTGCTGCTCGCCCGGTTGCCCGCCGACGGCGGCTACGTCGTCGACGTACTCCCGGCGATGCTGATCTTCGGGGTGGCCGGCGGCCTGACCCTGCCGGCCGTCACGACCCTGGCCATGGCCGGCGCGACCGACGCGGACGCCGGGCTCGCGTCCGGCCTGGCCAACACCACCCAGCAGGTCGGTGGGGCGGTCGGCCTGGCCGCGCTGGCCACCCTGGCCGCCGCCCGCACCGACGGACTACGGGCCGCCGGCTGGGCCGAGACGGCCGCGTTGGCCGCTGGCTACCGGACCGCGTTCGCCGTGGCCGCCGCCCTGGTGGTCGCCGCGTTGCTGGTAGCGCTGACGACACTGCCCCGACGCCCCGCCGGGCTCGGACCGGACGCCGATCCGTCGGGGCCGGCCACGCCGGGGGCCGAAACCGATCCGTACCCGAGCGCCGCGTCCGGTTGACCGACGGCACCCGGGCCGCGAAGGTGGTCGGGTGAGCGAGGCTGACGAGACCCGGGACGGCGTGGCCCTGACCAACCTGGACCAGCCGCTGTCCGACCGCGACGACGCGACAAAACGTGACCTGGTCGACTACCTCGACGCCGTCAGTGGGCGGATCCTTCCGCAGTTGCGGGACCGCCCGCTGTCGGTGATCCGGGTCCGCCCCGGCCAGCCGCCCTTCATGCAGAAGAACCTGCCCCGCTACACCCCGGACTGGGTCCGCCGGGTGCCGGTCTGGGCGGAGGCGTCACACCGGGAGATCTCGTACGCCCTCTGCGACGACCGCCGCACCCTGCTCTGGTTCGCCAACCAGCGGGCGGTGGAGTACCACCCGACACTTGCCACCACGGCGGATCCGCACCGCCCGACGCACCTGGTGCTCGACCTCGACCCGCCGGAGGGCGACGGCTTCCGGGCGGCCGTCGCCGGGGCCCTGCTGGTCCGGCAGGCGCTCGCCGACGCCGGCCTGGCCGGTGCGGTCAAGACCAGCGGCGCCAAGGGCGTGCACGTGTTCGTCCCGGTGGCCGGCGACCCCACGGCGGAGGAGTTGGCCGCCGCCACCCGGGCGCTCGCCGTCCGCGCCGAGCGGCTCGACCCGGCGCTGGCCACCACCGCGTACATCAAGGAGGACCGGGGTGGCCGGGTCTTCGTGGACGCCACCCGCGCGGGCGGCGCGACGGTGGTGGCCACGTACAGCCCCCGACTGCGCCCCGGCGTGCCGGTCTCCTTCCCGGTCGACTGGGCCGACCTGACCGAGGTGGCCCCCGCCGACTTCACCATCCGGACCGCGCCGGCACTGCTCGGCGACGGTGATCCGTGGGCCGCGCTGATGCCGGCCCCGCAGGCGCTCCCCGCCGACCTGGTCGCCGAGGGCCGGACCATCCCGGTGGCCCGGGTGCAGGCCATGCACGAGGGAAAGCGTCGGGCTCGCGCCCGCCGCGAGGCCGGCTGACCAGGATCGCCGGCCCCCACCCGCGCCCGGCGGGCGGCCCGTTGTCGGTGGGTTGTGGCACGATTTCCCAGGTGAGCAGCAAACCCGACGCGACCCAGCGACTGGGCGACCTCGCGCGGTTGCGCCGGGTCCGCGACCGGATCGACAGGGAGTACGCGTCTCCGCTCGACGTCGAGGCGCTCGCCCGGGGCGCGCACATGTCGGCCGGGCACCTCAGCCGCGAGTTCCGGCTCGCCTACGGCGAATCTCCGTACAGCTATCTCATGACACGGCGCATCGAGCGCGCGATGGCACTGCTGCGTCGTGGCGACCTCAGCGTCACCGATGTCTGTTTCGCGGTCGGCTGTTCGTCGTTGGGCACCTTCAGCACCCGCTTCACCGAGCTGGTCGGTGTGCCGCCGAGCGTCTACCGGCGGCAGGCGGCACAGGCGACGGCGGGGCTGCCGTCGTGCGTGGTGAAGCAGGTGACCAGACCGGTCAGGAATCGAGAAGCGCGGGTCACCGTGCCGCAACTAGCGTGACCAGCATGGACATCACCATTCACTCGAGCTTCCTGCCGCACACCGACCCGGACGCCTCCCTGGCCTTCTACCGCGACATCCTCGGTTTCGAGGTCCGCCTCGACGTCGGCTACGAGGGGATGCGCTGGATCACCGTCGGGCCCCCCGGCCAGCCCAGCACGGCCATCGTCCTGCACCCGCCGGCCGCCAACCCGGGCATCACCGACGACGAGCGGCAGACCATCCTCGAACTGGTCGCGAAGGGCAGCTACTTCGGCGTCAACCTGGCCACCACCGACCTCGACGCCACCTTCGCCAAGCTGGAGGCCACCGACGCCGAGGTCGTCCAGGAGCCGACCGAGCAGCCGTACGGCGTGCGGGACTGCGCCTTCCGCGATCCCGCCGGCAATCTGATCCGCATCCAGGAAGCGCGCTGACCCGTCCGACCTCGGACAGATGGAGACCTGATGAGCACGGCCACCCCGCCGTCCACGCCGCACGTCGCGGACAGCCACGATCTGATCCGGGTGCAGGGCGCGCGCGTCAACAACCTCCGGGATGTCAGCGTCGAGATCCCGAAGCGCCGGCTGACTGTGTTCACAGGTGTCTCCGGCTCCGGCAAGAGCTCGTTGGTGTTCGGCACCATCGCCGCCGAGTCGCAGCGGATGATCAACGAGACGTACAGCGCGTTCCTGCAGGGCTTCATGCCGACCCTGGCGCGGCCCGAGGTCGACCTGCTGGACGGCCTGACCACGGCGATCATCGTGGACCAGGAGCGGATGGGCGCCAACTCCCGGTCCACCGTCGGCACCGCCACCGACGCCAACGCGATGCTGCGCATCCTGTTCAGCCGCCTCGGGCAGCCGCACATCGGCTCGCCAAACGCGTACTCCTTCAACGTTCCCTCGGTGAAGGCCAGCGGTGCGATCACCGTCGACCGTGGCGTGGGCAAGACGAAGACCGAGAAGGCGACCTTCACCCGGCTCGGCGGGATGTGCCCGCGCTGCGAGGGCATGGGGTCGATCAACGACATCGACCTGTCGGCGCTGTACGACGACAGCCTCTCGCTCAACGAGGGCGCGATCACGATCCCGGGCTACAGCATGGAGGGCTGGTACGGCCGGATCTTCCGCGGCTGCGGCTACTTCGACCCGGACAAGCCGATCGGCAAGTACACCAAGCGGGAGCAGCACGACCTGCTCCACCGGGAGCCCACCAAGATCAAGGTCGACGGGATCAACCTGACGTACGCGGGTCTGATCCCGTCGATCCAGAAGTCCTTCCTGGCCAAGGACATCGACGCGTTGCAGCCGCACATTCGCGCCTTCGTGGAGCGGGCGGTGACCTTCACGACCTGTCCCGAGTGCGCCGGCACCCGGCTCAGCAAGGAGGCCCGGTCGTCGAAGATCAAGGGAAAGAACATCGCCGACGCCTGCGCGATGCAGATCAGTGACCTCGCCGCCTGGGTCCGGGGGATCGAGGAGCCGTCGGTGGCCCCGTTGCTGGCGGGGCTGCAACACCTCCTCGACTCGTTCGAGGAGATCGGCCTGGGTTACCTCTCGCTCGACCGGCCGTCGGGCACCCTCTCCGGCGGCGAGGCCCAGCGCACCAAGATGATCCGCCACCTCGGCTCGTCGCTCACCGACGTCACGTACGTCTTCGACGAGCCGACGATCGGGCTGCACCCGCACGACATCCAGCGGATGAACAAGCTGCTGCTCCAACTGCGCGACAAGGGCAACACCGTCCTGGTCGTGGAGCACAAGCCGGAGGCCATCGCCATCGCCGACCACGTCGTCGACCTCGGTCCCGGCGCCGGCACGGACGGCGGCACCGTCTGCTACGAGGGCACCCTGGACGGCCTGCGCGCCAGCGGCACCAGCACCGGCCGCCACCTCGACGACCGGGCCGCCGTCAAGGAGACGGTACGCACGCCCACCGGCACACTGGAGATCCGCGGCGCGACGGCCAACAACCTCCAGGACGTCGACGTCGACGTGCCGCTCGGCGTGCTCGTCGTCGTCACCGGCGTCGCCGGCTCCGGCAAGAGTTCGCTCGTGCGTTCCTCGATCCCCGCCGGCGCCGGTGTGGTCTCGATCGACCAGGGCGCGATTCGTGGCTCGCGGCGCAGCAACCCGGCCACGTACACCGGGTTGCTCGACCCGATCCGCAAGGCGTTCGCGAAGGCCAACGGCGTGAAGCCGGCGCTGTTCAGCGCCAACTCCGAGGGCGCCTGCCCGAGCTGCAACGGAGCCGGCGTCATCTACACCGACCTGGGGATGATGGCCGGCGTCGCCGCACCCTGCGAGGACTGCGAGGGCAAGCGGTTCCAGGCCTCGGTGCTGGAATACCGCTTCGGCGGACGCGACATCAGCGAGGTGCTCGCGATGTCGGTGACCGAGGCCGAGAAGTTCTTCGGCACCGGCGAGGCACGTACGCCTGCCGCGCACGCCATCCTCGACCGGCTCGCCGACGTCGGGCTCGGCTACCTCAGCCTGGGCCAACCGCTCACCACCCTGTCCGGCGGCGAGCGGCAGCGCCTCAAGCTGGCCACCCACATGGCCGAGAAGGGCGGCGTCTACGTCCTCGACGAGCCGACCACCGGCCTGCACCTGGCCGACGTCGAGCAACTGCTCGGCCTGCTCGACCGCCTCGTCGACGCCGGCAAGTCGGTGATCGTCATCGAGCACCACCAGGCGGTCATGGCGCACGCCGACTGGATCATCGACCTCGGTCCCGGGGCCGGCCACGACGGTGGTCGGATCGTCTTCGAGGGCACCCCCGCCGACCTCGTCGCCGGTCGCGCCACCCTCACCGCTGAGCACCTGGCGGCGTACGTCGCCGGCTGACCGAGCGCTTCGGCCGGACGTTACGCCACCGGCGGTCGGACCCGCTGTGCCGTCGTGCTGGCGAGGATTCCGCAGGTGGCGGTGAGCAGGCCGAGGACGACCGTGCCCGGGTTGACGTACCCGGGCACGGTCGAGGTGACGTAGGCGCCCCCACCGCTCAGGTGGCACTCGAAGCGCAGCGGTAGGTAGCTGACGTCGTACCCGTCGACCTGGCTTGCCCGCTGCGGCCCGGCCTCGCGGCAGGGTGCGATCGGGAACGAGCCGGCTCCACCGTCCTCCGCCTGCAGCACCGCGTAGCCGAGGTGGAGCAGACCCCAGGCGTACACGCCGACCGTGGCCGCACCGGCGAGGAGCGCCGCAGCCCGCAGCCGTTCGTTGTTCCGGAACGCCGCGCGGAGCCCGCGAACGGTGAGGACTGTCGCGATGGCGGCCCCGCCCAACGCGGCGAGCAGCAACCCGAGAAACAGCATGACGCCATTCTTGATCATTTACGCCCGCAGGGCGTCGCGGGGTGCGGGTGGCGGTGGCCTTCTGGCGGTGCACCCGGGCTTGACCTCCGTAAGCTAATGCTGATAGCTTTTGGCTAACGCGGTTAGCCGACGCGCCAACGGCCACCTGGAGGTAGTCATGACTGAGTTCTTGAACGTCGACGGCGGGACCATCGCCTACGAGGTGACCGGCGCCACCGGCCCGCTGGTGGTGCTTGCCCACGGCATGGGTGACAGCCGCGAGGCCTACCGGTTCCTCGCTCCCGCCCTGGTGCAGGCCGGCTACCGGGTCGCCGCGATGGACCTGCGCGGCCACGGCGAGTCCAGCGTCGGGTGGGCCTCCTACACCCGGACCGCTATCGCCGGTGACCTGATCGCCCTGGTCCAGCACCTCGGCGGGCCGGCCGTGCTCATCGGGCACTCCATCGCCGGCGGCGCGGCCACGATCGCCGGGGCGTTGGCCCCCGAGCTGATCACCGCACTCGTCGAACTCGCGCCCTTCACCCGCAAGCAGCAGGTCAAGCTCGGCGACATGCGCGTGGCGGCCTACCGTCGCGGCGCGACCGCCCTGATGGGAACGACGATCCTCGGCAGCACCAAGCAGTGGGCCAGGTACCTCGACCTCGCCTACCCCGGCGCCAAGCCCGCGGACTGGGACTCCCGCCTGGGGCAGATCATCTCGATGCTGCGGGAGCCGGGCCGGATGAAGGTCCTGCAGAAGATGGGCACCATCTCTCCCGTCGACGCCGGCGAGCAGCTCGGCAACGTCACCCGCCCGACGCTGATCGTGCAGGGCGCCCTCGACCCCGACTGGGTCTCACCACGGGCCGAGGGCGAGGCGATCGTCGCCGACCTGCCGAGCGGACTGGGCCGGTTGGCGATGATCGACGGCGCCGGTCACTACCCGCACGTCCAGTACCCCGAGCAGACCCTCGCCGTGGTCCTGCCTTTCCTGGTTGGTGTCCGTGCCTAGGGCGGGCCTGGACCCGGCCACGGTCGTCGCGGCCGGCGCCGCGCTCGCCGACGAGCTCGGCTTCGCCGAGCTGACCATGGCCCGGCTGGCCGAGCGGGTCGGGGTGCGCACCCCGTCGCTGTACAAGCACATCGCCAGCCAGGACGACCTCAACCGACGCATCGCCGCCCTCGCCATCGCCGAGGCCGCCGACGCCATCGGCGCGGCCACCCAGGGCCGCTCCGGGCGGGACGCGCTGGCCGCCGCCGCCCGTGCGCTCCGCGACTTCGTGGTCGCTCACCCAGGCCGGTACGCGGCCACCATCGGCATCACCCCGACCGGTCCGGACGACCCCATCGTGATCGCGGAAAGGCGGGGACTAGGACCCTTCGAGGCCGTCCTCCGGGGATACGACATCGCCCCGCAGGACACGACCCACGCCCTGCGCGCGTTGCGCAGCATCTTCCACGGCTTCGCCACCCTGCAGGCCACCAACGGTTTCCAGTGGTCCACCGACATCGACGAAAGCTTCGAGTGGCTCATCGCCTTCGTCGACCGCGGACTGCGCTCCACCTCGGCCGCCGGTCCCACGCCGGCGCCCGGCCTTCCTGGTCAGCGGTAGGTCGTTGTCCGGCCGTTCGCCGGTCACGCCGCAGTGGTGCACAGTCGGCGCACCGCCTGCGTGATCGCCGCCTCCACCGTGTCGGCCGGGCCGGGAAACGTGAGCTGGTGGAAGATGAGACCGTCCAGGTAGTCGAGGATCGCCGCGCATTCGCTCTCCGGGTCGGTGGAACCGATCGCGCGCAGCCATTCCGTGCCCCACGTCCGGATCGAGAGGGCCGCCTCGGCAAGTCGCCCCTGTAGTTCCGGGCGCAACGCCGCCTCGACGAACAGGCCATATCGGGCGATGGTCAGGGCGCGTTCCGGGCCGAGCGCACGGTGCACGTACGCGGCGAGCGCAGCCGCCAACTCGACCGCGGTGGTGGGGCGGACGAAGCCCGCGATCGCCTGCCAGGTGGCGCGGTCACGGTCGGCGAATCGATCGGCCACGGCGCTGATCAGCATGTCGCGGGTCTTGAAGTAGTTCGCCGTGGAACCGGTGGGCACCGCAGCGGCCGCGTCGACGGCGCGATGTGTCAACGCCCGTACGCCGTGGCTTCCGAGGATGCCGATGGCGGCATCGAGCAGGGTTTCTTCGCGGGATGGCACGGCCTCACCCTATTCGATCCACAACACCCGTAGTATCAAAACAACAGATGTTGTAGCGTGGGGAGAATGGAGAGACGTGCGGTGATCATCGGCGGGGGCATCGGTGGGCTGACGGCGGCGATCGCGCTGCGACGCGCGGGCTGGAGGATCACCGTCCGGGAGCGGGACAGGGAACTGCCGAGCACGGGCACGGCGCTCGGCATGTGGCCCGTGGCGCTGCGCGCGCTGGACGCGATCGGCGTCGGCGACCTGGTCCGCCAGGCCGGGCGACGACAGCAGGCCGGCGTCTTCCTGCGTCCGGACGGCTCCCGCATCGCGACGATCGACGTCGAACGGCTGCACCGGCGCACCGGCGACCATGTCTACCTGTTGTCCCGGCCGGGACTGCTCGCCATCCTGCACGACGCGGCGATGGAAGCGGGGGTGGAGCTGCGGACCGGCGATCCGGTGGACGACGTCACCGAGGTGGACGATGTCGAGCTGGTCGTGGTGGCCGACGGCGTGTTCAGCCAAGCCCGCGAAAAGGTGTTCGGCCCGGCGTACCGAGCACGGTTCTCCGGCAGCACGGCGTGGCGCGGCGTGGTGGAGGACATGCCCACCGACATGTTCGTGGAAGTGTGGGGCCGGGGCCTCAAGTTCGGCGTGACACCGCAGGAGGGCGGTCGCACCAACTGGTACGCGTCCGCGGCGGCACCCGAGGGCCGGTTCCGCCCGGGCGAGGAACTCACCGAACTGCGGGGCATGTTCGGCCGCTGGGCGCCGCCGGTCCGTACCGTCCTGGACGCGATCGACGAGTCCGCGGTGCTGCGCCACGACGTGTACGTGACGCCGCCGCTGCCGTCCTTCACGCGCGGCACGGTGGCTTTCCTCGGCGACGCCGCCCACGCCATGACACCCGACCTGGGGCGCGGCGCGTGCGAGGCGATGATCGACGCGGTGGCACTGGCCTCCCACCTGCGGGAGAAGCCCACTGTCGAGCAGGCTCTGCACGAATACGATCGCCGGCGTCGGCCCGCCACCCAGAGGCTGGCCCGCATGGCTGGCCTGGCCGCACGGATGACCCACCTGCGGTACGCGATACCCGTGCGCGACCAACTCCTGCGCGCGAGCATGGTGGCCGGCCCGCCCGGCGCGTAGGCGTCAACGACAACCGGTGCTCGTCGGCAGCGATCGTCACGGGCCGGTGGCGGCCGGACACATGACTAAGGCCCCTGACCGGGATTTCCCTGGTCAGGGGCCTTTTCGTGCGGTCATGTCTTTCTTGGCAAGTGTGCCCCCGGCAGGATTCGAACCTGCGCCCCCGCCTCCGGAGGGCGGTGCTCTATCCCCTGAGCTACGGGGGCTCAGCGACTGGAGAAGACTAGCAAACCTCCTCCGCGTACGCCGAATCGGTATCGGGCGAGCCGATCGTGTCGGCGACCGGCCCGCCCGGTGCTCAGGCTGCCGCGACGGCCCGCCCGCAGCTCGGCAGCGGGTGCAGGACGATTCGCCGGGGGAGCCGGCGTGGCCACTCGTTGCGCGGCCAGGAGCCGTCCACGATCAGGTGCACGGTGCGCTGCTCCTCGCCGCTGAGTCGCAGCACGAAGTCGCGGGGGAGCGGCGGATCGACCGTCGGCGTGGTGATCATGAAGCGCACCCGGCCTCGGGACGAGACAGCGGAGATCACGTCCGCTGCCGGCATGGTGCCGCGCAGCCGGATCCGACCGATCCAGTAGACCTCCGCCAGGTGTTCCTGGGCGGCCCTGGTGATCGTCGGGTAGTCGCTGCGGACCCAGCGTTCGACCGCGCTGACGCAGAGCCCACAGGCCCGCTCACGCGGCTCGCGCGGACCCAACCCCCAGGCCCGCAGGTACGCCCCGACTGCCCCGGCGTCCAACGGCATGTCGAATCGGCGCTGGATGAGCGTGGTGAGGCTCTGCCGCGTCCACAGCTCCTCGTCCAGGCCGAACTCGTCCGGGTGGACGCCCCGCAGTGTGTCGATCAGTTCGAGTTCCTGTTCGCGGCTGAGCATTCCCGGCTCGCCCTGCCGCTGTCCGCGACGGACGGCTGCCACCGCCCCGTCACCGCCGATGGTGTGGCGTCGGCACCAGCTGGTGACCGAACGCCGTGCGTCTCTGAGTGCAACCCCCACGTCTTGGGCAACGAGCACGAATCGCAACTGGTCACGATATGTGGGGAGAAAAGTCTCGAAGCTACGTAATCGCCTGTGCCTCGCTAACCGGTCATAACCCTCGAACACGGACGTAGGCGGCGCAAGCGGGCGGGTTGCAGCGTTGATCGACTCGGATTCGTTGCGGCGGGGTGTCCTGGCCGCGCAACAGCCCGACTTCCTTGAACCCGAGTCGATCAACGCCCCCAGCCGATCAGCGCGGGCGGTATGAGGCGGGCCCGCGTTCCGCCGGTGTGCGGCGGGACGCGGGCCCGATGTGCCCGGCGGGTCGGTCAGCCCTTGGCCGCCTGAGCCTGGAGCTGCCGGAGGTTGTTCAGTTCGGTCTGCTGGGTGTTCTTCATGGTCTGTGCCACCCGCACCACCTCGGCGTTGTCGGTCTCGTCGAGCGCCGCGTCGATCATGTGGATGCCGCCCAGGTGGTGGTCGTACATCAAGGTCAGGAACTGCCTGTCGACCTCGATGCCCTTGGCGTCGCGCAGGGCGGTCATCTGCTGCGGCGTGGCCATGCCCGGCATCAGGCCGTCCTTGACGGTGGCCCCGTCGGACATCCACGACATCGGCGGCTTCGACCCGGTGGGGCTGAGGTCCCACTCGCGCAGCCAGGTCTGCATGGCGCCGATCTCACCCTGCTGCCCGGTGGCGATGTCGACAGCGATCTGCCGTACCTCGGGGAGGGTCG
Source organism: Micromonospora sp. DT228 (assembly GCF_049841595.1). NCBI lineage: Bacteria > Bacillati > Actinomycetota > Actinomycetes > Micromonosporales > Micromonosporaceae > Micromonospora > Micromonospora sp. DT228. The sequence goes on from NZ_JBNCKO010000002.1 coordinate 439,576, forward strand.
CCGACCGGTACGCGATCAGGCTCATCTCCACCGCCTGCGCGTGGTGGGTCGTCATGTCCCGGGCGAAGCCCGCCTCGACCGACGCGTCACCGGGTCGGGTGAGCCGCGGGGTGAGCAGGCCGCCCGCATAGCCGAGGAGCAGCCCCACCACCACCATGACGGCGAGCGCCAGCACGCCGTAACGCGACGCCGGTGCCCCGCCGTCTTCGTCCGGGGCGGCCGGGGTGTCGTCGTACTCGCTGTCGGTGGTGGTGGGGGCGGTCATCGGCGTCCTTACTGCTGGGGTGGCTGCTGCTGCTGCTCATCACGCGGCGTGGTGCCGGTGGCGGTGATGCCCGTGTTGCAGAGCGCCGTCGGGCCCTCGGCGGAGGCGTTCACCCGCAGGTCCTTGATGAACTCGTCGATCCGCGAGTCGTCGGCGTTGTCGAGCTTGAGCTGGTAGCCCCAGGCCTGCAGCGAGATCGGCTTGTCCAGGCCCTCGTAGGGGCTCATCAGCATCTTCTCCTTGCCGCGTACCTTGCCGGCGAGCTTGTCGACCTGGTCCTTGGGCAGGTCGGGGCGGTAGGTGATCCACACCGCGCCGTGCTCCAGGCTGTGCACCGCGTGCTCGTTGGCGATCGGGGCGTCGTAGACGTCGCCCATGCAGTTCTGCCAGGCGGCGTTGTGCACGCCACCCACCGGCGGCGAGTATTTCCAGGTCAGCGGGCCCGCCTTGTGCGACTCGTACTTCAGGCTCTCGCCGTCGCTCTTGCGGATGTTGGCGATGCCGTCGATGGCGTTGGCCCGCTTGTCCCACGGCTTGGAGCCCTGGAACGAGGCGTAGGCGCCGTACCCGATGATCCCGGCCGCGAGCACGCCCACCGCGACGAAGAGCGCGATCGGGCCCCAGGCGCGGCCCTGGCTCACCTTGACCGGCGTGACCGGCTTGCGCGGGCCCTTGCCGCCGGCCCGCGGGGTGCCCGCCGGCTTACCGGAACCGGCCTTGGCGCCGGACGCCGGCCGGCCGGCCGCCGGCTTCTTGCCGGTGCTGACCACGGTCGGGCGGCGCTCAGGGCCACCGGGGGTGCTGATGCTCATCGTGCCTCGTCAAGTTGGTCGGGCAGGGGAGTGGCGGGCCGGATGACGCGCAGGGTAGCCGCCGAGTGCCCGAGTCTACCCCCGATAACATGGCTGGGTGACTCCTGCAGAACTCGCCTCGGTCGTCCTTGCCGCCGCCCACGCCGTCTTCGTCGAGCGTGGGCTGGACCGCGCCGCCCTGCCGGAGCACACGGTGGTGGAGCGACCGCGCAATCCCGAGCACGGCGACTACGCCTCGACCCTGGCCCTGCAGTTGAGCAAGAAGGTGGGCGTTCCGCCCCGGGAGTTGGCCGCTGCCCTGGCCGACGCGCTGGGCCGGTCAGCCGGCATCAAATCGGTCGAGATCGCCGGTCCGGGCTTCCTGAACATCCGGCTCGACGCGGCCGCCGCCGGTCAGCTCGCCCGGGTGATCGTCGAGGCCGGCGCGGAGTACGGCCGCAGCGACCGGCTCGCCGGTGAGCGGATCAACCTGGAGTTCGTCTCGGCCAACCCGACCGGGCCGGTGCACATCGGTGGGGTCCGCTGGGCGGCCGTCGGTGACGCGTTGAGCCGGCTGCTGCGGGCCACCGGCGCCGACGTCGGCACGGAGTACTACTTCAACGACGCGGGTTCGCAGATCGACAGGTTCGCCCGTTCGCTGCTGGCCGCCGCCAAGGGCGAGCAGGCCCCGGAGGACGGCTACGGCGGGGCGTACATCGCCGAGATCGCCACCGAGGTGCAGGCCCGCCGGCCGGAGGTGCGGTCCCTGGACGACGACGCCGCCCAGGAGGTCTTCCGGGCCGAGGGCGTCGCGCTGATGTTCGACGAGATCCGCTCCTCGCTGCGCGACTTCGGGGTGGAGTTCGACACCTACTTCAACGAGAAGGACCTGCACGACCGGGGCGAGTTGGACCTCGCGTTGAACCGGCTGCGTGAGCAGGGGCACCTCTACGAGTCCGAGGGCGCGACCTGGCTGCGCACCACCGACTTCGGTGACGACAAGGACCGGGTGCTGCGCAAGTCCAACGGCGAGTGGACGTACTTCGCCGCGGACTGCGCCTACTACCTGGACAAGCGCGAGCGCGGCTTCGAGCGGGTCGTGATCATGCTGGGCGCCGACCACCACGGCTACATCGGTCGGATGAAGGCGATGGCTGCCTGCTTCGGCGACGACCCGGAACGCAACCTGGAGATCCTCATCGGGCAGCTGGTAAACCTGCTGCGCGACGGTGCCCCGATGCGGATGAGCAAGCGGGCCGGCACCGTGATCACCCTGGAGGACCTGGTCGAGGCGATCGGTGTGGACGCCTCCCGGTACGCGTTGGCCCGCTACTCCAGCGACTCGCCGATCGACATCGACATCGAGCTGTGGACCCGGGCCAAGAACGACAACCCCGTCTACAAGGTGCAGTACGTGGCGGCCCGGACGGCGGGCGTGGCCCGCAACGCCGCCGAGGTGGGGCTGCTCGCGGGTGACGCCGACGCGTTCCGCCCCGAACTGCTCGATCACGAGAAGGAGAACGAGCTGCTCAAGGCGCTCGCCGAGTTCCCGGCGGTGGTCGCCACCGCCGCCGAGCGGCGCGAGCCGCACCGGTTGGCCCACTACCTGGAGGAGGACGTCGCGCAGTCCTACCACCGGTTCTACGACAACTGCCGGATCCTGCCGCGCGGCGACGAGGAGATCACCGACCTGCACCGGGCCCGGCTCTGGCTCAACGACGCCACCCGCGTGGTGGTCGCCAACGGTCTGTACCTGCTCGGCGTCTCCGCTCCCGAGAGGATGTGACATGAGGGCTCATGAGGCTGGTGCGCTGCACGCGGACATCAGCGACCGGGGGCCGGCCTGGCTGCGTGCCCCGGCCGACGTCAACGCCCTCGTGCCGGCGCTGTGGCCGCGCAGCGTGACGCGTGGCGCGGACGGCGCGGTCGCCGTCGCGGGCCTGAGCGTCCGTGACATCGCGGCCGAGTTCGGCACCCCGGTGTACGTCCTGGACGAGGCCGACCTGCGCTCGCGCTGCCGCGACTTCCGGGCGGCCTTCCCCACCGAGGACGTGTTCTACGCGGGCAAGGCGTTCCTCTGCCGGGCGGTGGTCCGGATGATCGCCGAGGAGGGGCTGCACCTGGACGTCTGCACCGGGGGTGAGCTGGCCACCGCGTTGTCGGCCGGGATGCCGCCGGAGCGGATCGGCTTCCACGGCAACAACAAGTCGGTCGCCGAGCTGGGCCGGGCGCTGGACGCCGGGATCGGCCGGATCATCGTCGACTCGTTCACCGAGATCGACCGGCTTACCGCGCTGGCCCGAGAGCGCGGGGTCCGGCCCCGGGTGCTGGTCCGGGTCACCGTCGGCGTGGAGGCGCACACCCACGAGTTCATCGCCACCGCCCACGAGGACCAGAAGTTCGGCTTCTCGCTGGCCGGTGGTGCCGCCGCGAACGCCGCCTTCAAGATCCTCGACGAGGGCGTGCTGGAGCTGCGCGGGCTGCACTCGCACATCGGCTCGCAGATCTTCGACGCCAGCGGCTTCGAGGTCTCGGCCCGCCGGGTGCTCGCCCTCCAGGCGCAGATCCGCGACGCGCGCGGGGTGGAGTTGCCCGAGCTGGACCTGGGCGGCGGCTTCGGTATCGCGTACACCACCCAGGACGACCCGGCCACTCCGCAGGACCTGGCCAAGCGGCTGCGCAAGATCGTCGACTCGGAGTGCGCGGCGGAGAACCTGGCCGTACCGCACCTGTCGATCGAGCCGGGCCGGGCCATCGTCGGGCCGGCCGTGTTCACCCTCTACGAGGTCGGCACCGTCAAGGCGCTCGACGGCCTCCGGACGTACGTCAGCGTCGACGGCGGGATGAGCGACAACATCCGCACCGCCCTCTACGACGCGTCCTACTCGGCGACGCTGGCCTCGCGGGCCTCGACCGCGCAGCCGTTGCTCGCCCGCGTGGTGGGAAAGCACTGTGAGTCCGGGGACATCGTGGTGAAGGATGAATTCCTGCCCGCCGACGTGCAGCCCGGAGATCTTGTCGCGGTGCCCGGCACCGGTGCGTACTGCCGGAGCATGGCCAGCAACTACAACCACGTGCCCCGGCCACCTGTGGTGGCGGTGCGCGACGGCCAGGCGCGCCTGATCGTCCGGCGGGAAACCGAAGAGGACCTGCTCGCTTTGGATGTGGGATGACGTCACCTGTGCGCTTGGCTCTGCTCGGCTGCGGCACGGTCGGCCAGGAGGTGGTCCGGCTGCTGCACGCGCAGTCGGCCGACCTGGCCGCGCGGATCGGCGCTCCGCTGGAGATCGCCGGCATCGCCGTCCGTCGGCTCGGCCGCGACCGGGGTGACCTGCCTGTCGACGAGGCACTGTTCACCACCGACGCGCTCGGCCTGATCAAGCGCGACGACGTGGACGTCGTGATTGAGGTCGTCGGCGGCATCGAACCGGCCCGGGGCTGGTTGGTCGAGGCGCTGCGGGCCGGCAAGAGCGTGGTCACCGCCAACAAGGCGCTGCTCGCCGAGGACGGGGTGGCCCTGCACGAGGCGGCGGCCGAGGGCGGTGGCGACCTCTACTACGAGGCGTCCGTGGCCGGGGCGATCCCGCTGCTGCGCCCGCTGCGCGAGTCGCTGCACGGCGACCGGATCAACCGGGTCACCGGCATCGTCAACGGCACCACAAACTTCATCCTCTCCGCGATGGACGCGACCGGCGCCGGGTTCGCCGAGGCACTGGAGGAGGCCACCGCCCTGGGGTACGCGGAGGCCGACCCGACCGCCGACGTCGAGGGCTTCGACGCGGCGGCGAAGGCGGCGATCCTCGCCTCGCTGGCGTTCCACACCCGGGTCGGCGCGGCCGACGTGCACCGGGAGGGCATCACCGAGGTGACCGCCGCGGACATGGCCAGCGCCCAGGCGATGGGCTGCACGATCAAGCTGCTCTGCATCGCGGCCCGGGGCGTCGACGCAAGCGGCCGGGAGACGGTAAGTGTCCGGGTGCACCCGGCGATGATCCCGCGCAGCCACCCGCTGGCCAGCGTCGGCGACGCGTTCAACGCCGTCTTCGTGGAGGCGGACGCGGCCGGGCAGCTGATGTTCTACGGTCGGGGCGCCGGGGGCGCGCCGACCGCCAGCGCCGTGCTCGGTGACGTGGTCGCGGTGTCCCGCAACCGGCTCGCCGGGGTGCGCGCGGCCAGCGAGAGCGCGTACGCCGACCTGGCGGTCCGGCCGATGGGCGAGGCGCTGACCCGCTACCACGTCAGCCTCGACGTGGCCGACCGCCCGGGTGTGCTGGCCGCCGTGGCCGGTGTGTTCGCCAGGCACGACGTGTCGATCGCAACGGTGCGGCAGGGCTCGGCGGGTGGGTCGCCCGGCCGCGACGGCGACGCCGAGCTGGTCATCGTCACCCATGTGGCACCGGACGCCGCGCTTGCCGCCACCGTCGGCGAGCTGCGCGGGCTGGACATTGTCCGGTCCGTGACGAGTGTGCTGCGGGTCGAGGGCGGCGCCTGACTCGTTGACACCATCGACGGGTCGGCTCGCGCGTCCCGTCAGGTGGGTAAGCCGGGGTGTGCCATCGACAGCTCCGGCAGGCTGGTCCAAGGTGACCCTGATGCTCGGGTCAGCGCGACGGTAGAAGCGAGGAGAACGACATGTGGCGGGGTCTGATCGAGGCGTACCGGGATCGGCTGCCGGTCACCGCGGCCACGCCGGTCGTCACGCTGCACGAGGGGAACACCCCGCTGTTGCCGGCGCCGGTGCTGTCCGCCCGGCTCGGGTGCGACGTGCACCTCAAGGTGGAGGGTGCCAACCCGACCGGCTCGTTCAAGGACCGGGGGATGACCCTCGCGGTGTCGAAGGCGGTCGAGGCCGGCAACAAGGCCATCATCTGCGCCTCCACCGGCAACACAAGCGCCTCCGCGGCGGCGTACGCGGCGCGGGCCGGGCTCACCTGCGCGGTGCTGGTGCCGCAGGGCAAGATCGCGTTGGGCAAGCTGGCCCAGGCGCTTGTGCACGGCGCGAAGCTGCTCCAGGTCAGTGGCAACTTCGACGACTGCCTGTCGCTCGCCGCGAAGCTGGCCCAGGACCACCCGGTCGCGTTGGTCAACTCGGTGAACATCGACAGGTTGCACGGCCAGAAGACCGCCGCCTTCGAGATCGTCGAGGCGCTCGGTGACGCGCCCGACATCCACTGCCTGCCGGTCGGCAACGCTGGCAACATCTCCGCGTACTGGATGGGCTACGCGGAGGAGCGGGCCGCCGGCGCCACCACCCGCACGCCGAAGATGTACGGCTTCCAGGCCTCCGGCGCCGCCCCGATCGTGACCGGCCGGGTGGTGCCGGAGCCGTCGACGATCGCCACGGCGATCCGGATCGGCAACCCGGCGAGCTGGACCAAGGCGATGGACGCCCGGGACGCCTCCGGTGGCCTGATCGCCGCGGTGACCGACCGGGAGATCCTCTCCGCGTACCGGCTGCTCGCCCGCGAGGTGGGGGTCTTCGTCGAGTTGGGCAGCGCGGCCAGCGTGGCCGGCCTGCTCCAGCAGGCCGCGGCGGGCGCGGTGCCGCCCGGGTCGACTGTGGTCTGCACGGTGACCGGCCACGGCCTGAAGGACCCGGAGTGGGCGATCTCCACCGCGCCGGCGCCGCTGACCATCGCGAACGACCCGATGGCCGCCGCTCGCGCCCTCGACCTCGCCTGAGGGGGGCCGCTGGCGTCCACGCGGACGCGACGGCGGTCGGGCGGTGGGACTGCGCCGGGGGCGGCGGGGGTTGCGGTGATCGAATCCGGCACACTTTCACGTATTCCCCGCCCGCAAACTCGTTCAGGAGTGAACCAGGCCGATGTCGCTGCTCGCCAGATTCAGCCTCGCCAACCGAGGGCTGATCGCCCTCATCGCGGTGGTGACCACGGTGTTCGGAGTGTTCGCCGTGCCGTCGCTGAAGCAGCAACTGCTGCCGTCGCTCGAGTTTCCGGCCGCGTTCATCGTGGCCCCCTACCCCGGTGCCGGCCCCGAGATCGTCGAGTCGCAGGTCACCGAGCCGATCGAGAACGCCCTCCAGGGCATCCCGGGGCTGGACAAGGTCACCTCCACGTCCCGTGAGGGCTCGGCCACCGTCCAGGTGACGTACGAGTTCGGCTCCGACCTGGACGACGTGGTCAACAAGATGCAGACCGCGCTGAGCCGGATCGACGCCCAGTTGCCGGAGAGCGTCGACCCCCAGGTCATCGCGGGCAGCACCGACGACCTGCCGGCGGTCGTGCTGGCCGCGGCCGGCGCTGCGGACGAGCGGGCGCTCGCCGAGAAGCTCCGGGCGACAGTGGTGCCGGAGTTGGAGGGCATCGAGGGCGTCCGTACGGTCGAGGTGACCGGCACCCGCGACGACGTCGTGGTGGTCACCCCGGACCCGGCGAAGTTGGCCGCGGCCCAGGTCCAGCCGACGGCGATCGGCGCGGCGCTGAAGACGAACGGCGTGGCCATTCCGGCCGGCACCGTGACCGACGGCGGGCTGGCCCTCCCGGTGCAGGTCGGTACGCCGATCGCCAGCCTGGAGGACCTCCGCGGCATCGTGCTCAGCCCGGGCGCGACGCCGGTCCGCCTCGGTGACGTGGCGACGGTCGAGCAGCAGCTCGCGCCGGCTACCGCGATCACCCGGACCAACGGCAAGGACAGCCTCGGCATCGCGGTCACCGCCGCGCCGGACGGCAACGCCGTGCAGATCTCGCACGAGATCCGCGACCGGCTCGCCGACCTCAAGGACGCCTCCGGCGCGGAGCTGACAGTCGTCTTCGACCAGGCGCCGTTCGTCGAGAAGTCGATCGAGTCGTTGACCACCGAAGGCCTGCTCGGCCTGGTGATGGCGGTCATCGTCATCCTCGTGTTCCTGCTGTCGGTGCGCTCGACGGTGGTCACCGCGGTCTCCATCCCGCTCTCCGTGCTGGTGGCGTTGATCGCCCTGTGGATCGGTGACTACTCGCTCAACCTGCTCACCCTCGGCGCGTTGACAATCGCGGTCGGCCGGGTGGTGGACGACTCGATCGTGGTGTTGGAAAACATCAAACGACATCTGGAGTACGGCGAGGAGAAGCGGCACGCCATCGTCACCGGCGTCCGCGAGGTGGCCGGCGCGGTGACCGCGTCCACCCTCACCACGGTGGCGGTGTTCGCGCCGATCGCGTTGGTCGGCGGGTTCGTGGGCCAGCTCTTCGCACCGTTCGCGATCACCGTGACGGTGGCGCTGCTCGCCTCGCTGCTGGTGTCGCTGACCGTGATCCCGGTGCTCGCGTACTGGTTCCTGAAGCCGCGTGGCGGCACCGCGGACGACGAGGCGGTGCGGCGCGCCGCGGAGGAGAAGGAGCTGCGCAGCCCGTTGCAGCGGGCGTACCTGCCGGTGGTGGGGTTCGCCACCCGCAAGCGGTCGACCCGGTGGATCACCGTGGGCCTCGGCCTGCTGGTGCTCTTCGGCACCTTCGGTCTGGCCCAGAAGTTGGAGACCAACTTCCTGGACGACTCCGGCCAGGACACCCTCAACATGAGCCAGGAGCTGCCGGCCGGGAGTGGCCTGGCGGCCACCGACGCGGCGGCCAAGCAGGTCGAGTCGGTGCTGTCGGCCACCAAGGGCGTCGAGACGTACCAGGTGACCGCCGGCGCGGGGGACAACCCGTGGGCGGGTGGCGGCGGCAACAACGTCGCCAGTTGGTCGTTGGCGCTCGACGGTGACACCGACGCGAAGCAGATGCGCGAGGTGTTGCGCAAGGAGTTCGACAAGCTCGGCAGCGGCGTGGGTGAGATCAGCTTCGGTGGCGGGCAGGAGGCGTCGACCAGTCAGCTGGAGGTGATCGTCCAGGCCAGCGACCAGGAGGTGCTGACCCGGGCCGCCGAGGAGGCGCGGGCGGCGATGGCCGGCGTCCCGGACGTCGAGGACGTCTCCACCAGCCTGGCCGAGCGGGTGCCGCGGGTCGACGTGACAGTCGACCGGGTCGCCGCCGGTCGGGCCGGGCTCACCGAGGCCGCCGTGGGGCAGTTGGTGTCGCAGGCGTTCCGGGGGGCGCCGCTGGGTCAGGTCGCCCTCGACGGTCAGCAGCAGAACGTGGTGCTGCGGCTGGGCACGCAGCCTCCGACGACGGCGGAGGAGCTGCGGGCGCTGCCGGTGGGGTCGGTCAAGCTTGACGACATCGCGGACGTCACGCAGGGCGAGGGGCCGCAGCAGGTCAGTCGGATCGACGGTGAGCGCAGCGTGTCGGTGACCGGCGCGGCGACCGGCTCGAACCTGGGCGCGACAAGCACCGAGTTGCAGAAGCGGCTGGACGGCATCAACGTGCCGGGTGCGAGCTTCACGATCGGTGGCGTCAGCGCGGATCAGGCGGACGCCTTCGGTGATCTGGGCCTGGCGGTGCTGGTGGCGATCGCGATCGTCTTCCTGATCATGGTGGCCACGTTCCGCAGCCTCACCCAGGCGCTGATCCTGCTGATCTCCATCCCGTTCGCGTCGACGGGCGCGATCGGCCTGCTGCTGATCACCGGGACGCCGCTCGGCGTGCCGGCGCTGATCGGTGTGCTGATGCTCGTCGGCATCGTGGTGACGAACGCGATCGTGCTGCTCGACCTGATCAACCAGTACCGGGCGCAGGGCATGGGCGTTCGGGAGGCGGTGGTCGAGGGCGGCCGACGCCGGCTGCGTCCGATCCTGATGACCGCGGTGGCGACCATCTTCGCGCTGCTGCCGATGGCGTTCGGGCTGACCGGTGAGGGCGGCTTCATCTCGCAGCCGCTGGCGGTGGTGGTGATCGGCGGTCTGCTCAGCTCCACGCTGCTCACCCTGATCCTGGTGCCGACGCTCTACACGATGGTGGAGCACACCAAGGAGTCGCTGCGCAACTGGCGGGGCTGGCGCGAGTGGCTGCGGAGCTGGCGGGCTCGGCGGCGCTCCGGCGAGCCGGCGGCGACCGTGCCGGAGACCGACGAGGTGTCCGCTCCGAACCAGGTGGCGGTGCCCAGCGACGCGCCCGCCCCGGCTCCGGCCGAGGGCGCGCAGCCGGCCGGGCGGTCCGCGCCGTCGGCCGCGCTGGTGGAGGGTACGGACCAGTTCGAGGTGCTGCGTCTGCCTCGGAGCCGTACCTCGCCGCTGCCCCCGTCCGAGCCGACCGAGTAGGTCGGACCGCACCTCGGAACGCCCCCGGCAAGGTCCTGCCGGGGGCGTTCCCGCGTCTACCTGCCGAAACACTCCGATCCGACCAGACTCACACTTTGTGTAACTTCTTGCATACTCCTCGTAGATGGATGGGGCGTGGGTGACGCAAGGGTGGGCACATGGCCGAGGGCACGCGAGGGTGGGGGCGGCGTGATCTGTTGCGCCGTGGCCTGCTGGTCGTCGGCGGGGTGGCCGTCGGCGCCGGGGCGTCCGAGGGGTGGCGGCGCACCCACCACCGGCTGCCGATCGCCGGCGGCGCCGCCAGCGCCACCGTCGGAAACGGCCAGCAGGAGGTCGGAGTCGGCGCGCTGGAGGTCTTCTGGTCGGGAAGGACCAGCCAACGTCTGGTGGCCCTCACCTTCGACGACGGCCCCGCGCCACAGTGGACTCCGATGGTGCTCGACACCCTGGCCCGGCACCGGGTTCCGGCCACCTTCTTCATGGTCGGCGCGCAGGTACGCCGGCACGCCGACGTCGTCCGCGGCCGGCTCGTGGAGCACGAGGTGGGCAACCACAGCTGGGACCACCGGGACCTGGCCGAGCTGGACGCCACCGAGGCGTACGACGACCTGCGCCGCAGCCACGACGCGATCGCCGAACTGACCGGCATGCAGCCCACGCTGCTTCGCCCGCCGTACGGTCACCTGGGTGGGGCGGTGCTGCACGCGGCGGCCCGGCTGGACTACCGGCTGGTGCTCTGGTCGCTGCAGATGGTCGAGCGCGACTTTCCCGATGATCCGGCCGGCCACGCCCGGCGGATCGTGACCGAGGTCCGACCGGGAACGATCGTTCTCGGCCACGACGTGGGGGCGCATCGGCGGCTCGTCGCGCTGCGCGGCCTGACCGACATGATCAACGGGCTACGGTCGCGAGGTTACACCTTCGTCACGGTTTCGGCGCTGCTGAGAGCGAGCGTGGCCCCGGCCCCGACCAGGTAAGGTGCCGCTCCGTGGCGTCCACCCTCTCGGTCCTGACCGGCAATCGGAGCTTCCGCAACCTCTTCCTGGCCGAACTGGTGGTCTTTGGCGCCGACTGGTTCGTCATGGTGCCGCTACTTGTGCTGTTGCCGCACCTGACCGGCAGCGGGGTCTGGGGCGCGCTGGTCCTGGCGGTGGACACCGGCATCGTGGCGCTGCTGCTGCCGTACACCGGCACGATCGCCGACCGCTTCGACCGCCGGAAGATCATGATCGCGGCCAACGTGGCCGCGCTGGCCGGCGTGTTGCTGCTGCTCGGCGTCCGGGGCGCCGGAACGGCGTGGCTGGCGCTTGTCGCGATCGGGGTGGTCGCGGTGGCCAAGGCGTTCTACTCGCCGGCCGCGCAGGCCGCGCTGCCGAACGTGCTGGAGCCACACGAGCTGGCCGCCGGCAACGCGGTCGCCGGCTCGGCCTGGGGCACCATGACAGTTGTCGGCGCCTCGCTCGGTGGCGTGCTCAGCACCGCTGCCGGCCCGTACGCCTGCTTCTGGGTGGCGGCGGTGGCCCTGGCGCTTGCCGCGGGCCTCGCCACCCGCATCCGCCGCCCGTTGCAGGCGCCACGGGACACCGACCGGCCGGCCCAGCGGACCTGGGCCGCCGTCCGCGAGGCGCTCGGCTACATCGGGCACCGCCCCCGGGTGCTCGCGCTCGTCACGGTGAAGTCGGCGGTGGGCCTGGGCAACGGCGTGCTGACCGTGTTCCCGTTGCTGGCCAGCGTGTACGGCGTCGGCCCGCTCGGCGCCGGCCTGCTCTTCGCGGTGCGCGGGGCCGGCGCGTTGGTGGGGCCGATCCTGATGCGTCGGGTGCTCACGAATCGGGCGTGGCTGCTGCCCGGGCTCGCGCTGTCGATGTCGCTCTACGGGCTGTCCTATCTGGGCGCGTCGGTGGTGCGCTGGTTCCCGCTGGTGCTGCTGCTGGTCTTCGTGGCGCACTTCGCCGGCGGCAGCAACTGGGTGATGTCGAACTTCGCCCTGCAGGGCGAGGTGCCGGACCGGTTGCGGGGGCGTGTCTTCGCCACCGACATGATGCTCGCGACGCTGGCGATCTCGGTGAGTCAGCTGGCGGTCGCCCTGGTCGTGGACGTGGTGGACGAACGGGTCGTGCTCGCCGGCTGCGGGCTGATCACCCTCGTGTACGCGGTCGGCTGGCGGATCGCCACCCGCCGGCTCACGCTCAGCGACCCGGTCCCGGAGCCGGTGCCGAACCCGGCCGGCTGAGTCTGTCGATACCGGGCAGCGGCTCCGGACAGCGGGCCGGATCCGTCGGTGCCGAGCCCCGGGGCGTGTGTCAAAGCCCCTGGCCGAGGACTTTGACACACGCCCTAGCATGAGCGCGTGGCGACGAACTTCACCGCCGGGCCGGTCCGTGTCCGGGTCCCCGCGACAAGCGCCAACCTGGGCCCGGGCTTCGACGCGCTGGGTCTCGCCCTCGGGCTCTACGACGACGTGTCCGCCGAGGTCGCGCCGGGCGGCGTCCGGGTGACGGTGACCGGCCAGGGGGCCGGTGAGCTGCCGGACGACGACCGGCACCTGGTGGTGCGGGCCATGCGGGCCGCGTTCGACGTGCTCGGCGCCCACCCCGAGGGCCTGGGCGTGGAGTGCGTCAACCGGATCCCGCAGGCGCGCGGGCTGGGCTCCTCGTCCGCCGCGATCGTCGCCGGGGTGCTGCTGGCCCGCGCCCTGGTCACCGACGGGGACCACCTGCTGGACGCCGCGGCGGCGCTCCGGCTGGCCGCCGAGATCGAGGGCCATCCCGACAACGTCGCACCGTGTCTGCTCGGCGGCTTCACGGTGGCCTGGACCGAGTCGACGGGTGCGCGGGCGGTGTCCCTGCCGGTCGCGGACGGGGTGCGGCCCACGGTTTTCGTCCCGGCGGAGCGCGGATTGACGGCTGCCGCACGGGCCGCGTTGCCGGCCACCGTGCCGCACGGCGACGCTGCGTTGACCGCAGGACGGGCGGCCCTGCTGGTGCACGCGCTCACCGCCGACCCGGGTCTGCTGCTGCCGGCGACCGTCGACCGCCTCCACCAGGACTACCGGGCATCCGGGATGCCGGGCACATCGGCCCTGGTCAGAGAGTTGCGAGCGGCTGGTGTGGCGGCCGTGGTCAGTGGGGCCGGCCCCACCGTGCTGGCGTTCGGCGAGCCTCCGGCGGGCTTCGGAACGGGAACAGACTGGGAGATCTGGCAGTTACCGATAGACGTCAGCGGCGCGCGGGTTGCTCGGGGTAGACTTGAACACGCCGAGCGGGACCCTGTTGCCGCAGGTCGGAAGAGTTGATTACGCTCTAGACCTAGCACAGCCGCGAAGCACGCGATCTCCTGCGAGGCGGCGCACCCCCGAAGCTCTCGGCGGTCAGCCCGTCACACCCCTGCCAAAGGCCCACGCCGCACCGCAGATTCCACAGGTCGCCGCAGACGGCGAGACCTGCTCACCGACGTTGGTGAGTCGGGATACCGACCGGCTGCTGTGTCACAGACTCCCGCGACGCGTCCTTGCGAGGCGGGTGCACCGAGGCCGCCCGGCCACCTGAGTTTCGACTCCGGGCAGTCCCGGCCTTTATCGAGGGAAGGATTCCATTGAGCGACACCACCGACGTGACGTCGGATGTTTCCAACGTCGCTGGCGATGCCACCGCCGCCGCTCCCGCCCGTCGTCGGCGTAGCGGCACCGGTCTGTCGGCGATGCTGCTGCCAGAGCTGCAGAGCCTGGCTGCGTCGCTCGGCATCTCCGGCACGGCTCGCATGCGCAAGGGCGAGCTGATCGCCGCGATCTCCGAGCGGCAGGGCGGCAACGCCGCCGGGACCCCTCGACCGCGGGCCGAGGTCGCTGCCGCGGCCGCCCCGACCCGTGAGGGGGTGCGCGCCGAGGTGCGGGAGACCGCCGAGCGGCCGCCCGCCGAAGGGCGTAGCGCCGAGCCGGCGTCGGCCGAGCCAGCCACCGAGACCGAGGGCCGTGGTCGCACCCGGCGGAGCCGGGCCGCAGCGGCGGAGACGCGTCCGTCTGAGGCGCGTTCGACCGAGACGGCACGTCCGACCGAGACGCGTACCGACGAGGCGGAAGCCGGCGAGCGGGCCGACCGTGGCGAGAACCGCCGCGAGCGGGCCGAGCGTCCGGAACGTGCCGAGCGCACCGAGCGCCCGGAACGTGCCGAGCGCACCGAGCGTCCGGAACGTGCCGAGCGGGCCGAGCGTCCGGAGCGCACCGAGCGGGTCGAGCGGACCGAGCGTCCGGAACGTGCCGAGCGGACCGACCGTCCGGAGCGCACCGAGCGTGCGGACCGGGGCGAGCGCACGGAGCGCACCGACCGGGGCGAGCGGGCCGACCGGGCCGAGCGCAACGACCGGGGCGAGCGTGCCGAGCGCGGCGAGCGCAACGAGCGCACGGAGCGCTCCGACCGGGGCGAGCGCAACGACCGCAACGACCGCAACGACCGGGGCGATCGCAACGATCGTGGTCAGCGCGCCGAGCGGGACAACGACGACGATGACGGCGAGGGCGGCGGCCGGCGTGGCCGGCGCAGCCGCTTCCGGGACCGTCGCCGCGGGCGCGGCGAGCGCACCGAGACCGGCACCGACACCGGTGGGCGTGAGCCGCAGGTCAGCGAGGACGACGTGCTCGTCCCGGTGGCCGGCATCATCGACGTGCTCGACAACTACGCCTTCGTACGGACCACCGGTTACCTGGCCGGCCCGAACGACGTGTACGTCTCGATGTCCCAGATCAAGAAGTACGGCCTGCGCCGCGGTGACGCGATCACCGGTGCGGTGCGGGCGGCCCGCGAGGGCGGCAACAGCGGTGACCAGCGGCGCGACAAGTACAACCCGCTGATGCGGCTGGACACGATCAACGGGATGGAGCCGGAGGAGGCCCGGCGTCGTCCGGAGTTCTACAAGCTCACCCCGCTCTACCCGCAGGAGCGACTGCGCCTGGAGACCGAGCCGCACATCCTGACCACCCGGGTCATCGACCTGGTCATGCCGATCGGCAAGGGCCAGCGGGCACTCATCCAGTCGCCGCCGAAGGCGGGTAAGACGATGGTGCTGCAGGCGATCGCGAACGCGATCACCCGCAACAACCCGGAGTGTCACCTGATGGTGGTGCTTGTGGACGAGCGGCCTGAAGAGGTCACCGACATGCAGCGGTCGATCAAGGGCGAGGTCATCGCGGCCACGTTCGACCGTCCGCCGCAGGACCACACCACCGTGGCCGAGCTGGCCATCGAGCGGGCCAAGCGTCTGGTCGAGCTTGGACACGACGTGGTCGTGCTGCTCGACTCGGTGACCCGGCTCGGTCGGTCGTACAACCTGGCGGCTCCGGCCAGCGGCCGGATCATGTCGGGTGGTATCGACTCCACGGCGCTCTACCCGCCGAAGCGCTTCCTCGGCGCGGCCCGCAACATCGAGAACGGCGGGTCGTTGACCATCATCGCCACCGCGCTGGTGGAGACCGGGTCCATGGCGGACACGGTCATCTTCGAGGAGTTCAAGGGCACCGGCAACGCGGAGCTGAAGCTGGACCGGAAGATCGCCGACAAGCGGACCTTCCCGGCCATCGACATCAACCCGTCCGGTACGCGTAAGGAAGAGGTCCTGCTCGCACCCGAGGAGCTGGCCATCATCCACAAGCTCCGGAAGGTGCTGCACTCGCTGGACTCGCAGGCGGCGATGGATCTCCTGCTGGACCGGCTCAAGCAGTCCCGTACCAACATCGAGTTCCTGATGCAGATCGCGAAGTCGACGCCGGGGGAGTAACAGGTCCCGGATGACCGATGACGAAGGGGCACGGCCGCGATGGCCGTGCCCCTTCGTCGTGTCCCGCCGGTCGCCCGCCCCGCCGTGGCCCGGCTCAGAAGTCGCCGTCGGCCACCTGGAAGACGGTGAGGCCGAGCGCTCGCCACATCTGGACCACCTGGACACGGTCGTCGAAGACGCCGGCCACCCGGTAACGGTCCCGGATCTCCCGGTCGTAGATCTCCCGCTTCACGATCGAGTCCTTCCGGGAGTCGCCGACGGCACGCAGGTGCAGACCGAGGTACGGGACCCGGACGTGCCGGGCCAGCCATGCCTCGGTGTCCGCGCGGGCGGAGGCGTCCCGCCCGGAGCAGAAGACCACCCCGTACCCGGCGGCGTGCATCGCCCGGACCGCCGCGATCACCGCCGTGTTCGGCTGGTCCTCACCCACCCGGGTCATGTCGTACGGGCTGCGGGACACGGCCAACGCGACGGTGCCGTCGATGTCCACCAGGACGATCTCGGGTGGCGCGGCCGACGGTGCGCGCACGGCGGCGGGGCGTCCGGTGCGGGCCTGCGGCACCGGCGACGGCAGTGTCCGCCCCTCGAGGTACCGCTCGTGCAGCCGACGGATCGCCTCCGCGCCGACCTGGTCGGCGGGCGGGCGCGCGGCGTCGCGGCGCAGACACTCGTCGAGCGGCACGTCGGTGAAGTCGTGCACCTCGAACTCGGCGCCGTACCGGGCAGCCAGCTCAGCCCAGTCGCGCAGGGTCCGCGAGCGCAGGTTCGTGTCGTCCACGCAGACGTCCGCCCGGGCCCGCAGCAACGCCTCGACCTGGGCCCGCTGGACGACTGTCACCTGGGCCTCGGCCCACTGGGTGAAGAGCCGCTCGCCGTGCAGCATCCGGCGCAGGTCGTCCCGGTTGACCCGGACCACGGACGGCTGGAGCGTACGGGCGAATGTCGTCTTGCCCGAGGCGGGCAGTCCCCGGGTGGCGATCAGGCGGGTCATCGGCACTCCCGCGGCGTCGCGGACGTACCCCCGGCGGGGTACGCGGCGGCGGCCCGGCGGGTGGGCGAATGCCCAGTCGGGCAGCGGGAATGCGGATGGGGGAGCACGTGTTGACGATGCCGGACGAGGTGTGCGGCCCGATTACCGGGTCGGCTCCGGCCCATGGCACACTTGTCAATCGGCCACCGGTTCCGGTTCACGCCCGAGCCCGTCGTGTACGGCGCGACGAGTGATGACGGCGACCCGGCGACCACCAACGAGAGGACCGAGGCGAGATGAAGGCAAACATCCACCCGGAGTACGTGACCACCGAGGTCAGCTGCTCCTGTGGCAACACGTTCACGACCCGCAGCACCGCCAAGGGCGGGGCGATCCACGTCGAGACCTGCAGCGCCTGCCACCCGTTCTACACCGGTAAGCAGCGCGTTCTCGACACCGCCGGCCGGGTCGCGAAGTTCCAGCAGAAGTACGCCAAGGTTCAGGCCAAGAAGGCCAAGTAACTCCTCGTTCGGCGCCCGCGTCCGGTTTTCCACCGGGCGCGGGCGCCGTACGCGTTGTGCCCTGTTACGCACCCGGCGGCCGGCCTTCGGCCCGGCCCGGCCGGCGTCGCACCGTCGAAGGAGCATCCGCAGCATGAGCAGCGAGCGTCTGGCCGGCCTCCTCGACGAGTACGCGGAGCTGGAGAAGCGGTTGGCCGATCCGGCCATCCACGCCGACCAGGCCACCGCGCGCAGGGTGGGTCGCCGCTACGCGGAGCTGGTGCCGCTGCACAAGGCCGCCGGTGAGCTGGAGCAGGCCCGCGCCGACCTGGCCGCGGCTCGTGAGTTGGCTGCCGAGGACCCGTCGTTCGCGGGCGAGGCGGAGTCCATCGCCGGGTCCGTGCCGGCGCTCGAGGAGCGCCTCGCCGAGCTGCTCATCCCGCGCGACCCGCACGACGCCAAGGACGTGATCGTCGAGATCAAGGCCGGTGAGGGGGGCGAGGAGTCGGCGCTCTTCGCCGCTGACCTGCTGCGGATGTACACCCGCTACGCCGAGCGGCACGGCTGGATCACCGAGGTGATCGACGCGCAGGATTCCGACCTCGGCGGGGTCAAGGACGTCTCCCTGTCGATCAAGACCAAGGGTGTGCCGGAGGGCGGCAACGGCGTCTGGTCGCGACTCAAGTGGGAGGGCGGCGTGCACCGGGTGCAGCGGGTTCCCGTCACCGAGTCGCAGGGCCGCATCCACACCAGCGCCGCCGGGGTGCTGGTGCTGCCCGAGGCCGAGGACGTCGACGTCACCATCGACCAGAACGATCTGCGCATCGACGTGTTCCGTTCGTCCGGCCCGGGTGGCCAGTCGGTGAACACCACCGACTCGGCGGTGCGGATCACCCACCTGCCGACCGGCATCGTCGTCTCCTGCCAGAACGAGAAGTCCCAGTTGCAGAACCGGGAGCAGGCCCTGCGGATCCTGCGGGCCCGGCTGCTCGCCGCCGCGCAGGAGCAGGCCGACGCCGCCGCCTCGGACGCCCGCAAGGCGCAGGTGCGTACGGTGGACCGCTCGGAGCGGATCCGCACCTACAACTTCCCGCAGAACCGGATCAGCGACCACCGGATCGGCTACACGGCGTACAACCTGGACCTGGCGCTCGCCGGCGACCTGGACGGGGTGCTGGACGCGCTCGCCGAGGCCGACCGCGCCGCCCGGCTGGCCGGCGACACCGAACTAACCCGCCGCTAACCGGCCCCTGCCGATCAGGGGTGGGTTAGCTTGCGCGGGGGCGGGACTTGGCGCGGAGCATTTCCCGGTCGGCCTGCTCGAAGGCCACGCTGAGCGCGTCTCGCAACCCACCGCCGCCGGAGACCTCCGCGAAGCCGATGCTCACCCCGACCGGGGTCCCCGGCACCAGCGACTCCCAGTCTTCGAGTCGGACGGCGGCCTCGATCCGGCGGGCCACCTCGGTGGCCTCGTGCATGCCGGTGTCCGGCAGCACCACCACGAACTCGTCGCCGCCGTAGCGGGCCACGAAGTCACCCCGGCGCATCACCCGGTTGATCACCCCGGCGACGCGTTGGAGCACCAGGTCGCCGGAGTGGTGCCCGTGGCGGGTGTTGACCGCCTTGAAGCCGTCCAGGTCGCAGACACCGATCACCACCCGGTCGCCTCGGGTGACCACCGCGGTGATGTAGCGCTCCAGCCGGCGTCGGTTGGGCAGCCCGGTGAGCGGGTCGGTCAACGCCTCGCCCTCGAACCGTGCCGCTTCGCGGCGCATCTCCTCGTGGTCGATCCGGGCGGCGATGCCGTCGATGTAGACGTCGCGCAGCCGATCGTTGCGTTGGGCGGCGAGCCGGAACGCCAGTCGGTCGGCCCGGTGCGCCGCCGCGTGGTCACCGGCACGGGCCAGCGCGATGCTGCGCAGTCGGGCCGGCTCGGCCGCCCCGAGTGTCTCGTTGGACACGTGGATGGTGTCCAACCGGGTGACCGCCTCGATCGGCCGCCCGGCGGCGACGGCGAGGCACACCTGCCCGAGCTGACGCATGTCGCGGGCACGGGAGCTGTCCCCACCGTGGCTCATCAGGCGGGCCGGCTCGGCTTTTCCGTCCGTCTCCACCTCGTCGCCGAGCGCGGCTTGGCGGGCCGCCGCATAGCCGTACGCGGCGAGGCTGCTCGGGCGCAGGCGGCCGGCCCGACCGGAGCGTACGAAGCGGGCCAGGTCGGCTGCCACGTCCCGGAGCACCCGCAGGCAGCCGTCGCTGTCGCCGTTGTGGTCCAGGGCAACGGCGTTGCGCAGCCGGATGCCCGGCGCGGCGAACGTCTCCTCGGGGATCCCGGCGACGAGCCCGAGCTGCCGGGCCCGTTCGATGGCGCCCAGGGCGTACCCGTGGAAGCTGAGGTAGCTGTACGCCATGGCGAGGTCGTGCCAGCCCCAGGCGGTGTCCCGGTCCGGGTCCTCGACGGCGCCCAGCGCGCGGGCGGCTCGGACGAGGTGCGTGACGCAGCGGTCCAGTGCGCCCTGGTGGTGTGCGGCGAGGGCGGCGAGCGCGTTGAGGTGCCCGTGCAGGTACGGCTCGGCGAGATCGCGGACGGCCGCCGACGCCTCCTCGATGGCCCGGGTGAACTCCGCCGTCCGACCGAGATTGATCAGCGCGGAGAGGCGCTGCACCATCGCGTCCGCCCGCGCCGCCGGGTCGGTGGTGGTGCGGATCACACGTTCCAGCAGGACGTACGACTCCGCGGAGCGACTGGCCTCCTGCAGTGCCCGGGCGCGCATGAGGGCATCAACCTGGTCATCGACCCGGTCGAGCCAGCCCACCCGCCAACCTCCTGTCGTGTGCGCCGTCCGCGCACCCGTTGGTCGCGCCGCCCGCGACGCATCATGATTATCGCGTGACCACTCTGCCGCAACACCCCCCCGAAGGGACAGGCCCCGTCCGCCCGTCCGCAGCGGTGGCTCGGGTGGCCCGCGCACTCGCCGCCGCCGGGGTCGGCTCGGCTCGGGTGGAGGCCGAGGTGTTGGCCGCGTACGTGCTGGGGGTGCCCCGTGGTCGGCTGGCGCTCGCCGACGACCTCAGCGGCGAGCAGGTGGCGCGGCTGGACGGTCTGACGCGTCGGCGTGCCGCGCGGG
Organism: Micromonospora sp. DT228; assembly: GCF_049841595.1. Taxonomy (NCBI): domain Bacteria; kingdom Bacillati; phylum Actinomycetota; class Actinomycetes; order Micromonosporales; family Micromonosporaceae; genus Micromonospora; species Micromonospora sp. DT228. The sequence goes on from NZ_JBNCKO010000002.1 coordinate 460,132, forward strand.
AGCCGTTGCAGCACCTGACCGGCCGGGCCGGGTTCCGGCACCTCGACCTGTCGGTCGGCCCGGGTGTCTTCGTGCCTCGGCCGGAGACGGAGCTGCTGGCCGGCTGGGGTGTCGAGCAGGCCCGGGGCCGGACCGACCCGGTGGTGGTCGACCTCTGCAGCGGCTCGGGCGCGATCGCGCTGGCGGTGGCTCAGGAGCTGCCCGGGGCGCGGGTGATCGCGGTGGAGCGGTCCCCGGAGGCGCTGGCCTGGTTGCGGCGCAACGCCGCGGAGCGGGCCGGGGCGGGGGACCGGCCGATCGAGGTGGTCGAGGCCGACGTGACAGCGCCGGACCTGCTGGCGGAGCTGGTCGGCTCGGTGGACGTGCTGCTCTGCAACCCGCCGTACGTGCCGGACGACGTGGTGGTCCCGCCGGAGGTGGCCGGGCACGATCCGGCGGAGGCGGTCTTCGGCGGCGCGGACGGTCTGGCGGTGATCCGTCCCGTCGTCAGCCGGGCGGCGGTGCTGCTGCGCGCGGGCGGTGTCCTCGGCGTCGAGCACGACGACACCCACGGCGCGGCGGTCCCCGCGCTGCTGGCCGAGGACGGCGGGTTCACGGCTGTCACGGCCCATCTGGACCTCACCGGACGTCCCCGTTACGCCACCGCGTCCCGACGGGCGGACGGCCAGCACGCCCCGATCGGGGTGGCGTGGCAGACTGACTCCTCGTGATGCTCTACGACTGCCGGTCGCCCGCCGATCGGGACCGCGGCATCGCTGCGGCCATCGAGGCGGTCAAGAACGGCGAGCTTGTCGTCCTACCCACGGACACCGTCTACGGGATCGGCGCGGACGCGTTCACCCCGTACGCGGTCAAGGCACTGCTGGATGCCAAGGGCCGGGGTCGGCAGATGCCGCCGCCGGTGCTGATCGGCTCGCGGCACACCCTGGACGGGTTGGTCTTCTCGCTGCCCACTGCCGCCCGGGACCTGGTGGAGGCGTTCTGGCCGGGTGCGCTGACGATCGTGGTCGAGCACTCGCCGAGCCTCCAGTGGGACCTGGGCGACAAGACGGGCACGGTGGCGGTGCGGATGCCGCTGCACCCGGTGGCCCTGGAGGTGCTGCGGGAGACCGGCCCGATGGCGGTCTCGTCGGCCAACAAGACGGGCCAGCCCGCCGCGGTGACCGCCGAGGAGGCACGCGACCAGCTCAGCTACTCGGTGCGGGCCTACCTGGAGGCCGGGCCCTGCCCGGACCCGGTGCCCAGCACGATCGTGGATCTGACCGGCGAGGTGCCGCAACTGCTGCGGGCCGGGGCGATCCCGTTGGAGAAGCTGCGCGACGTCGTGCCGGACCTCATCGACGGCCGGGCGGTCTGAGTGCCCCCGTTCACGGTCCTGCACGTCTGCATGGGCAACATCTGCCGCTCTCCGATGGCGGAGCGGCTGCTCGCTCTCGCGGTGCGGGAGCGGCTGACCCGGCGCGCGCAGGACCCGGCCCAGGCCGACGGGTTGGTGCACAGCCACAGCGCCGGCACGGGTGGTTGGCACGCGGGCGAGGAGATGAATCCGCCGGCGGCCCGGCAGGTCGCCGGCCGTGGCGGGGAGGTCGAGGGGTTCACGGCGCGCAAGCTGCGGTCGGACCACATCGACGCCGCCGACCTGGTGCTGACCGCCACCGCCGACCAGCAGGATTACGTGGTGGCGTTGCGGCCGGACGCGGCGGCCCGCACGTTCGTGCTCGGCGAGTTCGGTCGGCTGCTGGCCGCGGTGGACGCGACCGCGTTGCCGCCGGGTGACCCGACCCCGGAGGCCGTGTACGCCCGGGGGGTGGCCCTGGTGGCGGCGGCCCACGACGCCCGGTTGGGCGCGTCGGCGCTGGCGACGGACGATCTGGACGACCCGTGGGGCCGTGGCGACCAGTGCTTCAGCCGGGTCGCCGACGAGATCGAGGAGGCGGTTCACCCGCTGGCCGGGGCACTGCTGCCCTGAGCGCGGTGCGAGTTTCCTCCGGGTTTGGGGAAAACCCGGGGCGAAAGCGGCGTTCCGGGTCATTCTGAACGGGTCCTAGCGTGACCGGCTCCTGCGGGGAGAGCTGATGATCCGGGCCCATCTCGACAAACTGCTGACCGTGGTGATCGCCGGAGTGCTGGCTGGGCTGGTGCTGGCCGCAGCCGCCCTGCCGGTGGCCCTGGTGTTCGGGATCGGCTTCAGCGCCCTGTCGACGCCGTACGCGGAGCTGCCGAACACACTGCGGACGCCGCCCACCGCGCAGCGCTCCAACCTCTACGCCAACGACGGCACCACCCTGATCACCTCCTTCTACCAGGAGGACCGGGTGGACGTGCCGCTGCGCGAGGTGGCCCAGGTGATGCGCCAGGCCATCGTGGCCGCCGAGGACGTCCGGTTCTACAAGCACAGCGGCGTCGACCTGCGGGGCGTGGTGCGCGCGTTCACCGTCAACAAGCGGGACGGGCAGACCCGGCAGGGCGCCTCCACGCTGACCATGCAGTACGTCCGCAACGTGCTCAGCAGCGACCCCCGGCTGACCGAGGCGCAGCGGGTGGCAGCCACCGAGGTCACCACCGCCCGAAAGCTCCAGGAGATGCGGTACGCGCTCGCGCTGGAACGCGAACTCGACAAGGAGGAGATCCTCACCCGCTACCTCAACATCGCCTACTTCGGCGCCGGGGCGTACGGCATCGCGGCGGCCAGCAAGCGCTACTTCTCCCGGTCTCCGGCCAAGCTGACCCTGGCCCAGGCGGCGCTGCTGGCCGGTCTGGTCCAGTCGCCGGACAGCGACGACCCGATCAACGGCGACGCCGACAGCGCGTTGGCGCGGCGGTCGTACGTGCTGGAGCGGCTTGTGGAGTCGGGGCAGGTGTCGGCGGACGCGGCGGCGGCGGCGCGGGCCGAGCCACTGCAGCTACGGCCGAGCGCGACCCCGAACGACTGCACGGCGGTGCCCGAGGCGCTCAACGACTGGGGTTTCTTCTGCGACTGGTTCACCCGCTGGTGGAGCAGCCAGTCCGCGTTCGGGGCGACCGCCGACGAGCGGCAGCGCGCGCTGCGCCGGGGCGGGTTCTCGATCGTGTCGTCGCTGGACCCGGGGGTGCAGCGGGCCACCACCGAGCAGGTACGCAAGATCTACCAGCCGTCGGCGGCCGAGGCGGTGCCGACCGCTGTGGTGCAACCGGGCACCGGGCGGGTGCTCGCGATGTCGGTGAACCGCACCTACAGCGTGCGGGACAACCCCGTCGGGCAGAAGAACCGCCCGAACACGGTCAACCAGTTGATCGGCGGCGGCGGTGCGATCGAGGGATACCAGGGCGGTTCGACGTTCAAGCTCTTCACGATGCTGGCCGCGCTCGAGGCGGGCCTGCCGCTGTCGACCGACTTCGTGGCGCCCACCCAGTTGCTCACCCGCTTCCCGGTGACCGGGGAGGCGAGCTGTGACGGCCACTGGTGCCCCTCGAACGCCAGCCCGTCCTCGATGGATGGCCCGCGCACCATGTGGAGCGCGTTCGGCCGGTCGGTGAACACGTACTTCGCCTGGTTGACGGAGAAGGTCGGCGCCGACCGGGTGGTGGAGATGGCCGAGCGACTCGGCATCGTGCTGCGGGCCGACGCCGACGCCCGACTGGCCCGGTACGGCGCGAAGGACTGGGGTGCGTTCACCCTGGGCGTCGCCGCGACCACGCCGCTGGACCTGGCCACCGCGTACGCCACGGTGGCGGCCGAGGGGACCTGGTGCGCGCCGCTGCCGGTGGTGTCGATCACCGACGCGGGCGGCCGGCCGGTCGACGCCGCCAAACCGGACTGCCGCCAGGTGCTCGACGTCGACGTCGCTCGGGCGGCCACCGACGCGGCCCGCTGCCCGGTCGGCGACCAGTCGATGTACGGGCGCTGCGACGGTGCCACCGCACCCGGGCTGCGGGCGCGGCTCGGCCGGCCGGTGGCGGGCAAGACCGGCAGTTCGGAACGGTACGAGACGGAGACGGTCGTCGCGTTCACGCCGCAGCTCGCGATCGCCTCGATGGCGGCGAACCCGGACGACCCCCGGGACGCGGTCGGTCAGGCCGTGCAGGCCCAGATGGTGGACGCGGTCGGCGCGGTGCTCTCCACCGCCCTGCGCGGCCAACCGGTGCGCGACTTCGTCCCGCCGAGCGAACGAACCGCCCTCCAACTAACCGGAGCCCGCACCGGCAACTGAGACCTGCCGGGATCAGGGGGCTTGTTCGGCGTTGCGGGCTATGTTGCGGGCCATGCCGCCGAAGACCACCGCGTGGAAGGGGGCGACCGACCCCCAGTAGGCGTGCCCACTCAGCCCGCGGGGCAGGAAGACCGCGCGTTGCTGGTAGCGGCTGCGCCCGCCGTCGGTGGGCAGCACCCGCATCTCCAGCCAGGCCCGGCCGGGCAGCCGCATCTCGGCGCGCAGTCGCAGCAGCTCGCCGGGGACGATCTCCTCGACCCGCCAGAAGTCCAGCGCCTCACCGACCTGGAGGCGGTGCGGGTCGCGTCGGCCCCGACGGAGCCCGACCCCGCCGACCAGACGGTCCAGCCAGCCGCGGACCGACCAGGCGAGCGGGAACGAGTACCAGCCGTGCTCGCCGCCGACCCCCTCGATGACCCGCCAGAGCGCCGCCGGTGGGGCGTCCACCGCCCGTTCGCGCACGTCGGTGTAGACGCTGCCGCCGGACCACTCCGGGTCGCTGGGCAGCGGCTCGGCGGGCGCGTCCGGGCCGCTCGCGGTCGACCAGCGCGTCTCCACCTGGGCGTCCCGGACCTTGGCGAGCGCGAGCGCCACCGCGCCGTCGAAGCCGGTCAGCCCGCCGGGCGGGTCGGGTAGGTACCTGGCGATGTCGTGTTCGTGCGCGACCGCCTCGTGGATCAGGCTCTCCACCAGGGGACGGGCGATCGCGTTCGGCACCGGGGTGATGAGGCCGACCCAGTGTGAGGAGAGCGACGGGGTGAGCGGGCGGACCGGCACGATGATCCGCCGGCGCAGCCCGGCCACCCGGGCGTAGCGCTGCATCATCTCGCGGAAGGTGAGCACGTCCGGTCCGCCGATGTCGAAGCCCCGGTTGACCTCCGGCGGCAGCGCGACGCAGCCGGCCAGGTAGCGCAGCACGTCGCGGACCGCGATGGGTTGGATCCGGTTGCGGACCCAGCGCGGGGTGATCATCGCGGGCAGCCGCTCGGTCAGGTACCGCAGCATCTCGAACGACGCCGAGCCGGACCCGATGATCACCGCGGCCCGCAGCACCGCGGTGGGCACCCCGCTGCCCAGCAGGATCCGGCCCACCTCGGCTCGGGACCGCAGGTGCGGGGAGGGGACCTCCGCCTCGGACGCCGGCTCCGGCCCGCCCAGGTAGACGATCCGGCGTACGCCGGCCGCGCGGGCCGCCGCCGCGAAGTTCGTCGCCGCAGCCCGGTCGGCCGCCTCGAAGTCGGGCCGGCCGAGGGAGTGCACAAGGAAGTAGGCGACGTCCACGTCGGCGAATGCGGCGGGCAACGTGTCCGGTCGGCTCAGGTCCCCCTCGACGATCTCGGCCGCCGAGGCCCAGGGCACGTCGCGCAGCCGGACCGCCTTCCGGGCCAGGCACCGCACGGTGTAACCCTCGGCGAGCAGCAGCGGCGTCAGCCGCCCGCCGATGTATCCGGTGGCTCCGGTCACGAGGCATCTCACGAGGTCCAGTCTGCGGCCCCCTAGACTCGTTCGCTGTGGAGACCGACACGAGCACCTTCTGGGGGCCGGATTTCGCCCAGCTCAGGGCCACCGACCCGGAGATCGCCGGGGTGGTCCTCGGCGAGCTGGACCGGCTGCGGGGTGGCCTGCAGCTCATCGCCAGCGAAAACCTGACCTCGCCGGCGGTGCTTGCCGCGCTCGGCTCGACGCTCACCAACAAGTACGCCGAGGGCTACCCGGGCCGGCGCTACTACGGCGGCTGCGCCGAGGTGGACCGGGCCGAGGAGATCGGCATCGCCCGGGCCAAGGAGCTCTTCGGGGCCGAGCACGCCAACCTCCAACCGCACTCCGGCGCGAGCGCCAACCTGGCCGCGTACGCCGCGTTGGTGCAGCCGGGGGACACGGTGCTGGCGATGGACCTGCCGCACGGTGGGCACCTCACCCACGGCAGTCGGGTGAACTTCTCCGGCAAGTGGTTCCACCCGGTCGGTTACCCGGTCCGGCCGGACACCGAGTTGATCGACTACGACGAGGTACGCGATCTGGCGCGGACGCACCGACCCAAGCTGATCATCTGTGGTGCCACCGCGTACCCCCGGCTGATCGACTTCGCCCGGTTCCGGGAGATCGCCGACGAGGTCGGGGCGTACCTGATGGTGGACGCCGCGCACTTCATCGGCCTGGTCGCCGGCCGGGCGATCCCGTCCCCGGTGCCGTACGCGGACGTCGTCTGCGCCACCACCCACAAGGTGCTTCGCGGCCCACGCGGCGGCATGATCCTCTGCCGCGAGTCGCTGGCGCAGCGGATCGACAAGGCAGTCTTCCCGTTCACCCAGGGTGGTCCGCTGATGCACGCGGTCGCGGCCAAGGCGGTCGCCCTTCGCGAGGCCGCCCAGCCGGAGTTCCAGACGTACGCCCGGCAGGTGGTCAGCAACGCCCAGGCGCTCGCGGCCGGGCTTGCCGACGAGGGGATGCGCCAGGTGTCCGGCGGCACCGACACCCACCTCGCCCTGATCGACCTACGGGAGTTGGGGGTGACCGGCGCGGAGGCCGAGCGACGCTGCGACGCCGCGTCGATCACCCTGAACAAGAACGCCATCCCGTACGACCCGCAGCCGCCGATGGTGGCCTCCGGCATCCGGGTGGGCACGCCGAGCGTCACCACGCAGGGCATGCGCGAGGGGGAGCTGCGCCAGGTGGCGACGCTCATCGCCCGCGCGGTGCGCACCGATCCCGGCGCCCCGGGCGGGGCCGACGGGTTGACCCGGCTCGGTGCCGAGGTGGCTGAGCTGGTCGCGGCGTTCCCGGCGTACCCCCGTGGCTGAGCCCGGGGCGGTCGCGCCGGACACCGACCGGCGGTGGCGGCTGCGGCACCTGCCGGTGCTGTTGGCCGCGTCGGCGGCGCTCGCCGCGGTCGCCGCGGTGGTGGGCGGGGTGACCGGCGGCGCGACGGCCGCGCTCGGCGCGGCGGCCGGCGTGGGCGTCACGGTGTTCAGCTACACGCTCACCACCGTGGTGTTGGCCCGGGCCGACGAGGTCAACCCGCAGTTGCTGCTGCCGCTCGGCCTGGGCCTGTACGTGTTGAAGTTCAGCCTGCTGGGTGCGGTGCTGGTGGCGGTGGCGTCGACCGGGTGGCCCGGTTTGATCCCTCTTTGCCTTGGCATCGTCGTCGGGGTGGCAGTGTGGACAGCGGTGCACCTCTGGTGGCTGACCACGGTGCACGCTCGTCGGCCGCACGGCTGACCTGGCGGTCGTCCCAACCAGCGGACGCGCTGCAATGTGTCGGCCTCCGGTCATTTTCCGACGGGCGGAAGGGGAGTAGCGTGCCCACAGACGACGGCGCCCACGAGAAGCCCACACAACGATGGTTGTGCGGGGGGTGAGGCACAGCCTCGTCTTCCCGGCTGATATCGTTCGCCCCGTCATGGCTGATGACCAAACCCCCCGTCCCCCCGGTCAACCGGACGACTATCCGTCCGGTGCCGGTCAGGGCTGGACCGCGCTGAGTTACCTCATCGGAGGCATGCTCGTGTGGGGTTTCATCGGCTGGCTGGTCGACCAGTGGCTCGACACCGGTGGCGTCGCCACCGGGATCGGCTTCGTGCTCGGCATGGCCGGGGGAGTCATCCTGGTCATCCGCCGACTCGGCACGCCTACTTAGGAAGGGACGCGGTGTTCGGACAGGCGAACGTCCTGGCAGCGGGCCAGGCAGAATTCCCACCTAGCAAGGAGGACTTCTACCTGCCCAGCATCCTGCCCTGGGGTGCGCACGACTCCTACTGGTTCACCAAGTTCACGTTGATGGTCTGGATCGCCGTCGGCGTTCTGATCATCTTCTTCCTGGCGACCTACCGGAACCCGAAGCTGGTGCCGACCAAGAAGCAGTGGTTCGCCGAGTCGATCTACGGCTTCGTGCGCAACAACATCTCGGTCGACATGATCGGTCACCAGGGTGTGCGGTTCGCTCCGTACTTCACGACGCTGTTCTGCTTCGTGCTGGTGACGAACGCGTTCGCGATCATCCCGTTCTTCCAGATCTCGCCGAACTCGCACATCGCCTTCCCGGCGATCCTCGCGGTGATCAGCTACGTGCTGTTCAACTACATCGGCATCCGGCACCATGGCTTCGCCAAATACTTCAAGCACGCCCTGATCCCGCCGGCACCGTGGTACATCCTGCCGCTGCTGATCCCGATCGAGGCGTTCTCGACCTTCATCATCCGGCCGTTCTCGCTGGCCGTTCGTCTCTTCGCGAACATGTTCGCCGGCCACATGCTCCTGCTGGTCTTCACGCTCGGCGGCTTCGCGATGATCAACGCCAACGCCTGGCTGGCACCGATCTCGGTGGTGTCCTGGGTGATGACCGTGGCGCTGACCCTTCTCGAAGCGCTTGTCATCGTCCTACAGGCCTACGTCTTCACGGTGCTGAGCGCCAGCTACATCCAGGGCGCGCTCGCCGAAGAGCACTGATCCACCGCACCATCCGTTGTCGTCCCGCGTGAGAGACACGCGTGATAACCAGGAGGAACCACTAATGGATTACGTCGCCGCCGCAGAAGGTGTCGTTGGCAGCACCGCCGCCATCGGCTACGGCCTCGCGGCCATCGGCCCGGGCATCGGCGTTGGTCTGGTGTTCGCCGCCTACATCCAGTCGACCGCCCGCCAGCCCGAGTCGTCGCGGATGACCCTGCCGTACGTCTGGATCGGCTTCGCCGTCATCGAGGCGCTCGCGCTGTTCGGCATCGCCTTCGGCTTCATCTGGCAGGGAGAGCTCTAATCCGCTCGTCGACCGGGAGGTCACCCATGTACTTCCTCGCCGCTGAGGGTGGTGAGTCAGACCACAACCCGATCATCCCCATTCCCGAGGAGATCGTGGTCGGCGTTGTCGCCTTCGCCGTGCTCTGCTTCGTACTGATCAAGTTCGTCTTCCCCCGTATGGAGCAGACGTTCCAGGCCCGGGTCGACGCGATCGAGGGCGGCATCAAGCGCGCCGAGGCCGCTCAGGCCGAGGCGAACCAGCTGCTCGAGCAGTACCGTGCCCAGCTCGCTGAGGCCCGCACCGACGCCGCCAAGATCCGTGACGACGCGCGGGCCGACGCCGAGGGGATCCGACAGGACATCCTCGCCAAGGCGCGGGAAGAGTCCGACCGGGTCATCCAGGCGGGCAAGGACGCACTCGCCGCCGAGCGGGCCACCATCGTGCGCGAGCTGCGCGCGGAGGTCGGCACGATCGCGGTGGACCTGGCCAGCAAGATCGTTGGCGAGTCGCTGGCCGACGAGGCGCGACGCAAGGGCACCGTCGACCGGTTCCTGAGCGGCCTCGAGAGCACGGGGGCCCGCTGATGCAGGCCGCCAGCCGGGAGTCGTACAAGGTCGCGGCCGAGCGCCTCGACGCGTACGTCCGCGGCGCGGAGCCGTCGGCGGTGACCTCCACCGCCGACGCCATCCTCTCCGTGGCGACCCTGCTGCGGCGTGAGCCGCGGCTGCGCCGGGCCCTGTCCGAGCCGGCTCGTTCCGGCGAGGACCGCGGCGCCCTGCTCGGCGACATGCTGGGCGGGCGGATCGGCGCCGACGCGCTCGACCTGCTCGTGGCGTTGGTCTCCGGCCGCTGGTCGGCACCGTCGGAGTTGCTCGACGGCGCCGAGCGCCTCGGCGTGGAAGCGCTGCTCGCCAGCGCTGACTCCGCCGGCGAGCTGGGCGAGGTCGAGGACGAGCTGTTCCGCTTCGGCCAGGTCGTCTCGGGTCAGTCGGCACTGAGCAACACGCTGGCCGACCCGGTCGCCCCGGTCGAGCAGCGGGCCACCCTGGCCCGCGAGCTGCTCGCCGACAAGGCCCGTCCGGTCACCGTCCGCCTCGTCGAGGTGGCGCTCGGCGGGTTCGGGGGGCGCTCCTTCACCGGCGCGCTGACCCGGCTGGTCGAACTCGCCGCCGAGCGACGCGACCGGCAGGTGGCGTACGTGATCGTGGCGGCCCCGTTGAGTGACGAGGACGAGCGCCGACTGGGTGCGAGCCTCACCGCGATATACGGTCGAGAGGTCTCCGTCAAGCAGACGGTCGACCCGCAGGTCCTGGGTGGCGTGAGCGTGCGGGTCGGTTCCGACCTGTACGACGGCACCATCCTGCGCCGCCTCAACGAGACCCGCAACGCGCTCGCGAAGCGCTGAGCGGCTTCGCCCAGCGGTCTGAGCGGCACCGCCGCCCGCCGTTCGGGCGGACCACCGCACAGCGCCCGGATTGACAGACGCCATTCGGACCGGTTGGTACTTGGTATCCCGGGCCCCTGAATTTTAAGGAAGCAGAGGATGGCCGAGCTGACCATCTCGACGGAGGAGATCCGCGGCGCCCTGGAGCGCTACGTTTCCTCCTACTCGTCCGACGTCTCCCGCGAGGAGGTCGGCACCGTCGCCGACACCGGCGACGGTATCGCCCACGTCGAGGGCCTGCCCTCGACCATGACCAACGAGCTCCTGGAGTTCGAGGACGGCACGCTCGGCGTGGCGTTGAACCTCGACGTCCGGGAGATCGGTGTCGTCGTTCTCGGTGACTCCGCCAAGTTGGAGGAGGGGCAGCGCGTCAAGCGCACCGAGCGGGTTCTCTCCGTTCCGGTCGGCGACGCCTTCCTCGGCCGCGTGGTCGACGCGCTCGGCCAGCCGATCGACGGGCTCGGTGACATCGCCAACGAGGGCTTCCGCGAGCTGGAGCTGCAGGCTCCGAACGTGATGTCCCGCCAGTCGGTGTTCGAGCCGCTGCAGACCGGCATCAAGGCCATCGACGCGATGACCCCGATCGGTCGAGGCCAGCGGCAGCTGATCATCGGCGACCGCAAGACCGGTAAGACCACTGTCGCCCTGGACGCGATCCTCAACCAGCGGGACAACTGGCGCACCGGCGACCCGAAGAAGCAGGTCCGCTGCATCTACGTCGCCATCGGTCAGAAGGCCTCCACGATCGCCTCGATCAAGGGCCAGCTGGAAGAGGCCGGCGCGATGGAGTACACGACAATCGTGGCCTCCCCGGCGTCCGACCCGGCCGGCTTCAAGTACCTGGCCCCGTACACCGGCTCGTCCATCGGGCAGCACTGGATGTACGGCGGCAAGCACGTCCTGATCGTCTTCGACGACCTGAGCAAGCAGGCCGAGGCGTACCGGGCCGTGTCGCTGCTGCTGCGTCGCCCGCCGGGCCGTGAGGCGTACCCGGGTGACGTCTTCTACCTGCACTCCCGTCTGCTGGAGCGCTGCGCGAAGCTCTCCGACGAGCTGGGTGGCGGCTCGATGACCGGTCTGCCGATCATCGAGACGAAGGCCAACGACATCTCGGCCTTCATCCCGACGAACGTCATCTCGATCACCGACGGCCAGATCTTCCTGGAGACGGACCTGTTCAACCAGGGCGTCCGCCCGGCGATCAACGTCGGTACCTCGGTCTCCCGGGTCGGTGGCGCCGCGCAGGTGAAGCCGATGCGCAAGGTCGCCGGTTCGCTGCGGCTCAACCTCGCGCAGTACCGCGAGCTGGAGGCGTTCGCCGCCTTCGCCTCCGACCTGGACCGGGCCTCCCGGGCCCAGCTCGACCGCGGGGTACGCCTCGTCGAGCTGCTCAAGCAGCCGAACTACTCGCCGTTCCCGGTCGAGCAGGAGGTCGTCTCGGTCTGGGCCGGTGTCGAGGGCAAGCTCGACGACATCCCGGTGGGCGAGGTTCGTCGCTTCGAGGCGGAGTTCCTCCAGTACCTGCGGCACAAGCACGAGGGTGTGCTGGCCGGTATCGCCGACAACCAGTGGGGCGACGACATCGTCGGCTCCCTGGACGCGGCGATCGCCGAGTTCAAGCAGGTCTTCCTCAACAAGGACGACGAGCGCAAGATCAACGACGCGCCGGCCGCACCGCTTGAGGGCGACGAGAACCGCGAGACGGTGACCCGCTTCCGCGACGGCGCGACCGACCGCCCGGCCGAGAGCTGATCCCGTGGCGGCCCAGGTACGCGTTCTTCGTCAACGAATCCGCTCGGCGAAGTCGATGAAGAAGATCACCAAGGCGATGGAGCTCGTGGCGACGAGCCGGATCGCCAAGGCTCAGGCCCGGGTGCAGGCGTCCCTGCCGTACGCCCAGGCCATCACCGGTGTGCTCACGGCGCTGGCGTCCAACGCGCGGATCGACCACCCGCTGCTCACCCCGCGCGAGCGGGTGCGGCGGGCCGGCGTCCTGTTGGTCACCAGCGACCGTGGTCTGGCCGGCGGCTACAGCTCCAACGCGATCAGGATGGCCGAGTCGCTCATCGCGCGGCTCAAGGCGGACGGCAAGGAGCCGGTGCTCTACGTCATCGGGCGTAAGGGCGTCGGGTTCTACCGGTTCCGCAACCGGCCGATCGAGGCGAACTGGACCGGGTTCAGCGAGCAGCCGTCGTTCGAGGACGCCCGTACCGTTGGTGAGACGCTGATCAAGGCGTTCACGGCCGGTGCGGACGACGCCGACGGCGGCGCCGGGGCGGACGGGGTGCTCGGCGTCGACGAGCTGCACATCGTCTACACCGAGTTCCACTCGCTGATGACGCAGAACCCGGTCACCAAGGTCATCGGTCCGATGCAGGTGGAGGACCGGCCGCGCTCCGAGGGGCTGCTGCCGGCGTACGAGTTCGAGCCGGAGGCGGAGGCGCTGCTCGACGCGCTCCTGCCGAGGTACATCAACACGCGGATCTACGCGGCGTTGATCGAGTCGGCGGCGAGTGAGTCGGCGGCACGGCGGCGGGCGATGAAGAGCGCCACCGACAACGCCGAAGACATGATCGAGAAGTACACGCGCGAGATGAACTCGGCTCGCCAGGCCGGGATCACCCAGGAGATCAGCGAGATCGTCGGCGGCGCGAACGCGCTGGCCGCGTCGGGAAGTGAAGTGTGATGACTGCACCAGTAGAGACCAAGACGGCCACGGGTCGCGTGGTCCGGGTCATCGGCCCGGTCGTCGACGCCGAGTTCCCGCGCGACGCCATGCCGCCCCTGTTCAACGCGCTCAACGTGACGGTGAACCTGTCCGGCGGTGAGAAGACGCTGACCCTGGAGGTCGCCCAGCACCTGGGTGACAACCTGGTCCGTGCCATCTCGATGCAGCCGACGGACGGCCTGGTTCGTGGCGCTGAGGTGCGTGACCGGGGCGAGCCGATCACCGTGCCGGTGGGCGACGCCGTCAAGGGCCACGTGTTCAACGCGATCGGCGAGGTGCTCAACCTCAAAGAGGGCGAGACCCTGACCCCGGACGACCGCTGGGGTATCCACCGCAAGGCCCCGGCCTTCGCGGACCTGGAGCCGAAGACCGAGATGCTGGAGACCGGCATCAAGGTCATCGACCTGCTCGCCCCGTACGTCAAGGGCGGCAAGATCGGCCTGTTCGGCGGCGCGGGCGTGGGCAAGACGGTGCTCATCCAGGAGATGATCACCCGGGTGGCCCGTAACTTCGGTGGTACGTCGGTGTTCGCCGGCGTGGGTGAGCGCACCCGTGAGGGCAACGACCTCATCGCCGAGATGACCGAGTCCGGCGTCATCGACAAGACCGCGCTGGTCTACGGCCAGATGGACGAGCCGCCGGGCACCCGGCTGCGGGTGGCGCTGTCCGCGCTGACCATGGCGGAGTACTTCCGGGACGTGAAGAAGCAGGAGGTGCTGCTCTTCATCGACAACATCTTCCGCTTCACGCAGGCCGGTTCGGAGGTGTCCACCCTGCTCGGCCGGATGCCGAGCGCCGTGGGTTACCAGCCGACCCTGGCCGACGAGATGGGCGAGCTCCAGGAGCGGATCACCTCCGTCCGGGGCCAGGCCATCACCTCGATGCAGGCGATCTACGTGCCGGCGGACGACTACACCGACCCCGCCCCGGCCACCACGTTCGCCCACCTGGACGCGACCACCAACCTGGAGCGGTCGATCTCCGACAAGGGCATCTACCCGGCCGTGGACCCGCTGGCGTCCTCGTCCCGGATCCTCGCCCCGGAGTTCGTCGGCGCCGAGCACTTCCAGGTGGCCACCGAGGTGAAGCGGATCCTGCAGCGCTACCGCGACCTGCAGGACATCATCGCCATCCTCGGTATCGAGGAGCTCTCCGAGGAAGACAAGATCACCGTGGCCCGGGCCCGGCGGATCGAGCGCTTCCTCTCGCAGAACACCTACGCGGCGGAGCAGTTCACCGGCGTACCGGGCTCGACGGTCCCGATCAAGGAGACCATCGAGGCGTTCCGGAAGATCAGCGAGGGTGAGTACGATCACTTCCCCGAGCAGGCGTTCTTCATGTGCGGCGGTCTTGAGGACCTGGAGCGCAAGGCTGAGGAGCTGATGAAGGGCTGACAAGCCCGATTCGTCCCGCAACCAAAAAGACTGCCCCGGCCACGCCGGGGCAGTCTTTTGTTCATCTTCGCGTCTTACCATCGTCGCGGTCCGTTACTCGGGGTCGTCCGTTCCCAACAACCCGAGATACGTTCTATCCGCGCGCTCACCCGAACGAGCGTTGATCTTTGCAACCTTTCGACGACGTGCGCCCGTCTTCCCTCGCGTGGGCGTAACGAACGGAGCTGCTCGTGGGTAAGGCCGGCAAGCGTGGCCGCAAGTCATCCGTCTGGCGCGGCGTGCCGCGCTGGGCCAGGATCTGCACGGTGTTCGGCACCGTGCTGGTCGTGCTCAGCGGAGCGGTGCTGGTCGGCACGGAGGCCCTGATGGCCCGCTACGAGGGCGCGGTCGGCAAGGCGGACCTGTTCGGTGACCAGGCGGCGGGCGCCCAGCCGAAGAAGAGCGACATCAAGGGCCCCCTCAACATCCTGCTCGTCGGCATCGACCCGCGTACGCCGACGGCCGCGCCGCTCGCCGACTCGATCATGGTGCTGCACGTGCCGGCGTCGATGGACCGGGCCTACCTCTTCTCCCTGCCGCGCGACCTCTATGTGCAGATCCCCGAGTTCAAGAAGGCCGACTTCCCCGGCGAGACCACGAAGATCAACGCTGCCATGTCGTTCGGCAGCAAGGTGCCGGAGGCCAACCCCGACGCGGCGCGGGGCTTCGAGTTGCTGGCCACCACCGTGCAGAACGTGACAGGCATCAAGCGCTTCGACGCGGGCGCCATCATCAACTTCACCGGCTTCCAGAAGATCGTCGACGCGATGGGTGGCGTCGACATGTACATCGAGCGCGAGGTCAAGTCCGAGCACAAGCAGCCGGACGGCAAGGCGCGGCCGGGCAAGACGTGGGGCGAGGGTTATGTGGGCCCGCAGGCGGTCTACAAGAAGGGCAACCAACACCTCAGCGGGTGGCAGGCGCTGGACTACGTCCGGCAGCGCTACCCGAAGAACGGTGTCCCGGACTCCGACTACGGCCGGCAGCGCCACCAGCAGCAGTTCGTCAAGGCCATGGTCGGCCAGGCGTTCAGCGCCGACGTGGTGGCCAACCCGATCAAGCTGGACAAGGTGCTCCGCGCTGCCGGCCAGTCGCTGATCTTCAATGGTCGGGGCGGCAGCGTTGTCGACTTCGGGCTCGCCCTGAAGGACATCCGCCCCAACACCATCCAGATGATCAAGCTTGCCGGTGGAGAGCTGAAGAGCAGCAGGGGTGCCTACCTCGGTGAGCAGTTCCAGCCGGACGTCCGGGACTTCTTCACCGCCCTGCACAGCGAGCAGCTCGACCCCTTCCTGCTGGAGCATCCGGACTTCGTGAACAAGACCAAGTAGTCGTGGCGCGGGTTCTCCCACCCGCGTGGGGAGCGCGTGCGCGTCAGGCTAGACTTTCGGCAATCCGTCGCCGCAGCAAGGAGACAGCGTGGCAAAGCAGCTTCACGTCGAGCTCGTCGCCGTCGAGGAGAAGGTCTGGTCCGGTGACGCCGAGATGGTCGTCGCCCGGACGACCGAAGGCGAGCTCGGTGTCCTGCCGGGGCACGCGCCGCTGCTCGGCCAGCTCGCGGAGCCCGGTCAGGTCCGCATCAAGCTCGCCGGCGGTGAGCAGGTCTCCTACGAGGTGGCCGGCGGCTTCCTCTCGGTGAGCGCCGACGGCGTCACCGTGCTGGCCGAGAGCGCAACCCCGGTCTCCGCGCAGAGCCGCTGAGCCACGCCGGGGATGGACATCGTCGAAGGAATCGGGATCGGCGTTGTCGTCATCCTCGGCGCGCTGCTGACCCTCTTCGTCCGGCGAGCCCTGGTCACCCGCAGCGGTGGCATCATCCGGCTCAGCGTCCGAGTCACCACGATGCTCGACGGCCGTGGCTGGTCGCCCGGCTTCGGCCGGTTCGCCGGGGACGAGCTGCGGTGGTACCGAATGTTCAGCTTCGCGATCCGACCCAAGCGGGTGCTCTCCCGCAAGGGGTTGGCCGTGGAGCGCCGCCGGTTGCCCGAGGGTCAGGAACGGCTCTCCATGCCGGCCGACTGGGTGATCCTCCGCTGTACCAGTAACCACGCACCGGTGGAGATCGCCATGGCGCGGTCCACGGTTACCGGTTTCCTCTCTTGGCTCGAGGCCGCTCCTCCGGGGGCGGTCTCGCCGCGTATGGCCTCCCAGGATTGGCCGGCTGCCTGAGGGCTGCTCGGGGTGCTTGGGCTGCTCGGGGTGCTTGGGCTGCTCGGGGTGCTTGGGCTGCTCGGGGTGCTTGGGCTGCTCGGTGGTTGCGCTTGGGGTTTCCGGGGGAGCCCACCCGGCTCCGGGCGGTCAGGCTTGATCCCTGCGCCGGGCGGGCTCCCCCGGAAACCCGTGGTTGTTGCTGTGCGCCGGTTGGGCGCGGTTTTCATCACCTGCCGTTACCGGTTTGGTTGAGTCCTGCCTCGGCGGCAAGCCAGGCCTGAGCAGCGCCTAGATCGACTCGGTTTCCTCGATGTCGGGCCATCCCAGCCAGCACAACACCCCGACATCAAGGAAACCGAGTCGATCACTCCGCCCGACGCACTCGCCACTCCGCCCGACGCACGCGCCACGCAGGCCGACTCGCCACGCTGGGCGACTCGCCACGCAGGCCGACTCGCCACGCGCGCCGAGAAGCGGTCCCGGCTACGCGTGGTGGCGGGCAGAGTGGGAATCCCTAGCTGGACGTGGTGCGGTGACCCGCCGGTCAGCGCTTGCCGCCCGGGACCCATAACACATCTCCCGCCGGATTTGCCGTTCTTGACAGGATAAAGAGCAGATCGGAGAGCCTGTTGAGATACTTTGCCGGGAGGATGCTGGTTCGTTCCGGATCGTGGCTGACCAGCGCCCACGCCGCGCGTTCGGCGCGCCGGGCGGTGGTCCGCGCCACGTGGAGCAGCGCCGCACCGGGGGTGCCGCCGGGGAGGATGAAGGAGTCGAGCTTGCTCAGGCGTGCGTTGTACTCGTCGCACCAGCCCTCGAGGCGCTCGACGTACTCCTCGGTCACCCGCAGCGGCGGGTACTTCGGCTCCGGCTCGACAGGGGTGGACAGGTCGGCGCCGACGTCGAACAGGTCGTTCTGCACCGACCCCAGCACGCCCCGCAGGTCCTCGTTTAGCCCACCCAGGGCGAGCGCGACGCCGATCGCGGCGTTGCACTCGTCGACATCCGCGTACGCGGCGATCCGTGGATCGGTCTTCGGCACCTGCTCGTTGTTGCTCAGCCTGGTCATGCCGGCATCGCCGGCCTTGGTGTAGATGCGCGTGAGGTGGACGGCCATGACGCACAGCCTACGGATTCCCGACCTGACGATCCCGGCGCGGCCGGACAGCGCGACGAGTTGGCCGGTGGTGGTGGGCCCCGGCGACGCGGGCGACCCGGCGGTCAACGACGTCGACGTCATCCGGGTGCACGGTGACGCCCGGCTCGCCGGCACCGTGCACGTGGTGGGGGCCAAGAACTCGGCGTTGAAGCTGATGGCCGCCGCGTTGCTCGCCCCGGGCCGCAGCGTGATCACGAATGTCCCGCGGATCACCGACATCGCGATCATGGGTGAGGTGCTGCGCCGGCTGGGCTGCGGCGTCCAGTTCGACGCGGACGACCCGGTCGACCCGATGGTCGCCCGCGGCGGGGTGGCCCGGTCCCGCTCGGTGACCATCGACGTGCCGGAGCAGCCGGGCGCGGAGGCCGACTACGACCTGGTCCGACGGTTGCGCGCGTCGATCTGTGTGCTCGGCCCGCTGTTGGCCCGCCGGGGGTACGTGCGGGTGGCCCACCCCGGCGGCGACGCCATCGGGTCACGCGGGCTGGACATGCACGTCTCCGGGCTGACCCGGATGGGCGCGGAGATCTCCGGTGAGCACGGCTTCGTCATCGCCTCCGCCCCGCACGGGCTGCGCGGCGCGGACATCGTGCTGGACTTCCCCAGCGTGGGCGCGACCGAGAACCTGGTGATGGCGGCGGTGCTGGCCCAGGGTGTCACGATGATCGACAACGCCGCCCGGGAGCCGGAGATCGTCGACATCTGCACGATGCTCAACCAGATGGGCGCGCGGATCTCCGGCGCGGGCACGTCCACGTTGCGGATCACCGGGGTGCCGGGTCTGCACCCGGTCCGGCATGCCACGGTGGGGGACCGGATCGTCGCCGGCACCTGGGCGTTCGGGGCGGCGATGACCAGGGGCGACGTGACGGTGACCGGGCTGGATCCGGCGTACCTGGAGGTCGCGCTGGACAAGGTCGTGGCGGCCGGTGGCCTGGTGGAGACCCGGGGAGACGGCTTCCGCGTACGGATGGACGACCGGCCCCGGGCGGTGGACGTGGTGACGTTGCCGTACCCCGGCTTCGCCACCGACCTGCTGCCGATGGCGATCGGGCTGGCCGCGGTCAGCGATGGCGCCTCGCTGATCACCGAGAACATCTTCGACGGCCGGTTCATGTTCGCCAACGAGATGATGCGGCTCGGCGCGGACATCAAGACCGACGGGCACCACGCGGTGGTCCGTGGGCGGGCTCGGCTCTCCGGCGCACCGGTGCAGGCGACCGACATCCGCGCCGGAGCCGGGCTGATCATCGCCGGGCTGTGCGCGCAGGGGGTCACCGCGGTGTCCCACGTGCATCACGTCGACAGGGGTTACCCGGACTTCGTGGCCGATCTCCGCGCCCTCGGGGTGGCGGTCGAGCGGGGCACCACCCCGGAGGAACCGGCGCTGGAGATCTGAGGCGGCCGCGCCGCGTGCTGCGGTGCTTTCTCGCGCGGTCAGGCGGGCCGCAGCGCGGTCAGGCGGGCCGCAGCGAGGCGCGTACGTGCTGTCGCGCGTCGTGGATGCGTGACTTCAGGGTGCCGATCGGAATGGCGAGGTGGTCGGCGATCTCGTCGTAGGTCAACTGGCACAGGTCACGCATCACCAGCGGGGCGACAAGTTCGGGTCGGTGCGCCTCCAGCCGTTCCAGCGCGTCCAGCAGGTCGAGGCGGGAACCCGCGATCACGCTCGTCGTGCGCGGGTCGGCGGCATCGAGCGGAAGCAGTGGCACGGCCTGCTCGTCGGCCCGGCGCTTGAGGCTTCGGTACGTCTGCCGGGCGCAGTTGGCCGTGACGATGTACAGCCAGGTGGAGAACTTCGACCGTCCCGCGAAGCCGTCTATCTTGCGAGCGACCTGCAGAAGGGCGTCCTGGCACGCCTCTTCGGCGTCCTGCCGGCACGGGAGCAGGCGCAGACACTGCCGCAGGACCTGCGGACCGATCCTGATCAGCAGCGCGTCGAGAGCGGCGGCGTCGCCGGTGGCGGCCCGGCCGGCGAGCGTTTCGATTTCAAGATCATCTGCCACACCCAGACCCCGTTCCTCCCCGTATTGGAGGTCATAATACGGGCGTGTCAGTACCCGACAAGATCGGCCGATATCGCGTGTTGCGGCGTATCGGTTCCGGAGCGTTCGCCACCGTGTGGCTCGGCGCGGACGATGCCCTGGACGCGTCGGTGGCGATCAAGGTGCTGGCGGACAACTGGTCGTACCACGCCGATCTGCGGGAACGCTTCGAGCAGGAAGCGCGGATCATGCGGCGGACGGATTCCAGCCTGCTCGTGCGTGTGCTCGACGTCGGTGAGCTGCCGGACGGGCGGCCGTATCTGGTGATGCCGTACGCGGCCGGCGGCACCCTCGCGGATCGGCTCGTCTCGGGGCCGATGCCGGTACGGGAGGCCCTGCTGGTCGCGGCCGACATCACAAGTGCCGTCACGGTGCTGCACGAGGCCGGTGTGCTGCACCGGGACCTCAAACCGTCGAATGTGTTGTTTCAGCCGGCCGCGGGTCGGGATCGGGTACTCGTCGCGGACCTCGGCCTGGCCAAGGCGCTCGCGAACGCGTCCGGCTTCACCATCGCCGCCGGCACACCCGGCTACATGCCGCCCGAGCAGGCCACCCCCGGTGGGGGGCTGGACATCCGCGCCGACGTGTACGCCATCGGGGCGACCATGTACCACATGCTGACCGGGAGCCCTCCCGACCAGGCCAGCCGCGCCGGCCGGGGCGGGCGGTCGTTGCCCAGGCCGTCCCAGGTGCGGCCCGGCATCCCGTCCACGGTGGACGATCTGGTGCGACGTGCGCTGCATCCGGACCCCCGGCAACGCTGGTCGTCCGCCGCGGTGCTGCGCAAGGAGTTGCACCGGGTCATCGCGGCGATGGACCGGGACACGGGCCGTGGCCGGGTCGTGCGGCGGTTGGCACGGGTCGGCGGCGTCGCTGTCGCACTTGTCGCGCTGCTGACGACTGCGGGATCCAGCTCCACATCGCCGGCAGGGTCGGGCTGGGTACGCGTCCACGATGCCCTTGGCGCGCTGTCGGTCGCGGTGCCGTCGAGCTGGGCCGGCCAGGTGAGGGATGCCGGCTGGGATCCTTCGGTGCTGCGACTTCCCGCTGGCCAGGCGCCGGGTCTCGTGGTCGCCCCGGATCTTGACGTCTGGCCCGATCCGGCGAGCGGGATACCTGGTGTGTTCATCGGTGCGAGCAGGGCCCTGCTTGCCGACGGCGCGGCACCCGCGTTGCCCGGCCACACCTCCTGCGTCCGGCAGCCCGACCGGACCGTGGACGTGGGCGGTAACCAGGCACGGGTACGGCGGTGGACATCGTGCGGCGCCTCGGTCTCGTTCAGCGAGGTGGTGCTCTCGGTGCCGCAGCGCGGCTATGGCGTCTACCTGCAGATCAAACAGGTCGGCGACGCCGACCTGACCGACGAGATCCTGGCCGGCCTGCGGATGTCCAGCTCGCTGGCGCCGCAGGCCGGCCGGTTCGGGTCCGTCTACTCGTAGCAGTTCTGGTTCGCGTACTGCAGGGTCAGTTGGGCCACGGTGCCCTTGACGGTCTCGATGCGGTAGACGGCCTTGTTGTTGCCGGGGGCCTTGACGACGCCGCGACCGTTTGTCGCGTCCCCATCGGCCGCCGCCCACCCCGGGTAGACGCGAAGCATGTCGGCGCTGGACATGCCGACTCGCGCTCCCTCGGGCGTCTTGATGCTGCCGTACGCGGCGATGGTGGCGATCCCGAGCGTCCGGGAGAGGAAAACATTCCCCTCGTCGGTCGGGGCGGACTTCAGTTGTGCCGGCGCGCACTCGCCCACGAAGTCGGTGAACGGGCGCAGCAGTCCCGTCGCGGTGGCCTGCTGGCGGGGCATGCCGAGCTTCAGTGGGCCGAGCCCGTTCGGTCCCAGGACGAGGGCGGTGCTGGCGGCGTCGCTGGACGGCGCGGGCGGCGCGGACGACGCCGGCGTCCCGGTGGTGGGCGCGCTGGCCGTCTGCTCCGGGGAACCGGCCGGCGCCGCGCCACCGCTGCGGTGCGTGGGTGACGCGCACGCCCCCACGAACAGGAGGCAGGTGAGGGTTCCGACCACAGGCATTGCACGCATCGTTGACTCCTGGCTCATCGCACTGGGTTGCTGTCGTAGGGTTCGATGCGCCCGCGGGCGGTTTTGTTCGCCGCGCGGAGTCGTTAATTTGTCACGCCGGCGCGGGGCATCATGTCACGGCCGACGTCGACCGCCCGACAACTCGCTTAGTCATCGTTCAGGCTCGCCGACTAGGGTGCAGTGAGGCACTCAATCGCAGCGAGGGAGAAGCAGATGGCGGGTCGACTCGCGGTCGTCGGGGCGGGTTTGATGGGCTCCGGCATCGCTCAGGTGGCGGCGCAGGCCGGCTGGCAGGTGACGCTGCGCGACCTGGACGACGCGGCCACCACCCGTGGGCTCGGCGGCATCCGGAAGTCACTGGAGAAGTTCGCCGAGAAGGGCAAGATCGAGGTGTCCGAGGTCGAGGCGACGCTCGCCCGGATCACCCCGACCACCGAGCTGGAGGCGGCGGCGGACGCGGACATCGTGGTCGAGGCGGTCTTCGAGCGGCTGGAGATCAAGCACGAGGTGTTCCGCGCCCTGGACAAGATCTGCAAGGCGGACGCGGTGCTCGCCACCAACACCTCGGCCATTCCGGTCACCCAGATCGCCGCGGTGACCGAGCGGCCCGAGGCGGTCGTCGGCACCCACTTCTTCTCCCCGGTGCCGATGATGCAGCTCTGCGAGCTGGTGCGCGGCTACAAGACCAGCGACGCGACGCTGGACACCGCGCGGGCCTTCGCCGAGGAGATCGGCAAGACGGTGGTGGTCGTCAACCGGGACATCGCCGGCTTCGTCACCACCCGGCTGATCTCCGCGCTGGTGATGGAGGCGGTCAAGCTCGTGGAGTCCGGCGTGGTGTCCGCCGAGGACCTGGACACGGCCTGCCGCCTGGGCTTCGGGCACGCGATGGGCCCGCTGGCCACCACCGACCTGACCGGCGTGGACGTGCTGCTGCACGCCTCGAAGAACATCTACACCGACACGGCCGACGAGAAGTTCTTTCCGCCGGAGCTGCTCCAGCGGATGGTCACCGCCGGCGACCTGGGCCGCAAGACCGGCAAGGGCTTCTACACGTACTGAGTCACGGCGACCGGGGCGGGCGCCCGCCCCGGTCGACCACTCAGCCGTCGCGCTTGGTGGTCCAGCGGAAGGTGGTCAGGCAGAGCACCACGCCGATCACGCACCACAGGGCCAGCACCAGGGCGACCCGGCCCAGCTCGAACGAGCCGCCCGGCTCCTGGGCGCCGAAGCTCTCCGGCAGGAACACCGACCGCAGCCCCTGACACATCCACTTGAGCGGGAACAGCGCCGCCACCTGCTGCATCCAGGTGGGCAGGTCGGTGAAGACGAAGAAAACCCCGGAGATGAACTGGAGGACCAGGGCGACCGGGGTGACCACGGCCGAGCCGCTGCGGGCGGTGCGTGCCAACGACGAGATGGCGATGCCGCACAGGGTGCAGGCGGTCACCCCGAGCGCGGCGACCCAGCCGAAGGTGAACCACTTCGCGGCGGTGCCCGGCAGGTCGAGGTCGAACAACGCCACCGCGACGGCCAGCAGCAACACGGTCTCGGCGATGCCGATCGCCACCACCATGATCACCTTGCCGGCGAACCAGACCCACTTCGGCATCGGCGTGCCCCGGTAGCGCTTGAGCACACCCCGGTCCCGCTCGATCGGGATCCAGATGCCGAGGTTCTGGAAGCTCACCGTCATCAGGCCGGTCGCGATCATGCCGGTGATGAAGTATTGCGTGAACTTGACCCCGCCCCCGATCTCCCCACTGAAGATCGACGCGAAGATCAGGATCATGATGATGGGGAAGCCCATGGTGAAGACCACGGACTCCCGGCTGCGCAGGAACTGGGTGATCTCCAGTCGGCCCTGACGCAGGGCGAGCGCGCCGGCCGACGGCCGACGGCCCGGGGTCGCGGCGACAGGCGTCGTCGGCTTCGTCGTGGTGGTCATCGCGCGTGTCCGATCATGGTGAGGTAGACGTCCTCCAGGGTCGGCCGGGTCACCGTGAGGCCGGGAACCTCGCCGCCGTAACGCGCGGCCAGCTCGGCCACCAGGGCCGTCGGCGTCGCGCTCTGCGCACTCTCCGGCGTCCCGTCCGGGGTACGCCAGGAGACCGTCGCGAGGGCCTCCTGCCGGTTGCCCAGTTGGTTCGGGGCGGCCACCTCGACAAGTCGGCCGCCGGCGATCACCCCGACCCGGTCGGCGAGCGCCTCCGCCTCGTCCAGGTAGTGGGTGGTCAGCACGATTGTGGTGCCCGCCGCGGCGAGATCGCGGATCAGCTCCCAGAACTCGCGGCGCGCCTCCGGGTCGAAGCCGGTGGTCGGCTCGTCGAGGAAGAGCAGCTCGGGGCGACCGACGATGCCCAGCGCCACGTCCAGGCGGCGCTTCTGCCCGCCGGAGAGGGTGTGCGTACGGGCCTTCGCCTTGTCGGCCAGCCCGACCCGCGCGATCACCTTGTCCGGGTCGTCGGCGTCGGGATAGAAGCCGGAGAAGTGCCGGATCACCTCGGCCACCGTCAACTCGTCGAACTCGCCGGTGCCCTGGAGCACGATGCCGACGCGCGAGCGCCAGTCGGCGTCCGGATGCGCCGGGTCCGTGCCGAGCACCGAGACCTCGCCGGCATCCCGGCGTCGGTAACCCTCCAGGATCTCCACGGTGGTGGTCTTGCCGGCGCCGTTCGGCCCGAGCAACGCGAACACCTCGCCCCGGCGTACGTCGAGGTCCACGCCCGCCACCGCGACGTTGTCGCCGTACGCCTTGCGCAGCCCGCGGACGGAGATGGCCAGCTCGTCATCCATGTCGTCAAGTGTGCGCCCTGACCCGGTCGCCCCGGTGCCCCGGGGTGTAGCGGTGCGCGCCACCGCGGGCGCTTCGCCCCCGGACGTCCCCGACATGGACCTGTGTGGTTTTCCACAGCCCGTTTTACCGGACGGTAACTTAAGCTCCAGCCATGGATGAGACGGCATCTGCGCTGCGTCTGCCAGAGCGGGACCGCCCGTGGCTGATGCGCACCTACGCCGGCCACTCGTCGGCCACCGCGACGAACGCCCTCTTCCGTCGCAACCTGGCAAAGGGCCAGACCGGCCTCTCGGTCGCCTTCGACCTGCCCACCCAGACCGGGTACGACCCGGACCACGAGCTGGCCGTCGGTGAGGTCGGCCGGGTGGGCGTGCCGGTGGCCCACCTCGGCGACATGCGGGCCCTCTTCGACGGCATCCCGCTCGCCGAGATGAACACCTCGATGACCATCAACGCCCCGGCCATGTGGCTGCTCTCCCTCTACGGCATCGTCGCCCAGGAGCAGGGCTCGACCGCCGACATGCTCTCCGGGACCACCCAGAACGACATCATCAAGGAGTACCTGTCCCGGGGGACCTACATCTTTCCGCCGGCCGCGTCGCTGCGGCTCACCGCCGACGTCATCGCCCACACCCTCCAGACGATGCCCCGGTGGAACCCGGTCAACATCTGCTCGTACCACCTCCAGGAGGCCGGGGCCACGCCCGTGCAGGAGGTCGGCTTCGCGCTGGCCACCGCGGTCGCCGTGCTCGACGCGGTCCGTGACGCAGGTCAGGTGCCGGCCGAGCGGATGGGCGACGTGGTGCAGCGGATCTCGTTCTTCGTCAACGCCGGTGTGCGTTTCGTCGAGGAGGTCGCCAAGATGCGCGCGTTCGGCGTGCTCTGGGACGAGATCACCCGGGACCGGTACGGGATCACCGAGGCCCGGCAACGGCGCTTCCGCTACGGCGTGCAGGTCAACTCGCTCGGCCTCAGCGAGGCGCAGCCGGAGAACAACATCCAGCGCATCGTGCTGGAGATGCTCGGCGTGACGATGTCCCGCGACGCGCGGGCCCGCGCGGTGCAGCTACCCGCCTGGAACGAGGCGCTCGGCCTGCCCCGGCCGTGGGACCAGCAGTGGTCGCTGCGGATGCAGCAGGTCCTGGCGTACGAGTCGGATCTGCTCGAATATCCCGATCTCTTCGCCGGCTCGTACGTGATGACCGCGCTCGTCGAGGAGGTCGTCGCCGGGGCGCGGGTCGAGCTGGACAAGGTGCTGGAGCTGGGCGGTGTGGTCGCCGCCGTGGAGACCGGCTACCTCAAGAGCGCGCTTGTCGCCTCGCTCGCCGAACGCCGCCGACGGATGGAGTCCGGCGCGGACGTGGTGGTCGGGGTCAACAGGTACGCCGAGACCGAACCCTCCCCGCTGACCGCCGCCGGTGCGGAGGCCGTCGAGCAGGTCGACCCGGCGGTCGAGGCGGCCGCCGCGGAGGGCGTACGGCGGTGGCGGGCCGATCGGGACGCGGACGCGGTCGACGCGGCACTGGCCCGGCTGCGCGCGGACGCCGCGACCACCGCCAACCTGATGCCCGCCACCCTGGAGTGCGCGCGGGTGGGGGTGACCACCGGCGAGTGGGCCGGTGCGCTGCGGGAGGTCTTCGGCGAGTATCGGGCGCCGACCGGCCTGGCCGGCGCCACCGGCAGCGGCGGAGCCCCGGGCCTCGCCGCCGTCCGCGAGCGGGTCGTCGCCACCGCCCGCGAGTTGGGCAGCGGCCGGCTGCGGCTGCTGGTCGGCAAACCCGGCCTGGACGGGCACTCGAACGGCGCGGAGCAGATCGCGGTACGGGCCCGTGACGCCGGCTTCGAGGTCGTCTACCAGGGCATCCGGCTGACCGCGGGGCAGATCGTCGCCGCCGCCGTCGAGGAGGACGTCGACCTGGTCGGGCTGTCCGTGCTCTCCGGGTCCCACCTGGCCGCCGTGCCCGCGGTGCTGGACGGGCTGCGCGCCGCCGGACGGGCGGACCTGCCGGTGGTCGTGGGCGGCATCATCCCCGCCGGTGACGCCGACACGCTGCGGGCGGCCGGGGTGGCCCGGGTCTTCACCCCGAGGGACTTCGCCCTCACCGACATCATCGACGACCTGGTGACGGTCATCCGGCACGCCAACGACCTGCCCTGACCCCGCAGTGGGCGGGTCAGCGGCCGGCGTAGGTCATGCAGTCGGCCAGGTCGTTGTCCGGGCCGACCTTGATCGACGACGCGTGGCACTCCAACTGCTCGTTGTGCCGACAGTCGGAACGCTGGCAGGCGCCGACCTGGGCGGTCATTCCGTCCACGCCGCCCCGGATCGGCGACTCGACGAAGGTGTGGCAGTGCGCGTGATCCATGCTGCCGATCGTGATCGCGAAGGCGTGGCAGTCGCCCGACTGGTTGTACGCGCAAGCGGCAACGACACATTCCTGGACTCGGGGCATCTCCAACGCTGCAGTCATGCCAACCTCCTCTAGGCCTTTGCCCTGATCCTAGGCATTTGCCGGCCCCCGGAACCCCGATATGGCGGGCCGCCGATCCGGTGCCCAGCGTGATCGACTCCGGCTTCCGGAGGCGGGGCGTCCCGCTGCGGGGTGGCCCGGTTTCCAGGAAACCGCGCCGATCAAGGGTCAGACGCGGAAGCCGGCGGCGCGGGCCGCCTCGCGTTCCCGGCGGCGCGCGGAGCGTCGCCGGAGGAACCAGTAGACGAAGGCCACCAGGCCGAGCAGGAAGGCCAGCACGAGCACCGGCAGGATGATCGCCACCAGGGAGACCACCACGCTCGTGGCGTCCTCGGCGGTGCTGGCCACCGGTGCGCCGAACCCGGCCGTGCTCGCGTTGATGACCGGGCGGGCCGCGGACTTGAGCAGGTGTACGCCCAACGCCAGCAGCACGCCGGTGACGACCGGCACCCACTGGTGCGACGAGAAGAAACTCCCCGGGTCGCTGACCGTCACCGTCTCCGACGAGGATCCGGCGCCGAAGGCCAGGCCACCGGCGGTGGGTCGGACCACTGTCTGCACCACGTCGTTGATGTGGTCGACGACGGGCACCTTGTCGGCGACCATCTCCACGGCGAGCAGCACGGCCAGGATGACGATGACCCAGCCGTTGCCGAGCCAGGTCCAGCCGCTGGGCAGGTCGATCAGGTCGGTGTAGCGGCCGAGGAGGCCGAGGGCGAGCAGGGGTATGTAGGCGTTCAGCCCCGCTGAGGCGGCGAGGCCGGTGCCGGTGAGGACTTCGAACACTGTCTCAGCATCGCACCGACGCGCCAGTGCCGCTCGGCGGCGACCGGTGGGTCCTCGGCTACCCTCGTCGGGTGCGGTTGGTCATTGCGAAGTGCTCGGTGGACTATGTCGGACGGCTCTCGGCTCACCTGCCGCCGGCCACTCGGTTGCTGATGGTGAAGGCGGACGGGTCGGTGTCGATCCATGCCGACGACCGGGCGTACAAGCCGTTGAACTGGATGAGCCCGCCCTGCCGGCTGGAGGAGGCCCCCGGGGTGTGGCGGGTGGTCAACAAGGCCGGCGAGGAGCTGCGGATCACCCTGGAGGAGATCTTCCAGGACACCTCGTACGAGCTGGGTGTGGACCCGGGCCTGCGCAAGGACGGGGTGGAGGCGCACCTGCAGGAGTTGTTGGCCGCCAACCCCGGTGCGTTGGGCGAGGGGTTCACGCTGGTCCGTCGCGAGTACATGACGGCGATCGGCCCGGTCGACCTGCTCTGCCGGGATGCCAACTCAGGTGCGGTCGCCGTCGAGGTCAAGCGGCGCGGTGACATCGACGGTGTGGAGCAGCTCACCCGATACCTCGAGTTGATGAACCGGGACCCGCTGCTCAGCCCGGTGGCCGGGGTCTTCGCGGCGCAGGAGATCAAGCCGCAGGCCCGGGTGCTCGCCGCCGACCGGGGCATCCGGTGCGTGGTCGTCAACTACGACCGGCTGCGGGGCATCGAGAAGGACGAACTGACGCTCTTCTGATCGGCTCACCCGCCGGCACGCACCGCGATCAGCGACTTGGGCAGGCCGAACGCCCGCTCGACGAGCATTGTCGAGTCGGGAAAGTAGTGGCGCATCTGCGAGCGGTCCAGCAGCTCGGTCCAGAGCACCTGGTGGATGGCGGCGGCGTGGCTGCGGGTCGGTTTGTGGCCCAGCGGCCAGCGGCGGGCGAGCGCGGTGCGCAGTCGCACCGGCAGGAACTGCATCCCGGGCGCGATCCAGTGTGGCTCGATGGGGAAGTAGCGGTAGGGCGTCTGCACCCAGTGCCGGTCGGCCATCGCGCGGGCGGCCGCGGCGAAGCGCAGCCGGCGTTCGTGCCCGCCCACATGCTCCAGGACCGAGTTGGAGAAGACCAGGTCGTAATCGGTCCTGGCGAGGCGCGGGGGCAGATCGCAGGCGTCGGCCTGTTCGACGTGGGCCCAGTCCGGCACGACGGCGGGCGGCTGCTCCAGGTTGATGACTGTCACCCGGGCCGGGCGGACCGTCGCGCGGTGCCAGGTGCCGAGCCGGCCGCCGAGATCGACCACGTGCATGTCGCCAATGTCGGGAAAAGTGCGTGCCAACCAGTCCGAGCGGTGCCGGCGCCGCCGCGCACTCCACGACTGGTCGCTGTCGACAAGGCGGTAGCGCAATCGATTGGGGCCCATTTAACGCAATGTACCGCCGCCGACACCGCGTATAAACATGTGGATACGCTGATCTTCGCTGAAGATCGGTTATCCGACACTCACCTTCCGTACATGACCTTGATGGCCTTGACGAGTCGCGCCACGTCGGTCGGGGTCCGTTCGAAGGTCATCGACGGCAACAGCGACCGGGCCCGACGGCGGGTCACCGCCTTGGCCCGGCCGAACTCACGCAGCCCGTCCTCGCCGTGGATCCGCCCGAAGCCGGAGTCGCCGACCCCACCGAACGGCAGGGTGGACATGCCGGCGAAGGTCAGCGCGGAGTTGATCGAGGCCATTCCGGAGCGCAGCCGCCGCGCGATGGACACCGCCCGCCGCCGGCCGAAGACCGAACCCCCCAGGCCGTACGGCAGGGCGTTGGCGCGGGTCACGGCCTCGTCGGCGTCGCGGACCCGGCTGATGGTCAGCGTCGGGCCGAAGGTCTCCTCGCGGACGGCGGCCGACTCCTCCGGGACGTCCACGAGCACGGTCGGGTGCACGTACGGCGGCTGCACCGCGCTCGGGCCGCCGAGCACGGCACGCCCGCCGGACGTGATCGCGGCGTCGATGTGCCGGCGGATCACGTCGATCTGCGCGGGCATGGTGATCGGGCCGATGTCGGTGCCCTCCGGCCCGACGGTCAACCGACCGGCGCGGGCCACCACCTTGTCGACGAAGGCGTCGAAGACGGCGTCGACCGCGTACACCCGCTCGATGCCGATGCAGGTCTGGCCGGCGTTCGTCATGCCGCCCCAGACGCACGCCTCGGCCGCGGCGTCCAGATCGGCGTCGCTGTCGACGATCATGGCGTCCTTGCCGCCGCCCTCGATCAGCACCGGGGTCAGCGTCTCGGCGCAGGCGGCCATCACCTTCCGGGCGGTGGCGGTGGAACCGGTGAAGGCCAGCTTGTCGACCCCGGAGCGGCACAGCGCGGCACCCACGTCGCCCAGCCCGTGCACGGCGGTGAAGACCTGGTGCTCGGGCACCACCTCGGCGAAGCTGTCCACAAGCCACTGGCCGGCGGCCGGGGTGTATTCGCTCGGCTTGAGCACCACGGCGTTGCCGGCGGCCAACGCGTACGCGGCGGAACCGATCGGCGTGAAGACCGGATAATTCCACGGCCCGATCACACCGACCACGCCGTGCGGCTGGTATTCGAGGTGACCGGAGAACTCGGCGAGGATGAGCCGGGACCGCACCCGACGCGGGCCCAGCACGCGGCTGGCGTTGCGGGCAGCCCAGTCGATGTGCTCGATCGCGGTGACGATCTCGACGATGGCGTCGGCGGTCGGCTTGCCACCCTCGACGTGCACCAGCTCGGCCAGCTCCTCGATGCGTTTGGCGAGCAGCGCACGCCACCGCAGCATCCGTTCGCGGCGGTCGGTGAAGCCGAGCCCGGCCCACCAGCCCCCGGCGACGCGGGCGTCCTCGACGGCCCGCCGCACGTCGGCGTCGGTCGCGACCGGGAGGCGGCCGGCCTCAGCGCCGGTGGCCGGGCTGGTGGAGACCAGCCGACCCGCATCGATGACCGGAAGACCCGGGACCTGCACAGCCGTCATGGCGGAAGTCTAGACCCGAGGATTACTCGCCGGTAGGTCCGGATCGCAACCTGGCGGCCCGTAGTCGTACCGCTTTGCCTGATCGTTTGTCAGTGCAGGTCAGGCTGTTGATGGTGAACGCGACCCGCCCGAATCGTCGAACGGCGGGTAGCCGGGAGGTGGCGAGGAGCTGACCGGCCGGTCGGTGTCGATGATTACCGTCTGATGGCAGGCTGACGCGCGGAGTAACGGTGTGGGGTGGAGGGCTGACTGTCCATGGAGGAACATCCGGAACTTATGCCGCTGTTGACGGTGGCGGGTGGGCCGATGCGCGGAGCGAGTTTTCGACTTCGGGTCGAACCGCAGGTGGTCGGTCGGGCACCGACCGGCCACGTCGTCATCAGCGACCCGCACCTGAGCCGCCGCCACGCGGAGGTGTGGCTGGCCCCGGAGGGCCCGTCGCTGCGGGACCTCGGCTCGACAAACGGCACCTGGCTCAACGACCGCCGGATCACCGACGTCGAGCGTCTCTCCGACGGCGACGTGATCCGACTCGGCCGTACCGAACTGCGCCTGTTCGACCCGGGGGTGGCACACACCGACCCGGTGGGGCTCAGCTTCGGCCCGTCCCGGCGGGACGTCCGACCGACGCTGCCGCTGCCGCTGGCCGCGCCGCCCGGCGCCCGCCGCTGACCGACGCACGCCGACCCGGGCGTGGCCCACACCTGGGCCGCGTCCGGGATGGCTGTCAGCCACCTGGACCGGCTCCGGGGGGCGTGGCACCATCCCGCGGATGGAAACCGAGCAGCGGAGCGTCACGGCGAACGGCATCACCCAGGCGGTCCGGGTGGCCGGGCCACCGGACGGCATCCCGGTGCTGCTGATCCACGGCAACTGCTCGTCCGCGCTGTTCTGGGAGCCGCTGGTCCGGCGGCTGCCGCCGACGCTGCGGGTGGTCGCCCCCGACCTGCGCGGCTACGGCGACTCCGCGACGGCCCCGGTGGACGCCACCCGGGGCCTGCGGGACTTCGCCGACGACGTGGCCGCCCTGCTGGACGACCCGACGCTCTTCGGCGCCACCGACGCCCGCCCGGTGGTGGTCGGGCACTCCCTCGGCGGCGGAGTGGCGATGTCACTGCTCGTCGACCACCCACACCGGGTGGGCGCGTTGCTGCTCGCGGCGCCGGTCTCCCCGTACGGCTTCGGTGGCACCCGCGACCTGACCGGCACACCCACCACTGCCGACTTCGCCGGCACCGGCGCGGGCACGGCGAACCCGGACTTCGTCGCCCGGCTCGCCGCGGGCGATCGGAGCACGGACAACCCGGCCAGCCCACGTGCCGTCCTGCGCGCCACCTATGTGGCCGATCCGGCGGCGCTCGGCGCGGACGAGGACCTGCTCCTGGACACGGTGCTCTCCACCGCCACCGGGGACGACAACTACCCGGGCACGGCGGCGCCGTCGGAGAACTGGCCGGGCACCGCGCCGGGGAAGCGCGGCGTGCTCAACGCGCTCGCGCCGACCTGGTTCCGGCTCGCCGACGAGCTGGTGGCCGTCGCCGACAAGCCCCCGGTCACCTGGGTACGCGGCGACGCCGACGTCATCGTCTCGGACACCTCGCTGTTCGACCTGGCGTACCTGGGCTCGCTGGGTCTCGTGCTGGGCTGGCCCGGCGAGGAGGGCTGCCCGCCGCAGCCGATGGTCGGCCAGACCCGGTCGGTGCTGGAGCGGTACGCGGCGGCCGGCGGCACGTACCAGGAGGTGGTGTTGCCCGGTTGCGGACACAGCCCGCACCTGGAACGGCCGGCGGAGTTCGTGGCGGAACTGCTGGCACTGACCACCGGACCCGCCGCCTAGCGGCCCCACGCCGTCGGCGGTGAAATAGGCCACGGCGTCTCGACAACCAAGCGTCACATGGCAGACTCGCGCGCAAAGCCTTAGCGGCCGTTCAGGGGCCGTGCGGAGTGTCTGGGGAGGCCGGTCGTGGCGCGCGAGTTCAGCACCGTGGGTGTGGTGGGGCTGGGCACCATGGGTGCCGGCATCGTCGAGGTCTTCGCCCGCAACGGCATCGACGTGGTCGCGGTCGAGATCTCCGAGCCGGCGCTGGAACGCGGCCGGGCCACCCTCACCGCCTCCACCGACCGGGCGGTCGCCAAGGGCAAGCTCGCCCCGGCGGACCGCGACGCCCTGCACGAGCGGGTGCACTTCGCGGTCGGGCTGCCCGCGCTGCACTCCGTCGACCTGGTCATCGAGGCGGTGCCCGAGCACCTCGACCTCAAGCAGCGGATCTTCGCGGAACTGGACCGGGTCTGCCGGCCGGAGGCCATCCTCGCCACCAACACCTCGTCGCTGAGCGTCACCGAGATCTCGGTGGCCACCACCCGGCCCAACCAGGTGATCGGCATCCACTTCTTCAACCCGGCCCCGGTGATGAAGCTTGTCGAGGTGGTCCGCACCGTTGTCACCTCGCCCGAGGTGGTCGCCGATGTCGAGGCCCTCTGCGCCCGGCTCGGCAAGGTCGACGTCACCATCAACGACCGGGCCGGCTTCATCGCCAACGCGCTGCTCTTCGGCTACCTCAACCACGCGGTCGCCATGGTGGAGTCGCACTACGCCGCCCGGGAGGACATCGACGCCGCGATGAAGCTCGGCTGCGGCCTGCCGATGGGCCCGCTGGCGCTGATGGACCTGATCGGCCTGGACACCGCGTACGAGATTCTGGACACCATGTAC
This sequence comes from Micromonospora sp. DT228, assembly GCF_049841595.1. NCBI lineage: Bacteria > Bacillati > Actinomycetota > Actinomycetes > Micromonosporales > Micromonosporaceae > Micromonospora > Micromonospora sp. DT228. The sequence goes on from NZ_JBNCKO010000002.1 coordinate 493,789, forward strand.
CGGCGCGGCGGGCGGGACCGCCGGCACGCGCCGGTGCCGCTGCTCAAGCAGATGGTGACGGCGGGTCTGCTCGGTCGGAAGTCCGGTCGGGGCTTCTATACCTACGAGCGGCCCGGCTCGCCGGTGGTCGTACCTGATGGGGCGACGGACGCGGCGGTCGCCGACGGCGCGCGGGCCATCTACGCGGAGGTCGGCATCGGGAGCGCGAGGAGTGAGCTTGCGAGCCCCGCAGTCGTGACCAAAGTCGGCATTGTGGGCTCCGGGACGATGGCCACCGGGATCATCGAGGTCTTCGCGAAGGCCGGTTACGAGGTCGTGTCGGTGACCCGCGGCGCGGAGAAGTCCGCGACGGTCTGCGAGGCGGTGAAGACCTCGCTGAACAAGGGCGTGGTGCGCGGCCGGCTCACCGAGGCCGACCGGGACGCCGCACTCGGCCGGATCGGCTGGTCGGCCACCCTCGACCACCTCGCCGACGTCGACCTGGTGGTCGAGGCGGTGGTCGAGGAGTTGAGCGTGAAGAAGGCGCTCTTCGCGAGCCTCGACGAGATCTGCAAGCCCGGCGTGGTGCTGGCCACCACCACCTCGTCCCTGCCGGTGATCGACGTGGCGATGGCCACCCACCGACCGGCCGACGTGGTGGGGCTGCACTTCTTCAACCCGGCGCCGGTCATGCCGCTCGTCGAGGTGGTCCGCACGATCCGCACCTCCCCGGAGGCCACCGCCACCGTCCGCGCCGTCTGCGCCGCACTGGGCAAGACCGGTGTGGTCTGCGGTGACCGGTCCGGGTTCATCGTCAACGCGCTGCTCTTCCCCTACCTGAACGACGCGGTGAAGATGCTCGAGGCCAGCTACTCGACCGCCGACGACATCGACCACGCCATGAAGCTCGGCTGCGGCTACCCGATGGGCCCTTTCGAACTGCTCGACGTGGTCGGGCTGGACATCGCGCTGGCGATCCAGCGCGAGCTGTACCTGGAGTTGCGCGAGCCGGGCTTCGCGCCCGCGCCGCTGCTGGAGCACCTGGTCACGGCCGGCTACCTGGGTCGCAAGACCCGCCGCGGTTTCCGCGACCACTCGCACCGCTGAGCGGGTCAACGCCACGGGGCACCCAGGGCGTCTGCAGGGTGTGACCTTCGAGGAGTACGTCAGTAGCCGGGGACCGGCGCTGGTCCGGCTCGCCCGGCTGCTGACCGGTGACGAACACCGGGCCGAGGACCTCACCCAGGAGGTGCTGTCCCAGGCGTACGTGCAGTGGCGCAGGATCGTCCGCGCCGACCGGCCCGACGTGTACGTGCGTCGCATGCTTGTCAACGCCAACCACTCCTGGTGGCGTCGCCGGTCCAGCCGCGAGCTCGTCGTCGACTCCTTCGCCGAGCGGGCCCAGCGCGGCGACCTCGGCGGCGAGGCGGCCGACCGGGACGAGATGTGGCGGCTCATCCTCGGCCTGCCCGACCGCCAGCGGGCGGTGCTGGTGCTGCGCTACTACGAGGACCTCGACGACGCGACGATCGCCCAGATCCTGGACTGCGCGCCGGTCACCGTCCGCACCCACGCGATGCGGGCGCTCGCCAACCTTCGGGAGCGCTGCGGCGCCCCGGCCACGAACGGGAGCCGACAGTGACAGACCTCGACCAGCGGATCGACCAGACGCTGCGCGAGCACGCCGAGGGCACTGTGGACACCGACCGGCTGCTGGCCGTCGCGGTGGCCCGGGGCCGGGGGCGAATCCGCCGCCGACGCACCACCACCGGCGCGGTGCTCGGGGTGGTGGCCGTCATCGGCGCGGGCGTGGCCCTCGGCCCGGTGAGTATCTCCGGCTCCGGCCTGGACGTCGTCATTCCGGGGCTGGGCCTGCCGAGTGATGCGGTGCAGGCCGTTACGCCGCCCCGGCTCGACGGCGTACCTGGCGCGTCCGCCCGGCCCGACCTGGTCGGCGCGGACCCGGACGTGCTGCACTTCGGGTTCGCCCCGGGCGGGCCCCGATACCTCTCCTGGTCGGTGCAGAGCGGCGTGGAGATGGCGCGGCTCGACGTCGACGGGCGCACCGTCACCCTGGAACTGGCCGCGACCGCGGACGCCCTGCCGATGCGCGCCCAGGGCCTGCCGGCCCTGGTGCCGGAGCTGGTCAAGGACGGCGTCTACGACGGGTCGGTGTCGCACGCCGAGGGGCCCTACGGCGTGCCGGCGTGGCTGCGACACTGGCAACCCGCCCCCGGGGTGTACGCCAGGGCCAGCGGCAGCGGCCCAAACGAGCGGGACCTGTTCCGCGTGGCCGCCGCGCTGCGGCTCGACCAGGCGCACCGGTGCGGTGGCCCCCTGCGGCTCACCACGCTGCCGGCGGGCACACGGCTCACGAGGTGCGAGGTGACTGTGGCACCGTTCCCGGCGGCGTTCGGCGTACAGATGATGGTCTCCGGGAGCAACCCGGGCGCGATCCAGGTCGAGTTGCAGTACGCCACCAGCATCGCCGGGAGCCGCACCGAGGGAAACCGGACTGTCGGCGGCAAACCGGCGAACATCGATCACCAGGTCGGAGAACTTGAGCTGCTCGGCTTCCCCAAGGCCCACCTGACCGCCAACTTCGGCTGGTCGGCACAGCGGTACGACGAGGAGGACGCGGCAACTGTGCTGGGCGGTGCGCAGGTCGCCGAGCCGCTGGACGAGCCCGCGTCCTGGTGACCGGCCGGTCCGCCCCACCAGACGGACCGTACGCTTGGTGACTGTGAGCCCCCGTCGCAATCGCCCTCGCCGGGACGAGAACGCCAACCTGGACGCCGACCGGGTCCGGCAGGGCGTCGCCTCGGTGCAGCAGTGGGCCGACGGCGCCTGGCAGGTACGCGGGATCGGCGCCGGTGCGTCCGTCAAGACGTACCGCTGCCCCGGCTGTAACCAGGAGATCCCACCCGGAGTGGCCCACCTGGTGGCCTGGCCGTCCGACGGCCTGGGTGACCTGACCGACCGACGGCACTGGCACAGCGGCTGCTGGCGGGCCCGGGACCGGCGCGGGCCGGCGGTGCAACGCGGCCGGGGCGCCCCGCGCTACTGACCGACCCGGCCGGGGTGTGTCCTGGCAGGGCTCAGCGACCGGGGTGTGTCCTGGCGCGGCTCAGCGACCTGGATCACGCTGTTTGTGCCTGGGCGGGCGGCGGCGGTGACTTCGCGACAGACTTGGGCGGTGAGCACAGCGATTCGCGCGTCGTCCATCCTGCCCGGCAGCCGGGAGGACATCGAGCTGCACACCGCCGACGGTCTGCGCCTGGTCGGTGAGCTGGCGCTGCCGGCCGACCGGCCGCCGGTGGCCACCCTGGTCTGCCTGCATCCGCTGCCCACCCACGGCGGAATGATGGACAGCCACGTCTTCCGTAAGGCGGCCTGGCGGCTGCCCGCCCTGGCCGACCTGGCCGTGCTGCGGTTCAACACCCGGGGCACCAGCAGTCTGCGTGGCACCAGCGAGGGAGCGTTCGACGGCGCGGTGGGGGAGCGGTACGACGTGGCCGCCGCCATCGAGTACGCGGAGTTCGCCGAGCTGCCCAACATCTGGCTCGTCGGCTGGTCGTTCGGCACGGACCTGGCCCTGAAGTACGGCTGCGACCCGGCGATCGCCGGAGCGATTCTGCTCTCCCCGCCGCTGCGCTTCTCGACACCTGCGGACCTGGCCACCTGGGCCGCCTCGGGTCGGCCGCTGACGGCGCTGGTGCCCGAGTTCGACGACTACCTGCGCCCGACCGAGGCGCGGGAGCGGTTCGCCGCCGTGCCGCAGGCCGAGGTGGTCGGGGTGCCGGGCGCCAAGCACCTCTGGGTGGGCGACGCGGAGACGGTGCTCGACGAGATCGTCCGGCGGGTCAACCCGGCCGTCGCGGTGCCGCTGCCCACGACCTGGGACGGCCCGATGGAGGCCGGCGACGTCAGCGCGTACGCCGACCGGACGGTGGCCTCGTTCGCCGACACGCCCGTCCCCGGCCCGGCCGCCGGCGAGGTCGGCTGACCTGTCCGTCCGCGGCCTGGTCGGCTGACCTGTCCGTCCGCGGCCTGGTCGGCTGACCTGTCCGTCCGCGGCCTGGTCGGCTGACCGGTCCGTCCGCGGCCTGGTCGGCTGACCTGTGCGTCTGCGCGCCGGCCGCCGGTCGGGCTGGCTGGCGCTCAGCGGGTCTCCTGGCGGGGCAGTACCACCTCGCGCAGGATCAGTTGCAATGCGGCCACCGTGGGGATGGCGATCAGCGCACCCACCACGCCCAGCAGCGCCACGCCCAGCAGCGCGGCCAGCAGGGCGGCCACCTCGTTGACCTCCACCGAGCGCCGCATCACCTTCGGGTAGATCAGGTAGTTCTCCACCTGCTGGTAGACGAGGAAGAAGATCGCGCAGGCGATGCCTGTGGGCAGGTCGGTGGCGAAGCCGACCAGGCCCACGATCACCGCGCCCAGGGTGGCGCCGATCTGCGGGATCAGGTCGGTCACCGCCACCACCACGGCCAGCGCGAACGGGTAGGGCAGCCCGACGATCAGCGCGAAGACGAAGGTGGTCGCGCCGGCCAGCACCGCGATGCTGAGCGCGCCGACCATGTAGGCCCCGACCTTGGCCAGGATCTCGTCGCCGATCAGCTGCACCCGCTCCCGCCGCGACCGGGGCACCAACGAGTAGCCCAGGGCGCGAAGCTTGTTGAAGTAGGCCAGGAAGTAGATCGTCAGCACCAGCACGGTAAGCGTCCGGAACACCGTGCCGAAGATCAGTTGTGCGCCGCCAAGCACCCCACCGAGCGCCCGGCCGACGGTCTCCGCGTTGGCCGCGCCCTGCACGCGCTCCACGACGTCGTACCGCTCCACCAGGTCATTGACCGTCGGATTGCGCCGCAACTCGTCGAGCAGGTTCGGGATCTGATCGATGAACTGCCCCGACTGCGTCACGATCGGCGGGACCAGCGCCACCACGCCACCGCAGAGCAGCAGCACCACGACCAACGCGACCGCCGCCACCGCGAGGCCGTGCGGCACGCCCCAGCGGCGTAGCCGGACCACCGCCGGGTTGAGGCCGACCGCCAGGAACAGCGCGATCACCACCAGCACCAGGATGCCGCCGGCATTGCGAATCCCCAGATAGAGGGTGTACGCCAGCAGCACGCCAAGCGCCCCGGTGAACCCGATCAGGAAACTGCTGCGGCGCAGCGGACGCCCCGGTGTGCCGAACTTTCCGGACGGGACCGCCGGCGGCGCGTCCGGGTCGATTCCCGGAGCGGGGACCGGCACCGGCGGTGGCGTGTCTGCCGGCGGTGGCGTGTCTGCCGGCGGTGGCGCCTTCGCTGGCAGGGGATCGGCTGTCACGTCCGGGTCGTCGCCGGACCTGTCGTGCTGTGGCACAGAGACCTCCCGGCTCAGGCGGTGGGATGAGGAGCGGTGGCCACGAACGCCCGCCACTCGGCCGGCGCGAAGACCAACACCGGGCCGGTCGGGTCCTTGCTGTCCCGTACCCCCACCAGTCCGGGCAGGGTGTCCGCCACCTCGACACACTCTCCGTTGCCGCTACGGCTGGACGTGCGCCAGCGTGCACCGGTCAGGTCCATGAGGTCACAACTTCCTTCATCAGTTCGATCGACTGGCGGCGGGACAAACGCGCCGTTTCTGATCATCTCCCAGCGCGCCAGCAGCGTAGCCACCTCATGGTCACCATCGACCACGAGACCGTCAATCTGATGCTCCATGTGCCCCACCCAACCACCGTCGGGGCCACGGTCCAGATCGAACGGACCGGAAAGACCCGACGTGCAGCCCGGTGCCGGGCGGAGACGATGTGCAGGCTGCCGTGCGGTCGTTCCAGGCTGGCGACGAGGTGGGTGATCTACCCGACCACCCCGCGACGCACGCACACCCCGCACTGCGGCAGATGTGCTGCCGCCGGGCAGACGGCCGTCGCCACCCGTCATCGTCTGGGCCCCGCCGACGCGCAGATCTTGGACAGTTTCCGTTCCGCGCTAACAGTTCCGCGCTAACGGAAACTGTCCAAGACCTGGTGGTGTGGTGCCCTCGCCGCGGTGAAAGCTGTTCGGATGCTGCCTGCCGATGACGCCGACGCACTCGACTGGCTCGCCTTCGAGCAGGCGGGCGTGCTGACGACCGCGCAGGTCTCCAGTCTGCTCAGCGAGGGGATGGTCCGTGGTCGAATCCGTTCCGGCCGGTGGCGGTCGATCTGCCGCGGGATCCTGCTGACCGGCAATGGTCGCCTGAGCCGCGACCAACAGCTCTGGGTCGCGGTGCTGGCCGCCGGACCAGATGCGATGCTGGCCGGGGTAACCGCCGCCACCGAAGCCGGGGTACGCGGGCTGCGCCGTGAGCCACTGCACGTGCTGGTGCCGGCCCCGCCGTGCCGCGCGGGCCTCTCTGCGTCGCCTCCCCATCGACATGCCCGCGGTGCTTGTGCATCGGACGTCGGTGCTGCCGGACTCGCACCGGCAACTCGCCCGTCCACCGCGTACCACGACGGCCAGAGCGCTCGTCGACGCGGCGGGATGGGCGGTCGGTGCGCAGGAGGCGCAGGGGGTGCTGGCGGCCGGTTGTCAGCAGCGGCGGGTGCTGCCCGAGGAGTTGCAGACCGTGCTCGACGTCCTCCCCCGAGCGCCCCGCCGGCACCTGATCCAACAGACGATCGGTGACATCGCAGGCGGCGCGCAGGCGCTCTCCGAGATCGACTTCCTGCGCCTCTGCCGCCGGCATCGGCTGCCGGTACCTGATCTTCAGGAGCATCGGGTCGACGCGGCGGGCCGCAACCGCTGGCTGGACGCGTACTGGCGACAGTGGCGGGTGCAGGTCGAGATCGACGGCGCGCACCACATGGACGCCCGGCAATGGGCGGACGACATGCGTCGGCAGAATGCCGTCTGGACCAGCGGCGACCGGATCCTGCGCTTTCCGGCCTGGCTGGTACGCGCCCGCCCCGACGAGGTCGCCGACACCGTCCGGCGGGCCCTCGTCGCAGCCGGCTGGACCCCCGCCCACTCCCAGCGCCATCCGACGCACACATGGATCTTGGACAGTTTCCGTTAGCGCAGTTAGCGCTTAACGGAAACTGTCCAAGATCTCGACGCTGGTGCCGGTCAGCGCTGCCGGCGTACCCGTCAGTCCTTCTCGATGGTGACCTTGCTGGGCTTGGCGCTGCGCTCGTCGGTGGTCGGCTTGCTGGGCCGCTTGCCGTTCTCGCCGGTGCTGGTGATCTTGGTCGGCTTGGCGTCTCGGCCGCCGACGCCCGGAACGGCGGCCACGGTCGGCTCCCCGTCCACCCCGGCGCTGGCCGCGCCTCCGTCGACGGTGGTCATTGGCTCCGCCACCGGCCGGGTCGTGGACTGCCCGGTAGCCTCGGCCCCGGCGTTCACCGGCTGCCGGGTGTCGGCGGGCTCGGTCTTGAGGCCGGTGGACGCACCCGACTCGGGTGACGTGCCGGCGCCGACGGGCTCCGTGCCCGACTCGGGTGACGCGCCCGCGTCGACGGTCGCTCGGCCGGAGGCGGTCGCGCCGTCGTCGGTCGCGCTCGTGCGCACCCCAGCGCCGGTGGTCGGGCCGTCGATCGGCCCCGCGACGCTCTGCAACCGCAGCTCGGTCATCTGTCGCTGCAGCTCGTCCGACTCCTGCCGCGCCTTCCAGGTCTCCTGTCGCAGGTCGGCGAGCTGCTGCTGGGCCTGGGCGATCTCCAGCATCACCTGGGCGAGCTGCTGCCGGCCCGCCGCCGACTCCTGCTGAGTGGCCGCCAGGTGCTGCTGGGTGGTGGCCAGGTGCTGCTGGGTGGTGGCCGCGTACTCCTCGAACTGTCGGCGCGACGCCGCGACGTGCTCGTCGGCCTTGCGGCGCTTGTCGCCGGCCTCGGTCTCGGCCCGGCTCAGCAGCTCGGTGGCCTCGGCCTCGGACCGCTGGCGGAGCGCCGCCGCGTCCTGCTCGGCGGCCTGGCGAACCCCGGCCGCGCCCTGCTCGATCTCGTTCTTGCGGGTGGAGTATTCGGTCTCCAGCTCGTTGTTGCGCCCCGTGTACTCGGTTTCCAACTCGTCGCGGCGGGTGGTGAAGCTCGTCTCCAACTCCTGCTGACGGCTGGCGAACCCGGTTTCCAGCTCCTGCTGGCGGGACTCGTGCTGCTTGTCCAGCTCGTCGCGGTGCTTGGCGAACTCCTGCTCGGCGGTGGACCGACGCTGCGCCAACTCCCGGTCGGCCGCCTCGCGGCGCGAGTTGACCTCCTGCTCCACACCGGCCCGCCAGGCGCCCAGCTCCTGCTGGGTCTGCGCCCGGGTGTGCTGCACGTACGCCTCGGTCTCGGCGCGCATCCGCTGCACGTACGCCTCGGTCTCGGCGCGGCTGCGCTTGGCCGCCTCGGCGGCCTGCGTGGTCAGTCGCTCCGCCTCCTGCTGCGCCTTGGCGCGGGTGGACCGCCCGGCCATCGACGCGTCGTCGATGATCTGCTTCGCCTCCTGCTGCGCCTTGGCGTGACTGGCCCGGCCGGCCTCGGTAGCGGTGTCGGTGAGCCGCTTGGCCTCCTGGAGGGCCTTGGCGTGCACCTCCTTGGCGGCGTCGCGTAGGTCGCTGGCCTCCTGCCGGGCGTTGGCCAATGTCTCCTGGGCCGTCTCCCGCAGCTTTGTCGCCTCCTGCTGGGCCCGGGCGTGGATCTCCTTGGCGGTGTCCCGCAGCTGGGTGGCCTCCTGCTGGGCCTTCGCCAGCGTGTCCTGCGCCGCCTTGCGCAACTGCGCCGACTCGTCCTTGGCGGACCGCAGTGTGGCCTCGGCTTCGGCCCGTCGGGCGGCGCTGTGCCGTTCCTCCTCCGAGCGGCGCGCGGCGAGGGCGATCTCGAAATCCTTGAGTGCCCGAGCGGCCTGCTCGCGGGCCTCCTCGATGATGTGCTCGGCCGCGGCGCGGCGCGCCTCGATCTCCACGTTCGCGTCGGCCACGGTCTTCTCGGCCAGCTCTTCGGCCTGCGTCACGATGGAGTCGACGAGGGGGCCGAGGTGGCGTAACGAGGCCCGGTCGACCACGTTCATCTGCTTGCGGACCTGGGTCAGGTCACGCTGGAGCACCTCGACCTGGCCGGCGAGCTTGTGGATCTGTGTATACGCCTGTTCCCGTTCGGAGGCGAGGGTCGCGATCTCGTGCTCGGCACGCGCGACATACCGATCAACCTGTTTCTTCTCGTACCCCCGCAGAGCGGACTCGAAGCTGGGCTCCGTCGTCACGTCCCCGCCGAGAGCGAACAGTTCCTCGCCGTGCGACATGCCCCCATCCTCACACGCAACAGGGCCTGCTGGGGCGATACGGACGCGCCTTGTGCGAGCTACTTCACTCCGTGGCGAGCGAGGGATACCACCGGCTGGGAAACGCATACGGCGCGAGGTTGCACCGGTTACCCAGTGTCACCTCGCGCCGTCGATGCCCCGACCTGACGCCTCGCGTCAGCCGGCGGTCTCCGCCGGCACCCGCTCCTGACCGCCATCGGTCTTCTTGGCCTCCGGCTTGGCCGCCGGAGCGGCCGCTGGCATCCCCGGAACGATGCCGGCGAGACCGGAGAGCATCTGGCCCAGCTGCGACGTGACCGCGTCCTTCTGCCGGGTGAGGTCCTCGACCTCGCGGCGGGCGGCCTGCGTGGTCAGCTCCGCCTCGGTGCGGGCCTCGGAGAGCAGACGCTGCGACTCGGCCTTGGCCTCGTTGAGCGTCTTCTCGGAGTGCGCCTTGGCCTTGTCGACCGTCTCGGCGGCGTTGCGCTCGGACTCGACCCGGCGCGCCTCGGCCCGCTGCTCGATCTCCTTCGCCCGCTCCTGCGCGGCCCGAGCACGCTGCTCGGCCTCGCTCACCATCTTCTGGGTCTGCGAGACCTGGGCGGCGTGCCGCTCGGACTCCTCGCGCTCGGACTTCTCCCGCCGCTCGGCCAGCTGGAGCTCCAGAGCCTGGAGGTCCTTGTCGCGCTTGTCCCGTGCGTCGGTCAGCAGCTTGGTCGCCTCGGCGCGCTTCTCCTCAGCCTCGCGGGCGGCCTTCGCCCGCTGCTGGGTGATCTCCCGCTCGGCGGTGGCCCGCAGGGTGGCGACCTCCCGCTCGACAGTCGACTTCAGCTCGGCGACCTCGTGCGCGGTCACGGTACGCAGCTGCTTGGTCTCGCGGTCGGCGTCCGCGCGCAGCGTGTCGGCCTCACGGCGGGCCTGCACCCGGACCTCGGCGGCCTCACGCTCGGCGGCGGTGCGCAGGTTGCCCGCCTCGCGCTCCGCGCTGGCCTTCATGGCCGCGGCCTCGGCACGCGCCTTGTCGGTGATCTCACGGGCCTCGAGGCGGGCGGCGGAGAGGATGCCCTCCGACTCGCGCTTGGCCTCGTTGCGGTGGTCGTTGGCCTGCTCCTCGGCGAGCCGGAGGATCTGCTCGACGCGGGTGCCGAGGCCGGAGAGGGTGGGCCGGCTGTTCTCTTCGAGCTGCTTGTTCGTGTCGGTGAGCTTCTGCTCCAGCGCACCCATGCGCTGTTCGGCTTGGCGGAGTCGACGCTGGGCGTCGTTCATCCGCTGCTCGGCCTCGGCACGGGCCTGCTCGGACTGGGTCAGCGCGGCGGTCATCCGGCCGAGGAAGTCATCGACCTGGTGGGTGTTGTAACCGCGCAGGCCGACGGTGAAGTCTGGCTGCGAGTTCGCGTTATCGAAGAACGCGAGAGGGGAGGACTGCTGCTGGGGCATTGGGACATACTGGCAGACGCCCCAGGGTGCTTCGCAAGAGCGGTGCGCAGCTTTCGTGGCCTCTTTACATGGTCAACTCCCACCATCGCCGCAGCGGGACCAATCGGCGATCTTGGCAGGTCCCGGGCGGGTCGGACGCCACGCAGCGTGACGCGGAAAAGGGCCCCGGGGTTACCCCGAGGCCCTTTGTTCGATCCGGGTGGGTATCTCGCTAATGGGAGCGGAAGAACAATGTCCGATCACCGCAAAGGTCACCGAGCGTTCATCCGTCCGGCCGGCGGTGCCGGTCGGTGCCCCGGGCCGGCGGTGCCGGTCAGTGGCCCCGGAACCGGTTGATCGCGTCGTCGTGCCGGGCCCGTAGCTCCCCGTCGCGTACGCCGAGACCGTCCGTGGGCGCGAGGCACCGTACGCCGACCTTGCCCTGGTGGGCGTTGCGGTGCACCTCGTACGCGGCCTGACCGGTCTGCTCCAGGGAGTAGGTGCGGGACACCGTCGGGTGCACCTTGCCGAGCGCCACCAGGCGGTTGGCCTGCCACGCCTCGTGGTAGTTGGCGAAGTGGCTGCCGACGATCCGCTTGAGGTGCATCCAGAGGTAGCGGTTGTCGTACTGGTGCTGGAAGCCGCTCGTGGACGCGCAGGTGACGATCGTCCCCCCGCGCCGGGCCACGTAGACGCTGGCGCCGAACGTCTCCCGACCCGGGTGCTCGAAGACGATGTCCGGGTCCTCGCCGGCGGTCAGCTCGCGGATCCGCTCGCCGAGGCGTTTCCACTCGTCCGGGTCCTGGGTCTCCTCGTCCTTCCAGAAGCGGAAACCCTCCGCCGCCCGGTCGATGACCAGTTCCGCGCCCATCCGGCGGCACAGCTCCGCCTTCTCCGGCGAGGAGACGACGCAGACCGGGATCGCGCCGCCGTTGAGCGCCATCTGGGTGGCGTACCCGCCGAGGCCCCCGGAGGCGCCCCAGATCAGCACCACGTCGCCCTGCTTCATGTTGGCCCCGTGGTGCGAGACGAGCTGCCGGTACGCCGTCGAGTTGACCAGCCCGGGGCTGGCCGCCTCCTCCCAGCTCAGGTGTCGTGGCTTGGGCATCAGCTGGTTGGCCTTGACCACCGCCAGCTCGGCCAGCCCACCGAAGTTGGTCTCGAAGCCCCAGATCCGCTGCTGCGGGTCCAACATGGTGTCGTCGTGCCCGGCGGAGTCCTCCAGCTCGACGGAGAGACAGTGCGCGACCACCTCGTCGCCGGGTGCCCACCGGGTCACCCCGGGACCGGTGCGCAGCACCACGCCGGCCGCGTCCGAGCCGACGACGTGGTACGGCAGGTCGTGCCGGCGAGTCAGGTCGGAGACCCGGCCGTAGCGCTGGAGGAACTTGAAGGTGGGCAGCGGCTCGAAGATGCTTGTCCACACCGTGTTGTAGTTGATCGCGCTGGCCATGACCGCGACCAGCGCCTCGCCCGGCGCCAGCTCCGGCGTCGGCACCTCCTGCACGTGCAACGCCTTGCGCGGGTCCTTGTCCCGGGTGGCCATGCCGTCGAACATCCGGGCCTCCTCGGCGCGGACCACCACGCCTCGGTAGCTCTCCGGTACCGGCAGTCCGGCGACGCCGGCGAGTTCGCGGTCCGGATCGTTCGATTCCTCCGCCGCCATGATCGCTTCGAGGATGTCCTGCACGGTGACCTCCGGTTCGTCCGCACCCGCGCGGGCCCGGGTGCTGCCATCGTCGGCGCCGGTGGGGCACGACCGCCATGTCGGCATTCGACACATCCGACCCCGGTCGCGCTCCGGTGGGGCCGGACGTTACTGAACGGTAGCTAGGGCGGGAAGTCCTTGTGAAAAACTGCATCCGCCGATGCGTGAAGGTGTCCGGCCATCCCGCCAACCGCGCACTGACGTGCGCCGCGACGCTCCAGAGGACGTGCGGGAGCTGCGAGGCACGGGGTCGCGCGGGGGCGCGGGGCCGCGCGGCGCGGAGGCGACAATTTCGGGGATGTTGCTGCCTCGCGGGCGCTGGAGGCAGCAACATCCCCGAAGTTGAGCGGATCTTGCGACGCCGCGTGGGCCGACGCTGGCGCGGCGTGGGGGTCAGTGGGGGGTGGGGGCGGGCTGGACGAGTTCGACGAGGACACCGCCGGCGTCCTTCGGGTGGACGAAGTTGATCCGGCTGTCCGCGGTGCCGCGCCGCGGCGCGTCGAAGAGCAGGCGCATCCCCCGCGCGCGCAACGCCGCGCAGGCCGCGTCGATGTCCACCACCGTGTACGCGACCTGCTGCACACCCGGCCCGTTGCGGTCCAGGAACTTGGCGATCGTCGACTCCGGGGTGAGCGGGGCGAGCAGTTGAACGCAGCCACCCTCGGCGGTCGGTCCGACGGTCAGCATCGCTTCCCGCACGCCCTGCTCGGTGTTGGTCTCGACGTGCACACACCGCATCCCGAACGTCCGCTGGTAGAAGTCGATCGCGGCGTCCAGGTCGGCCACCGCGATCCCGACGTGGTCAATCTTGCGAAGCCCGATGTCTGTGACGGAGTCGGCACCGGGCTCGGCGGAGGAGTTCTCAGTCATGGCGCTAGTCTGGCCGAACAATCGTTAAGGCGTACAGCACGGCACCCCCTCGGAGGCAGGCATGGCTTCGGTGATCGTCAGCGGCGCGCGGACCCCCATGGGGCGGCTGCTGGGCAACCTCAAGGACCTCCCGGCCACGAAGCTCGGCGGGATCGCCATCAAGGCCGCGCTGGAGCGGGCCGGGGTCAGCCCCGACCAGGTCCAGTACGTGATCATGGGGCAGGTCCTGCAGGCCGGCGCCGGTCAGATCCCGGCGCGGCAGGCGGCGGTCGAGGCCGGCGTGCCGATGTCCGTGCCGGCGCTGACCATCAACAAGGTCTGCCTCTCCGGCCTGGACGCGATCGCCCTGGCCGACCAGCTGATCCGCGCCGGCGAGTTCGACATCGTGGTGGCCGGCGGCATGGAGTCGATGACCAACGCCCCGCACCTGCTGATGGGTCAGCGCACCGGCTACAAGTACGGCGACGTGGTGGTCAAGGACCACATGGCGCACGACGGGCTCAGCGACGCCTGGGACTGCTGCTCGATGGGTGAGTCGACCGAGCGCCTCGGCGCCCGGCACGGCATCACCCGCGAGGAGCAGGACGCCTTCGCCGCCGCCAGCCACCAGCGGGCCGCCGCCGCGCAGAAGAACGGCCACTTCGCCGACGAGATCGCCCCGGTGGTGATCCCGCAGCGCAAGGGTGACCCGCTGGTGATCAGCGAGGACGAGGGCATCCGCCCGGACACCACGGTCCAGTCGCTGGCCAAGCTGCGCCCCGCCTTCGCCAAGGACGGCACCATCACCGCCGGCAGTTCGTCGCCGATCTCCGACGGCGCCGCCGCCGTGCTGGTGATGAGCAAGGCCAAGGCCACCGAGCTGGGGCTGACCTGGCTGGCCGAGATCGGCGCGCACGGCAACGTCGCGGGTCCGGACAACTCCCTGCACTCGCAGCCGTCCAACGCGATCAACCACGCGCTGAAGAAGGGTGGGCTGAGCGTCGCCGACCTGGACCTCATCGAGATCAACGAGGCTTTCGCGCAGGTCGGCGTGCAGTCCACGCGGGACCTCGGCATCAGCCCGGACAGGGTGAACGTCAACGGCGGCGCCATCGCGCTGGGGCACCCGATCGGCATGTCCGGCGCGCGTCTCGTCCTCACCCTCGCCCTGGAGCTGCGGCGGCGTGGTGGCGGCACCGGCGCGGCGGCTCTCTGCGGTGGCGGTGGCCAGGGCGACGCGCTCATCATCCACGTGCCGAACACGGTCGCGGCGGACCAGTGAGCGCGAGGAGTGAGCCGGTCTCGCGAGCCGCGCAGTCGCGAACGGAGATGGTGCGGTGAGCGACGCGGCGGAGCGCGTCCCGTCCGCGGGCGCCACGTCGGTGCGCCGCACTCGGGACGTACCGATGCTCGTCGAGCGGGCCCGCGCGGGTGACCCCCGCGCGGTGGCCCGGCTGATCACCCTCGTGGAGAACGGCGACCCGCTGCTGCCGGCCATCGCCGCCGCCCTGGCGCCGTACGCCGGGCAGGCCCAGGTCGTCGGTCTGACCGGTTCGCCCGGGGTGGGCAAGTCGACCACCACGAACGAGCTGGTCCGGGCGCTGCGGGCGCAGGGGCATCGGGTCGGCGTGCTGGCTGTCGACCCGTCCAGCCCGTTCACCGGTGGAGCGATCCTCGGCGACCGGGTGCGGATGCAGGACCACGCCACCGACCCGGGCGTCTACATCCGGTCCATGTCCAGCCGGGGTCACCTCGGCGGGTTGGCCGCGGCGACGCCGCAGGCGGTCCGGGTGCTGGAGGGCGCCGGTTGTGACGTGGTGCTGGTGGAGACCGTCGGGGTCGGGCAGGCCGAGGTGGAGGTGGCCTCGCTTGCCGACACCACGCTGGTGCTGCTCGCTCCCGGCATGGGTGACGCGATCCAGGCGGTCAAGGCCGGCATCCTGGAGATCGCCGACGTGTTCGTGGTCAACAAGGCCGACCGGGACGGCGTCGACGCCACCGTCCGCGACATCCAGGGCATGATCGCCCTCGGTGAGCGCGGCCCGGGGCAGTGGCGACCGCAGGTGGTCCGCTCGGTCGCCGCGCGTGGCGAGGGCATCGACGAGATCGCGGCGGCGATCGACAAGCACCGGGGTTGGCTCGTCGAGCACGGCGAGCTGCGCCGCCGCCAGGAGGCGCGGGCCGCCGCCGAGGTCGAGGCGATCGCGCTCGGCGCCCTCCGCGCCCGGATCGGCTCACTGCGCGACGGTACGGAGCTGAGCACGCTCGCCGCCAGGGTGGCCGAGGGCGCGATCGACCCGTACGCGGCGGCGGACGAGCTGCTCGCCCAACTGGCCCGTTGACCGTCCACCGGGGACACCCTGGCAGCGGGCCGTCCTTGTAGGCTCGCAGCGCCCCACGGCGGTGGGGGCCGGGCGGTGTGCCGGCGCGGCGGCGCGAGGAGCAGGGGAGTGGCTATGGACCACGAGGCGACGCAGGAGATGACCACGGCGTCGGCAGGGGCCGGCGGAACGACGCGGGTCTCCGACGAGGTGATCGAGAAGATCGCCGTCGCGGCCGCCCGCGCGGTTCCCGGGGTGGCCGAGTTGGGCGGGGACGTGGCCCGCTTCTTCAACTCCGTGCTGGACCGGGTCGGGCTGGACCAGGTGGGCGATGCCCGGCGCGGTTGCTCGGCCCACGTGACCGGCGATGCCGCGGTGGTCAACCTGGTGTTGGTGATCCACGCCGGTCAGCCCGTGCCGGAGATCACCGGTCAGGTGCGCGCTCGGGTGACCGAGGCGGTCGAGGCGTACGGGCTGCGGGTCGACGAGGTCAACATCCGGGTCGACGACGTGGCGATGGGCGCGCCGACCGCCTAGCGCACCGGCGGGTCCGGGCACGTTACCGGCCGGTACGACGGGACTTAGCGATCGTTCAGGTGGGGCCCTACACTCGACGTGTAGTCGAGGACCCGAGGAGGAGCCCTGCTCATGGACGCCGACGAGATCGACGCCGGACGGGCGCGTTGGCAGGCCCGGTACGACGCCGCCCGCAAGCGCGACGCCGACTTCACCACGCTCTCCGGGATGCCCGTCGAACCGGTCTACGGGCCGCCCGAGGGCAGCGCGTACCCGGGTTTCGAGCGGATCGGCTGGCCGGGCGAGTACCCGTACACCCGGGGTCTGTATCCGACCGGCTACCGCGGGCGGACCTGGACGATCCGGCAGTTCGCCGGCTTCGGCAACGCCCAGCAGACGAACGAGCGCTACAAGATGATCCTCGGCGCCGGCGGTGGTGGCCTCTCGGTCGCGTTCGACATGCCGACGCTGATGGGCCGCGACTCGGACGACCCGCAGGCGCTCGGCGAGGTCGGTCACTGCGGCGTCGCCATCGACACCGCCACCGACATGCAGGCGCTCTTCGACGGCATCGACCTGGCCGACGTGACCACCTCGATGACGATCTCCGGCCCGGCCGTGCCGGTGTTCTGCATGTACCTGGTCGCCGCCGAGCGGCAGGGCGCCGACCTGTCCACACTGGACGGCACGCTGCAGACCGACATCTTCAAGGAGTACATCGCGCAGAAGGAGTGGCTCTTCGACCCGGAGCCGCACCTGCGCCTGATCGGCGACCTGATGGAATACTGCGCCGCCGAGATCCCGCGCTACAAGCCGCTGTCGGTCTCCGGCTACCACATCCGCGAGGCCGGCTCGACCGCCGCGCAGGAGTTGGCGTACACCCTGGCCGACGGTTTCGGGTACGTCGAGCTGGGCCTCTCGCGCGGCCTGGACGTGAACGTGTTCGCACCAGGGCTGAGCTTCTTCTTCGACTCGCACCTCGACTTCTTCGAGGAGATCGCCAAGTTCCGTGCCGCCCGCCGGATCTGGGCCCGGTGGCTGCGTGACGTCTACGGCGCGACCAGCGAGAAGGCCCTCTGGCTGCGGTTCCACACGCAGACCGCCGGGGTGTCGCTGACCGCGCAGCAGCCGGTCAACAACGTCGTACGCACCGCCGTCGAGGCGCTCGCGGCGGTGCTCGGCGGAACGAACTCGCTGCACACGAACGCGCTCGACGAGACCCTGGCGCTGCCCACCGACGAGTCGGCCGAGATCGCCCTGCGTACCCAGCAGGTGCTGATGGAGGAGATCGGCGTGGTGAACGTGGCCGACCCGCTCGGCGGCTCCTGGTACGTCGAGGCGCTGACCGACAAGATCGAGGCCGAGGCGGAGGAGATCTTCGCCCGGATCCGGCAGCTCGGCGGGGAGGGGCCGCACCAGATCGGCCCGATGACCTCGGGCATCCTGCGCGGCATCGAGGACGGCTGGTTCACCGGGCACATCGCCGAGTCGGCCTTCGTCTACCAGCAGGCTCTGGAGAAGGGCGACAAGAAGATCGTCGGGGTCAACTGCCACGCCGGTACCGTCGCGAAGGAGCTGGAGATCCTGCGCATCTCGCACGAGGTGGAGCTGGAGCAGCGCCGGGTGCTGGCCGAGCGCAAGGGCGCGAGGGACGAGTCGGCAGTCCGCGCGGCGGTGACCCGGATGGTCGACGCCAGCCGCACCGACGAGAACATGATCCCCGCGATGCTCGACGCCGTCCGCGCCGAGGCGACCCTCGGCGAGATCTGCGACGCCCTCCGCGCCGAATGGGGCACCTACCGCGAACCAGCCCGCTTCTAACCCTCACCCCCACCCCTCATCCCGTCGATCTTGCGATTTGTGCGGTTCCATAAGGGATGAATGTGGCGTATCGGCGACAGAAAGTACAAGATCGCGGGGGTGGGGGGCGGGGCGTGAGAGTCGCAACGTCGGGGTTGCGGGTGACCTGCGATCGGCGGCTCACGTGCGAGACTAGGTAACCATGAGCGACCCACGGATCACCTCGTCGATCTTCACCCGCGGCGCGGTCGACCTCAGCACGCTGCGTGGCCCCGCACCAGCAAGTACCCGCCCCGGCACGCCCCCGCAGGGCGGCCCGTCCAACGGCACCCCCGGCGCGCCCACCGCCGGCGGGAGCACCGCCATCGTCGACGTCACCGAAGCGACAATCCAGTCCGAGGTGCTCGAACGGTCGATGGCCGTGCCGGTCGTCGTGTTCTTCGGCGCGGCCGGTTTCCCGGAGAGCGACGAGTTCGCCCCCGTCCTGGAGCAGTTGAACGCCGAGGGCGGCGGCACCTGGGTGCTGGCACGGGTCGACGTGCAGGAAAATCCGCGAATCGCCCAGATGTTCCGGGTCCAGGGCATCCCCATGGTCTACGCGGTCGTCGGCGGTCAGCCGGTCGACGCCTTCTCCGGGGTGGTGCCCGAGGCGCAGTTGCGGCAGTGGATCCAGGCCGTGCTCAAGGCCGGCGGTGTGGCCGTCGCCGAGCCGGAGGACCCCCGCCTCGACGAGGCCGACGACGCGCTGATGAGTGGCGATCTGGACGCCGCCGAGCAGGCGTACCGGAAGATTCTGGCCGATGCCCCGGCGGACGCCGCGGCCACCGCCGGGCTGGCCCAGGTCGGGGTGGCCCGCCGGGTTGCCGGCGCAGACCCGGCCACCGCGCTGGCCGCCGCCGAGAGCGCTCCCGACGACGTGGCCGCGCAGCTGCTGGCCGCCGACATCGAGGTGCTCAGCGGCCTGGCCGAGCAGGCGTACGCCCGGCTCGTCGGTCTGGTCCGGCGCACCGCCGGAGAAGACCGGGAAACCGCCCGCCAGCACCTGGTCTCGCTCTTCTCGATCGCCGGTCCGGACGATCCGGCCGTCGCCTCGGCACGCCGGGCACTGGCCAGCGCCCTGTTCTGAGTTCGTAGCACGCCAGCGCGGGCCGGCGTTCCGGCCGGCCCGCCCGACCAACGAGGACGGGAGCTCATGATGCGCCGGATCGCCGTCCTCGACGCGCCGACAAATCTCGGTCTGCGGCCGCCGACGACCACGTCGGTCCCCGGTTGCGCCAAGGCGCCCGGCGCACTGCGCGACCACGAACTGCTGGCCCGGCTCCGTGCCCGCGACGCCGGCTGCGTCACCCCGGCCCGCTACGACCCGGGCGACTGGCGGCCCGGCGACGGGGTGTGTCACGCCCGGGAGATCGCCGACTACTCGTTGGCCCTCGCCGAACGGATCGGGTCGATCATCGACCGGGGCGAGTTCCCGGTGGTGCTGGGCGGCGACTGCTCCGTGCTGCTCGGCTCGGCGCTGGCCATGCACCGTCTCGGCGAGGCCGTCGGTGGGCGGATCGGGCTGGTCTTCGTCGACGGGCACTCCGACTTCCGACACCCCGGCAACGCCTCGTACGTCGGGGCGGCCGCCGGGGAGGACCTGGCTCTCGTCACCGGACGCGGCCAGGCCGACCTGGCCGCGATCGAGGGTCGCCGACCCTACTTCCGCGACATCGACGTGGTGGTGCTCGGCATCCGAGCCCAGGACGAGTACCGGCTCGACCTGCAGGCCGCCGGGATCACCACCCGGCCGGTGCCGGCGCTGCGCGCCGAGGGCGCCGCCCGGACAGCCCAGTGGGCGCACGAGCAACTCGCCGACTGCGCGGGCTACTGGGTGCACATCGACGTGGACGTGCTCGACCCCGCGGTGATGCCCGCCGTCGACGCCCCCGACCCCGGTGGGATCGCCTTCGCCGAGCTGGAGATCCTGCTCGCCGGCCTGGTCGACACCCCGCACTGCCTCGGCGTGGAGCTGACCGTCTTCGACCCCGACTACGACCCCGACGGCTCGTACGCGGCCGAGATCGTCAACACCGTCGTCGCCGGCCTGGCCCCGGTCACCGCCCCGGAAGCGGTGCCGCCCCGACTGCTGTCGTCCCGGCCGACCCCCGGCCCCCGGCGTGGTGACAGCCGGACCCCGACCACCACCGAGCGGGTTGTTGGGTTGGACCGTGCGGAGCGGGTTGTTGGGTTGGACCGTGCGGAGCGGGTTGGTGGGTTGGACCGTGCGGAGCGGGTTGGCGGGTTGGACCGTGCCGAGCGGGTTGGCGGGTTGGACCGTGCGGAGCGGGTTGGTGGGTTGGACCGTGCGGAGCGGGTTGGCGGGTTGGACGGCGTGATCGGCGGCGGGGCGTCCTTCGCCGATGCCCCATCGTGGGACTCGGCCGTCGATGCCACGCCGCTCACCGAGGCGGGGTCCGCCGACACGGGCGCCGTTGCCGACGATCGGGCCGACCTCGACCGCTCCGATGGTGCGGTGGCTGCCGTCGGCCGATTCGGCGGTGACTCTGCCGAGGGCGCGGCCCGCATTCCGGCTACGGCCGAGCGGGAGCCGGTCGGCCCGCCCGCGTCGGCTGGCCCAGGCCTGCTCCGCAGGCCCTCCACACCGGCCGAAAACGCCCCCGATCACCGCACAGCCGACACCGCCTGACCCACCCGCCACCCCGCCGGGCCATGATCGACTCGGTTTCCATGATGTCGCGGCGTCCAAGCGGCTCGGATACCGCGGTTTCAGCAATATCGAGTGGATCAACGCCTGACGGCGGACGGGTCGCCGCGTCGGCCGTGGGTGGTGCACGCGGGCGGTAGGTGGTGCGCTTGGACCGTGGGCGGTGGACCGTGGGCGGTGGACCGTGGGCGGTGGGCGTAACTCCGCGCGGGTCCGCGCTGGTCCGCGCTGGGCGGGCTGGTCCGCGCTGGGCGGGCTGGTCAGCGCTGGGCGCGCATGAGCGGCGAAGGTGTCAGGAGGTCGGGAGGGCGCGGAGGAAACGCTCGGCGATCGGGACGGCCGACGCCGTGCTGGCGCCACCCTTCTCCACGAAGACGGCGAACGCCACGTCGCCCCGCCAGCCGACGAACCAGGCGTGGGTGTGGGCGGGGTTGTCGTCGTACTCGGCGGTGCCGGTCTTGCCGTAGACCTCGCCCGGCACATCCTTCAGCGCGCTGCTGGTGCCGGTGGTGACCACCTCGCGCATCATCGCCCGCAGCGCCGCGACCGATTCCGGCTTGAGTTGCTCGCCCGGCGGGGCCGGCTTGGCCGGCGCCGGGTCGAGGAGCAGTTTCGGCTGCTCGAAGCGGCCTCGGGCGACCGCCGCGGTGGCACCGGCCATGGCCAGCGGGCTGACCAGCGTGGTGCCCTGCCCGAACGATGCCGCCGCCTGCTCGGCCGGGCTGCCGCCCGTGGACACCTTGCCGGTGAAGGCTTCCGTGCCGAGGTCCCATTGACCTTCCAGGCCCAACGAGCGGCCGGCGGCGGCCAGCCCGTCACCGCCGAGCTTCGGCGCCAGCGAGGCGAACGCCGTGTTGCAGGACTTGGCGAAGTCGGTGCGGAACGGCACCGAGCCGAGCTCGAAGTTGTCGGAGTTCTTGAAGGACCGACCGTCCACGGTGAAGGTCTTCGGGCAGGCCACCGGCCCGTCCAGCGTGACCGCGCCGCGGTCCAGGAGGCCCAGCGTGCTGACCATCTTGAACGTGGAGCCGGGCGGCACCTGGGCGTCGAAGGCCAGGTTTTCCCCGGCCGGGCCGGGGCCGTTGGCCGCGCCGAGCACGGCGCCGTCACTGATTCGCAGCGCCACCAGCGCCGACCGCCGTGGCTCGGCGCGCAGGGCCCCGTCGGCCGCGTTCTGGACGGCGACGTCCAGCGTGGTCTTCAGCGCCTGGCCGGGCTGGGGCTCCCGGCGGAACAGCTCGGTGCCGGTGGGTTCCAGTTTGCCGCCCTCGGCGGGACGCTCGACCACCACGGTCAGCCCGGGGCCGCCGCGCAGTCGTTCGTCGTAGCGGCCCTGCAGCCCACCGTGCCCGACCAGGTCGCCGACGACGTACCGGTCGGGGTGCGCGGCGAGGTCGTCGGCCTGCGCCGCGTCGACCGTGCCGAGCAGTGCCCGGGCGAACTCCCGGGTCGGCGCCAGGTCGATCTTGTCATTGGTGAACTTGGTGCCGGGCAGGTCGTAGATCCGGGGCTTGATCTGTCGGTACGCCTCCTCGCGGAGCGACACCACCTCGACGAAGGCTCCCGGGTCGGCCTTGGCCACGCGCTCCGGCAGGTCGGTCAGGTCGACCGCCGGGACCAGGGCTGGGCGGACCGCCTTGAACGCCGCGTCGAGATCCTTGACGAGCTTCTTGATGTCGGTGACCCCGTCGGGCTGCACGCCGACCCGCACCACCGGCCGGGGGGTCACGATCGGTTGCCCGGCGGCGTCCAGCACCCCGGCGCGGGCGCTGGCGTCGCGGCGCAACGCCAACCGGTCACCCTCGGTGAGCCCGTCGTGCACCACCTTCGGATCCCAGATCACCTGCCACTGGTCGCCGGCGCGGGAGAGGCGCACCTCCCGGTCGTACGTCCAGCGGGTCTGACCGGGCAGGTTCCACTCCACCTGGACGGTTGTGGTGGCGATGTCCGCCTGGACCTTCGGCTCACCGCGACGTGTCAGCGTGGGCGGGGTCGCCGCCAGCTCGCCGGAGAGCTCCTTGATCACGCGGCTCACCTCGGCCGAGGCCAGCTTGTTGCCGGTCGGGTCGATCAGACCGACCGCCCGGAGATCGCCGCTGCGCCAACCGGCGAGGAAGGCGTCGAGGCTGCTGCCCGGCCCGTCGTCATCCGAGCAGCCAGCCAGAACGCCCGCCACGAGCACCGCCGCGGTGAGGGCGGCGACCACGCGGCGGACGGGGTTCGGCCGGTGGGGCCGGGGGTACGACGAGGGCATGAAGCTGGTCCTTCCGATCTCGGAGCGCCTTCGCACGGTAGTACGTCGACGGCGTCCCCAACGTCCCCCACGGTGGTGGGCGCGCTCAAAGACGGGCCGGGCCGGTGTGATGAACATCGCGTGGCGGGGTATCCCGCAGCCGGCCAACCTCGGACCCGCAACGGGTGAAAGGACAAAGTCCCGATCCGGACGTCTGGCCAGTGGTCCGCCGACGAAGACGCACAACGGCAGGGCCTAGGCTGAGCGGCAGAGTGACCCACAACGCGGTGGGTCGAGGGGAGTGGCACCGATGGACCGGCGTCCGGCGATCAAACCGGAACCCGACCTCCGGCAGGATGACTCCGGCCGGGACGACGACAGCTTCGATTCGGCTACCGACGGGGACGGCTACGGCCGGCTCGACACGGGAGTCACCGGGCTGACCGGGTCGAGCATCGACACCATCTACGATCTGGGCCTGCCGACCGAGGCATTGGCCGACGACGTGGAGGACGCCGAGCTCGACGAACCTGTTCCCAACGCGGAGCGCCTGGTGGCTCAGGCTGTCGCGCTCGCGGGGGACGACCACGACGCGGCGACACTCGTCGGCCGTTTCTGGCGGTTCGCACCGGACGAGGAGCTGGTCGGCTTCACGGCGGAGGAAATGCTCGACGCGGCCCGGGCGCACCGGGACCTCGCCCAGCAGCGGGTGCCAGGCGAGTTGAAGCTGCGGATCCACGAGCCGCACGCCGACCAGCACCACACGGTCGTCGAGATCGTCACCGACGACATGCCGTTCCTCGTCGACTCGGTGACCGCGCTGCTCAACTCGTACCACCTGGACGTGCACCTGCTGGTGCACCCACTGGTGGTGGTCCGGCGGGAGCCGTTGGGCCACCTCACCGAGGTCTCCGCGGACGTGGAGCCGGACGACGCGATCGCCGGCGACATCATCGAGAGCTGGATGCGGATCGAGATCGACCCGGTCCGGGACGCGGCCGAGCGGGACCGGCTGCGCCGCGAGTTGCAGCGGGTTCTCACCGACGTGCGGGAGGCGGTGGAGGACTGGCCCAAGATGCGTCAGCGCTCCCTCGCGCTCGCCGACGAGTTGGCCTCCGCGCGTACCGCCGAGAACCGGCCGCCGGTGCCGGAGAAGGACATCACCGACTCGGTGGAGCTGCTGCGGTGGCTGGCCCACGACCACTTCACCTTCCTCGGCTACCGCGAGTACCGGTTGGTGGACGCCGCGAGCGGCGATGCCGGCGACGAGGTCGACGGCAAGGCGTTGGAGGCGGTGCTCGGCACCGGTCTGGGCATCCTGCGCTCCGACGCGCCGGAGGCCCGGCCGCTGGCGTCGATGACGCCCGAGGCGCACGAGAAGGTGCTGGAGAAGCGCCTGCTGATCATCACCAAGGCCAACTCGCGGGCCACCGTGCACCGCTCGGCGTACCTGGACTACATCGGCTTCAAGATCTTCAACGAGGCCGGCGAGGTGATCGGCGAGCGGCGCTTCCTCGGCCTGTTCTCCACCGCCGCGTACCGGACCAGCGTCCGGGAGCTGCCGGTGGTGCGCCGCAAGGTGGCCGAGGTGCTGGACCGGTCCGGCCTGAGTCGACGCAGTCACTCGGGTAAGGATCTGATCCAGATCCTGGAGACCTACCCCCGCGACGAGCTGTTCCAGATCAAGACCGACGACCTCTACCACGCGGTGATCGGCGTGCTGCGGATGGCGGGTCGTCGGCAGCTACGGGTCTTCCTGCGCCGGGACGCGTACGGGCGGTTCATCTCCTGCCTGATCTACCTGCCCCGGGACCGGTTCACCACCCAGAACCGGCTGCGCATGCAGGACATCCTGCTGCGTGAGC
Organism: Micromonospora sp. DT228; assembly: GCF_049841595.1. NCBI lineage: Bacteria > Bacillati > Actinomycetota > Actinomycetes > Micromonosporales > Micromonosporaceae > Micromonospora > Micromonospora sp. DT228. The sequence continues at coordinate 518,437 of NZ_JBNCKO010000002.1, forward strand.
TCAACGGTGTCGGGGTGGACTACACCACGCGCGTCACCGAGTCGATGCTGGCCCGGGTGCACTTCATCGTGCGTACCGACCCGACCCGGCCGCCCGGCGAGATCGACGCCGACCTGTTGGCCGAGGAGTTGGCCGACGCGACCCGACTCTGGGACGACGACTACCGGCTGGTGCTGGAGCGCAAACTCGGCGACGAGCAGGCCAAGCACCTGTTCACCAGGTACGCCGACGCGTTCCCGGAGGGCTACAAGGACGGGCACACGCCGTACGAGGCGATGAAGGACCTGGCGAAGCTGGAGCTGCTGGAGGAGCCCGGCCAGCTGGAGATGCACCTGTTCCGCAAGCAGCTCGCACCCCGCCCCGGCACCCGGGTGCCCGGCGCGGACCTGGCCGAGGCGATGGACGTCCGGTTCAAGGTCTACCGGTACGGCGAACCGATGATGCTCTCCGCCGTGCTGCCGGTGCTGCACTCCCTCGGTGTGCGCGTGGTCGACGAGCACCCGTACGAGGTGGACCGGATCGACGGGCGGGTCTACCTGTACGACTTCGGCATGATGCTGCCCGAGGGGCACCACGAGCTGGCCGAGGTACGCCCACACGTGGAGAACGCCTTCGCGGCGGCCTGGCGCGGTGAGGCCGAGGTGGACCGGTTCAACGAGCTGGTGCTGCGCGGCGGGCTCACCTGGCGGCAGGTGGTGGTGCTGCGGGCGTACGCGAAGTACCTGCGGCAGGCCGGCACGGTCTTCTCCCAGGACTACATGGAGCAGACCTTCGTCGCGTACCCGAAGCTCGCCGCGTTGCTCGTGGATCTCTTCGAGACCCGGTTCGCGCCGGGTGGGCAGACCACCGAGCAGCGGCAGCAGCGCAGTGGCGAGCTGGTGGAGATGATCCGGGCCGGGCTGGACGACGTGGCCAGCCTCGACCAGGACCGGATCCTGCGCTCGTACCTGACGCTGATCGAGGCGACCCTGCGGACCAGCTTCTACCAGAAGCGCTCCGACGGGCGGCCGAAGGCGTACGTGGCGTTCAAGCTCGACCCGCAGGCCATCCCGGACCTGCCGGCGCCGCGCCCGAAGTTCGAGATCTTCGTCTACTCGCCTCGGTTCGAGGGCGTGCACCTGCGGTTCGGGCCGGTGGCCCGGGGCGGGTTGCGCTGGTCCGACCGCCGGGAGGACTTCCGGACCGAGGTGCTGGGCCTGGTCAAGGCGCAGATGGTGAAGAACACCGTGATCGTGCCGGTCGGTGCCAAGGGCGGCTTCGTGCTGAAGCAGAAGCCGGGTGACCGGGACGAGGCGGTCGCCTGCTACCAGGAGTTCGTCGGCGCGATGCTCGACGTCACCGACAACATCGTCAGCGGGCAGATCGTGCCGCCCGAGGACGTGGTGCGGCACGACGGCGACGACCCGTACCTGGTGGTCGCGGCGGACAAGGGCACCGCGACGTTCTCCGACATCGCCAACGAGATCTCCACGGCGCACAACTTCTGGCTGGGTGACGCGTTCGCCTCCGGCGGCTCCGCCGGCTACGACCACAAGAAGATGGGCATCACCGCCCGGGGCGCCTGGGAGTCGGTGAAGCGGCACTTCCGCGAGTTGGGCCTGGACACCCAGACCCAGGACTTCACGGTGGTCGGCGTCGGTGACATGTCCGGCGACGTGTTCGGCAACGGGATGCTGCTGTCCGAGCACATCCGGCTGGTGGCGGCCTTCGACCACCGGCACATCTTCCTGGACCCGGAGCCGGACGCGGCCACCTCGTACACCGAGCGGCGCCGGTTGTTCGACCTGCCTCGGTCCTCGTGGGAGGACTACAACCCGGAGCTGATCTCGGCAGGGGGCGGCATCTTCCCGCGTACCGCGAAGTCCATCCCGATCACGCCGCAGGTCCGGGCGGCGATCGGCCTGGACGGCGACGTCACGCACCTGTCGCCGCAGGAGCTGATGAAGGCGATCGTCACCGCTCCGGTGGACCTGTTCTGGAACGGCGGCATCGGCACCTACGTCAAGGCGTCCACGCAGACGAACGCCGAGGTGGGCGACAAGTCCAACGACGCGATCCGGGTGGACGGGCGCAGCCTGCGGTGCCGGGTCGCGGGCGAGGGCGGCAACCTGGGCTGGACCCAGCTCGGCCGGATCGAGTACGCGTTGACCGGCGGTCGGATCTTCTCCGACTTCATCGACAACGCGGCCGGCGTGGACACCTCCGACCACGAGGTGAACATCAAGATCCTGCTGAACACGGCGGTGGCCGACGGCGAGTTGACCACGGCCGAGCGCGACGAGCTGCTGGCCGGGATGACCGACGAGGTCGCGGAGCTGGTGCTGCGGGACAACTACGACCAGGCTCGGGCGATCAACAACGCCCAGGCGCAGGCCGCCTCGCTGCTTCCGGTGCACCGCCGGATGATCAACGAGCTGGAGCGGTCCGGCGCGTTGGACCGGGCGCTGGAGGCGCTGCCGCCGGACGAGGAGTTGGCGGTCCGCAGCGAGTCCGGGCTGACCGCGCCGGAGTTCGCGGTGCTGCTCGCGTACGTGAAGATCGTCCTGGAACGGGAGATCCTCACCGAGGGTCTGGCGGACGAGGAGTGGACGACCGAGGTCCTGGTCAACTACTTCCCGACGCCGATGCGTGAGCGGTTCGCCGACCGGATGGGCAGGCACCGGCTGCGCCGGGACATCGTCACCACAGTGCTTGTCAACGAGGCGATCAACCGGGGCGGCATCTCGTTCATCTTCCGGGTGGTCGAGGAGACGGCGGCCAGCGCGGCGGACGTGATCCGGGCGTACGTGGTGGTCAGCGAGGTGTTCGGCCTGCGCGACCTGTGGGACGCGGTCGAGGCGCTGGACAACAAGGTCGCACCGGAGCTGCAGACAAGTGTCTACCTGGACACCCGTCGGCTGCTCGACCGGGCCGTGCGGTGGCTGGTGTCCAACCGGCGCTCGCCGATCGACGTGCCGGCCGAGATCGCCCGGCTGCGCGACGGCGTCACCCGGCTGCTGCCGGGGCTGGAGGAGCTGTTCTACGGCAACGAGCGGCAGGGCATCGCCGCGCACATGGACTCGATGACCGAGCGTGGGCTGCCCCGCGAGCTGGCGGAACGCGCGACCCGGCTGATGTACAGCTTCGGTCTGATGGACGTGGTGGAGACGGCGAACGCCAGCGGTCGGGACGTCAGCGAGGTGGCCTCGGTCTACTTCGTGCTGTCCGACCTGTTCCGGGTGGACTCGCTGCTGTCGAAGATCTCCCTGCTGCCTCGCGAGGACCGCTGGCAGACGTTGGCCCGGATGGCGTTGCGCTACGACCTGTACGCCGCGCTGGCCGCGCTCACCGCGGAGGTGTTCGGCTCCACCCCGGAGGACCTGCCGCCGCACGAGCGGGTGCAGCAGTGGGAGCAGTCGAACGCGACATCGATCCACCGCGCCCGCCGGGCGATGGGGGAGTTCGACGAGTCGCGGGCGGATCTCGCCGCCCTGTCGGTGCTGCTGCGCCAGATCCGCACCCTGGTGCGGACCTCCGCGGCCGCCTGAGTCAGCCACGCCGGACGCGGTCCGGCCGGTCGGGTCACCCCGACCGGCCGGACCGCGTTTCGTCTCCTCAGCGGTCAGGCCACCAGGGTGGCGAAGGCGACGATGTTGTCCGGGTAGCTCTTGGCGGCCTCGTCGAACTGACCACCACAGGTGACCACCCGCAGACTGGGCCGGTCGCTGGGCCCGTACACCAACTCGGTGGGGAAGGCCGTCTTCGGGTACGACTTCACCGACTCGACCTGGAACGTGGCCGGCTGGCCGTCCGCCCGCCGCACCGTGATCGTGTCACCGGGCACGAGGGAGCCGAGGTCGAAGAAGACGGCTGGGCCGAGCTTCGCCGAGTCCACGTGCCCGACGATCACCGCGTTACCCGTCTCGCCGGGGCTCGCGCCAGGCTCGTACCACCCAGCCTGGTCGGCCTGCTCCAACGGGGGGACCTGGACGGTGCCGTCCGGGTTGGTGCCGAGTGACAGGACCGTCGCGTCGACGCCGATCCGGGGGATCTCGATGCTTGTCGGGGCGGAGCGCGCCAACCCGGCCGGCACGTCCCCCTGGCCGACCGGCTGCCCGTCCACCGGCGGGACGGCGGTGGCGGTGTCGGCCGGCCCGCTCGCCTCGGGACCGGCCTGGGCCAGCGGCTGCGGCGGTCGAGCCGGGGGCGTGGTCTTCAGGGCGAAGCCGATCATGCCGGCTCCGATCATGGCCATGGTGACGACGACGGCCGCGCCGGCGGCACGCCACGGTTTCCCGTGACGGCCGCCGGCCCGTGTCGTCGTCACGTCAGACGAGCGAACCATCGGTCCGCCGACGACGCATCAGCACGATCCCGCCGAGCGCGGCAGCGCCGAGCAGGCCCGCCCCGCCGGTGGCCAGGCCACGGTCGGCACCGGTGCTGGCACCGCCGTCACCACCGTCGACACCGCCGTGCGGCAGCACGACCAGCTCGCCCTCGCCGCACGAGCCCTTGAGCTCGTAGCGACCCGGCTTGGCGTCCTTGTCGACCTTGGCGTCGCCGTAGTAGACGAACTCGCGCTCCTTCTCCCAGCTGTCCTCGTCCGAGCCGTGCTCGTCCTTGGAGTCCCAGTCCTTGTCGGAGCTGTGCTCGTCCTTGGAGTCCCGGCCCTTGTCGGAGCCGTGCTCGTCCTTGGACTCCCAGCCCTTGTCCGAGCCGTACTCGTCCTCGTCCTTGGAGTCCCGGCCCTTGTCGGAGCTGTGCTCGTCCTTGGACTCCCAGCTCTTGTCGGAGCCGTACTCGTCCTCGTCCTTGGAGTCCCAGCTCTTGTCGGAGCTGTGCTCGTCCTTGGAGTCCCGGCCCTTGTCGGAGCCGTGCTCGTCCTTGGACTCCCAGCCCTTGTC